>CACLNT010000007.1 GCA_902608385.1 uncultured Pelagibacteraceae bacterium
TCTGCTTAAATCATTAGGTGCCAAAGTAGTTTCAATTGGAGTAAATCCAAATGGACTGAATATTAACGAAAAATGCGGGTCAACATTCCCAAAAAAAATTCAATTAGCAGTAAAAAAACATAGAGCACATCTTGGCATTTCTTTAGATGGTGATGCTGATCGAATAATAATGTGTGATGAGAAGGGTAAAATTATAGATGGAGATCAAATAATAGCCGCACTAGCAAAAAGATGGAAAAATAAAAAAATGTTAAAAGGGGGCGTAATTGGAACTTTAATGTCCAATTATGGTTTAGAAAAATTTTTTAAAAAAAACAAAATAAAATTCTTAAGAGCAAATGTTGGAGATCGGTATGTTAAAGAAAAAATGCAAAAAAATAATTTTAATTTAGGTGGTGAACAATCTGGACATATTATTTTAGGAAAATTTACAACAACAGGAGATGGTTTGTTAGTTGCTTTAGAGATTTTATTTTCACTAAGAAAAGGAAAAAAAGCAAGCAAATTTTTAAATATGTTTGAAAAGATTCCACAAATTCTAGAAAATGTCGTCGTTAAGAATAAAAATATCATAAATAGTTTAAGTTGCAAAAAAGCAATCAATAAAGCAAAAAAATTGATTAAAGGTCAGGGAAGAATGCTTGTTAGAAAATCTGGCACTGAACCTAAAATTAGGATCATGGGAGAGTCAAATAACATGAAATTACTTGAGAAGTGTATTACAATAGTTAAAAAGTCTATTTGATAAATTGAAACCAAAATCAAAAATATTAATAATTGCTGGATCAGACTCTTCTGGTGGAGCTGGCATTCAAGCGGACATTAAAACTATTACATCATTGGGATCATATGCAATGACTGCAATTACAGCTATTACATCTCAAAATACCACTGGCGTTAAATCTATAGTTTCAATTAACTCAAAAGAAATTGAAAAACAAATTATATTTACCTGTAAAGATATTAAACCAGATGCGATAAAAATAGGAATGTTGCACTCACCGAGCGTTATAAAATCTGTAATTGGTGCAATAAATAAAATCAAAGCAAAAAAAATAATTTTAGACCCAGTGATGATTGCAAAAGGTGGAGCAAAATTAATTAATAATAAAGCAATACAAATTTTAAAAAATAAATTGATTAAAAAAGTTATTTTAATTACACCAAACATACCTGAGGCTGAAATATTAACAAAAACTAAAATAAAAAGTGTTGATGATATGATTCATGCAGGAAAAATTTTTTTAAATCTTGGAGCTCGAAATGTTCTGATAAAAGGAGGACACTTAAATACTAGAAATCTTCATGATGTTTTTTTAAATAAAAACGAAATAAAGATTTTTAAAAATAAAAAAATTACAACTAAAAATACCCATGGAACAGGTTGTACTTTATCAAGCGCTATAACAACATTTTTCTCGTGTGGAAAACCATTAAAGAAATCTTGTGAGCTAGGAATTAAGTATGTAAGTAATGCCATAGGATCTAAAATTAATTATGGAAAAGGTCATGGTCCAATAAACCATTTAAATTCAATTATAGTAAATAAAAAATTTAGATAATGAAAAATGTAGTAGTAGTAGGTTCACAGTGGGGAGACGAGGGTAAAGGTAAAATTGTTGATTGGTTATCCAATCAAGCTGATATCGTTATTCGTTTTCAAGGAGGACATAATGCCGGTCATACATTAGTTATTGATGGAGTTACTTACAAATTAAGATTACTTCCATCGGGAATAGTTAGAAAAGGCAAAATATCAATTATTGGCAATGGTGTTGTGGTCGACCCTTGGGCTTTATTAGAAGAGATTAAAGAAATTAAATCTAAAGGCATTGATGTAAATGAAGATAATTTTATTATTTCAGAATCTGCAAATTTAATTTTGCCATTTCATAGAGAGATGGATGAAATTAGAGAAGATGCAGCTGGCAAAGGAAAAATTGGAACAACACGTAGAGGTATAGGTCCGGCATATGAAGATAAAGTTGGCAGAAGATCTATCCGTGTGATGGATTTAAGATCAGAAAGCAATTTAGATCACAGATTGGAAACAGTATTACTTCACCATAATGCTATTAGAAAAGGTTTAGGCAAAAAAATTTATGAAAAAAATCAACTTAAAAAAGATTTATTAAAAATAGCACCAGAAATTTTAAAGTTTTCAAAACCTGTATGGCTTAAAATTGATGAATATAAAAAGAAAAAAAAGAAAATATTATTTGAAGGTGCACAAGGTATTTTATTAGATGTAGATCATGGAACTTATCCATTTGTAACATCCTCAAATACAGTTGCCGCAAGCGCTGCAACAGGTTCAGGGTGTGGTCCTAATTCTATTCATTATGTTTTAGGAATTACAAAAGCTTATACAACAAGAGTTGGGGAAGGACCTTTTCCAACTGAACTCAAAGATGAAATTGGAGAATTGCTTGGCACAAGAGGAAAAGAATTTGGAACTGTTACAAGTCGTAAGAGAAGATGTGGTTGGTTTGATGGTGTGCTAGTTCGTCAAACAATTAAAGTTTCAGGAATTGATGGAATAGCATTAACAAAATTAGATGTTTTAGATGAATTAGATGAAATAAAAATGTGTGTTAAATATGAATTAAATGGAGAAACACTTGATTATCTTCCCGCAGCATTTGAGGATCAACAAAAAATTAAACCTACTTATAAAATCTTTCCAGGTTGGAAATCTTCTACTAGTGGAATAAAAAATATCGATGCACTACCTGAGAATGCAAAAAAATATATATTTGCAGTCGAAGATTTTATTGGAGCAAAAATCTCAAGTATTTCTACAAGCCCTGAGCGAGAAGATACAATTCTTATTGAAAATCCGTTCGATCTTTAGCTGCAATCAATTAGCTGGGAGAAGGTTTTTTGATTTAGCAGAATTTAACATATGTTTTTGAAGCTTTTCAAATGCTTTGTTTTCGATTTGCCTAATTCTCTCTCTGCTAATTTTGTATTTTTTACTTAGATCTTCAAGTGTGGTTGGTTCGTCGTTTAATCTTCTTGCGTAAAGAATTTCTTTTTCTCTATCATTTAAAATTTTAATAGAATCTGATAATAAATCTTTTCTTTGTTTCATTTCTTCTTTTTGGGCAAATTTTAAATCGTGGTCTAATTCTTTATCTACAAGCCAATCTTGCCATTCATCTCCATCTTCACCAATTGGAGCATTTAAAGAAAATTCTTTTCCAGACAATCTTCTATTCATGGAAACAACTTCATCTTTGCTTACAGAAAGTTTATCAGCAATTTCTGTTACATGTTCATCTCTTAAATCACCTTCTGATTTTGGTGCTATTTGGTTTTTAACTTTTTTAAGATTAAAAAATAATTTTTTTTGTGCAGTTGTAGTTCCAATTTTAACCAAGCTCCAAGATCGTAAAATATATTCTTGTATAGAAGCTTTAATCCACCACATAGCATATGTTGCTAGTCTAAAACCTTTTTCTGGTTTAAATTTTTTAACAGCTTGCATTAACCCTACATTTCCCTCTGAAATCATTTCACTTACAGGAAGACCATATCCTTTATAGCCCATTGCAATTTTTGCAACTAGTCTTAAGTGACTTGTTACAAGTTTTTCAGCAGATTTAATGTTTCCTGTGTTTTTCCAGTTTTTAGCCAGCATATATTCTTCTTCAGCAGCCAACATTGGAAATTTTTTAATTTGAGCAAGATAAGCTGATAGACCTCCTTCATTTGAAAGAGCAGGAAGATTATAGTTTGTTACAGTACTCATAAGCAGATACTTATTTAATAAATTTTTTTATTATTACAATTGTTTATTTGTTAATGTTTCTCAGCATTTTTAATATATTTTCAAGATCTTGTGGCAAAATTGAGGAAAATTCTAACTCTTTACCTGATTTAGGATGGATAAATCCTAGTGTTTTAGCATGGAGAAATTGTCTATTTAATTTTAATAAAGATCTTTCTAAATCAGGATCAATATTTTTTAATTTTTTAATTTTTTTTTTGTATTTGCTATCTCCTAAGATATTATTTCCTTTATAACTCATATGAACTCTAATTTGATGTGTACGTCCAGTTTCAAGTTTGCACTCAATTAAACTTAAAGTTGGCGTTTTATCATTTTCAAAAACTTCTAAAGTTTTATAGTTGGTAATTGCTTTTTTTCCTTTTGTAATTCCAACTTCCATCAATTGTCTATTTCTTGAACTTCTAGTTATTAAAGTTTCAATCTTTCCTGATTGAGGGCGAAGTTTACCCCAAACCATTAATTGATAAATTCTATGTATAGTATGTTCATTAAATTGTTTTGATAAATTTTCATGTGTTACATTGTTTTTTGCCACAACAATTAAACCAGAAGTATCTTTGTCTATTCTGTGAACGATACCTGGCCTCAGTTCGTCTCCAATATTCGATAAGCTGCCTTTACAATAATGCATCAGAGCATTAACAATTGTGTTATCGTAATTTCCAGCTCCAGGATGCATAATTATACCTGCTGGTTTGTCAATGATCAGCAAATCATCATCTTCATGAATAATATTTAATTTGAAATCAAAAGGTTTAATCGAAG
Organism: uncultured Pelagibacteraceae bacterium; assembly: GCA_902608385.1. Taxonomy (GTDB): domain Bacteria; phylum Pseudomonadota; class Alphaproteobacteria; order Pelagibacterales; family Pelagibacteraceae; genus Pelagibacter. Next base: position 4,562 of record CACLNT010000007.1, read on the forward strand.
TTTTTTTTGGCTCTGGAATTTCTAAATTTATTTTATCTTTGTCTAATACTTTATGAGAAGGACTTTTAATTACTTTGTCATTTAAATGTAACTTTTTATTTAAAATTAAATTCTTAATTCTAGTTCTGCTTATTGAACTTTCTTTTTTATTAATAAATACGTCGACTCTTAAATTATTATCTTCTGGTTGAGCTATTAATTTAATGCTTTTTTTCATAAATTATATTAATAATATTATATGCGCTTGTAGCTCAATTGGATAGAGCGCCTGACTTCGGATCAGGAGGTTGAGGGTTCAAGTCCTTCCGGGCGCACCAACTATTCACCTATATTTATTAACGTTCCTTTTTTACGTGCTTGCCCGAAGGAGTAGTAAAACAATGATATTGCTAGCAACAAGTAAATTCCATTAAAATAAAATGCATTCATTATATTTTCATAATTTACAGTCTGATTAATCAGGATATTTCTAGCTTCTTCAAAAATATATACAAGAGGAAGCGAGTAAGCTATTTTTTGAAAAAATTCGGGCAAAATTTCTACTGGATAGTAAATACAACCAAAAGGAGCTAGTAGAAACATAGTTGACCAAGCAATATTCTCAAACGAAGGACCAAATCTTAATAATCCTGCCGAAACAAATATTCCAAGCGTAATTCCAAATATGTATAAACTTAAAAAAAGCAAAAACAAATGTACACCAAGATCTAGTAAAGATATTCCAAAAAGAGGAGAAGTAAGTATAATTGCCGGAATAAGTCCAATCAAAGCTCTAATTAAAGCTGTAATAACTAAAGAGATAATTATTTCACCTATCTTAATTGGTGCAATGAATAAATTTGTAAAGTTTCTACTCCAAATTTCCTCTAAAAATAACATATTAAAACCAATGCTTGTTCTAAAAAGAAAATCATAAAGAATGGCACACGTTAGAATTACACCAACTGCATTATTGTAATATGTGCTATGGGTTGCAAAAAAATTTGATATAAATCCCCACAAAGTTATTTGAATTGATGGCCAGTAAATTAAATCTAAAACTCTTGGAAAAGACCTGGTAATTAAATAAAAATGTCTTAAAAAAAGACCATAAATTCTAATAAAGCTCATCATTGCTCCTTGAAAGTTTTAAAAAAACTTCTTCTAAGTTTTTTCTACCATGCTTTTTAATCAATTCTTCCGGATGGCCTTTGTCAATGATAATACCATCTTTCATCATTAGTACTGTTTTACATAATCTTGTTACTTCGGACATATTATGTGATGCCAACAAAATTGATATTTTTTTTTCTTTTTTATAATTTTCCAAAAAACTTCTAACAAAGTCTCCAATTTCTGGATCAAGGGAAGCCGTTGGTTCATCTAAAAATAAAACAGTAGGATTATTTATCAAAGCCTTGGCTAAACTGGCTCTATTTTTTTGTCCTGAAGAAAGTTCTCCTGTTACTCTATTTAATAAATCTTCTAACCTTAGTTTTTCAACAAGGTATTCGATTCTACTTTTTATATCCAAAACATTATATAATCTGCAGTACACAATTAAGTTTTGTTTCACCGTAAGCTTTTTTGGCAGCTCAATATAAGGTGAGATAAAATTTATTTTTTGAAGAGTTTCTATTCTATTTTCCTCAATTTTTTTTCCATCTATTAATATTTCTCCATTTGAAGGTTTTAGCAAACCAAGCATCATTCCTATGGTTGTTGTTTTTCCTGAACCATTAGGGCCAAGTAGTCCTAAAATTTCATTTTCTTTTATGTTAAATGAAATACCCTTTACAGCGTCTTTTGAACCATATTTTTTTTTTAGATTTTTTACTTCTACCAAGTTATTCATTAAAATTTAGATGCTCTAATTAGTCTATCGTTGATTGCCTCACCAAACCCTATATTTGGAATTTTTTCTACTGCAATACTTTTAAAATTATCTTTCTTTATCATTCTTAGTGTTTTATATAGTTTTTTTGCTGCTTCCTTCAGATTTTTTTTCTTACTTAAATAATAAAAGTTTTTAGCAGATGATTTTCTTTTTTTAATCAGAATAAATGCCTCATCTAGTTTTGGTCTTTTGATATTTAGTCTAATTGGAATACCAGGTGAATAATGAGTTTTTCCTTGGCCAGGTGTAATTATTTTTTTCCTTTTTTTATTAAATTTAAGGTTAATTTTAAGTGCTCTATTTATTTTGCTAATTTCAATCCCTCCTAATCTCAGAATTTGAGGTTTTTTTATTAAACTAACTATAGTCGATTCCAAACCTATTGATGATCTACCGCCATCAAGAATAAATTTAATTTTTTTTCCAAATTCATCAATAACATCTTCTTTAGAGACAGGGCTAATTTTCGTAGAAATATTAGCGCTTGGAGCAGCAAGTGGGTATTTTAGTTTTTTTAGAAGTTTTCTAACTAGTGCATGTTTTGGAAATCTTATTGCTAGTGTTTTTTTATTATTAGTTACATATTTAGAAATTTTACTATTTTTTTTTAGTTTAAGAATAAAAGTAATTGGACCAGGACAAAATTTTTTATAAAGAACAAAAAAATTTTTGTTAAGGATACAATCATTTTTTAGCTGTTCTAAATTTGAGTAGTGCACAATAGAAGGATTATATTTTGGTCTTTTTTTTAATTTGTATATTTTTTTAACAGCTCTATTCGAATAAGCACTTGCAGCAAGCCCATAAACAGTTTCAGTTGGAATTGCTACACAGTGCCCTTTGTCCAGAAAAAACTTACTTTTTTTGATATTTGAATGATTAAATTTCATGTATTAATACTTACTATTATATGAAAGATAAAAATTTACCAGACGATAATAATTCACAAAGTCTTGATGAATTAAAAGAAGAAATAAATCAAATTATTGAAAACTTGGAAAAGGAAAAAAATCTTGAAAATTCATTAAATGATTATCAAAAATTAATTAAGTTAAATAATATTATTGAAAAAAAATTTCAAAAAAAATCAAAACATATAAATGAAACCACTAAACAGAAAATTAATAATATAGCTAATAAAAAAAATGCAAAAAAAACTTAAAAAAATTGCATTAGATACTAATATTTTTTTAAAAAGTTTTATTAAGAAACAAAAAAAAACAAACTTAATTTCTCCGATGCGATATGGATTGTTTCCTGGAGGAAAAAAAATTAGATCGAAGATTTTGATCGATATAGGATCATTATTTAATATAAATTATAAAATATTAATTAAAATTGGAGCCGCAATAGAATGTATTCATGCTTATTCTTTAATTCATGATGATCTACCTTGTATGGATAATGATAGATTTAGAAGAGGAAAACTGTCAACACATGTAAAATATAATGAGTCAACAGCAGTATTGGCGGGTAATTCTCTTTTGACAATGGCTTTTGAAATTCTAAGTGATAAAAAATTAATTTTGACTGACAATGTAAAAGTTAATTTAATTAAACAGTTATCCAAATGTTCGGGTCATAGAGGTATTGCTGGAGGACAATTCTTAGATTTAACTTTTGAAAATAAAAAAATTTCTCAAAAAAAAATTGTAGATATGGCAATAAAGAAGACTGGAAAATTGTTTTCCTTTTGCTGCATGGTGCCAGCGATTATAAAAAACAAAGATATAAATAATATAAAACTTTTTGAAAAAATAGGTGCAGAAATTGGTTTGCTTTTTCAAATTTCAGATGACTTAATTGACTATAAAGGCAAAACTAAAAAAGCTGGAAAAAAAACAAACAAAGACAACAAACAAGGTAAAGCGACACTTATTAGTTTGCTAGGATACAGAAAAACTATTATATATGGCGAAAAAATTAAAAATAATATTATTAATAATTTAAAAAAATATGGATCAAAATCTAAAAATATTAATGAAACTTTAAATTATATTTTAAAAAGAAAAAAATGAGTAAAAATTATCAATATTTAAAAAATATAAATTTTCCTTCTGATATTAAAAAGTTATCATTATCAGAACTTAAAAAATTAGCAGATGAAGTTAGAGAAGAATTAATTAGCGTTGTGTCTGAGACTGGCGGGCACCTAGGAGCAGGTCTTGGTGTTGTTGAACTTACAGTTGCATTACATTATATTTTTAATACACCAAATGATAAGTTGATCTGGGATGTGGGACATCAAACTTATCCTCACAAAATTTTAACAGGAAGAAAAGATAAAATTAGAACTTTAAGACAAGGCAATGGTTTGTCTGGTTTTACTAAAAGATCTGAAAGTGAGTACGATCCATTTGGAGCAGCTCATAGTTCTACATCAATCTCATCTGCACTCGGAATAGCTGTAGCCAACAAACTATCTAACAAATCAGACAATGTAATTGCTGTTATTGGAGATGGAGCAATTAGTGCTGGAATGGCATATGAAGCAATGAATAATGCAGGGACTTCAAATACAAAAATGATTGTTATTTTGAATGATAATGACATGTCAATTGCAAAACCAGTTGGCGCTATGAGATCTTATTTGGGAAAATTATTGTCCGGTAAAATTTATTTTAGCTTGAGAGAAATTTCAAAATTAATTATCTCTTTTTTTTCAAAAAAATTTAGTGATAAAGCAGGTAAGGCTGAAGACTTTTTAAGATCGGCAGTTACCGGAGGAACGCTTTTTAACTCATTAGGCTTTCATTATATTGGACCAATAAATGGTCATGATTTAGATGCTTTGATACCAATTTTGAAAAATGCAAAGAATTCAAAGCACAAAGGTCCAATTATGATTCATATAAAAACTCAAAAAGGAAAAGGCTATTCATATGCCGAAGAGGCAAATGATCATTATCATGGAGTTTCAAAATTTAATGTTAAAACGGGAATACAAGAAAAATCTAAAACTAATATTCCAGCTTATACAAAAGTGTTTGCTAATACTCTTATTAAACATGCTGAAAGGGATAGCAAAATAATTGGTATAACAGCGGCAATGCCATCTGGAACAGGATTAGATATTTTTGGAGAAAAATTTCCAAAAAGAATGTTTGATGTTGGGATAGCTGAACAACATGCTGTTACTTTTGCAGCAGGTTTAGCCACACAAGGATTAAAGCCTTATGCAGCTATTTATTCAACATTTTTGCAAAGAGCATATGATCAAGTTGTCCATGATGTAGCAATTCAAAACCTTCCAGTTAGATTTGCGATTGATAGAGCAGGGTTAGTTGGTGCAGATGGACCTACCCATGCTGGTTCGTTTGATATTACTTACTTATCTACACTACCAAACTTTGTTGTTATGGCTGCAAGCGATGAAGCTGAGCTTGTTAGAATGATTAATACCTCTGTTGACATTAATGATAGACCAACTGCTTTTAGATATCCCAGAGGGACTGGTATAGGAGTAGAATTACCGTCAATTGATGAAAAATTACAGATTGGCAAAGGAAAAATAATTTTAGAAGGAAAAAAATTAGCAATCTTAAGTTTTGGTGCAAGACTATATGAAAGTTTAATTGCAGCAGAAAATTTAAAAAAAAAAGGTATAAATATTACAGTTGTTGATGCAAGATTTGCTAAACCTTTAGATGAAAATCTAATATGGCAACTTGCAACTGATCATGATGCAATTATTACAATTGAAGAAGGTTCTATAGGAGGATTTGGGTCACATGTAACTCAATTTTTATCAGAAAAAAATTTATTAGATAAAAATCTAAAATTTAGATCAATGATATTTCCTGATATATTTATTGATCAAGATAAACAAGATGAAATGTACAAAATAGCTGGATTAGATTCAAGATCAATTGAAGAAAAAATTTTAGACACTCTTGATTCAAATATTATTTTACAAAAACAAAAATAAATTTTTAACTACATTGTGCTTTATTCATTAGGTAATGATCTAGCAAAACACAGTTTAACATAGCCTCACCAACTGGAACAGCACGTATTCCAACGCAAGGATCATGTCTTCCTTTAACTGATATTGATGTATTTTTACCAAATTTATCTATTGTCTTTCTACTTTTTAATATTGATGAAGTAGGTTTAACTGCAAAAGAAACTATGATTTCTTGACCAGTTGAAATTCCTCCAAGAATTCCACCAGCGTTATTTGAATTAAATTTTATTTTCTTTCCTTTTTGGAAAATCTCATCAGAATTTTGTTCCCCATTCAATTGAGCAGAATTTATGCCAGATCCAATGTTAACGCCTTTGACAGCATTAATGCTCATCATAGCTGAAGCTATATCCATATCTAATTTGGAATAAATAGGTGCACCTAAACCAACTGGTACTCCTCTAGCTCTTACCTCAACTATTGCTCCACAAGATGAACCTGATTTTCTTATGTTTAATAAATATTTTTCCCATAGTTTTACTATTGATTTATCTGGACAAAAGAATGAATTTTTTTTGATTTCTTTGTCATCCCATTTTTTTGTATCACATCCAAGAATTCCTAATTGAGTTACAGCGCCAATAACTTTAAATTTTTTCCCAATTTTATTTTCTAGAACTTTTTTTGCTATAGCGCCTGCGGCGACTCTACTTGCCGTTTCTCTAGCTGATTGTCTGCCACCACCACGATAATCTCTAATTCCATATTTTTTAAGATATGTAAAATCTGCGTGCCCAGGTCTAAATTTATTTTTAATTGTTTCATAGTCTCTTGACCTCATATCTTTATTATAAATTATTAAAGAAATAGGAGTTCCAGTTGTCTTACCTTCAAATATTCCAGAAAGAATTTGAACTTTATCATCTTCTTTACGTTGACTGGTAAATTTTGATTGTCCAGGTTTTCTTCTATTTAAGTCGAATTGTATATCTTGTTCTTTTATACTTATATTGGGCGGACATCCGTCTACTATGCAGCCTATTGCTGGCCCATGAGACTCTCCCCAAGTTGTGAAACGAAATATCTTTCCAAAAGTGTTAAATGACATTAATTATATTATATAGATTATTTTGTTAAAATTATGAATCAAAAAAACTCGTTAGACCTTAATAGTTGTTTTTTAGATCTAAATGATCCGATTCAATTGTTTAAAACGTGGATGGACGAGGCAAAAAAAACTGAGCCAAATGATCCCAATGCTCTTTCTTTGGCAACAGCAGATAAAAATGGAATACCTTCAGTAAGAATCGTTTTACTAAAAGATTTTGGCCAGGATGGTTTTACTTTTTATACAAACCTGGACAGTCAAAAAAGCCTAGATATAGAAAGTAATCCAAAAGCTGAAATGTGTTTTCATTGGAAAAGTTTGCAGCGTCAAGTTAGAGTTTTTGGATCTATCAATAAAGTAAAAGATGAGATAGCTGATAAATATTTTAGCAGTAGAGATTACGGTAGTAAAATAGGTGCATGGGCATCTGAACAATCTAAAATTTTACAAAATAGAAATGAACTCTTAAAAAGAGTAGATGCATTTAAAAAAACTTATCCTGAAACAAAAAATGTACCAAGACCAGAAAATTGGTCTGGATGGTCTTTAGAACCAAAAATGATCGAGTTTTGGTTAAGTGGTCAAAACAGAATTCATGAAAGATTAAGATATTACAAAGAATCAAATAATTGGGAAAAAAAATTACTTAACCCTTAAAAAGATCTTTCTAAGCTAAAAGTAGTTAAGTTTTCCAAAACTTTTTTTTCATCAGAGATTGGAAATATACTTAATGAATTTGAAGCAAGATTAATAAAGTGTTCTGCTTTTTTATAACATTCGTTAATTATATTGTATTTAAAAATCAATCCTAATGTAAATTCTAAATCATTTTTAGTTCTTTTGTTTTTTTTGAAAATATTTTTTAAATTTTGTTTTTCTATACTGTTAGTTTTTTGAAATAATAAAATTATGGGTAAAGTAATTTTACCTTCATAAAAATCATTACCTACTTCTTTGCCAAAAATTTTTATTTCAGAATTGTAATCCAAGGTATCATCTGCGATTTGAAAAGTAAGTCCTAAATTTTTTCCATAAAATTCTAAAGCATCTTTTTCTTTATTTTTTTTGTTTGCTAAAATAGCTCCTACTTTAGTAGATGCTGAAAAAAGAGCTGCTGTTTTTGTAGAAATTATTTTTAAGTAAGTTTCTTCAAGCATATCAATTTCACCTTTGTGTTGTAATTGAAGAACTTCTCCTTGTGCAATTATTGAAGATGTTGAAGATAATAATTTTAATATTTCTAAGTTTCCATTTTCAACCATCATTTCAAAACAACGACTTAGCAAATAATCACCAACTAAAATTGAAGATTGATTTCCCCAAATTGAATTTGTTGTTTTTTTTCCTCTTCTAAAATTGCTAAAATCTATTACATCGTCGTGCAATAAAGTTGCAGCATGTATTAATTCAACGCAAGCTGCCAAGTTTATATCTTGACCACCTTTCAAGTAACCACATAATTTTGCAGAGCCAAGAGTTAATAGAGCCCTCAATCTTTTTCCTCCAGTTTGAATATGGTAATCAGTCATTTTCTGCACCAAACTAACTTCGCTATTCAGTTTAGTTTTAATTTTTTCTTCAACTAAAACTAATTTTTCTTCTACAGAACTTTTAAGATCAAAATAAGAATTGTTTATTCGATTTTTAAGCTGAATTACTGTTCCCATAAATTTAAGTTTATATAATTAAGTGGAATTTATTACTTATCAATTGACGCACCTTAATCTTCAACTATAAGTAGACTTTATATTAAATCAAAAATTCTATAAGGATTACTAATGTTTTCATTTTTTAAAAAGAAAAAAATTATCTCCCATTTGAGGCTTAACGGTGTAATTGGAAATGTTGGTAAATTTAAACAGGGTATTGATTTTTCTGGACAAGAAGAAACTATAAAAAAAGCATTTTCTTTGAAAAAAGCAAGCGCAATAGCTGTAACAATTAATTCCCCTGGCGGCTCACCAGTGCAATCACATTTAATTTACAAATTTATTAGGCAATTAGCAAAAAAGAATAAAAAAAAAGTATTAGTATTTGCTGAAGATGTAGCAGCATCAGGAGGATATTTAATCGCTTGTGCTGGTGACGAAATATATGCAAATTCCAGTTCAATCATTGGATCAATAGGAGTAATTTATTCTTCATTTGGTTTTAAAGAATTAATAAAAAAATTTGGCATAGAAAGAAGAGTGCATACAGCAGGGAAAAATAAGAGCACTTTAGATCCATTCCTTGAAGAAAAAAGTGAAGATATTGAAAGACTTAAGAATATTCAATTAGATCTCCACAAAGATTTTATAAAAGTAGTAGAAGATAGCAGAGGATCTAAACTTAATAAAAATTCTGGGATTGAATTATTTTCAGGTGAGTTTTGGTCAGGTTCCAAAGCAAAAGAACTAGGTTTAGTTGATGGAATTGGAAATGCTGATCAAATTTTAAGAGAAAAATTTGGAGAAAATGTAGAAATTAAAAAATTTGAAAAGACAAAAGGTTGGTTAAGCAAAAAACTTTCATCTTCAGGCGATCAAATAGACCAACTTGTAAATATTTTAGAAGAAAGATCTATCTGGCAAAGATATGGGTTCTAAAAAAAAAAAAATTAAAAAACCTAAATTTCAAACATTTCAAGATACAATATTGAATCTTCAAAAATATTGGAGCAAACAAGGATGTGTTATTTTACAACCTTATGACATGGAGATTGGAGCTGGAACTTTTCATCCAGCTACTACACTAAGGTCATTGGGCCCAGATCCATGGAAAACTGCTTATGTTCAACCATCAAGAAGACCAACTGATGGAAGATATGGCGACAACCCAAATAGACTTCAACACTACTATCAATTTCAAGTTCTAATTAAACCTTCACCAAAAGATATAAAAAAATTATATTTAAACAGTTTGAAAGTCACAGGAATAAATCATAAAGACCATGACATAAGATTTGTTGAAGATGACTGGGAGAGTCCAACTTTAGGAGCAGCAGGCCTTGGCTGGGAAGTTTGGTGTGATGGAATGGAAATAACTCAATTTACATATTTTCAACAGATGGCTGGATTAGAATGTAAACCAGTTTCTGTAGAACTCACATATGGCCTTGAAAGAATTTGCATGTTTACACAACAAAAGAAAAATGTATTTGATTTATCTTGGAATGATGAAGGTGTAAAATATAAAAATGTATTCCATCAAGCCGAAAAAGAATTTTCAGCATATAATTTTGAACATGCCAATACAGATAATTTGTTTAAAATATTTGACATGTTAGAACAAGAAAGTAAGTCTTTATTAGAAAAAAATTTATCCTTACCAGCTTATGACCAATGTTTAAAAGCTAGCCATGTTTTTAATATACTGGATGCAAGAGGAGTAATCAGTGTAGCCCAAAGAACAGAATACATATCAAGAATAAGAGATATCACAAAAGGTGCAGGCGAAATTTGGTTAAAAAGCCAAACAAAATAATGTCAGAGTTTTTTTTAGAACTTTTCAGTGAAGAAATTCCTGTAAATTTGCAAAAAAATACTAGAGAAATACTTTTGCAAAATTTCAAAGATTTTTTTGAAAAAGAAAACATTGTTTTTTCTGAAAAAAATTTTTCTTTTTCCACGCCAAATAGAGTTTTAATTTTATTTAATAGATTAAATAAAGAAGTAATTAAAAAATCAGAAGAAATAAGAGGCCCTAATATTAATGCTCCAGAAAAAGCTTTAGAAGGTTTTTTAAGATCTAACAATATAACGCAAGAAAAAATTTTTAATAAAAAAACAGATAAAGGAGAATTTTATTTTTATAAAAAACCAGAAGAAAAAACTAATACATTTGATTTATTAGAAAAAAATATTCCACAAATAATTGATAAAATATCCTGGAAAAAATCAATGAAATGGGGCAATTTCGATCTTAGTTGGGGAAGACCATTAAAATCAATATTAGCAATATTTGATAATAAAACCTTAGAATTCAATTATCATCATCTGAAAAGCTCCAATTCAACATATCTTGACAAAGAATTTGAAGACAAAAAGAAAACTTTTAAGAATTTTAAATCTTATAATAAATATTTTAAAAAATTAGGAATTATTATTGATCAAAATTTAAGAAAACAATTTATTGAAAAAAGACTTATAAAAAATACCAAAGTAAAAAACCTTTTTCTTGAAATTGATAATAAACTTTTAGATGTCGTTACTAATTTAGTTGAGTATCCAAATATTTTAATTTGTAAATTTGATCAAAAATTTTTGAATATACCAAAAGAAATATTAATTATTACGATGAAGCATCACCAAAAATATTTTCATACGTTTGATAAAAAAGGAAATATTACCAATCAATTCATAGTTGTGGCAAATAATAAAGACTCAAAAGGTTTTATTAAATCTGGAAATGAAAGAGTTGTTGAAGCAAGATTAAGTGATGCTCAATTTTTTTGGGAAAAAAATAAAGCACAAAATTTAGTTAAACAAATTACAAAACTAAAAATGGTGAATTATTTTAAAGGACTCGGTTCATATTTTGATAAAACTCAAAGAATTAGAAAACTTGGAGGAGTTATTTCTGACGAATTATTGATAAGCAAGGAAAAAGTTGAAATATCAAGCTCTATTTGTAAAGTTGATTTAACTTCTGATTTAGTTGGAGAGTTTCCTGAACTGCAAGGAATTATGGGAGGACATTTTGCAGAAGCGCAAGGGTTTGATAAAGATATTTCTTTAGCAGTTAGAGAACATTACTTGCCAGTTGGCTTAGATAGTTATACACCCAAAAAACCATTCAGTATTGCATTAGCTTTATCAGATAAGTTAGATACGTTAGTTGGATTTTTTGGAATTGATCAAAAACCAACAAGCTCAAAAGATCCTTATGCATTAAGAAGAGTAGCTCTTGGAATAATCAGATTGTTAATTGAAAATAATAAAAATTTTAAAATAAAAGATTTAATAAACTATTCAATAAAGCTTTATGAAGAGCAATCTTTTAAATTTACAAACAAATTAGTTGAAAAAGAATTAGCAGATTTTTTATTGGAACGTTTAAAATATTATATGAAAGAAAAAAACATACGAACGGATATTATTGATGCCAGTTTAAATTCTTTTGACATTAATCAAATAACAAAAATATATAAAAAATCTACTGTATTGAATAAATTAATAAACAAGGAAATTGGAAACAACATTATTTCAAGCTATAAGAGAGCATCAAATATTTTGAAACATGAATCAAATTACAAAGAGTTAGAGATTTCTAATTCTGTAGACACTGTGCTTTTTAAAAATGAATATGAAAAAAATTTATATAAAAAAATACACGAATTAAGGAAATATTTTACAAGCATAAACAAGGATGAAAATTTTGAACAGACTCTAAAAAATTTAGCAGAGTCAAAAAAAATTATTTACGAGTTTTTTGACAATGTTAAAGTAAATGACGAGGATAAAACAATTAAAAAAAATCGACTGGAACTTTTAAATATGTTGTGTAAAACTTTTGATAATTACATAATATTTTCAAAAATTGAGAGCATATAATGAAAAAATTAGTTTTTAATTTTAAATCAAAAGAATCTAAAAATTTTAAAAATCCTAAAATTTTTTTAGGGGGAAAAGGCTCTAATCTTACTGAGATGGGAAAAATAGGTCTTTCTGTTCCTCCTGGATTTACAATTTCTACAAAAGTATGTGATTTATTTTATAAAAATAAAAAAAAACTAAACTCAAAAATAGTTAAAGATATTAAAAAAGAGCTTAAATTTATTGAAAAAGAGACTGGTAAAAAGTTTGGCGATTTGCAAAGCCCACTTTTAGTTTCCGTTAGATCGGGCGCAAGAGTTTCAATGCCTGGCATGATGGATACAATTTTAAATCTTGGTCTTAATGATAAAACTGTTTTAGCTTTAGCCAATAAAACTTCTAACATGAGGTTTGCGAAAGATAGTTATAGAAGATTTATTCAAATGTATAGCAATGTAGTTATGGGTATTAAAAGTTATCACTTTGAAGAGTTAATTGAAAATTATAAACTTACCAAGGGAGTTTTATTAGATACCCAACTAGATGAAAATGACTGGGATGGATTAATAAATGATTTTAAAAGAATAGTTAAAGAAAAAACAAATAAACAATTTCCTCAAAATGTCTTTGATCAATTATTTGGCTCTATTAGTGCAGTATTTTTATCTTGGGAAAGCAATAGGGCTAAAGTTTATAGAAAATTAAATCAAATTCCTTCAGAATGGGGAACCGCAGTTAATGTTCAGTCTATGGTTTTTGGAAACATGGGAAATGACAGTGCAACTGGAGTAGTTTTTACAAGAAATCCATCTGATGGTACAAATGAAATTTATGGTGAATATTTAGTTAATGCTCAAGGAGAGGATGTCGTAGCAGGAACAAGAACACCTCAACACATTGCTAAAAAGTCACGGATCAATAGTAAGACAAAAGAAAAATCAATGGAAGAGTTTATGCCAAAACTCTTTAAACAATTAAAAAAAAATTTACTTATTTTAGAAAGACATTACAAGGACATGCAAGATGTTGAATTTACGATAGAGAACAACAAACTTTGGATGTTGCAGACTCGATCTGGAAAAAGAACTGCTAAATCTTCTGTGAAAATTGCAGTAGATATGGTTAAGGAGAAATTAATTTCAAAAAAAGAAGCGATATTAAGGATAGATCCAAATTTATTAGATACTTTACTTCATCCAACACTTGATAAAAAAAGTTATATTAAAGTAATTGCTAAAGGTTTACCTGCATCTCCTGGAGCAGTAAGTGGAAAAGTTGTTTTCTCATCTAATGAAGCAGAAAGACTTAATGGAATGATGCAAGATACTATTTTAGTAAGAGTTGAAACATCTCCAGAAGATATTCATGGCATGCATGCAGCAAAAGGAATTTTAACAGCAAGAGGTGGGATGACAAGTCATGCCGCTGTTGTTGCAAGAGGCATGGGAAGACCATGCGTTTCAGGCTCTAGTGAAATTGATATTAATTATGGAAATAAAAATTTTAAAACAAAAAATTTAGAGGTTAAAGAAGGTGATGTAATTACAATTGATGGTTCAACAGGTAGAATTATTTTAGGAGAAGTTCCAACAGTTAAACCTGAAATATCAGGAAATTTTTCTAAATTAATGGAATGGGTAGACAATTTTAGAAAATTAAAAGTAAGAACAAATTCCGAAACACCTTTGGATACAAAAACTGCAAGGGATTTTGGAGCAGAAGGCATAGGTTTATGCAGAACAGAACACATGTTTTTTGATGAGGAGAGAATTTTATCAGTTAGAGAAATGATTTTGTCAAAAACAAAAGAAGATAGAGATAAAGCTTTAGCAAAACTTTTACCGCATCAAAAAAAAGACTTTGTAGAAATATTTAAAATAATGAACGGTTTACCTGTTACAGTAAGACTTCTTGATCCACCTCTTCATGAATTTTTACCTAAAAACGAAAGCGAAATTCAAGACGTATCAAGTTCTCTAAAATTATCAGTTAAAGAAGTTCAGTCTAGAATCGACGAATTACACGAGCACAATCCTATGCTTGGTCATAGAGGGTGCAGATTGGGAATTTCTTTTCCTGAAATATACGAAATGCAATGTAGGGCAATTTTTGAAGCACTAATTGAATGTAAAAAAAAGAAATATAAATCAATAATTCCAGAAATAATGATTCCATTAGTTTCAACAGAAGCTGAAATTAAAATTATGAAAGATTTAGTAACTCGAGTTGCCAATGAAACACAAAAAAAAAATAAAGTAAAAATTAATTATTTAGTTGGAACAATGATTGAACTGCCAAGAGCAGCATTAAAAGCAAAAGATATCGCAAAACACGCAGATTTTTTTAGTTTTGGAACAAATGATTTAACGCAAACAACATTTGGTATAAGCAGAGACGATTCGGGAAAATTTTTAAATGATTATATTGAGAATAAAATTTTTGAAATTGATCCATTTATTTCAATTGATAAAGTTGTTGGCGAATTAATAGAAATAGCTGCAATTAAAGGAAGAAAACAGAATAAAAAAATTAAATTAGGTATATGTGGAGAACATGGTGGTGATCCAAAAAGTATATATTTTTGTGCCAAAACAGGTTTAGACTATGTATCTTGTTCGCCATATAGAGTTCCAGTTGCGAGGCTTGCTGCCGCACAAGCTCAAATTAATGGAAAAAATTAAATTTCTAATTTTAAATCTATAGCAGGAACACTATGCGTTATGCTTCCGATAGAAATTCTATCAACGCCTGTTGCAGCTATTTTTTTAATAGATTTTAAATTAATGTTTCCAGAGGCTTCAGTTGTGTAATATTTTTTAGCTAATTTAACTCCAACTTTAAGGTTTTTAATGCTCATGTTGTCAAAAAGAATAGCGTTAAATTTTAAATCCAAGATTTTTTTTAATTGATTGAGATTATCTACTTCAACTGTAATTTTTCTACCTTTTTTATTCTTAATTGCTAATGAAATTAAATTTTTTATATCTGAGCTTGCTATATGGTTATCTTTAATTAAATATTCATCACTAAGGTTGAATCTATGATTTATCCCTCCACCCAATTTAACAGCATATTTTTGAATTACTCTAAAATTTGGGATTGTTTTTCTGGTGCAGCAAATTTTACATTTTTTTCCGGCTTTTTTTACAAATTGATTTGTTGTAGTGGCTATTCCAGAAATATGAGAAAGAAAATTTAATGCAACTCTTTCACCTATTAAAATATTTTTTATATTTCCTTCTATGATTGCTATTAAATCTCCTTTTCTAATTACAGAACCTTCTTTTTTTTTCAATTGAATTTTAATTTTTTTATCTATCAGTTTAAAAGTTTGAATAGCAAACTTTAATCCAGCAATAACTCCGTTCTGATTAGAAACTAATCTTGCTCTTTTTGTTATATTGTTTTTTATAAGATTTGACGTGATATCACCAGAAGGATAGAGATCTTCATTTAATGCTAGTTTGCAAGTATTTCTTATAAAGTTATTGCTTAAAATTATTTTTGACACTGATGTTATCTGCCAATCGTAGTCATTCTTTGAACAGATTTTCTTGCCATTGCAGCAATATTGTGACTAATTTTAATTTCGTTACTTTCATTTTTTAAGCAGTCGTAGATTTTTTGAAGAGTAATTTTATTCATATATGGACAAAGATTGCATGGTTTTATGAATTTGACATTTGGATTTTCTATTTGAACATTATCACTCATGGTACATTCAGTTACCAACAATACTTTTTTTGGTTGGTTTTTTTTTACATATTCTGACATATTTGATGTAGAGCCAGCAAAATCGGACGCACTTATAACATCAGGAGGACACTCCGGATGAGCAATAATTTTTATATCTGGGTTTTCTTTTCTAATATCTTCAATTTCTTTTGCTGTAAATTTTTCATGAACAATACAAGTGCCTTGCCATGATATGATTTTAACTTTCGTATTTTTTTGAACATAATTTGCTAAATAGTAGTCTGGAAGAAAAATTACCTTCTCGACACCAAGCGACTCGACTACTTTTACCGCGTTTGCAGACGTACAGCATATATCCGTTTCAGCTTTGACTTCCGCCGATGTATTTACATAAGAGACCACAGGCACTCCTGGATATTTTTCTTTAAGCATTCTAACATCTTCTCCTGTTATCGATGATGCTAAAGAACATCCGGCACTCATGTCTGGTATTAAAACTTTTTTTTCAGGATTCATTAATTTTGCAGTTTCTGCCATAAAGTGTACTCCACAAAGAACAATTATATCGGCCGTTGTTTTTGATGCTTCTACAGCCAAAGCAAGAGAGTCTGCAGAAATATCAGCGACACCATGATAAATTTCTGGAGTTTGATAATTGTGAGCAAGTATAACTGCATTTTTATCTTTTTTTAATTTATTAATTTTTTCTATTAATGGTGCGTGAACTTTCCATTCAATTTCAGGGACAACAGATGATATTTTTTTATAAATATCGCTTAAAGTGTTTTTTTGTGAACTTTGCATTGTTGTAAAATAATTTACCAACTTGAAGTGAAGTTGTCATTAATTTAATCTGACGCAGATAGAATTAAGTGCCACAAAAAGTCTGGTATTTTTTTTCAGATAGGACTGGGAACTGATAATTACTGGTTTTGGTTTGTTTTTCGTAAGGTTTTTCCAAAACTTTGAGAAAATCATTAAAAGGATTTAGATCTCCATTATTGGCCTCTTTTAGAACTTCTTCCACTTTGTGATTTCGAGCAATAACGAGAGGGTTTACTGAACGCATTAATTTTAAAGATTTTTCTTGAGAATTGTTGTGTAGTTTCAAGCGTTCCTGCCATTGTTGTTTCCAACTAACAAACCCTTGATTTTGGTAAATTTTATTTTCTTGAATATTTTCATTCATTAAAAAACAAAAAGTATTTGTATAATCAGCTTTGTTTTGATGCATCCATGATAACAAATCTATAATTAAATATTCATCTTTTGAGTTATCTCCTAATAAACCTAATTTTTTATGCATCATTTCAAACCAACTTTTTTTATATTTTTCAGCAAAAGTGTTTATAACTTCAGTTGCCATTTCAATTGCTTTATCTTTATTGTCATCAATTAAAGGAATTAGAGATTCCGCAAATCTTTCTAAATTCCATCTAGCAATACTAGGCTGATTAAAATAAGCATAACGTCCATGGTGATCTATTGAACTAAATACAGTTTCTGGATCGTATGCATCCATGAAAGCACAAGGTCCATAATCAATTGTTTCACCTGATATAGTCATGTTATCAGTATTCATCACTCCATGAATAAAACCGACTCTCATCCAATCAGTAATTAGTAGGATTTGTTTTTCTGTAACAATTTTTAGCAATTCAATTGCTGGATTTTTGGAATTTTTAATATGTGGATAGTGACGTTCAATAGTATAATCAAAAAAAGTTTTTAAGTCATTTTTATCTTTAGAAATAATAGTGAACTGAAATGTTCCAACACGAATATGACTTGAAGCGACACGAGTTAATACTGCACCTTGCAAAGGAGTTTCACGCATTACAGTTTCTCCAGTTTTAACAACAGCTAAACTTCTTGTTGTTGGAATTCCAAGATTATGCATAGCTTCACTAATAATATATTCTCTTAACATTGGTCCTAAAGCAGCTCTTCCATCGCCATTTCTTGAATAAGGAGTTTTACCAGATCCTTTAAATTGAATATCAAAACGTTTATTATTTTTTGAAATATGTTCACCAACAACAATTGCTCGTCCATCACCCAGCATAGTAAAGTGTCCGAATTGATGACCTGCATAAGCCTGTGCAATTGTATTTGATCCTTTTGGTAATAAATTTCCTGAAAAAGTTAAAGCCAGATCTTCATTGCTTGTATTGGAAAAATCTAATCTCATTTCTTTTGACAAAGCATGATTAAAAATAACAACCTTGGGTGCCTTTACTGGTGTTGGACCCAACTTTGAAAACATACTATCTGGCAATTTTGTGTAAGTGTTGTCAAATTGCCAACCAACTTTATCAATATGTGAATGTTGTTTATTCATTAAAATTTTTTTTAGGGGCGTTCTGTTGCCAGGTGCCCCAAACCCCGTTTACCTAATTAACAAAGTTAATTAAGCAGCAAGTGCGTAACTTTCGTTAGCATTTATAATTAGCCCATTACGGCGGAACAATACCGAACGAAAGAACAACTTTTAGACACTCGTCGATTCTGGTTCACCCCCGCAAGTTGAAAATGGTGGAGGTGGTGGGTACTGCCCCCACGTCCGCAATGCTTATTACGAAATTCGTTTATCGTCGTAGTTGGAAAACCAACATGATATAATATAAAGATTGGTAGATTTGATTCAATCCTTTTTTAAAATATTTTTTAAATATATAAAATGAATATAACAAAAGATCGTAATAAAATAATATTAACTTTTTATTCTTTATATTTTTTATCACTAAGCACTTTTCAAGCTACAACTCAGCATTGGAGCACCATAACAGATCAGGATATTTATGTGATATATAATTCTTTGTTAATAGCCTCAGGTTTCGAGCAAGAATATGTAGATCATCCAGCATTTACAACTTTTTTTTTTTTAGGATTTATTTTTAAAA
This sequence comes from uncultured Pelagibacteraceae bacterium, assembly GCA_902608385.1. GTDB lineage: Bacteria > Pseudomonadota > Alphaproteobacteria > Pelagibacterales > Pelagibacteraceae > Pelagibacter. The sequence continues at coordinate 23,568 of CACLNT010000007.1, forward strand.
TATTTTCATTTTTTTTTGATAATTTTACAATTCAGGAAATTTTATTATCAAAAGATATAGATAAAAACTTACAAAATTTGTTTTTTATAGCAAGAATACTTAATAGCATTTATTTTTGTTTTTTAATTTTTGTTTTTATTAAAATTTTGGAACTATTAAGAATAAGGAGGGAAATTTGTATCTTATCTTTATCAAGTATTTTATTATTTTCTGGTGCTTATGAACTACTTTTTTTAGTTAGATCAGAAATTTTATCAATATTGTTAGCATTAACAGCTTTTTACTTCTTGCTTAAATTTATTAACAATAAAAAAAAATTATACAATTGTTTATTATCTGGATTTTTCTTTTGTTTGGCGATGTTAGCAAAAATTCAAGTTATTTTTTTAATATTTGTTTTTTTTTTAATTTTACCTTTTTTATTTAAATACTTTGAGTGTGAAATTAATAAAAATTATTTAATTAATGATAAAAAATACTATCAAGTGAGTTTGTCTATATTATTTATAATTTTTATAGGATATTTAATTTTTGAATTTTTTTTTGCAGTACCATTATTAATTGACTATGTTGATCCTATAATATCTCTACCTCATTATATTGATGTAATTCTTATTACTTTATCCATTTTTTTTTACTCATTGCTTCTTATATTTTTATCCAAAAAAAAATATATAAATTTTTGTGAAATAACCTCCACAATTTTTACAATTATAATTGGTTTTGTATTTTGCTTATTATTATTTTTATTATTAGATTTAATTAATCTTATTAAATTCAACAAAACAAATATTTTATTGTTAATAAATCCTATTCACTTTATGTCACAATATGCTTCACAACTATATGATCCTAGTGCAATAAAAGAATATGATTTAAAAGAAACAGTAGTTAACTTCCATGCATTAATTAAAGACAGTTTTTATAATGTTCAAAGGTTGCCCGATCAAAAATATACAATTGATATTGGAGGCAATCCAACCAGTATTACTGATTTGTTTGGATTTAAGTTTATTTTGATTTCATCTTTTTTAATTTTATTTTTTATTTTAAATAATAATAATACAAATATATTAATTTTATTATTTTTACTGTTAGTTGGTATATCTGTCACAACATTTTCATTTGCTTTTAGATATGGTCTTAGATACGATTTTTATCTTTATCCTTTTTTTATAATTTTAGTATCATTAGCATTAAATCAATTTAGAAAAAAAAATGTAATTTTGGTGTTTTTTCTAATATTTACTTGTTTTTTTTCAGAGCTTTTTTTATTTAAAGATAGATATAAAAGTCTATTTAAAAGAGAAAATAGAATTTATTTTTTATGCAATGAAGAAAATTCTAAAGAATATATTGAAAAGACAAATCAACTCTTGCATGCTTCATTATTTAATTCATTTTTAACCCAATTTACTAAATTTGATAATGAATTTGTGTTAAATTATTGCAGTCAAATGAAGATGAAACTAAGTTGGAAAACCAACATTAATAATATAAAATCTAAAACTATAGATTCAATAAATAAATCATGAAATTAACTAAAGAGCAGGCACAAGAAATAAAAGATCAACAATCTCAAGAAAATGAGACCAAAAGAGTAACAGCGCCAGAACTTGAAAAAATCCTTTATGAGGCAATGCCTGTACTTGATCATGGTTTTATTAGAGTAATTGATTACATGGGAGATGACACATCCATCGTTCAATCGGCAAGAGTTTCTTATGGAAAAGGAACTAAGAAAGTATCTACAGATAGCGGTTTAATAAAATATTTGATGCGTCATTGGCACAGCACTCCTTTTGAGATGTGTGAAATAAAATATCATGTAAAGCTTCCAATATTTATTGCTCGTCAATGGATCAGACATAGAACTGCAAATGTAAATGAATATTCAGCAAGATATTCTATTTTAGATAAAGAATTTTATTTACCTTCCTCAGAAAATCTTGCAGCTCAATCTAAAAGCAACAGACAAGGAAGAGGAGAAGTACTTGAAGGTAATCAAGCTAAAGAGGTTTTAGATTTATTAAAACAAGATGCCGAAAAAACTTATAATGATTATGAAATGATGCTTAATGAGCGATTTGACGGAACAACAATAGATGAAAATAAAAAAGGCTTAGCAAGGGAATTGGCAAGAATGAATTTAACTTTAAATACATATACACAGTGGTACTGGAAAACAGATTTATTAAACTTAATGAATTTTTTAAGATTAAGAGCCGATAGTCATGCGCAATATGAAATAAGAGCATATGCAGATGTCATGTTGGATACTTTAAAAAAATGGGTACCAACTACATATGAAGCTTTTATGGATTATAGAGTTGGAGGAACAGAAGTTTCAGCAAAAGGAAAATTGATAATTCAAAAATTAATAAAAGGTGAAAAAGTCGATGCTGAAGACTCAGATTTATCTAAAAGAGAGTGGAATGAATTGATGAATGCTTTTAATCTTAAAGATAAGTTGATTTAATTTTATTGGCAAACTTTAAATAAATTCTTGAAATTTCATGATCAGGGTTAGCTTCGACAATTGGTTTTCCTTGGTCTCCAAATTTTCCAACTTCTGGATTAATTGGAATTTCACCTAAAAATTCTTTATTAAAATCTTCTGCAGTTTTTTTAACCCCACCTTCACCAAAAATATTATATTTCTTTCCATCATCACCAATAAAGTAACTCATGTTATCTACTAACCCTAAAATTTTAACTCCAAGTTTATCAAACATTTTAATTCCTCTTTTTACATCTAGTAAAGCTACTTCTTGAGGGGTTGATACTATTATTGCTCCGTCCATTTTGATTTCTTGTGAAAAAGTTAATTGTGTGTCACCAGTTCCTGGAGGCATATCAACAACGATAAAATCTAAATCTTTCCATGAAACTTTTTGTGTAAAAGTTTTAATTGCACTAGTTACCATTGGTCCGCGCCAAATCATTGGTGTTTGTTGATCGGCAAGAAAACCAATTGACATACATTGAATATCATATTTTATAATTGGACTTAAAGTTTGACCGTCACTTTTTGGTTTTTCATTTATATCAAACATTTTTGGAATTGAGGGGCCATAAATATCTGCATCTAGCAAACCAACTTTACATCCAGCTTTTTTTAATGCTAAAGCTAAGTTAGTTGCAAATGTAGATTTACCAACACCTCCTTTTGCACTTGATATAGCTATAGTATATTTTGTTCCTTGAATTGGGTTTTTTATGAAGGTTTTACCACCTAATTTTTTCTTCATAGCGTCACTTAGCTCGGGCTTTTCCTTTGGCATATACTTATCTTAACTTGTTTTTCTTCGTAAAGACATTATATAGATTGTCATGGTTGATGATTTCAAAGGCAGAGGTGGAAGTCCTTGGGGTTCGCCCCCAGGAGGAGGAGGAGGAAATGGTTCAGGAAGAAGACCAACTCCGCCAGACATTGATGAGATTATTAGCAAAATTCAAGATACTATTAAAAAATTTTTACCTGGTGGAAGTGCATCAGGGGGCAAACCGATTATTTTAGGTTTAATTGTTTTAGCGTTTATCTGGATGGCAAGTGGACTATATAGAGTTTTACCAGATGAACAGGGTGTTGTTTTAAGATTTGGAAAATTTGTAAAAACAACTCAACCTGGATTAAATTATCATATTCCTTTTCCAGTAGAGTCAGTTCAAACCCCAAAAGTTACAAAAGTTAACAGAATGGATATTGGCTTTAGATCTGAAAGAGATAGTGGTTTTTCAACCGGTGGAGGTGTAGCAGATGTTCCAGAAGAAAGTTTAATGTTAACTGGTGATGAAAATATTGTGAATATAGACTTTTCTGTTTTTTGGGTAATTAAAGATGCTGGAAAATTTTTATTTAAAATTCAAGACCCACAAGGAACAGTTAAAGCAGCAGCAGAAACTGCAATGAGAGAAGTTATAGCTAAGAGCGCTATTCAACCTATTTTGACAGAAGGTAGAGCGAGCATTGAAATTGAAACTCAAGAAATTATTCAAGCAATATTAGATGAATACAATAGTGGAATTGAAATAACACAAGTACAAACTCAAAAAGCTGATCCACCAGATCAAGTAATTGACGCATTTAGAGATGTACAAGCTGCAAGAGCTGATATGGAACGATCAAAAAATGAAGCAGAAGCTTATGCAAACGATGTTATCCCAAGAGCTAGAGGTGAAGCGCAAAAAATTTTACAAGCTGCAGAAGCATATAAAAAAGAAGTTGTTGCAAAAGCAGAGGGTGAAGCTAGTAGGTTTTTATCCATTTATAACGAGTATTCAAAAGCGAAAGTAGTAACTAAAAAACGTATGCACCTTGAAACTATGGAAAAAGTTTTAGCTGATATTAATAAAATTATTATAGATAAAAATGCTGGATCAGGAGTAGTGCCATATCTTCCATTAAAAGAATTACAAACGGGAACTAACTAATGAAAGCAAATAAATTTATACTTCCAATTATAGTAGCAGTTGCGGTTCTAGCATTTTTTTCAATTTTTATTGTAAAAGAAGTTAACCAAGCAATTGTACTGCAATTTGGTGACCCAAAAAAAATAATAACAAAACCTGGATTAAATTTTAAATTACCATTCATTCAAAACGTAGTATTTTTAGATAAAAGAATTTTAAATTTAGATGCACCACCTGAAGAAGTAATTGCATCAGATCAAAAAAGATTAATTGTAGATGCATTTGCAAGATTTAAAATTATTGATCCATTAAAATTTTATATTTCAGTTGGTAACGAAAGAGTTGCAAGATCAAGATTGGCAACAATTATTAATTCAAGAATTAGAAGTGTTCTTGGAACACAAAGACTACAGACGCTTTTATCAGAAGATAGAAATAAACAAATGGCTTTAATTCAGGAAGGCGTTAACAATGAAGCAGAAAAATTTGGAATTAAGATTGTTGATGTAAGAATAAAAAGAGCAGATCTACCACAGGCAAATAGTGAAGCAATTTATAGAAGAATGCAAACCGAAAGGGAAAGAGAAGCAAAAGAATTTAGAGCAAGAGGAGCAGAAATGGCTGTTACAATTACCTCAACAGCAGATAAAGAAGTTACTGTAATTTTAGCAAATGCTAACAAACAATCAGAAATTATGAAAGGTGAGGGAGATGGATTGAGAAACAAGATCTTTGCAGAAGCATTTGGTCGAGATCCTGAATTTTTTGCATTTTACAGATCAATGCAGGCTTATGAAACAGCATTAATAGGTGGCGAAACATCAATCATAATGTCACCAGAAGATAGCGAATTTTTTAAATTTTTTGGAGAAGCTTTAAACCAAAATTAAACATATCCAAAAACTCCATGAAAGAATTAATCATTGCGTTTGGTCTTTTTCTTTTTATTGAAGGTATTTTATATGCCTTATTTCCATCAAAAATGAAAAATATGTTAAAAAAGATGGAGATAATAAAAGATTCTCAATTAAGAACAGGAGGGTTAATTTTCGCCATTATTGGGTTTATTATCATTTGGTCAATTAAAAATTAAAATGAAAAAAATAAAAATAATATTTGTAGCTTTTTTAGCATTTAATTTCTCTATTTTTGCTAATGCAAAAAATACACCAGAATCATTTGCAGATTTGGCAGAAAAATTAATGCCATCTGTTGTCAACATTTCAACAACTCAAACAATTGTAACTAATGTTAACCCTTTTCCTTTTGAATTTCCTCCAGGGTCGCCGTTTGAAGATTTGTTTAAAGAATTTGGCACTCCTCAAAAAAGAAAAGCTAGTGCTTTAGGTTCGGGATTTATAATTGATGCCAAAGGAATAGTGATTACAAATAATCATGTCATTAAAGGTGCAGAAGATATTATGGTTACAGTTAATGGAGAAAAAGAATATAAAGCAAAAATAATTGGTACAGACCCTTTATCTGATCTTGCAGTTTTAGAAATACAATCAAAAGATAAATTTATACCTGTTAAATTTGGAAATTCTGATAAAGCAAGAATTGGCGACTGGGTTTTAGCAATCGGAAATCCTTTTGGGTTTGGAGGAACGGTCACTGCAGGAATTATTTCAGCAAGAAATAGATCTATTGGTTTAGCAAGATATGAAGATTACATTCAAACTGATGCATCAATAAATCAAGGTAACTCTGGTGGACCATTGTTTGATATGAATGGAGATGTAATTGGAATCAATACTGCAATTTTAGGGAGAGAAGGTTCAATTGGAATTGGATTTGCAATTCCATCTAACAGTGCAAAAAAAGTTATTAGTCAATTAATTGAATTTGGAGAAACAAAAAGAGGATGGCTAGGAGTAAGAATTCAAATTGTCACTAAAGAAATTGCTGATGTAGAAAAATTAGACAAACCACGAGGAGCTTTAATTGCAAGTGTTGCTAAAAACAGTCCATCAGATAAAGCAGGAATTAAAGCTGGAGATATTATTTTAGAATTTGATGGTATCTTAATTAAAGAAATGAAAGAGTTACCAAGAATTGTAGCCCAAACGGAAGTTGGTAAAACTGTTAAAGTAAAAGTCTGGAGAAATGGAAAAGAAATAACTAAAAAAATTAAACTAGGAAGACTAGAAACATCAGAAGATTTTAAAGCAGAAAAAAAAGAAAAAACAGATTCAAATACTTCAGAAATTAAAAGTTTAAAAATATCAGTTAGAGTTTTAAGCAAAAAGGATATTGAAGATAGAAATCTTCCAAAAGACATCTCAGGTTTGGTAATAACAAATATTCAGCAAGATAGTCCAATTAATTTTTTAAAAATTAATAATATTATTATTGAAGCTCAAAAGAAAAAAATTAGATCGGTTAAAGATTTTAAAAAAATAACTGAAAATGTTCTTCAGTCTAATGAAAAAACAATGCTTATTGCAATTTACAATAATCAGAACCAAAGAAGATATATTGGTGTTAAACTAGACTAATAATGGACAACCAGTCCAAGATTATTTTAATTTCAGGTCCAACAGCATCCGGCAAATCAAATTTTGCATTAAAACTTGCTAAAAAAATTGATGGAGAAATTATCAATGCAGATAGTATGCAAATTTATAAAGAATTAAAAATTTTAACTGCAAGACCTAATAAAGCGGAACAAAGAAAGATTAGACATCATCTTTATGGACACATTAGTGCAAATAAAAATTTTTCAACTGGAATTTGGTTAAAATTAGCTGTTAATAAAATTAAAGAAATTAAAAGAAAAAAAAAAATTCCAATTGTAGTTGGTGGTACAGGCTTATATTTTCAATCTTTAATAAATGGATTGGTTAAAATACCAATTATTCCAAAAAAATTAAGAAATAAAATAAGATCATTACATAAAAAATATGGACAGAAAAAATTTTACCAAAAGCTTCTAAAATTAGATCCAAAAGTAAAAAATAAATTTGATCCTAACGATTCACAAAGATCAATTAGAGCATTTGAAATTAAAACTCATACAAAAATTTCCATGTATGACTGGTTTAATAAAACTAAATCTATTTTTAATGAAGATGTATTTATGAAATTTTATGTGAGTACTGAAAGATCAGAATTGATCAAAAGAATCGAAAAAAGAACTGCAAATATGATCAAAAAGGGTGCAATTCGAGAAGTTATTAAATTTAACAAACTAAGAATTAAAAAAGAGAAAAGTATTAATAAAATCATTGGCATTGATGAATTAACAAAATATTTGAATAAACAGATTAAATTAAAACAAGCTAAAGAGCTAATTAGTATTAAAACACGACAATATGCGAAGAGACAGACAACATGGGCAAGAAGCAGGATGATTGATTGGACTAAAATTGAGCCTAAGAAACTTTCATCAACAATAAAAAAAATAAATAAATCATCTCTTAAACTTGACCAATTAATATAAAGTCCGATAGATTGCCTTAATGTCAAAATTATATTCAGGCGCAGAAATTGTATTTAAATGCTTACAAGACCAAGAAGTAGAATTTGTCTTTGGCTATCCAGGGGGAGCAGTTCTACCAATTTATGATGAGCTAAAAAATTTTAATTCTGTAAAACATATCTTAGTTCGCCATGAGCAAGGCGCAGGCCATGCTGCGGAAGGTTATGCAAGATCTTCGGGAAAACCAGGAGTAGTATTTGTTACTTCAGGGCCAGGTGCAACAAATGTTGTTACAGCATTAACAGATGCATTTATGGATTCGATTCCTTTGGTTTGTATCTCAGGACAAGTTCCTACACATTTAATCGGAACTGATGCTTTTCAAGAATGCGATACGACTGGAATAACGAGACCATGTACAAAACATAATTGGTTAGTTAAAGACATTAAAGATTTAGGAAAAACTATTCACAAAGCTTTTGAGGTAGCAACAACAGGAAGACCAGGACCTGTGCTGGTTGATATTCCAAAGGATGTTCAATTTCAAAAAACAGGTTACACAAAACTTAAAAAACAAAAAAAACTTAATGGCAAAATTCATAATCAATTTTCTCAAAAAGACATTAATGAATTAATAAAATTAATGAGCAAAGCCTCTAAGCCAATTTTTTACACTGGAGGAGGTGTAATAAACTCAGGACCAAAAGCAAGCGAACTTTTAAGAGAGCTTGTCAGCGTAACTGGTTTTCCTATTACAACAACATTACAGGGACTCGGATCTTATCCTGGTGAGGATAGTTATTTTTTAGGAATGCTTGGTATGCACGGATCATACGAAGCAAACAACGCAATGCATGATTGTGATTTAATGATAAACATTGGCGCAAGATTTGATGACCGAATAACAGGAAAGATTGATGAATTTTCGCCTAAATCAAAAAAAGTTCATATTGATATAGATCCATCTTCAATAAATAAAAATGTTAAAGTGGATTTGCCAATCATAGGTGATGTTGCAGAAGTTATTACTTCTACAATCAAGACTATAAAAAAAGTAAAACCTGGTTTTGCAAAGTCAAACAAGGAAAAAATTTCTAAATGGTGGGAAAAAATTCAAAAATGGAGATCTGTTAACTCTTTTGATTTTGTTAACAGCAATGAAACTATAAAACCACAATATGCAGTTCAAAGACTTTATGAGTTAACAAAGAATAAAGACACTTATATAACAACAGAAGTTGGTCAGCATCAAATGTGGGCAGCACAGCACTATAAGTTTGATAAACCTAATCGTTGGATGACATCAGGTGGTTTAGGCACAATGGGATACGGTCTACCAGCTGCTGTTGGAGTTCAAGTAGCCCATCCAAATAAACTTGTTATTGATATTGCGGGTGAAGCATCAGTTTTAATGACTATGCAAGAAATGTCTACTGCAGTTCAATACAGCTTACCAATAAAAATTTTTATTTTGAATAATGAATATATGGGTATGGTTAGACAATGGCAGGAACTTCTTCATGAAAAAAATTATTCTGAAAGTTATACTGCAGCCCTACCAGATTTTGTAAAATTAGCAGAAGCATATGGATGCGTTGGAATTAGAGCAAAAACACCTGATGAATTAGATGATAAGATTATTGAAATGATTAACACAGATAGACCAGTTATTTTTGACTGTATGGTTGATAAAGAAGAGAATTGTTTTCCAATGATACCATCTGGAAAACCACATAATCAAATGCTTTTAGGAGAAAAAGATCGAAAAGAAACAAAAATAAGCAAGAAAGGAAAAACTTTAGTTTAATGACAAAAGCAAAATCAGCTTATAGCACACCAGGCAAACAAGGAAAGTTAGGTACACATATTATTGTTGTGTGGGTTGATAACGAAGCTGGAGTTTTAGCAAGAGTTGTTGGCTTATTTTCTGGTCGTGGGTATAACATTGAGTCTTTGGCAGTAGCAGAAATAGATCCTAAACTAAATATTTCTAGGATTACAATTGTAACCACAGGAACACCACAAGTTATAGATCAAATAAAACTACAACTAAAAAAACTTGTTCCTGTTCATAAAGTAGCAGATTTTAAAAGAGAAGATAAAGAAGTAATTTTTAAAGAAATGGCTTTATTTAAGGTAGTAGGAAATAATTCTAAAAAAGATAAGGCTTTAAAAGCTTGTAAAAAGTATAATCCAGTTATATTGGACAAGACAAATAAATCATACGTGATACAAATAACCGCTTTAAGAAGACAAATAGATGTTATGTCAAAAAGTTTAAAAAAATTCGGTCTAGTGAGTGTTTCGAGAACAGGAGCAGTTGCAATGACAAGAGGCTCAGAGGTGTTTAAATAATTTATTAGGAGAAAGCTATGAAAATGTTTTATGAAAAAGATACAGATGCCAATTTAATCAAAAATAAAAAGATAGCAATTTTTGGCTATGGAAGCCAAGGACATGCTCATGCTCTTAACTTAAAAGACAGTGGAGTAAAGGAAGTAGTAGTTGCTTTAAGAGATGGATCTTCAAGTAAAGCAAAAGCAGAGTCTAAAGGATTAAAAGTTATGAATTTATCTGATGCTGCGGAATGGGCTGATGTAGTTATGATTTTAACTCCCGATGAATTACAAGCAACAATTTATAAAAATCATATTGAACAAAGAGTTAGAGAAGGAACTTCTATAGCTTTTGCACATGGTTTGAATATTCACTATGATTTAATTAAAGCAAGAAAAGATTTAGATGTTTTTATGGTAGCCCCTAAAGGACCAGGGCATTTAGTTAGAAGTGAGTTTGAAAAAGGTGGTGGAGTACCATGTCTATTTGCCGTTCATCAAAATGGATCTGGAAAAGCTAGAGAGCTTGCTATGTCATATGCATCTGCGATTGGCGGAGGAAGATCTGGAATAATAGAAACTACATTTAAAGATGAAGTTGAAACTGATTTATTTGGTGAACAAACTGTTCTTTGTGGTGGATTAGTAGAATTAATAAAAAATGGCTATGAAACATTAGTAGAAGCCGGATATGAACCAGAGATGGCATATTTTGAAACTGTTCATGAAGTTAAATTAATTGTTGATTTAATCTACGAAGGTGGAATTGCTAATATGAATTATTCCATTTCAAATACAGCTGAGTATGGAGAGTATGTTACAGGTCCAAAAATTATTAATAAAGAAGAAACAAAAAAAAGAATGAAAGAAGTTTTAACCGATATTCAATCAGGCAAGTTTACTAAACAATGGATGGATGAGTGTAAGAATGGTCAAAAAAACTTCTTGAAAACTAGAGAAAAACTAGCAGAACATCCGGTTGAAAAAGTTGGAGCTGAACTTAGAGCATTGATGCCGTGGATTGCTAAGAAGAAGCTAATAGATAGCGACAAGAAATAGATTAAACTGCTAATTTTGGGTTTAAATACTTAAATTATTTTGCAATCTCCCTTGGAGATTGTATGATGTCCAAGATTAATATTTACAGCAATGACAGATAAAAACAGAGTTTATATTTTTGACACTACTATGCGTGACGGCGAACAATCGCCTGGCGCTTCAATGAGTTTGGAAGAAAAAATCCAAATAGCAAGAGTCTTTGATGAACTTGGAATAGATATAATTGAAGCTGGATTTCCAATTGCTTCCCCAGGTGATTTTGAAGCTGTAACTGAAATAAGTAAAATTTTAAAAAATTCTATTCCCGCAGGTCTTTCAAGACATTCAAAAAAAGATATCGATAGATGTTATGAAGCATTAAAACATGCACCAAGATTTAGAATTCATACTTTTATTTCAACAAGTCCACTTCATATGAAGCACAAATTAAATATGTCACCAGAACAAGTTTATGAGTCAGTTAAAGAGCATGTAACTTATGCAAGAAAATTTACCGATAATGTAGAATGGTCATGTGAAGATGGTACAAGAACTAATATGGATTTTATGTGTAAAACTGTTGAGCTTGCAATTAAGTGTGGGGCTAAAACAATAAATATTCCAGACACTGTTGGTTATACAGTGCCATCCGAGTTTACAAAAATTATTCAAACTTTACTTAATAAAGTTCCAAATATCGATAAAGCAATTTTATCTACACACTGTCATAATGATTTAGGTTTAGCGGTTGCAAATTCATTAGCTGGAGTACAAGCAGGAGCTAGACAAATTGAATGTACAATTAATGGAATCGGAGAAAGAGCAGGCAATGCTGCTTTAGAAGAAGTTGTAATGGCTATGAAAACTAGAAATGATTTAATGCCATACTCAACAGGTATAAATACAAAATTACTAAGCAAAGCTTCAAAAGTAGTTTCAAATGCTACAGGATTTCCTGTTCAGTTCAATAAAGCAATTGTTGGAAAAAATGCTTTTGCTCATGAGGCAGGCATTCATCAAGATGGAATGCTTAAAAATAGAAACACTTATGAGATTATGACACCAGAAAGTGTAGGAGTTAAACAAAGTTCTTTGGTTATGGGTAAGCATTCTGGACGACATGCATTTAAGGATAAATTAGTTAGCCTAGGCTATGTTGATGTTACTGATGATGTTATTCAAACAGCATTTGGAAAATTTAAAGTTTTAGCAGATAAGAAAAAACATATTTATGATGAGGATATTGTTGCGTTAGTTGATGATAGTTTAATTAAAGATGACAATGTTATTATTCTTAAATCATTAAAAGTTTTTGCTGGAACTGGCGAACCTCAGAGAGCAGAAATGACTTTAGAAGTTTATGGAGAGATTAAAAATACTTCCGAAACAGGTGATGGACCTGTTGATGCAATATTTAAATCTATTAAAAAATTATATCCGCACGATGTTACTTTGCAACTTTATCAAGTACATGCTGTAACAGAGGGAACGGACGCACAAGCAACCGTGAGTGTGAGAATTGAAGAAGAAGGAAAAACTACAGTCGGTCAAGCGGCTGACACGGATACTTTAGTTGCATCAGCAAATGCGTATATTAATGCTTTGAATAAAATGATTATAAAAAGAAAAAGAAATTTTGCACCTGATAGCACAGAAATAAAAAAGAATTTAAAAAATGAAAAAATGAAAGGAATATAGATGAAGAAAATGTTTGAAAGTATAACCAAAATTTGGAGCCAAGATATGGCAATTGACCTTGGTACGGCTAATACACTTGTTGTTTTAAAAGGACAAGGCGTCGTATTAAATGAGCCTTCTGTAGTTGCTGTTTTAGATAGTAAAGGAAAAAAGTCTGTTCTTGCAGTTGGAGATGAAGCAAAAACAATGCTTGGAAGAACTCCTGGTAATATTAGCGCAATTAGACCTTTAAGAGATGGTGTAATTGCTGACTTCATTGTTACAGAAGAAATGATTAAACATTTTATCAAAAAAGTTCATAAAAGAAGCACTTTTGCAAACCCTAGGATTTTAATTTGTGTGCCAACTGGATCGACACCAGTTGAAAGAAAAGCTATTCAAGACAGTGCACTTGCAGCAGGAGCTAGAAGAGTTCAATTAATCGAAGAACCAATTGCTGCAGCAATTGGTGCTGGTCTTCCAATATCAGAGGCAACAGGTTCAATGGTTGTTGACATTGGTGGTGGAACTACTGAAATTGCTGTTATGTCTTTGGGTGGTGTAGTTTATTCTAAATCACTTAGAGTTGCAGGAGATGCAATGGATAAATCGTTAGCTGATTACATGAGAAAAGAATATAATTTGATGATTGGAGATAGCACTTCAGAAAAAATTAAAAAAGAAATTGGAACTGCCATTCCAACAAATACAAATACTTATGCAGTTAAAGGTAGAGATTTAAGATCAGGAACACCCAAAGAAGTTAATATTACAGAAGAGGATTCATCTGAAGCTTTAAACGGTATTTTAAAAGAAATTGTTGATGGCATAAAAGATGCATTGGAAAATACACCCCCAGAATTATCTGCAGATTTAGTTGATATGGGTTTAACTTTAACAGGTGGTGGAGCATTATTAAAAAATGTAGATAGAAGATTTTCTAAAGAAACAGGACTTCCAGTTCATATAGCCGAGGATCCTCTAACTTGTGTTGCAATTGGCACAGGAAAAGCATTGGATCAGGAAGAAACTTTTTCTACTATGTTATCTGAATATTAGAATATTATGGATACAGCTAGCAGAGATGATTTTGTTATAGCTATCCGTTCAGCTTTTTTAAAAAAAGGAAATAAACAAAGATTTTCATTAATTTTTTTAATTTTTTTATCATTAGCATTTTTATTCTTGGGAAGAATAAATTTTGAACCAATTAACCAAGTAAAAATTGTAATTAGAGAAGCAGTTTATCGTTCATCATTTATTGTTTCAGTTCCTGAAAATTATTTAAAAAAAACCTATCAAAAAATACAAAGTCATTTTGTTATTTATAATGATTATTTCGAAATTAAATCTGAAATTGAAAAACTAAATTCAGAAAAAACGGTTGATCAATTTATTATTGAGGAAAACAAAAGATTAAAAAAAATAATTGATGATTATGTTGCAGAATCTGAAGAAGTAGTTGCTAAAATTATAATAGATAAAAATAGTCCCTTTTTAAGATCTTTAATAGTCAATAAAGGAAGCAAAAATAATATAAAACTTGGAATGGCAGTTCTCGACAAAAATTATTTAATTGGGAAAGTAGTTGAAGTTAATTATTTAACTTCAAGAGTTTTGTTATTATCTGATTTAAATAGCAAAATTCCAGTTATTATTGAGCCTGGTGGTTTCCAATCAATTCTTTCAGGAACAGGTAAAAATGATGGAATTATACAGTATCTTAAAGAAAATTATTTAATCGAAGGTAAGAATACAGTCTACACATCAGGCGCTGGAGGATTGTTTAAAGCTGGAATACCAATAGGCAAAATTAAAAAAAATCAATTAGACGAACCAAATAAAGTTAATTTTTTTTCAGATTTTTCACAACTGCGATTTGTTAAAGTAAAATCATTTGAGAAAGAAGAGAGTAATTAATGGTTGAATTTTCAAAAATTACAATCAGCAATAAATTATTAAGATATGCTCCAATTTTATTGCTTTTTATATCAGTATTAAATGAGTTTGATTTTAATTATTTAGAACTTAAATATTTCTCTTTTAATTTTCCATTTGTTTTAATTTTTTACTGGAGCTTAAAGAAACCTGAAAGTTTAGGTTATGGTTTTATTTTTATTGCAGGATTAATAAATGATGTAGTTGTAGGATTTCCAATGGGAATTAGCAGTTTAGTTTACTTATTCATCTGTGGTTCAGCTGCCTATTTTAGAAATATTACTTTAAACACAAGCTTATTTAAAGATTGGATTTTTTTTTTAGCAACAATATTAGTAGTAAACACCATGCTCTATTCAATATTGGTTTTATTTTTTTCATTCAACCTAAATTACAATGATTTAATAGTGAATTTAATATTTACTTTTTTACTTTATGTTATTTGTGCAAATTTATTTGAATTATATGAAAAATTAGTTTTTGGAAATCAAAATGTTTGAGGGTGGCGATTCAACTTTTAGAAAATTAAATACAATTAATAGAAGAATGTTTATTATTTCAGCAGCAAAAGTTGTAGTATTTACTGGAATAGTTACAAGACTTTTTTCACTGCAAATAAATGAAAATAAAAAATATTTAACTCTTTCAGATAAAAACCGTTTAAGAGAATGGAGATTACCACCTGTTAGAGGTCAGTTTTTAGATTATTTTGGAAATGTGATTGCAGGAAATTTAAAAGTTTATCAATTACACGTAGTTCCAGAACAAGTTGAAAATTTTAAATATTTGATGCTTAGACTTAAAGATATTTTAGAAATAGATGATAAACAATTTTCGAAAATAATTAAAAAGAAAAATAGTCAAAAACCATGGGAAACTTTAATTATTTCTGAAAATTTAAGTTGGGATCAATTTTCTAAAATTAATTTTTATTTACATGAATTAGTTGGAGCCAAACCTGTTTTATCTGTTGCACGAAGTTACCCGTTCAAGAAAAATTATACTCATGTATTAGGATACGTAGCTCAAGCTAGCGAAAATGATTTAATTAAAAACGAAACAATTAAAAAAAATCATGTTCCAGGATTAAGAGTAGGAAAAATAGGTTTAGAAAAAACTTTTGAAAATGATTTATTGGGAACTAATGGAGTACAAAGATATGAAGTAAATGCTTATGGCAAAAGAATAAATCAATTAGATCACAAAGAAGGACAAAAAGGAAAAAATATAAGACTAACCTTAGACACAGAAGTGCAAAAACTATCAAATGAATTATTAGCTGAAAAATCTGGATCAATCAGCGTAATGGATATTTATACTGGCGAAATAATTGCAATGCACTCTTCACCATCATTTGACCCTAATTTATTTTTGTACGGAATAAGTACAAAAGATTGGAAAGAAATCAGAGAAGATCCTTTAAAACCATTAATAAACAAAACTGTATCTGGATTGTACTCTCCTGGATCAACAATAAAACCATTAGTAGCATTATCAGCTTTAGAAAATGATGTAATTTCGCCGAATCAAAAAGTCCATTGCAACGGAAAAATGGAAATGTATGGACACACTTATCACTGTTGGAAAGAAAAAGGTCATGGGACAATGAATCTAAGAAATGCAATAAAACAATCGTGCGACATATATTTTTATGAGACTGCAAGAAAGTTGGGTGTTGATCGATTAAATTTAACATCATTTAAATTTGGTTTAGGTAATACAGTTTTAAATGGCGTTTTAGCCAATGAAAAAAAAGGCTTAGTTCCTAGTACAGAATGGAAAAAAAATAATCTTGGAGTGGGTTGGGTTTTGGGCGAAACATTAATTACAGGTATTGGACAAGGTTATATTCAAACTACTCCTCTGCAATTATGTTTAATGACAGCGCAACTAGCAAATGGAGGGTTTAAAATTTATCCAAGAATAACAGTGGATAAAAATCAAGAAAGTTTGGAAAATATTAAATATAAAATGGCCCAAAATGCTTTTAAAGGGAAAGAAAAAAAATACAGTTCGCCAATAAGAAAAGTTGAGGAATTATTAAATATTGGAAGTAAAAAATACCTTCCACTTTATAGAAATCCTGAAAATGTTAAGTTTGTATTAGAGGCAATGTTTGCTTCTACCAATGAAGTTATGGGCACTTCTTATGGATCAAGAATAGATGATCCAAAATATCGATTTGCAGGCAAAACAGGAACAGCTCAGGTAAAAAAAATTACTGAAAAAGCAAGAGAGCTTGATTTACATATAAGTCAAATTCCTTATGAAGAGAGGGATCATGCTCTTTATATTGCTTATGGCCCTTATCAAAACCCTAGATATGCAGTTAGTATCATTGTTGAGCATGGTGGATCTGGAAGTAAGACAGCCGCACCTATTGCAAAAAAATTATTTAAATTAATTATAGATAGACATGAATTAAGAGAAAAAATAACAAACCAAAATTTAATAAATACTTAAATGTTTCAACAGTCTTCATATACCGATCAACTAACTTTTTTTCAAAAAATAAGATCTTTCGATTACGTTTTATTAATTTGTATAATTTTAATAGGGATTATAAGTGCATTTTCTATGTATTCGACTGACGGAGGTGAACTATTATATCATAGCAAAAGTCACGTCATAAGATTGATAGTTTTTTTTACTATGATGATTTTTTTATCTTTTCTTAATATCAAATTTTGGCATGCCACAGGATATTTATTTTATGTAATTATTTTGAGTCTTTTGATATGGGCATCTTTCTATGGAATTACCGCATCAGGATCTCAAAGATGGATAAATTTATATTTTATAAACCTTCAACCATCGGAATTAATGAAAATTGCAATAATAATTTTTTATGCAAAATTTTATCATCGAATGCAAGCCGGCAATGTGAATAATTTTACAAATTTATTAATTCCATTTGCAGTACTGGCATTGCCAATAGTTTTAGTGGCAAGCCAACCTGATTTAGGAACTGCTATTCTAATAGCTTTAAGCGGACTTGTTGTTTTATGGCTTGCCGGACTTAATATAAGATATTTCATTTATTCTTCGCTAGCTTTTTTTGTTTCAATGCCTTTTATAATTTCTTTTTTAGAACCTTATCAAAAATTAAGAGTTTTAACTTTTTTTAATCCTGAAAGAGATCCTTTAGGAGCAGGATACCAAATTATACAATCAAAAATTGGTGTAGGCTCAGGTGGCTTAACTGGGAAAGGTTTTTTAAAAGGAACACAAAGTTACTTAGAATTTTTACCCGAAAAACATACTGATTTTATATTTACATTATTTGCAGAAGAACATGGGTTTACTGGTTCAGTTATTCTTTTACTAATCTACGCCGTTATGATTTTTAGAATTATAAGAATTGGATCAATCGTTAGAAGTTTTTTTGCAAAACTTTTTTGCTACAGTTTTGCTTCTGCAATTTTCATTTATATTACAGTTAACATGAGCATGGTTTTAGGATTATTACCTATCGTTGGTTCTCCTTTGCCTATTATGTCTTATGGTGGCTCTTCAATGCTTGCAACAATGATTGGATTTAGTGTAGTAATGAGCGCTAAAATATATCAACGTCAATTAATCTCTTAGTTTTTATATTATTTCAACCTATAATGAGCGCAATTACAACTATAACTTTATCTGTAATATTTTATGATGATGCGTATATTTTCCATTAAAAATATATGAAAAGAATATTACCTATAACATTTCTACTTTTTTTTATTTTATTTACAGAGAAAACAAATGCTGAAACAATTTCCGAAGACACAACTATCGAATCTGTAAAACAAATTGAAGAAGATTTAACAATTTCTTCAGATGTTACTGTAACATGTGAAGCTACTAACTGTGTTAGATTTCATGCAACTGGGTTAACAGTTACAAATAATGGTACCATTCTACAAGATACTAACAACAAAGATAATATGTTCGTCAATAAGAGCGGTTTTGAAGAGGATTTTAAATTTTATAACTATGGTTCAATCTTAATAACATCTGATAGTGGCGGTAATAGTGTTATCCGTTTAAACAATGTTACGGATGGTGACAGCGATGGTGTGGGAGCTTATGTGTACAATGAAGGAACGTTTGGTAATTCTTCTGCTGGTTATACGATAAGATTTAACACAACAACTGATGCAAAAATTGACAACTACGGAACAATAACAAATACTGACAGTCAAGGACAAACTATTTACTTAGGAGATGATACTAATACAATAATAAATAACTATAGTGGAGCAACAATTTCTGCTCCTAATAATACTAGTAGTGCAACAAAGGGTGCTATTAATACTACAGCAAGTGATCTTTCTACCAGTGCAACTATAAATAACTGGGGCACTATTACAGCTGCTGACGATACGATTAACATAGGAACAAGTTCAACAATTAACAATTATGGAAAAATTGAATCTGCAGATTTTAGTTCGGGACATTCTATATATTTTAAAGGAAACAATAATACCGTCAATTTTTATGATGGAACTTTATTAATAGGTTTTATTGATAACAATGATACAACAGGAAATAATTTAAATATAAACCTTTGCTCTTCTTACAAATTCAAGATAGTGAATGATAACTGGACTATTAATGATAACTCTGGATGCGGGGATGTTGTTTACAGTGGAAATAAAGCAAGATCATCTTCAGCACTTTCTCAATCCACTGCAGATGAAAATGCAACACTAAGAGTAGATCATATTAATGAAGCTTTCGATTATTCCAATAAAAAGAGAAATAAAAATAAAGAATTTGGTTTTTTTTCTAAATCTTATTCTGATCGCGATAATGGAAACGCAATTGATAAATTTGCATCATTAAAAAATAATGCAGTTATTGGTTTTCCTTTTGATAATGAGAAATATAGTGGACATCAAATTTTTAGTTTTTCATCTGACAAATCAGATTATTTAAATCTTAATGTTTCAACTTCTAGTTTTCAAACCGGTTTTGTATTTGAGGATTTAAATTTTTTTACAGATAAAAAAATTGGCTTGAAGTCAGTTTTTGGATATCACAAGCATAAGAGCAATCGTACCCAACTAAATAGTCAAGTAGCATCAGGAAAAGAAACTATTATTAAGGATTATAATTCATTTTCAGCTATTATTGGTTCTCAAATACAAAATGGAAATATTAAAATTAATTTAGATACTAGTTTTGAAAGATTTCCTAATTACATAGAGTCTGACGATGTTACTTGGAACTCACGTCTAGTCGGTCAGTTTATGGCTGATATTACTTATGATTTGAAAAAAAATTTAAATAAAAATTTTTCATTTAATCCAGAAGTTGGATTTGGTGGTAGAACTTTGTTTTTAGGAAAAAATCAGAAGTATACAATAGCGGGACAAGATCTTACCTTTAATGGTGGAGTTCAAGAAGATGCTTTCGCTAAATTTGCTCTAAATGCTAATTACTCTTTTTTAAATAATACGAACTTATTCATCAAGGCTTCAGCTAAAAAAACAACAGAAAATCAAGAAACCTATGGATTAAATTTTGGATTTAAAAGTGTTTTTTAAATTTTATTAGATAGTTATTTAACCACTAAAATCAGCCCAAATCACTTTGTTGATTAAATAACAACCTAATGCGATATTTATCATGTGAAAAAAGTATTATTGATAATAGGATTTCTGTTTTTTTATAGTAGTTCTGCTTGGGCAGGACCATGCGATACCACTTTAAGCTCGGACTCAACTAGCCAACTCGATTGTTCAGACAATGATGAGTTAACAGTTAATGAAGGCGTGAGTTTAAGTAGATCTGGTGCAGTAGCGCTTAATGGGCAATCCGATGAAAATTTAAAAATAACAAATCACGGAACAATACAAAGTAGCAGTCATCACACAATTTATCTTAGATCAGGAGTTAGTCCAACTATAGACAATAAAAGTACCGGTACAATACAGACAACAGGAGGGTGTTGCGCTATAGGTTACAAAGATGTCAGCGGTACATTCACACTTACTAATGCAGGAAGTATAATTTCTAAGACACACGGCACAATTGTTAATTGGGGAACTAGCAGCGCTGTAACAAATATAACAAATTCTGGAACAATTCGAATGCGAGGAATAGGAGTCAATCAAAGTAATGTGGAGGCGCTTTGCGCAATTTGTGCTGGAGGTTCATCAGGAGCTGTAACTATTACAAACTCTGGAACGATAGAAACTATTGGAGATGACAGGCCCGCAATTTATACAAACGATGCAACTACGGCAACCATAACTAATTCAGGAACAATTTCTGGCCATGGTACCGCTAAAGATATTTTAGTTGCCGATGATGCTTCCGGTACAGCTACAACTACAATCAAAATTAGTGGAGAAGGAAGCTTTAACAATGGAATTGAATTAAATGATACAACTGTACAGTTAGTTTTAGGACCTGATATTAAAAGAGATACTACAGTAACAATTTACAATAAGGACAATCTTACAATTGTAAATAACCTCACGGGAAATGATACTTACTCAATTACAAGTGAAAACTTGGATAGTGGTGAGGGTGATACTACTCTTGGAGATGGAGTTCTTACAATACTTGGTGAAGATCTTGAGATAGATGATGAAAATGCAAAATATAGAAGCGAAAATGTTTTAACTAAGCTACGTGGTTTATTTGATGCTGTAAATTATATTAATTGGCATGCACCAGAAGATAAATTCTTTAAAATATTTCATAGCACACAGAAGAGAGATGGAACCTATAAGGGAGAAATGTCAGGTGTTGTTGGTCAGTTAAGTCCTTTTATTTTAGGAGATATTAGAAATAATATTTTTCTTGGTTATACAAGACAAGATGGAGACTTTGACAATGGTGAGTTCTTAGGAGGAGATAACTTTGCATTAGGTTTAAAAAGTGTTTATGAAAATAATGGATTTAAAGCATCCTTTACTCCCATGATTGGTTTAAATGATCTAACTGTTACTGATTTTGATACAGATAAAGAAACTAAAATAAGTACTAATTTATTAAGTGAGTTTGCTGGGCTTAATGCAAAATTTGGAAAAGAAATAAAAACAAGTGATAAGAGTTCATTAAATTTAAGTGTTCAGTCAACTTTTGGCTTACAAAGATTTCCTGAGTATGTATCAAAGTTTACTGATGGAGATTTGTCTGTCGATGAAGCAATAGAACAGGTCCTTGGGGCAGGTTTTGAAGTAAGATATACAGAGGAACTTGGCAAAGGTTTTATTATTCAACCTTATATTGGAGCCAATGTTAATAATAATCTAAACAATTCTATAAAAATTACAGCTGGCGGAGAAAATAAAAATAAATCTCCAGCCTATGAAACAACCACAGGATATTTTGCTGGCGTTTCCTTTACAAAAGAATCTGAGGATATCAACTTTGATCTAGATTTAATGTATGGCAATGAAGATGGTTTAATCAATCAAATTGCAGCTATTTCATTAACTAAGTCTTTTGGACAAACTGAAACAAAAATTCCAACAACAAAACCTGCTAAAAATATAAAGATTTCAAGCGCTATCCTCAATAAAGATTTAATTGAGCTTGGTGACCTTAAAAAATTAAATGAACAACTAAAAGCCCAAAATGCAAAATTAAAAGCTGAAAATGAAAAATTAAAAATGTTGAGTGCTAAAGCGATTGAAGAAAATAAAGTTAGCAAACAGCTAATCGTTGAATTACTTAAAGAAAATGAAAAAATAAAATTAGAAAAAGAAATTTTTAAAAATAAAATTTTAGAAAAAGAAAATAAGGAAATAAAAGATAAACTCCAAAAAACAACAAGTAAAGATGGAGTTAATAAGTTTTTATTATTATTGTTTATTACAATTTTAGCATTGTTTGCTTATGGAATATCTTCTTTTATTGTGTCTATCTTTAAAGCGTATGTAAAAAAAGTATAGTTTCGATTTCAAAGCTAGTTAAAATAGCTGATTATGCTGCAAACATAAAAGTTTCCAATACATTTTTGCAATAGCATATTTTTAAAAAAAATATAAAAAGTAATTTATGAAGTTGGCACGATACATAATATCAATCGTTTTTATTACTACATTTATAAATTTGAATGCTTTAGCAGCACCCACGGATAATGATGTTGTATCTATTGACCTTACTGCTGACGAGGAAGTAACTGATGGAATAACATTTAATAATGATGGTACCAAAATGTTTTTTTCAGGAACTAATAGCGATAAAGTCCACGAATACCATTTAAGCACTCCTTATGATATGACCTCAGGATCAATGTCAGATCAAGGTATAGAACTTTCTATTACCGAAGGCAAAACGCAAGATATTGAGTTTAATTTAGATGGTACTAAATTGTTTGTTATTGGAGTTACAAATGACACTGTTTATGAGTATACATTAACCACAGGCTTTGACCTTACAACTGCTTCGACTGACACAACTGCTTCATTTTCTGTACGTTCTGATTTAACAAGTCCGACTGGAATGATTTTTAATCATGATGGTACATATTTGTATGTTATAGGAAACGATAATAACAAAATTATTCAATACGAACTAAGCACAGGTTTTGACATTACTACAGCAAACTCGACTGCAATTAATGAATTTTCAGTCAACAGCAAAGTGCCCAATCCTCATGGTTTAACGTTTAGCCCTGACGGTAAAAAAGTATTTATTGCTCATGATGATATTGCAGATGATGATGGTGATGAAAATAGAACAGATGAAGTTCATGAATATACATTAAGCACCCCTTGGGATATTTCAACTATGTCTTACGAAGGTATGTTTGAGACAGACGACATTACAAGAGCAGGAGATGTAGACTTTAATAACACTGGTACAAAAATGTATGTTACTGATTTTCATCATGATATTGTTTTAGAGTACGATTTAACTTGTGGATTTTCAATTGTTAGCTGTATTGACCCAACTGAAAATAAAGACAAAGTTGCTTTAGTAGAAGCACAAGCAGAAATAGCAAAAAATTTTATTCTACAGACATCTTCCTCAGTGTTAAATCGAATTGAATGGTTAAGAAGAAATGGTAAAGAAAATAAACTAACTAATCAAAATATTAAATTTCAATTTTCTAATAAGATGCTGTCATCTTTGTCAAAAGTAATTCCAGTGTCCAGTGGTCAAAATGTAGTTAATGAACTATTGCCAGGTGGATTTTCATATTGGAGTGAAGGAAATATCAGTATTGGTAGAGTAGGTGACACCAGTTCTTCTTCAACCAAAGTGATAAGCACTAACGGAATAACTTTTGGTGCTGATAAAAAAACTGATGAAAATAATTTTTATGGCTTAGCCTTTCGAGCATCTCAGGACAATGTTGATGTTGGGACAATAGGCAGTTCAATAGATATGGATGCTTATAGCTTAACACTTTATGCAAGTACATCTGAAGATGATACAAAATTTATAGATAGCATTCTTGGGTTTAGTAATTTAAGAACAGATATTTTTAATAAAAATGGCTTACATAATTTAAGAGGCAAAAGAGACGGCAAACAAATATTTAGTGCAATTAAATTTCGATCAACATTTAAAAAAGATCAGTTTAATTTAACTCCAATAGGGAAAATTAATCTTGGTTATACTCAGCTTGATAGCTATACTGAGACAAAATCTGAAGGTTTAGCTTTAAAATACAAAAAACAAGAAATTCAAACAAGGATAGCCTCTATTGGAATGATGTTTGATGACACTATTGGGTTTAAAAATTCCACGATAAAGCCAAATGGTAAACTTGAGTATAGTAGAGATTTTAGTCCATCTTCAGATGCGGTATTTAGTTATGTTTCAGAACCAAATAAAAATTACATTTTGTCTGTTGATACAGGGGCATTTCATAACTTAAAAACTAATATTGGCTTTGATTTAACAACTAAGAACAATTTATTAATAACATTTAATTATGAAAGAAATCAATCTAGCGGAAGTAGTTATACTGATAGTTTGTATTTTGGTGGAAGTTATATTTCAAATAAAGACACTGAATATGCTATGGCATTAGATGATAATAAAGCTTTTTTCGATTATAAAAGAAATTTAAATGGTTTTGATATTAAAGTTAGTTCAAATTACAGTTTGATGAGCGAAATACCTGATTATGGTGCAAACATAGAAGTTTCAAGTACTTTTTAAATATAAATTAAAAATTTTCCTTCCAATTTAACCTTAGTGATTGGGTATCACCAGTTAATGATTTTAAAATCAACAAATCTTTAGGTCCGGTATTAGTTTCTCCTGCAATGTTAGCATATAAGTTACCATTAAAAGCAATTATTTTTGAAAGCGCACCTTGTCCTACATTGAAGCACTTTTCAGAAGTATGGGGTGCAGTATTAGTTCCAAGTAAAGATGAACTATTAGTACCACATTCATCATCTACGCCACAAACATAAGCATCACCCAAAGCACATTGACTTGACGTAGCAGGTTTGTATACAGGAAAATAGACTTTACCATTAGAAATAGTTGGCTCAGCTGTAACTTTTCTTCTTTCGGAGGTAGTGCCTGGTTCAAGCTTTATATACCAGCCAAGATCAGTAGTTTGTGGGCAATTAGCTCCAGGAGAAGGAGGCATATCATGAGTGGTCTCTTTACATTCTGTTAAACCATCAATAGATACAGAAGTACTGTTTTTATAGTTTGGAAAATATTTATCTTTTATTCCAATTAATAAATTATCGACATCATTTCGGTTTGCTACACCTGTATCGTTTAGATTTCGATAGTTTCCTGTACCTGAATATAACCATAAGTTGTTAGTATCACCACCAATAGTTGCTTCCATACCGTGATACATATATCTGTTATTGCTCGAAGTCGAATTTGTAGAAAATAGAGTTGTTGTGTCGTATAAAAATATTGGAGTCGGGCTTCCAACTTGTGCTCTGTCGTCTTTCATATTTGTCAAATTTACTTTGGTAATTTTTCCTTCAAGATCATTAACATAAACTAGGGCACCTCTATAATTAGCTTGAAGTGATTGATCTGGAGTTATTACAATCGGTGTTGCTGGTACTGCATTAGCAATTCCATTTAAAGGTAAATCAGGAATATCTATTTGCTTTAATAATTTTCCATTTTCTAAATTTATAACTAATAAATTAGATCCTATAAAGGGAGCTCCTAAACCACCTCCCATAACAGCAACATAAATATCATCTTCGTCTTGTGCATCACCGGCCCCATCATTTGGTAAACGGAATATTCTAGGACTAGACATTGTATCACCTAAGTACCTATAATCATACTCTGCTCCATTTATAGGCATTGGATTAGTAATTGTTATTCCTGCGTTGTTGCTAGTATGTCCTGATGCTCCATCAGCACTGTAAGTAATGTTCGATCCTAACTTTATTATAAGATCTGGACCTGATTGGGTAGTAGTTGCAGAACCAGTTACGTCATTACCATCAAGATAAATTTTAATATCTGCTGAAGGATCAATATTTACCACATTTTTTATAGTTAATGTGTTACCTACGTAGCAAGATGTGTTCCCAAGATTATTACATGTTTGCGATACAGATGGATTGGTATTAAAATTGTCATTAACTTTAATTATTTCTTCAAAATTATACAATCCGTAACTGTTTCCTTTATATTTATACGGATGAATTTTTCCATCATGATCAGAACGATACACCGTTCCAGCATGATTTAAGATAGAATATAAGTGTTCTGGATTCCTTGGATCTGTTACATCTAAAACAGAAAAACCTGCTCCACCTCTTCCATAAGGTACCATTAATATTGAGTGCCATGCTTCTCCTGTGCCTCCTGGTTTTTTAAACCACATGTCATGCACAATTGGAGAACCATCTACGCCGTATATGGGAACTGATCCTCCACCTGTAGTTTTATTTAAACCTGGATTCATCTGTATTGCTAAATTTCCAACAAGCAAAGGAGGAACAAAACCCCACAATTCATCGCCGGTGTCAGCGTTAAAAGCATGAAGTATTCCATTATTTGCTCCAGCATAAATAACTGGGTCTCTAACTATACTGTCAGCCCAAGCTTGATAACCTTTTTTATGTCTAAAAAACGATTCTTGATTAGGATTCATAAATGCTGTATCGGCAGATGGTTTACCAACCATCACTATTTGAGAATTATAAATATCAGCTAAATAGTGAGGTCTTGTCTCTGTTAAATTGCAGTCTCCATCATAATCAAGATAATCTTCTCCTCTTATAAAGTTTGTCAATCCAGCCGCATCATCTAATATACCATCTTGTACAGAAGCAACATTATCTCCATTGATTCCACAACGACCAACGCCTGTAATACTGCCACTATCATTATGATAATCTCTTAATTGATTTCCAGTTAATTGAAAAAGATTTGTATGTATTTCATTAGCATATGTGTCTGAAAAGTTATCAAGAGTAGAAGGTAATTTTTCATGAGAAGTCCAAATATTTCTAAGGCTTGGTGTTATTAATTGATCTTCTGCTTTCCATACAGGAGTTGGAGGAACACCTGTGGTTGCTGACTTCAATAAATCTTCTACTTTTACCTTTTTTAAGGATCCTTGCCATTCTCTCGTTGCAAAATAATCGAATTGAGCTTGATACAAAGTTCCACCTTCTGCTATTGAACCTGTGATTGCTGGAGCGGTATAGGATAAATTTTCACTTGTAATAGTTGCTATTATTAATTTGAGCTCAGTTTTAAGATCTTCCGCAGTCAAAGCTTTTACAGATTCCGTGTATGGGCTCTGACCAACAGCAGCCATTTGGTCAAATTTATTTAGTGCTGATGTGTTGCTTAATATTTCGTTTCCAAATGCAACCATAATACTTTTAATGCCGTCATTCGCTAAATCTCTCATTGTATTTAATGCTTCGGTATGAGTGCCAGATGACCAACCACCGTCACCAATAACAATCACATAATTTACCTGACAAGTTAAACTTGCATCCCATGGAGAGTCGGTGGAATGTTTAAAATATGATTCTGCCATTCTCGAAAAGGCGTTAGCGTGCGTTGCTCTATACAATGAAATTGGTTTTTGTAAATATTGGAAAATTTTATTAGCTCCCTGATCATCAATTTTAACTACTAGACAATTTTTAGTAGTACATGGGTGACCTCGATCATTAGCTGTGTTCCATCTAAGGTATGTAGAATCATTTCTATGACTCCACAATCCTAAACCAAGTTGAGCACCTTCTGTCAGTGCACTGTCCGATACTACAGCTTTAATAGCTTCAACAGCTCCTCTTAGTTTTGATACACCGCTTAAACCAAATACTCTTTGAAATTCTAAATTTTTATTTATTATAACTACTTCAAGTCGTCCTCTATTAGCAACAACGAGTTCACCAGCTTGGTTAAAGCTTATACTACGAGGCTCCATTAAATAAAGTTTACCAGGAACTGAAGGTTCAAACGCATCAGCTATTCCTTGTGAATCAATCTCACTAACAATGTTTCCATTGTTAACTTTAATTTTACAAATTTTATGTGTATATGTTCCTGCTGAATATAATATTGTAGAATCAAGTGGATCAGTAACTAACCCATGAGATTCTCCACATGGATTAACAAAGGCAGCAGTTTTTGTTTCACTTACACATCCATTTGTAACTTTAAAACTCCAAATTTTACTGTCATTGCTATTTGCAACGTATAAATAATCATTATTGCTATCAGCTGTAATAGCGGTAACAAATTTTGCTGCAGTATGTAAATCTCCAGTACCATCAATTCTATATTTGTTACCAGTTGAAAAATTAGTTGAACATGCCCAATTAGTATTATTTGTAAAATCATCATTTAATGATAAGTCTTTTACCCAAAGATAGGCATTACCCCCTCCAAATTTTCCTCCGCCCATCGCATATAAAGTGTCACCTTGAATATCAATTGCGAGATGATTGCTCGCGAAACCTATAGCAGCAACTTGATTAACACAAAATCTATCTCTATCAGGTCTACTCGTATCAAGTCGTGTAGTTGTACGAGGATCAAGCTGCGTTACTAAGCTATAATTTGGATTATCATTTTTTAAATGTGCCATATAAAGCATGCCATTATATTCTTCTATATTTACAACATTATCTCTATAACCTTTTGAATTTTGGTTCGGCATGTTCCCCCAGGGAGCACTGGTCCTACATCCATTAGCTGAAACACTATTTATTTTTCCATAAGGAGCAAATTGATTTGGCGTATCATTCCACGCAATTATTCCACCATTATCTATTTCTGCTACCCAATAATGTCCATGTGTTGAATCTTGAACCACAGCCATAGGTTCTTTCATTCTATGACTTCCAGCAGATCTATTTGCGGGGCTATTCATACTAAAAGTACGGTCTAATAAAATTAATATGTTTGCAGGTATGCTAGTACCACTTCCAGGAGGTAAACTTTTAGAAGTAGATTGGTTAGTTAGTACCAGCAAAAAAAGAAAGGCTAAACTTAATAATTTTTTCATATTTTAATTTTTTAGCAAAATATCATTTATTTTAAAATTAATCATATCTTCATTACTCATATTGAGTGCAAAAATTACTGTTATTAGTAATGATTTAACGTTTATTTACTATCTACAGTAACAATTGTTAGATCATCTTTTTGAATATGTCCCGCTCCTATAATATCATCAATAATTATTTTTAATCTTTCATTATTTGGAGTTGATTGATATTTTTTTATGTAATTTTGAAAACCTTCTGACCCTAGCATTTTTCCATTTGGATTTTTTATTTCTGTAATACCATCTGTAAAAATATACATTGAGCCATCTGTAAAAGGAATTTTATGTTCCATATATTTTGTCTTAGGCATAATTCCTAAAGGAGGGCCTGCTTCAGTATAATTTGAAAATTTTCCATCTTTTGAAAAAATAATTGGAGGTTCATGACCAGCACTTGAAAGTAATAATTCTTTTTTATTACTATCATAAATTCCAACTAACATTGTTACAAACATTCCTCTTGAAATAGTTTCACAAATTTCATTATTTAGTTGGATTAATAAATTAGCTGCAGAAAAATTTGTTTTACTTAAACATCTATAAAGACTAGATGCTTTAGACATTAGAAGTGAAGATTTAATTCCCTTACCAGAAACATCTGCAATTCCAAAGCCATATTTGCCATCTCCTAAATCTGAAAAATTATAAAAATCTCCAGAAACTATTTTTGCAGGAATATTAATTCCTGCAACAGGGAAGGGTTCTTTTTTATTTTGCGATAATAAAGACTTTTGAATTTCTCCCACTATTTCTACTTCTTTTTGAATTTTATTTTTTTCAATCATCTCTTTAGCCATTTTTGCATTTCTTATTGCAAAAGCTGCTGGAGCTGACAGAGTTTCTAATAATTTTCGATCATCTTCTATAAATAATTTATCGTTAGTTTTTTTATTTAAACAATGAATTACTCCAATACATTCATTTGCAGCAATTAAAGGTGAACATAAAACAGAATAAGTTGTAAAATTTGTTTTATTATCTAAATCAAAATAAAATTCTGCTATTTCTCTTACATCTTTTTTAACATTTCCAACTCTAATACATTTTTTTGTCTGTACTGCCCTGCCCATTACACCATCTTTTAAATCAAGCTCGTATTCATCTAAATAATCTTGATGGAGTGAAGCAATACATTCAAATTTTTTCTTTTTTTCATTAATTAAAAATATATTGGCAGCTTGTGCGTTAATTCTAGCAATTATTACTTGAAGAGCAGTCTTTAATGTATCATTCAGGTCAAGAGATAATGCAAACTCTTGATTCATTTTTGTAATTATTTCTAAATCTATATTGATTTTTAAATTTTGTTCTTTTTGGTCTTTTTCAGGTTTATTTGATTTAAAAAAAATCATTTATTTAACTAGTATTTTAAACAATTTTTGATAAATTTTACAACAATGGAAATCATCATTAATACACCAAATTTATACATTCATTTTTATGATGCAATTATGATAGTTCAATATGTTATCCATGGTTTAGTTGAAATTACATCGAGTATAAAACTTTAATATATATACATTAGTGGATTTAACATTTGTTGCTGTCTTAGGAGGTCTTTGGGGTAGTTTTGCTAATGTTTGTATTTATAGATTACCTAAAGATAAAGGAGTAGTTTCAGGCAGATCACACTGTCCAAAATGTAAAAAAAAAATTATTTGGTATGATAATATTCCAATAATCTCTTATTTAATTCTTAATGCAAAGTGCAGAAATTGCAAAAGTAGAATTTCATTACAATATCCAATAGTTGAGATGATAAATATTTTATCATTTTTAATAATTTATTTTTTATTTGGAATTTCATTAACAACTATATTTTTAATGGTTTTAGGATTATCTTTTTTAATAATTTTTTTTATTGATCTTAAACATTTTATTATTCCAAATTCTTTAACTTTTTCAATGATGATATTGGGCTTCATTAAGTCCTTTGATCCAAATTTAAATTCTATTTTTCCAAATTATATAAATTCTTTAATAGGAGGATTTTTTGGTTATGGAGTTATTTTTAGTATTATATTTTTTTATAAACAAATTAGAAAAAAAGAAGGAATGGGTTTAGGAGATGCAAAGTTACTAGCTGTAATAGGTTTTTGGTTTGGATGGATTTCAATACCTTTTGTTATATTTTTGTCTTCAATTTTTGCGTTAGTTTTCGTTGCCCCTGATTTGATTAAAAAAAATAAAAAAATGAGTTCACAGATTCCCTTTGGACCTTATATAATATTAGCAACAATTTTTTACCTATTATTTAAAAACAATTTAGATAGCTTAATTTATTTATAATGAATATTTCACCCAAACTTTCACACATCTTATCCGCAGTCATTTCAATAATTTTTGTAATATATTTTTTTTACGAAGGTTTTTTGGCCTATATTATTCTTAAAGAACTTGGAGGTGGTGTAGATGCATTAGTTGCTTCAAGGTGGGGTTTAGCAGTAGCAATGTTTATTTTTGCGTGTTTATTTTTTCTATTTATAAAAATAAAAGATTTAAAAAGCCAAAGAACTATTCTTAAAGGAATTTTTATTGGATGGTCAAGCATTTGTCTTACTTTAATAATCGCTATACCTAACTCTATTTATTTTATCATATTAACTGGATTAGCTTCCACAATAAGTCTGCTATCATCAAAAAGTTTAATAGAAAAAATAAAAGAAGAGAAAAAAACTTTAACAGAAAAAGAAATATATTTACTTCAAAGGTTGGCAAATAAAAAATAAAATATTTTATGAAACAAAAAGGTTTCACTCTAATAGAGCTCTTAGTTGTTGTTGCTATCATTGGAATACTTGCTGCTGTAGGAGTGGTTGCTTATAGTGGGTATACGGCTAGAGCAAAAGACATAACTCTCAAAGCTAATCACAAATTAGTTTTAAAATTTTTAGTAACTAAATCTATGGAATGTGAAATCGGTAATCAAAATATAACTTTTAAAGATGCTTCTGGGGGTACTGTTAACTATAGTTGTAGTTCAAAAGATAAATCAGATTTTG
The DNA here is from genome assembly GCA_902608385.1 of uncultured Pelagibacteraceae bacterium. Taxonomy (GTDB): domain Bacteria; phylum Pseudomonadota; class Alphaproteobacteria; order Pelagibacterales; family Pelagibacteraceae; genus Pelagibacter. The sequence continues at coordinate 55,863 of CACLNT010000007.1, forward strand.
CCAACAAAATAAAAACTCATGTTAACAATCATGTTTGTAAAAATGTTTATAGAGCAACTAGAGGCTGCATGGAAATTTCAGGTGGATATCTCGAAGAAGCTATTGTTGTCGATGTAAATACAGGACTTTCCAAGTGTGCACTTTACATAAGAACTTATGTTGTCAAAGATTTAAACCCAGATCTTTGGGACTCTTCATCTTCATTAAGAAAGTCACAACCAAATTCAGGAGATGTTGGATCTTATGGCGGGACAGTATTTGAACTGCCAAGTTGGTGTTAAAAAATGAAACAAAAAGGTTTCACTCTAATAGAGCTCTTAGTTGTTGTTGCTATCATTGGAATACTTGCTGCTGTAGGAGTGGTTGCTTATAGTGGGTACACGAGTGCTGCGAAAAAACAAGTCGTAAAAAAACAGCATAGAGAAACTGTTAATTATCTTAAATCGGAACTTTTAAAATGTAATTTGGAACACGAATATGTCATGAATGATAACCTTAAATGTTCTGATAGAAAAACCAACAATGAAATAGGAAAAGCAGCAGTAAAAGCTTTTCATAAAGTGTTTAATAATCCATATAAATCCTGGCGAGAAAATTCTGTTGCTTTAAATGGTCCACATCCAAAACAATATTGTGATCTTCAGTACAACAACGGGGGTATTATGGTTAGCAATATTAAATCTGGCAGTGCTACTTTAGTAAGAGTGTCTACGTGTTATGGAGAAACCACTGCTTTATATGAAACCTTTATAATTGATTAATGAAAAAAATATATGAAACCTTTATAATTGATTAATGAAAAAAATAAAAAAAAAAGGCTTCACCTTAATAGAACTCCTAGTCGTTGTAGCCATCATTGGAATACTTGCTGCAGTAGGAGTAACTGCTTACTCTGGCTATACAGCAGAAGCAAAAAGAAACGCTACTATAGCTCAATTTAAAAACCTTTCTAAGTTAATTCATAGTTCTCTAAAACTATGTGAGATTGAAAGTACAGTGAAATTATCAACAACAAGAATTGTAAATTGTTCAGTACCTAATACTCCTTCAGGGATTGGTCAGGTTGCTGACGTTTTTTTAAATTATGCCAAAGATCAGAACTTTAAAAATCCTTATGATAATTCTGCTCCAGTGATTATATATACCGGTAGAGGAGGCGATAATGTTGATGGAAGAATGAGATTAGACTATGAAGCTTGTGCTAGTGGAACAAAATTAAACTTATGGGTAAAAACTCATAAAGAAACTTTAAAAGAGTCTCATATGATGGATGGATGGTGCACTAATTAATGATTGTGGAAAAATTTTTATTTATTAATATTATAATTTCAGCATTAAACATTTTTATTATTGTTTATGCTTATTCTCTTAATTTTTTTCCAAAAAAATGGCGAAAGAAAGTAAACCAAGATACACTTGTTGGATTAGCTTTAATATTTTCTACAATGTTAACGATGTTTGCTTGGATAATTTTTTTTTACTATAAAAAATTTTAATAATTCATTTTCCAAGAATTTCTATAAGTAGAAACATCTCCTGATGTGCCTTCTATTTGAACTAAATCTTTCTTACTTTGTTCTGACTCTCCAGCAATGTTTGCAAATAATTTACCTGCAAAAGTTACAATTCTCGATAATACCCCTTTACCAACATATGTGCATTGTTCAGTACTAACTCTTTTTCCTAATCTAGAAGATAAATTCGTTCCACATTCATCATCTACAGCACATATAAATGCTTCTCCTAAACTACAAGCATTAACAGAAGTAGTCGGTTTATAAATTGGAAAATAAACTAATCCACTAGATACAGTTGGTTCAGCTGTAACTTTTTCATAGTTATCTAACTTTATGTACCAACCTTTATCTCCAATTAACTGAGGACATTTAGCACCAGTAATATCATTTGTTGTATTTACACATTCGGTTAGATCAGGAGCTTCTGTTGCTGTTTTTATGTCTCTATATCTAGGATAATAAGGGTCGTTAATTCCAAGCAACAAGTTATCTACACCAGCAGATTTATCTGCTATACGTTCATAATTTCCTGTTCCGGCATATAACCACATAGAATTAGTTGTTTCACCTATCGTTGCATCCATTGAATGAAACATATATCTTTGATTAGTTGAAGTAGCTCCTGCACTAAACAACGTAGTATTTTGATAAAGATCTATTTGTAAGCCTCCCTGATTTGCTTGTTCATGAGTCATGTTGGTTAGATTAAATTTAGTAATTTTTCCCTCTAGGTCGCTTGTATAAACTAAAGCTCCTCTAAATCTTACTCCTCTTGCAGTATCTGGAGTAATAACAACAGGTGAGCCTGGCACTGCATTTATGATACTATTTCCAGGTATATCAGGGATATCAATAACTTTTAAAACTTCACCATAACCATTTATACCTTTTTCTAAATTAACAATTGTAAGATTTGATCCTACTCCAGGAGTTACAGCGGCATATCCTCCACCCATTACAGCCACATAAACATCATCTTCCAAATTTACATCGTTTCGACCCTCAGTAGGTAACCTTATTATTCTAGGAGCCGACCAAGTGTCACCAAGTTTACTATAATCATATTCAGGTTTATTAATTAGTCCAGTTGCTGTTGAAGAGCTCTTAATTTCTACTCCTAAATCAGTACTTCCTTTAGTTTCATCTGAGGCTCCTACATCAAATCCATAATAAGTCATCTCTTCTTTAAAATTTAAAACAGAGTATCCTGCACCATCGGAACTAACAGTAAACTTTGTGTAAGGCTGTTGATCTTTCGTTACAATTAAATCTGCTGATTTTAAACCTCTTATTGGGAGGGTCCATACTTTTGCTTTATGACACTGGGTGTTTCCAGAACTATCACATGTTTGTGATGTTGAACTATCTTCAGCATTATCTTTTGCTCTCTTTGCTTCATTAAAGGAAGCCAAACCATAATGAGTTGCTATATATTCCCATTCTTCAAAACCTCCTTTATGATCTACAAAATGGACTTTTTTTAGTATGTAATCATTATATATTGAATATAAGTGTTCTGGATTTTTTGGATCTGTTACATCTAAAACAGAAAAACCTGCACCACCTCTACCGTAAGGTATCATCAATATTGTGTACCAGCCTTTACCATTTGTACCTGGTTTTATAAAATACATGTCATGCACAACAGGAGAACCATCGACACCGTATATAGCATTGGATCCACCATAACCTTGATCTTTATTTCTATTTAAATTTGCATTAACCATTTCAGGTAATCTGCCGCCTATGAATGGTGGTATAAAACCCCATAACTCAACACCAGTTTTTGCATCAAATGCATGAAGCATCCCATCATTAGCTCCGACATAAATAACTGAGTCTCTAACTATACTGTTAGCCCAAGCTTTATAGCCCTTAATTGATCTCCAATATGCTTCTTGATTTGTTCCAACAAAGGCAGTTTCTGCATTAGGCTCGTCAACAACAACCATTTCAGAGTGATAAATATCTCCCAATATGCATTTTGTAAAATTGCAAGTTAATGGGTCTTTTCTTACTTCAGTTAAATTACAATCTGAATTATAATCAAAATAATCTTCCCCTCGTATAAAATTAATAAGTCCTTTAATATCATCATCAGTTCCATTTTCTATGTTGGCTGACCCAGGTTTTGAACTGCCTGAACATCTCGTTGTATTGGGTGGATCATTATCACTATTCTCACTATGATATCCGGCAACTTCATTTCCTAATCTTTCAAATAATCCGGTTATGTCGGACAAATTACCTTCTACAAAATTATTATATTTACGTACAGTTGCAGTACCAGCATCATTAGGTACACCCTTGTAATCAGCATCTATTATAGTCCAAATATTTCTAGCATCTGGATTGGGCATTAAATTAGCTGCACTCCAAGTATCATTTGGGTCAATATCCCCTTTAGAATCTATTGCTGTTCTTGTTAAAGTTCCATTCCACTCTTTGTTTTGTTGATAATCGAATTGTGCTTGAAACAAGCTTCCACCTTTTTCAATTGTTGCCGTAATTGCAGGCGCAGTAAATGACAATTTGGCTGCAATAATTTGTGAAATAGCAGCTTTTAACTGTGATTTTAAAGAGGCTGTATTGTCAGCAATAATTACATCTTTAGTTCCACCAGCTATAGCCATTGCTCTAAAATTATTAATTCCGTTAGTACCTATTCCTCCTCCATAGGCAACTGTAAATGTTTTAATTCCACCATTTTCAGGTTTTTTCATATTTTTTACCTGCTTTATTGCAGTATCATGATTTTGCCACCCTCCATCTCCAATAACCAATACATAACTATTTTGACATGGAGAACCATCATCAATGGGTGAATGTGTTGCGTTCGCATAATATTGACTTGCCATTCTTGCCCATATAGCGGCATCTGTCCCACCTTTTGGACTTACACTTTTCACAACTTTCCAAGTTTTTTCTGCACCGTCAGCATGAACTTTAACTTTTAAACAATTATTACTAGTACAAGGGATTCCTTGATCTTTTTTTGTATTCCAGCCTGTAAACCATTTTGCTCCACCTTTCCATTGAGAAGACCACCAACCAAATCCGAAATTAACTCCTGCTTTTAAAGCAGGATCCGATGTAATAGCTTGAATTGCTTCATGCGCTCCGGTCATTCTTGTTCCCGTGCTGCCTCCTATTTCTTTTAACCAACCTAAGTTTAAATTATAGAACTGAACTGAGGGCTTCCAGTAATCTGAAACAGCAATTCTGTCATTAGTTGTGTCTATAGCTATATCTCTAGGATAATAGCTTTTAACTTTTGAAGCTGTTGATTTTGCAGCACCTCTACTTCCTTTACTGCTAGAAGTAGTTAGACCATTTCTATTTGCATTCATTGTATATTTATATAATTTATGCTGGTTCATGTTTGTTACGTATAGAATTGAGTCATCTGTTGGATGGCCTTCCATTCCCCATGAATACTTCAAAGATTTAATATAAATACGGCTAGTATAATTTGCTGATGGACAATTATTTGTAATTGCATGTCTATATATATATCTATAACGATGAAAATAAAAATTGCTTCCAGAGGCATCAAGACCTATAGAATACGAATTATTAATTTGATTATTTGTTATAGCATTACATGAGATATCTGTGTCTGTACTTAAGTTACGTACATATAAACCTTTAAAACTTAAAGCATACAAAATATCGCCTCTGATTTTCATCTTACGATAATATTTGTCTGAAGATTTCCACAAACATGCTCCACTGGCTATATTAATTTTGTAAATTCCACCCAAATAATCAGCGATGTATAAATTGCCACCGTGTATTCCCATAGAATAAACATACCTTATATTACACGTTGTTCCTGATGTAGTTACTCCTGAAAATATTCCTGAATTTGCAAAATTTTTATCCACTAGTTTTGTATCGTAAGTAAATTTTTTAATTCCCGTCATAAGTTGCGCAACATATACATCTCCATTAGAATCAAAAACTTGATCCATAGGATAGTAAACTCCAGCTCCATCAATCATTTTTGCCGACATACTCCCAGATCTATCTAAAAGAATTAATACGTTAGCAGGAACATCTCCAATACCAGATCCTGGCGGTAAAGCTTTTGAAAAAGCGTTACTTGTTAATAAAATAAATGATATTAATAAGTTAATTATAAAAAATTTAATTTTCATATTTTATTCAGTCTCTTCTTCAGGTTTACCGTCTTCTACTTCTTCTATTTCATTATAGAATGCTCCAAGTTTTAAATCATATTCATTATTTGAAATATAAATTTCCTCCTCAATTCTACCTTCAGGACTTCTTAATCTTTTATATAATATTATTTTGCCAAACGTTTCCCAAGATGCAAAATTATTATAAATAGCTGGATTTTCACCTGTATCAAAATCTCCATAAGTTTTTTTTGCATAATTCATAAGCGTTAGCTTGTTGCTTAATGAATTTTTTTCATCGTTAAAAACAACCATTCTTATTGCAGCAAGATTTTCACCTAAAAAGATATATTCAACTGCAATACCTTGATCTAAGTTATCATTTGGACATATATCCGTGGATATTACAGGCAACATGAATAGACCATCAAACTGAGGAAATGGTTCTCCAAATTTTTTAACAAATTTTGCTTTATTATCCCCAATATCAATAATGAAGTCACAAGCAGCCTGCACTGGCGACATATATAAAGAGAGTGATAATAAAAGTAATAAAATTTTTCTCATTTAATTAGCTATTATAACAAATTGTAAGAAAAATCATCAATGTCTTTGTGCCCAATATTAATTCTATTTTGGTAAAACAATCACACTTTCTAAATTAATAACCATTGGATCAAGGCCAGCTCCGTTCCTAATTCCGCATCCATAAATTCTATATGCCATACCATCATTTCCAGTATCAGTTGCAGATTTTTTAATGCTTGAGCCGGTTCCTCTAAAAGGAGCAGCTCCAATTTGAGTCACAAAAAATTCATAATAGAAGAATTTTAATTTTTCTGCTTCGTTTTGTTCTTGAACAGTACCATTGTCTTCCAAACTTATACGTAATAATGTTCCATAATTATTGCTGATGGCACCCTGATTACCGTCGAAATCTTCAACTACTTTAAAATCAGTTTGTAAACCTGATGTAGGATCGAAAGCACCTGGAAAACTTTTAAAGCAGATATCTCCATTACTAACCATATCATATGTATTAGAAGCTCCACCCAGATAGTTCACCGTAAATCGATGTGAAGCATCAAGTTGATAATTTTCTAAAGTCATTGTTCCATTGAAAGAAGTTGTTTGATTTACGGGTAATTTTCTTTTTGACGTGTCTCTTGTTCCAGATACATATGGTCCTAAGTATTGATTAAGAACCCACCTTTCCCCTTCAAGCAAAGCTGTTTCTGCTACATAAAAGGTTTGTTGATATTGATCATTTTGATTATTGGAAGAGTGATCTCCTGCTGAAATTACAATCAAAGCTCCACCCATTAATGACATTGCAAGCATTAATACAAGTGATAACACCAAAGCAAATCCTTTTTCGTTGTTATTTTTCATTCTATTGAATTCCCAAATTCCTTGCATGTGCAGATACAACAATTGTATCTCTTAAATACTTATCATCTTTATTTATTTTTCTACTATCATCGATAAGACCTTTTTTTACTCTTTTTTTTGAAGTTCTAAAAAATCTTTTTTTTGATCTTACAGTTAATAAGATGTCCACTACCTTGATTGTATATAATTTATCTGGATTATTTGTGGTAGAAGGGGGAGGGTCATAAGCTTGTCCATCCGGGCCGATAGGAACAAAAATTAAATCTTCGATATATTGCACAATTGGTTCAGATAAGTAAGTTTCAGAATCTCCATCAGCATCTGGATCTAACCACTTTTTGCTTACGTCATCCCATTTCACTTTTGATTTATGGATAGCCTTAATTTGTTTTGTAGTTCCTAAAGAATTGAAACCGGTACCTCCTGTTAGTGGGCTTTCTTTATCTGGAATGTTGGAAAGTATACATTCATAAGTTATTTTTATTCTTTCAAATTCTTGTTTTATAGGTGTTACAGATCGATCATATCTAATATCACCAAAAACAATTTCTATCTTATCACAAGGGTTAGAAGGATTTTTTTTTGTAATTAATATTGGAATATGTTTAGTGCTATCTGTTTGAATATTGTCATTAAAGTATTTGTATCCAGCCATTCGAACATCTCTTATAATCATTCCTACTACATCTCTTCCAGTTTGACTTATTTTTGCAGTATCAGTTACTTGTGAGTATGTGCTATTAACAACGTTATAAGAAGTATACATTGCAGCCATCATTATAACTGAAATTACTACTCCTATTAAAATTTCGATTAATGTTATACCTGCTATTGAATTAATTTTTTTTTTCATCAATGAATTTGGAAATAAAGAAATTTTGTTTTTACTCTGTCACCCGCTTTTATGGTAACTTGCATTTTACCAAAGTATAATTTGTCATGAATATCCCCGTTTTTGTAGTGGCAAGGTGGATCAGAACTACAAATATCAAAAATTTTAAAGGATTTTAGAGTTGGTGCATTATCATCACACTTAATTCTTTGCTTTGAAAATCGCTTATCCCATTTATTTTTTTTTTCATCTAAAACATTAGCTGCTGAACTACTTAAAACCGTTCCCTCAGAACAAGTATCCATTGACCAAGAATTTTTATCCCCAGAGGTTGGTCTAATATCAACCATGTGTTCATAGAGTCTTTTTCCCGAAATATCAGCAAATTTATCAGCAAGTAAATCTTCAGCAACCATTCCCGTTAAATAGGTTGTTTTTGTTCTTTCGTTAGAAACATCTATAGATTGAATCGAGTAACTGACCATTTGGAATATAGCTATAAAACCAATACTAATAATTGCGGTTGATACCAAGGCCTCTATAAGAGACATACCCTTTTCAGAATTTTTTTTATTTAATTGACCAAGCATTTCCGTTCCACTGGTATAGATTTGTACCACCAAATCTTGACCATTCCACTAAATAAGCTGGTTTTTGCAAACTTGAAAGCTTACACTCTCCTTTTACCCCATTCTGTTGAATTCCATTAATGTCGTATTGGTTTAGATCACATATAACAATGTAAGTATCTGAAATTGTTCCACGTATATTTGCGTTTGGATTTGAAGCTAAAGATCCGGATGTACCATAATGCGAACCATCTTTTGAAAAGCAAACTGCACCAGAATTATCTTTATGAATGGCAACTTCAGCTTCATAAACATGAACTTCGTGATTATCCCAAACACCTGAATTTACTATGTCACAGTTTAGAGTATTACCTGCGTTTAATATAGTGCCTAAACTTTTTTGTGACATTCCTTTAGTTTTAAAAATTTTTTTATCTACACCGTCTGTAATACCAAAAGTAAATTGAGCATAAGGAAAAGATCCTCTTTGTGTTTGTGCTACTATACCTGAAACCATAGAGGCAATTTTTTGTGCAGCAGCTCTTACTTCCCTGTCTTTTCGCCAATCCATAAAATTTGGATATCCGACAGCGGATATTACAGCTACAATAACTACAACTACAAGCAGCTCTAGTAACGAGAACCCTTTAATGTCCTGCTTTTGCGGCACCTTGGTCTATTTTTCCTGATTTAACTAATTCCTCTAAGGATTTATCCATCGTTATCATACCATCTCTAACAGCAGTTTGCATTATGCTTGGTATTTGGTGAATTTTTGCTTCTCGAATTAGGTTTTGAATTGGAGGAGTACATTTCATTATTTCAAATGCAGCAACTCTACCTTGACCATCTTTTGTTTTTAATAATCTTTGTGTCATTACCATTTTTAAAGATGTAGAAATTTGTGCACGAATTTGTTCTTGTTGTTCTGGCGGGAACACATCAATAATTCTATTAATTGTACTTGGGGCACCGCTAGTATGCAAAGTTCCAAAAACCAAGTGGCCAGTTTCAGCTGCCGTTAATGCTAGACCAATTGTTTCAAGATCTCTCATTTCTCCAACAAGAATTACATCAGGGTCTTCTCTTAGCGCTGCCTTTAAAGCTGAAGCAAAAGATTTTGTTTGTTTTCCAACTTCTCTGTGAGAAATTATACTTTTATTATCTTTATGAATGAATTCTACAGGATCTTCTACGGTTATAATATTTGATGATCTAGTTTTATTTATTTCATTTATAATTGCAGCAAGTGTTGTTGATTTTCCTGAACCTGTTGGTCCTGTGACTAAAACTAAACCTTTATGAAAATCTACGACATCATAAAGTGATTGTGGTAAATTAAATTGATCCATTTCAGGAATTTTGCTTTCAACCCTTCTAAGAACAGCAGCCGGCCCATTAATTGTTTTATAAAAATTTGCCCTAAATCTAAGTCCGCTTATCATCACTGCCGAGTCTAATTCATGAGTGGTTTCAAATCTTTCTGTTTCAACCTCATTACAATTCATTGACATTAAATCTTTTAAATCTTGCTCTTTTATAATGACTTCTTTGACCATTATAATTTCCCCAGTTTGCCTGTAAGACAATGGAGAACCCGCTCTAATATGAAAATCAGAAATTTTCTTATTATTTTTTGCTAAATCTTCTAGTTTTTCAAACATAGTTAATATTTTACTCTTTTAATATCAGAATATTTACCACTTTCACCGCTTAAAGTGAAAAAAAAACCTACAATAAGGAGAGACTTTTCATAATTATTGACAAACATTGCTCAAAAACCAAGCTATGTAAAAAGATTGATTACACCTATTTTAGGTTGTAAAATACCCATGACAGGGGAGATAAAAACTACAATGAGTTTAGAAAAAACTACAATGGGTATAGATAAAATCATTTCTTTTGAAGAAGCCACGAAAGAAAAAGGTGAAAAAAAACCTATTTTTTCTCAAGGGCTTTACCATTGGGTGATGTTCATTCTCTCTTTATATACAAGAGTGCGCCAAAATTTAAAAATGGACTTTGAATCTTTCGTTATACTTCAAGTTGTTGTTAGTCATTCGCTTTATCAAATAAATAAAGCAGGAAATAAAACATTTTCAGAGCTTGAAGATCAGATGACACAGATTGGAGAAAGTAGAAGAATAAGAAATAACAAGTTAAGTTTTGCAAGCATTGCAGATGTTCTGGGACTTCCAAGAGAAACAGTTAGAAGAAAAGTATTAAGCTTAAGTAAAAATAAGATTTTACTAGTTAACAATGACAATGGAATTAAGCTTGGACCAGCTTACAAAACAATTTATAAAGAATTTGTTGCACAAACTACTGTAGACTTAGGTTCTTTGATAAAAAAGTGGAAAAAGAGTGGGGCATTAGAACATTTATTAGGGATAGATACAAAACTATGAGCAAATTTTTTTATGCACTATATGATTTAGCAAATTCAGCTTACACTATGATTGTTATAACATTTGTTACGTCAGCTTACTTTGCAAACCAAATTGTAGGAGATCCGCAAGTAGGAGCAGCTTACTGGCAATGGACTGCAGGTCTCTGTGGAATTGTAATTGCATTGAGCGGACCTTTCCTTGGAGCTCTAGCTGACAAAAAACCAAAAGGTAAAATAAATTTCTTACAAATATTTACTTTACTTTGCATCTTAACGACTTGCTTCTTCTGGTTTGCTAAGCCACATCCAAATTATATTTTATTTACTTTAATTATTTTTTTTATTTCAAATTATTGTTACGAAGTTGGATCTATATTTTATAATTCATTATTAAAAAAATGTTCTAATGAAAATAACATTGGAAAAACTTCAGGCTTTGGTTTTGCTTTAGGTTATATTGGATCTGTTCCAATAATATTATTAACTTTATATTTATTTGTTTTACCTGAACAAGTTCCTTTTGGTTTAGATAAAAATAATTTTGAACATATAAGATTCATTCCTTTTGTGGTTGCACTTTGGTTTTTATTTTTTTCTTTACCAATGATTTATTATTTTAAAAAAAAAATCTCTTATGATGATAATTATGATTCAGTTCCAGTATTTAAAAAAATAATTGAAATAATTTGGCAAAATAAATTTACTTCTACAGGAAAATTTCTTTTAGCAAGAATGATTTACTCTGATGCTTTAATTGTACTTATAGCAGGCGGTGGCGTATATGCTTCAGGTGTTTTTGGTTTTACTCCAGCTGAATTATTAAAACTTGCAATCGCTGGAAACATTGTTGCATTCATCGGAGTTTTGATTGGTGGATATTTAAATGATAAACTTTCATCTAAAATAATTATTTTAACTTGTATTGCGGTATTAACAGCTACAGTCTTTTACGGATCTATGATTGCACAAACGAAAAATGAATTCTTTTATAATGTTATGGTGATTTCTTTTTTTATCGGCTCCATTCAAAGTGCAAGTAGAGTAATGATGACAAATTTATTAAATAAAAATGATTTAGGAAAAGGTTTTGGTTTGTTTAGCTTCTCAGGAAGAGTTACTGCGTTTGCTGGACCATTAACGGTTGGAACTTTAACTTATTTATATTCTCAAAGGATTGGCTTCCTATCGGTTTCTATTTTTTTTATTACAGGATTTATATTGATGATGTTTGTTAAAAATACATAATTTTTTATAAAAAAGTAATTTTTAATTTAATTTCTATTAAAAATTGAAATTTTAT
>CACLNT010000008.1 GCA_902608385.1 uncultured Pelagibacteraceae bacterium
AGCTCAAAACACAGAAACATCAGAATCATATGAATTAAAATTAAAAAAAATTAAGATGAACACGCAAAATCAAGAATATAAACAAATTGGCAAAGATATTAGAGGAAGAGTTGAAGGTTTAGAATGGATTAACCGTTTCTATGCATACACAGAAGAAGATAAATTAAAAGGTTTAATAGAAATTTTTACTTTTGATAATACTGGGCAACGAGGAGAAGGCATTATAAATATGTGGTTTAGAGGTCTTACTTTTAAAAGAGATGAAGAGAGAGGATGTATAGAATCTGATAAAAAAATATTTTTTAAAGTAATTGATCTCCAAACTAGCATAGCGTGTTTGAGTGTCAGAAAAATAAAAGCTGATGAGCTCGCAAGTCCAGATTTTAATAAAGCTCAATATGTTCCATTTAATAGGAGAGAAGGAATTATAATGAAATTTATTAATAAGCAAAATCTATTAATTCCAGATGAAATGTTAAGAGCTGAACATTATTTTTACAAAGCAGGAAAAATGAATTGGATTCTTTTTTCTTTTGATACAGATGTAAATTCTGAAAAACATATTAAAAAATTTATTAATCAAACTGCTCAAAATCATAAAAAATTTGAAAATCAACTAAAGCTTAAGCACAGTGTTCGATTTGCTTTTGCAGACACCTTTTTTGAAGATAGCAAAATTGATAATGAAACTTCAGAATCAAATACAAAAGAAATTAAAGTAGTCAAAAAGGAAAAGAAAAAAAAGAAAAAGAAAAAGAAAAAAGCCGGAAATCTGGCAGCTAAACTTGAAAACATAGAGCAAGAATACCTTGATGGTTTGATAACTGTTATAGAATGTAAAAAAGCTAAACAAAAATTATTTGCAAGTGCGTCATCTGCCCCGCCTGGTTGCAGAAAAGGTAAAAAACAAATTGCTAAAAAAGAAACTACTAAAACAGAGGAAGAACCATCAGAAGAAGCTAAAAAAGAATTAGAAGAGGTTTTTGAAAGTCAACAAGAGAAAAAAAAGCTTGAACAAAAAAAAGCTGAAGCTGAAGAAAAAAAAAAATTAGCAAAATTAAAAATCGAAGAAGAGAAAAAAAAGCTTGAACAAAAGAAAGCTGAAGCTGAAGAAGAGAAAAAAAAACAAGAATTACTTTTAGCGCAAAAAAAAGCTGAAGAAGAATTGGAAAATCAAAAGTTACTTGAATCTAACAAAAGTAAAACTAGAAAAACTACAAGTAAGAAAAAAAAATCTGGTTCAAAAAATCTTTTAGAAGCTCTAGCTAAAAATGAAGTTATAGAGGATAATAGAAAGAAAATTATAAGATATGAGTGTCAGCAACCGTGGGACTTAACAACAGAGGATTACAGACCTTTACTTGATATATACGAACTAGATTTAAAAGATAGAATTCTAAAAGGGACACATAGATATATTACTGATAAAGAATATACAGAAGAAAGAGTTTATCCAGTTTTAGCTACAGATACGGATAGAGTTTTAGTTCGATACGATTCTCCAAACGGTAATTTTAGTACTAAGTTTTTTTTCAATTACGGAACAGATCAAAGCATTGTTGCAGCAGATAATTCTTATAAAACACAAGCAAAATGTGTAAATAGAGATTATTTTGTAGACGTAAAAATTGCTAAAAAAAATATTGATAATGTAGCAATTTCAGAAGAAAATCTTAAAGCATTAGAACAAGCAGAAAAAGAGGCACTTTTAGCACAAAAAGAAATTGAAGAAATTGAAAACGAACAAAAAAAATTATTAGCAAAACAAAATAAAATATTAAAAGATCAAAAACAAAAAACAGAAACTGCAAAAGTTACAAAAATTAAAGTTTATGACAACCCTAAAAAATTAAGTGCTTCCTTATCTTCATCTATTTCTAAATCTCAATTTCATAAATATAATGCCACAAGCGTAGTATCGTATCTGTTTTTTGAATCTTCAGAAAACTACCTTATTTCTTTAGAATTATTATATCGTGCCTACGATCTAAATACAGACGCTGATAAAATTAGGTCTCATATTGCTTACATGAAAGACAGCAAAAGCAGTGAAAACAATAGATTGAAATCAACAAGAAAAATTGTGGAAAGTCAGAGTACTGTAATTGTCAACAATATCCAGGACGAAAGTTTAGAGCTGTCAGAACAAGGTAAAGCTTACTACGCTCAATCACTGCCTTATGCTTTGAATGCAGCAATTGCTACATACAATCTTTATCATGCTGCAAGTAACACTGTTAAAAATGTAGGTCAATCAGGCGATATTGTTTTTGGAATACTAAATAATTTAAATAACGTTATAGGTATAGCTCAAATTTTACCTCAACTACCTGCTTATTCAAAAAATATGTACAAAACAACAAAATTAATTATTACTGGCGCTAAGGTTAAAAAAATAAAAGATTCAACTAATGTAAATAAGGCACTAGATGATCTTAATTTAAGTACTTAAAAGATCAAAGATGATAAAAACTTAGATGATGCATTAGATGAATTAGATCTATCAGCTTAGTCTATTTAACTTTTTCAAGAAGAGTTTTTAAATTTTTAAGATCTTTTTTAATTTTATTTTTAGTTGTCTCTTTTAGCCATTTTTTATCTTGTTTAATAATATTTTTTGAAAAATTATTAAATAAAATTTCTAAGTTGTAGTAGTACTTTCTCCAGTCATTTACTTCAGTTTGACCTTTGGGAATTTTTATTTTCGTAACACCTCTTAATCCTTCATCAAAATATATTTTATTTAAATCAGGTTGAAAAAATTTCAAGTCTACAAATGATCCATAAAGGTATAGGTCCTCTGATGCAGATGATTTTGCTAATACCTTTTTAAAACCTTTTAGATTAATATGAATATGATAATCAGGATTTGGCAATTTTATTGAATAAATTTCATCTGTTTGAACAAACATTAATTTCATATCTTTTCCAATTGCCTGGCCTTCCATAAAAGGAACAATTGCTACATTATGGTGTATTGAGAGTCTTTTTGAAAAAGTTTGCGCAATAAGATTTTTTACAGATTCACTAGAGCTATTTGGCATTTCTTCAAAAGCTCTATCTTGGATATCAACCTTTGTAATACCAATTCTACGATCATACTTTTTTTTAATTTCAAATTGATTAATTCTTTGATCCAAATCCAAAAAAGGATCATCATTAACATAAAAATCTTTAATACGTTTTAATATTTGACTTTCCTCAAATTTAACTTCTGAAAGCATTTGAATTTCAAAATCAAATGGAATACTTGCAATTAAATTTTTATCAGAAAAATCATAAAACAATATTTGAAAATAAGCATCATAAAAACCCATATATGATTGACTTGAATAATTAAATTCTTGTGTGAATTCCTCATGTTGTAAAGCAACAGACATAACAATTGCACTATCTGGATATTTATCAAAATCTAATAAATTCTTTGTGTCTAAATCAATTTTATTAAATTTACTCTTTTTTACTTTGTTTAATAATTCATGTGAAATTATATTAATTCCTGTTTCAGGGTTTTTTTCTTTAATTAAATTTGAGGTATATTTTGCGTATGCAACATTAGACTCGTAAGTATTTGATAAAGAAAATCCTGAATAAAAAATTTTTATTTTTTCCTCAGCTATTACTTGATTTGCTGAATATAACAAAAAAATAAATAATATTACTATAATTTTTTTCATATGTTCGTTAATTATAGACATAATAAATATTGTTTAAATTTAAATTATTTTTGTCTACTAATTGAAGTTCTATCTCAACCCCTATAGTTGGTTCTGGGCTTGAGTTAAATTTAATCATTTAAAATCTATATTTAATTCTCAAATCAATATTACAGTCTTCATAGCCTCTGTTAATTGTATCAACATAACTTTTAGGTGGGTCTTTAATAAAATACTTATACATAATATAAAACATAACCTTTTTTTTTCTTAAATAAAAATATTCTTTTTTATAAATATTAGGAAATTGTTCGTAACTATCTAATATTTTTTCATGTTCTTTTGTGATTTCCCAAATGGCTCCTATTACCTTAGATCCCTTTTTTTTTATTATATTTCCATAACCAAATTTATTTAATTTATTTGGGTGAGAGAATATAAATTTGTAACCTTTGAGATCAAAAGATTCTAAGTATCTTGATCCAAAACATCTAATATTTTTCATTTGATAATGATTTAAATTACTACCGTAAGCAAAATACAACATTAATTTTTCTCAACAATTTTAATTTTTTTATGTTTAACAAAATCTAATATCTGTGAACTGCAAAAATTAATTTTGTTTTGATCTTCAGATCTTATTACTATTGAAACTCCTATTTTACCTGCTTGGAAAAATGGATAACTTCCAATTTCAACATCCTTATTGTTATCCTGAACCTTGGTTAAGGAGCTAGCTATCTCACTTTCGACTGTTCGGAGGTTGATTGTATGACTTAAGATAGGTTCGCCACCTACTATGTCATTTTTTAAGCCACCAAGCATAGATTTTAAAATTGAAGGCACTCCTGGTAAACAAAAAACATTTTCAACATTAAAACCGGGTGCACCACTAGTTGGATTTAATATTAATTTTGCATTTTTTGGCATCCAAATCATTTTCTGTCTACCTTCATTAAATTCTCCAGATTTATAATATTTTTCAAGAATTTTATATCCTTCTTTATGAATCTCGTATTTTAGATTAAAAGCTTTGGCGACAGACTCGGCAGTTATATCATCATGTGTTGGACCTATACCACCTGTTGTAAAGACATAATCATATAGTTTTCTTAATAAATTTATTGAATCGATAATTGTTTCTTCAATATCAGGAATTATTTTAACCTCCTCAACTTTAACTCCTATAGAATTTAACCATAATGCTAAAGTACTCGTGTTAGTATCAGAAGTCCTGCCAGATAAAATTTCATTACCTATTATCAATATAGCTGCATTTACTTTTGTTTTTTTTTTCAATTTTTAATTATTTTTTTACTTCTATTAAATTCTTTAATACATTTTTTTAAAAATTTTACACACGCAACTGGATCTTTTCCTATAGCTGTCTCAGCTGCCAGAACAAGGCCTTTTGCTCCTTGTTTTAAAGTAGAGTATACATCATGACTCTCTGCTCGTGTTGGCAAATTTTGTTCAATCATTGTTTCTAATAGATTTGTTGCTACATAAGTAGGTTTATTTATTTTATTTAAAAACTTTATAACTTGTTCTTGAGCAAGTGGAATTTGTTCAATTGGAATATATCTTGACAAATCTCCTCTATCAATAAGCAACGCGTGAGAGAATTGCGATATTTTTTTTAAATTTTTAATCGCATTATTTGTTTCAATTTTTGATATTATTTTACTTTTTTTACCAACATAACTTTTAACAATCTTTAAATCTTCATGAGAATTTACAAAACTTATCGCAAAATGTTTTATATTGTGTTCTTTCGCAGTCTTTAAGGCAAAAATATCTTTATCTGTTAAAGGTGAAAGTTTTAAATTACATTTTATATGAACGCCTTTTTTGGATTCGAGATAACCATTTTTTAAAACTTTACAAATCAGTAAGTTTTTATCCTGTATTTTTCTTAAAACTCTAAGTTCAAGATTGTTAAAACCTATATAAATGACAGTATTTTTCTTTACAGATAAAAGATTGAATTTTGGATATAGGGAAATTTCATTATCATTACTTTTTCTATCAATATTTGAAATTTTAATAATCTTATTTTTTTTAAGATAGTATTTTTTTTTACACTCAGTAGTTCTTATTTGAGCACCTTCTGTATCTATACATATATTTTTTATCTTATTCTTTTTGAGATATAAAATTTTAGATTTTATTTGGTTCTGTGGTGTGTGAGATAAGTTTATTCGGAAAACATTAACTTTTTCCTTTTTTAAATTATCTAATACTTTCTTAGAATATGAAGATGGACCAAGAGTGCAAATAATTTTAGTTGAATTCATTTTTTATAAATTGTTTTTTCTAATTTTAGTTGCTGAAATTTTTTCTATTTTTTCTGGTAAATTAATACGATTAATTTTATAGCCAACTTTTCTTCCATATACAACTTCTGAAACAACAGGTATTTTAATTATTATAAATTTATTTTTATATTTTGATAAGTTTTCCAAAATCTTTTTTTTAACATATTTAAACTCATAGGGATTTTTATTATTTATTTTGTGGCTATCCATCACTAAAATTGCAACTTGATTATTCTTTTTAACAGCCTTTAAAAATAATTGCTTATGGCCATTATGAAATGGTTGAAATCTACCAATAAAAATAGCTGTTTTTTTTCTCCAATTAAATTTTTTTGACATTGTTATTAAAGAATTTTTTTTAAAATTAAGTTAGTACATTTTGATATATTATATTTTTCAGTATCTACAATAATTTTTTTATAATTTGATTTTTCATATTTTATTTTTGAGTTAAAACCAATTAAATTGTTAACTAATTTATTTTTTGCTTTTTTATAAAGTCCCTTAGTGTCTCTTTTGGCAAGTTCTTTTAATCCACATTTAATATAAATTTCAATATATCTATGCTTAAAAATTTTTCTAGCTTTTTTTCTAGTTAATAACAATGGAGAAATTACAGATATAATAATAAAATCAAATTTTTTTTCTAATCTTTTTACGTACAAAATAATTCTAATATTATTAAAAATAATATTTTTTTTTGTAAAATTATTTTTATTTTTTGTTTTTTTTCTAAAGATGTCCCCATCTATTTTTAAAAGCTTAAAATTATACTTATTTAATTTTTTGTATGTTTGATTTGCTAGAGTAGTTTTTCCTGCGCCAGATAATCCAGTGAACCATAGTATTTTGGCTTCTTTTTTTTCCATTTCTTATATATATATTTTGAATATGGAATTTACCAAGTCTTTAATTAAAGGCAAACTTGTAAAAAGATATAAAAGATTTTTTGCTGATATTAAATTAAATAAAAAGATTATTACAGCTCATTGTCCTAACACTGGATCTATGATGGGTTTGACAAACACTAATAATGACGTGTGGATATCAAAAAGTGATAACCCTAATAGAAAGTTAAAATTTACCTTAGAAATAATAAAAGTAAAAAATAATTTAGTTGGTGTTAACACTCATTTAGCAAATAAAATTGTACATCATGGCTTGACTCATAATTTAATTGATGAATTTAAGAAATGTGATCAAATAAAACCTGAGGTTTTTTTTAATAAAGAGACTAGATTTGATTTTCTTGTTAACAAAAAAAATCAAAAAATTTTTCTTGAAGTTAAGAATGTGACTTTATTTAGAAGTGATAAAATTGCTGAATTTCCTGATGCAATCACTTCCAGAGGATCAAAACACTTAAAAACTCTTATTGATGCCATAAAAAAAGGTTATAAATCTTACATTGTATTCTTAGTTCAGATACAAGGAATGAAATATTTTAAAATAGCAAATGATATAGATAATGAATATTATCAAAATTATTTAAATGCAAAAAAAGCAGGTGTTAATTTTTTAGCTTATAGATGCAAAATTAGTCCAAAAGAAATTAGAATAGAAAAAAAATTAAAAATTATTGATTAAAATATGAAAAAATTAATTTTATTTTTATTCTTAACTTCATGTAGTTTTCAGGCTGAAACAAATAATTTAGATATTAATTATCTTAATATTAAGAATCTAAATGTTGAAAAGTTACATTTTTCATTAGATGAAAAGATAAAAAAAAAATAATAATTTTATATGAATAATTATTCTGAAAAATTTGAAAAAATGAAAATTGCAGGCAACCTTGCAGCTAGAACACTTGATATGTTAACTGATCATATTAAAGTTGGAATTTCAACAGATTATATAGATAAACTTGGGTATGAATTTATAAAAGATAATCATGGGCATTCCGCTCCACTCTTCTATCGTGGTTTTAAAAAATCTTTATGCACATCTCTTAATCATGTTGTGTGTCATGGTATTCCATCTGATAGAATTCTTGATGATGGTGATATTATAAATATTGACGTCACCGCAATTGTAAATGAACATTATGGTGATACTAGTAGAATGTTTTGCATTGGAAAGACTCCTGTAAAAGCAAATAATCTAATTGATTCAACGTATGAGTCTATGATGAAAGCAATTAAGATATTAAAACCAGGTTTAAAGCTTGGAGATATTGGTCATGAAATTCAAAATTATGTTGAAAGCAAAGGTTTCTCAGTTGTAAAAGATTTTTGTGGACATGGTATAAGCACTATTTTTCATGAACCTCCAAATATATTACACTATGGAGAAAAAAATACCGGAATTGAACTAGACCCAGGAATGACTTTTACAATTGAACCTATGATCAATGCAGGAAAATATGATATAAAAGTTTTAGATGACGGATGGACGGCTGTTACAAAGGACAAATCTTTATCCGCACAATTTGAACACACAATTGGAATTACAGAAAATGGTTGTGAAATCTTTACAAAATCTGTTAAAGGTTACTCAAAGCCTCCATATTTATAATTAATGATAACAAGATATTCTAGAAAAGAACTTACTAATATTTGGTCAGAAGAAAATAAATATAAAATTTGGCTTGATGTAGAAATTGCTGCAGCTCAAGCAATGGAAAAATACAAAATCATACCCAAAGGTGTTGCATCAATTGTTAAAAAAAAAGGAAAAATTAATGTTAAAAGGATTCATTCTATCGAATCTAAAGTTAAACATGATGTCATTGCATTTTTAACTTCAATAACAGAAAAAGCAGGAATAAAAGCTAGATATCTTCATCAGGGAATGACTTCTTCTGATGTATTGGATACAAGTTTTAATATACAATTAATCCAATCGGGAAAAATACTCCTAAAAGATATTGATCAAATATTAAAAATTTTAAAAAATCAGTCTAAAAAATACAAATTAACTCCTTGCATAGGAAGAAGTCATGGCATTCACGCCGAACCTTTAACTTTTGGACTAAAGTTAGCTTCATTTTATGAAGAGTTTAAAAGAAATAAAAAAAGACTTTTAAGTGCAATTGATGAGGTTTCGACTTGTGCAATTTCAGGTGCTGTTGGTACATTTGCAAATATTAATCCAAATGTTGAAAAGCATGTTGCAAAAAAACTTGGACTTAAAATTGAGCCAATCTCTACACAAATAATACCAAGAGATAGACATGCATTTTATTTTTCAGTTCTAGGTATTATCGCAGGATCAGTAGAAAGAGTCGCAACAGAAATAAGACATTTACAAAGAACTGAAGTTTATGAATTACAAGAATTCTTTTCAAAAAAACAAAAAGGGTCATCTGCAATGCCACATAAAAAAAATCCTATATTGAGCGAAAATCTTACAGGATTAGCAAGAATGGTTAGAAGTTATGTAATTCCTGCTTTAGAAAATATAGCTCTATGGCATGAGAGGGATATTTCTCATTCGAGTGTTGAAAGAAACATTGGTCCTGATGCAAATATAACATTAGATTTTGCACTTGTAAGGTTATCTAATATTTTAAAAAATATGATTGTCTATCCTAAAAAAATGGCAACTAATCTTAACATAACTAAAGGTATTATTTTTTCTCAAGAATTAATGCTAGAGCTTACAAAAACTAATTTAAGTAGAGAAAAATCATACAGAATGGTCCAATCACACGCAAAAAAATGTGTTTCACAAAATTTAAATCTATTTGAAGTTGTAAAAAAAGATAAAAATATAACTGATAGAATTCCTTTAAATAAACTAAACAAAATATTTAATTATTCATCGCACTTTAAGAATGTTAATTTAATTTTTAATAGAGTTTTTAAATAATGAAAAAAGGTAAAAAACTATACGAAGGTAAAGCTAAAATTCTTTATGCGGCTCCAGAAAAAGGAACAGCAATACAACACTTTAAAGATGACGCGACTGCTTTCAACAATCAAAAAAAAGCAAATATTGAAGGAAAAGGTATTTTAAATAATAGAATTTCTGAACATATATTGTCAAGTCTAAATCAAATAGGTATTGAAACTCATTTAATTAAAAGGATCAACATGAGAGAACAGTTGGTTAAATTAGTTGAAATTATTCCCATTGAATTTGTTGTAAGAAATATTGCCACTGGTTCGCTGACTAAAAGACTAAACATAGAAGACGGAACTGTATTAGAGAAGCCACTAATAGAATTTTGTTATAAAAATGATGACTTAAATGATCCTTTGGTTGCAAGAGAGCATATTTATTCTTTTGGTTGGGCTAACAACATGGAGTTAGATTGGATAACCAAACAGTGTTTTAGAATAAATGATTTTATGCAAGGAATGTTCAAAGGTGTTGGAATTAAACTGGTAGATTTTAAACTTGAGTTTGGAAGATTAAATCAAGATGGTAAAAAAAAAATTCTTCTAGCAGATGAAATTAGTCCCGATACATGTAGATTGTGGGATGCGAGCAATGACAAAAAACTAGATAAAGATAGATTTAGAAAAGATTTAGGAAACCTACTTGAGGCTTACCAAGAAGTTGCTAGAAGACTGGATATACTGCATGAGCAAATTAATAATGTAAGACCAATTAAATTCCCTAAACCTACAGCTGTAAAAATCAAAAAAAAATAAATGAAAATTAAAATCATAATAACACTTAAAGAAAGTGTTTTAGATCCACAAGGTAAAGTTGTTCAGCAAGCGTTAAATGGAATGGGTTTTAAAAATGTTAATGAAGTGAGACAGGGGAAATTTTTTGAGATTAATATAGATGAAAAAGATCAAAAGAAAGCAGAAGAAAAAGCTCATGAAATGTGTAAAAAACTCTTAGCAAATTTAGTTATTGAAGATTACAAAATTATTGGATCACAATAACAAATAATGAATTCATCAGTAATAACTTTTCCAGGTTCAAATTGTGATAGAGACATGCATGTTGCTCTAAAAAAATTTGGATTTAAAAATAAAATGGTTTGGCACAATGATGTTGAATTGCCTAAAAGTGATCTTGTCGTTCTACCAGGAGGCTTTTCTTATGGAGATTATTTAAGATGTGGATCTATGGCTTCGAAATCTAAAATAATGAAATCAGTAATTAATTTTGCAAATTCTGGTGGTTTACTTATGGGTATTTGTAATGGTTTTCAAATACTCACTGAAACAGAACTATTGCCTGGAATACTCTTAAGAAATAAGCATGCCGAATTTATTTGTAAAAATGTTTTTGTAAAAATCAGTGATAATAAAAATAGTTATTTTAAAAATATCAAAAAAAAAACATTAGAACTTCACATAGCACATAATGAAGGTAATTATTTTTGTTCTAACGAACAAATGAAAGAAATTGAAGATCATAACCAAGTAGCTTTGCTTTACTGTGATAAAAATGGAGAAATTAACGAAAGTTCAAATCCAAATGGTGCAAGCAAAAATATAGCTGGCATATTCAATAAGAAAAAAAATATTTTAGGTATGATGCCTCATCCTGAAAGAATGGTGGATGTGGCCTTATCTGGTGAGGATGGTTCTATTTTCTTTAAAAATTTAGTTAATAATTTAAAATAAATATGGTTAATGAAAAAATTGCTATAGATCATGGTTTAAAAAAAGAAGAATATAAAAAAATTTGTGATCTTCTTAAACGTACACCAAATATCACTGAGTTAGGAATATTTTCTGCGATGTGGAACGAACACTGTTCTTACAAATCGTCAAAACTTCACTTAAAAAATCTACCGACAAAAGGAAAAAAAGTTATTCAAGGTCCAGGTGAAAATGCTGGCGTAGTAGATATAGGGGATGATGATGCTATTGTTTTTAAAATAGAAAGCCATAATCATCCGTCATTTATTGAGCCCTACCAAGGCGCGGCTACTGGCGTAGGTGGGATATTGAGAGATGTTTTTACAATGGGAGCAAGACCTATTGCTAA
The DNA here is from genome assembly GCA_902608385.1 of uncultured Pelagibacteraceae bacterium. GTDB lineage: Bacteria > Pseudomonadota > Alphaproteobacteria > Pelagibacterales > Pelagibacteraceae > Pelagibacter. Next base: position 11,876 of record CACLNT010000008.1, read on the forward strand.
TCTTAATTCAATTCATTTTGGCTCACCACAACATAAAAAAACTAAAAACTTATTAAGAGGTGTAGTTCATGGAATTGGTGGGTATGGAAATTGCATGGGAATTCCAACTATAGCAGGTCAAACAAGTTTTGATGAATCTTATAATGGAAACATTTTAGTTAACGCAATGACATTAGGTTTAGTTAAAAAAAATAAAATATTTTACTCAAAAGCTGCTGGACTAAATAAACCAGTAATTTATGTTGGTTCGAAAACTGGTAGAGATGGAATACATGGAGCAAGTATGGCTTCTGCTATTTTTGATGAAAAAATCGAAGAAAAAAAACCTACTGTTCAAGTTGGTGATCCTTTTACTGAAAAATTATTACTTGAAGCATGTTTGGAACTTATGGCTGGCGACTCTATTATTTCAATTCAAGATATGGGTGCAGCTGGTCTAACATCGTCAAGTATTGAAATGGCTTCAAAAGGTAAATTAGGAATTGAAATTAATTTAAATAAAGTTCCTTGTAGAGAACTAAATATGACACCTTACGAAATAATGTTATCTGAAAGTCAAGAAAGAATGCTGATAGTTTTAGAAAGTGGAAAAGAAAATATCGCAAAGAAAATTTTTGAAAAATGGAATTTAGATTTTGCAGTAATTGGGAAAACAACGAATAGTAAAAAAATTCAACTTTATTTTAATGAAGAAAAAGTTACCGATATACCTGTTGATACTTTAGTTGAAAACGCACCCATGTATGACAGGAAATGGAAAAAATCAAAACTCCCAAAAAAAAATAAGATAAGTAAAGAAGAATTTAAAAATTTAAAAATACCAAATATTTTATGTAAAATTTTATCTAATCCAAATATATGCAGTAAAGAATGGATTTGGCAACAATATGATCATACAGTAATGGCAGATACAATATTAAAACCAGGTAGTGATGCAGGAGTTGTTAGAGTTCATGGTACAAATAAAGCTGTTGCATCAACTGTAGACTCTTCTGCTGGTTATTGTTATGCGCATCCATTAACTGGTGGAAAACAAATTGTTTGTGAGAGTTGGAGAAACTTAATTTCTGTAGGCGCAGACCCAATAGCAATTACTAATTGCTTAAATTTTGGCAATCCAGAAAATGAGGAGAATATGGGTGAATTTGTTGAATGTGTTCAAGGAATAGGTCAAGCGTGTGAATATTTAGATTTTCCAGTGGTTTCTGGAAATGTATCTTTTTATAACCAAACAAAGGACAAAGGTATAAAGCCTACGCCTTCAATTGGTGGTGTTGGCCTAATTCAAGATTATAAAAAAATGATTACAATGGGTTTAAAAAATATTGATAATATTGTTTTAGTTATTGGAAAAACTGAAGGTCATTTAGATCAAAGTGTTTTTGCAAAAGATATTTTAAATCAAAAAAAAGGACCCCCACCTGAAATCAACTTGTTCAACGAAAAAAATAATGGAGAAACTATCTTAAATTTAATTAAAAAAAATTATATCAAGTCAGCTCATGATGTTTCTTTAGGTGGAATTATTACTGCAATCGCGAAAATGTGCATAAATGGAAATAAAGGAATTAAACTTAAAAAACCAAATTATCTTATTCATCAATTTGAATATCTTTTTGGTGAAGATCAAGGAAGATACATTATTGAAATAGAAAAAGATAATTTCGATAAAATCAAAGAAATATTAACTAAAAGTTCTATTCATTACGATGTGCTTGGAATTGTAACAGAAAAAGATATAATTATTGATAATAAGTCAAAAGTAACAATTGATGAATTAAATGAATCAAATAAAACTTGGCTTATTAAATATATGAGCAACTAATGGCAATGGACTTAAAGGAAATTGAAAAACATATTAAAGAAGCATTACCTGATGCTTTGGTTGAAATTCAAGATTTAGCAGGAGATGGCAATCATTATTCTGCAACTATCACATCAGCTAAATTTTCAGGAAAAAGTAAAATTGAGCAACATAAAATGGTATATAATTCGTTAAAAGGTAAAATGGGTAATGAGCTACACGCTTTAGCAATTAAAACAAAGGAATAATTATGGATCAACAAATAAATGATTTAATCGGAAAAGAAATAGAAAATAATGAAGTTTGTCTATTTATGAAAGGAACACCTGACGCTCCGCAATGTGGATTTTCAATGGCAATATCGAATATGTTAAAAATTTTAGAAGTAAATTTTAAAGGTGTGAATGTTTTAGAAAATGAAAAATTAAGACAAGGAATAAAAAATTATAGTGATTGGCCAACAATACCTCAATTGTACATTAAAAAAGAATTCGTAGGTGGGTGTGATATTGTAAAAGAAATGTACGAAAATGGTGAATTAATTAAATTTCTTGAAGAAAAAAAAATAAATTATAAAAAAAAACAATAATTTTTAATGAGTATTAAAAAAGAATTTTGTAAAATTTTTTTTAAACTAATTGATACAACGGCGTATACTGATTTTTTCCCAAAAATAATAAATAGAAATTCATCTACGATGAATAAAAATGATTACAAAGTATCAAGTGAATATGATTATATATTTGTTCACGTTCACAGAACTGGGGGGACTTCATTTAGATCTTTAATTGAAAAGATTAATAAAGAGATGAATAGTAAAAAAATTTTCCCTGGTAATCATAACCCAATGACTATTTTGCACCCTCCATTAGAAAAAAAATATATAACTGTTTTAAGAGATCCGGTGGAGCGAGTTTATTCATATTACTATGTTTCACTTAATGACAAAAAGCAACCTTATCATTATTTGGCAAAAAAAAATATTTTTCACTTTTTAAAATATTCTCCAGAAGCTCAAAATTTATATTGTAAGTATTTTTCTGCTGATACTGAAAAAGATATAAACAATGATCTATATGAATTGGCAATAAAGAATCTTAAAAACTTTGATACAATTATTAAGTTTAATAACTATAACAATGATATGAGAAAGTTTTTAGAAAAAATTAATATTAATAATATTGAAATACCTCATATCAATACTAGCCCTAAAAAAAGAAAGATTTCGGATGAAGAGTTAAAAGCAATTAAATTTTATAATGATTATGATATTAAGCTTTTTAATCAAATTGGAACTTAAAATTTAAAATTTCTTAGATAGAAATAAATTAGCATTCTGATCATTGTAATCATGTAAAGATTGATCAACCCTAAAATTTAAGTCAATTCCATTAACTTTTTTTACTACATTTAAATTAGCATTTGTTTGTTCTGTTCCATTTAATAAAAAAGCATATTCAGTTTCCATTTCAGATACAAAATTGAATTTCAATTTAATCATGTTTGTATGCTCATTATCACTTCCTTCTATTCTTTTATAAAGTGCAGTGACATTAAAATTATTTTGTACTTTAAAATCAAATCCTAGCACTCCAGAGATTAATTTCGAAGAATTGTTGTCTCCTTTATAAAAATAGATGGCACTTGTATCAGATAGATAATTCATTTCAGCAGTTGAAGAGTCGCTGAAATCTATTCCATACTCGATTGAACCAAATGTATTTAAAGAATTATTTTCTAATTTTGCCAATTTGTTAAAATTTAAACCTAAGGATGCTAACCCAGTCCTAATATATTGCCTTGAATAAGATAATGCGTCGGTTCCTTCTTCAGAATATGGACTTAATTCTGTATATCCAAGCTCTAAACGACAGGTAGGTGTTAAATTAGAATTGTCTTTTTCAATTATACTTCCATAGTTAATTGACCCAAATATTTGTTTTCCATCTCTAGATCCAGTCAAAGTATTTGAATCTTTTTTTCTTACCAAATCCGATTTGATTAATCCAAAACCAAACGAACCTTCAATAAAATTTTTATTACTATGAGGTTTCGCGCCATACCACGAAAAATTGTAGTTTTCGCTATCTACAGAAGTTCCATCAGACCCTATAACGCTATCGCTTTTTCCATACTGTAAAGCAAATCCATATAAACTTTCATCACTTATTTTTTTATCAAAACCAAATACAAAACTATTTGTATCGATTTCTCTTGAAGATGAGTTGTCGTCAGAATCAAATTTAGTTACGCTAATTATTCCTTCGCTCCAAGTAGACCATTTTTCGGGAATAAGATTTTCTTGCACACTACTTGAAACAGGCGAGATTTCTCCGTAAGATTTAATTAAAGAAGATAAAGTATTATTTAATTTTAAATCTAGTCGAGCTTTTTGATTTGTAAGATTATCTTTGCTTCTATTTTGCCTCAAATACCTTAATCTATTAGATACTGATCCGATTGATTGTTTTATTAAAATATTTGATAAACTAATTTGCGCATCAATTAATCCAGTCACGTTTAAATCTGCTGTCGGATCACTTTTTGATGTAGTTGTAAAACTTAAAGCTGTTGTTGAACTAATTCCTGCATAAGAATTACTTGAACCATCATCAAACGCAGTTGCATCTATTAACACATAGTATTCTACTCCATAATCAAAATCTGAAGATGGGTTAATTGTTATTTGGCTAGATCCAGATCCAGAAATTTGAGAGCCTGTTACATCAATTGTTTCAACTGTACTGTCATCTGAAGTTTTTTTGATGGTAATATTTCCACTTTCAACATCAACACTTTCGCTAAAATTTAAAACAATATCTGCATCTACTTCAACAGATGTTGCATTGTCAGCTGGGGTTGATGAAGTAAGAGTTGGGTCTGTGGCATCAGCAAAAAATTCAAGCTCATTAATCTGATGGTGTACACCGGATTTTATAGAAGTTACATAATATCGAAAATGTGAAAAAGCAGCTGGTATTTCAAAGTCATCTCCACCACCGGTGTATTTAATTACTTGAGAACGATCGCTGAACGGCGATGTGCCATTATTATTATACTCATAAATATCTGTCCAAATTGTCCCATCATTTGAACCTTGTATCTTCCATTGATCTGGATCTCTCCTTACTTGGTCATTTCCTGAGGTAATTGTAAAATGTGACAGTACATAAGATGTTTCAAATTCTACTGCAATAGACTGAGTAGGTCCGTTACAACACCACTTATCATTACTAACTCCAACTTTATTATCAAACACATTGTAAGCGCCTTCACCGGTCCAACTATTCTCACTACTTGCACTGATTGATGACCAATTCCAGTTTCCTTCTTCGCCATCAGTGCCATCAATACCATCATCTTCAGGATCAGTAAGATCACCACCCAGCAATGCTTCGGTTCCTGTGCCTAAAATAGTTGCAGCAGATACAAAATTATTCCATCCTAAAACTAATAAAAATAAAAAAAAAAATTTAATTAATGGTTTAGATAGGAAAAAAAATTTTAGAAAAATTTTCATTTACAAAAACCTATATCAAAAAGACTTGATAAATGATTTTGCGATAAATTTCTATCTTTTAAATACTTAAAATAGGCTAGTTTGTTCTATAAAACTATCTAGAGTAATACTCTATTACTAAATTAGGTTCCATTACAATGGGGTAAGGAACTTCTTCAAATTTTGGTGTTCTAACAAATTTTACTTTTTTATTTTTTTCATCTACTTCTAAATATTCAGGAACTTCTCTTTCTTTGTTAGCAAGAGCAATGTCAATAAAGGCTAGTTGCTTAGACTTGTCTCTAATCTCGATAGTTTCTTCTTCTTTCAATTGATAACTTGAAATATTTACTTTTTTTCCATTAACCTTAACGTGACCATGATTAATCAATTGTCTTGCAGAAAAAATTGTCGTTGACAATTTTGCTCTGTAAACAGCTGCATCCAATCTTCTTTCAAGAAAGCCAATTAAATTTTCAGCAGTGTCCCCTCTTTTCATTATTGCTTTTTTATAAATATTTCTAAATTGTCTCTCGTTAATATTTCCATAATAAGATTTTAATTTTTGTTTTGCCTGAAGCTGAATTCCATAATCAGATGGTTTTGAAGATTTTGTTTGTCCGTGCTGACCGGGAGGATATGCCCTTGAGTTAAATGGACTTTTTGGTCTACCCCAAAGATTAACTTTTAATCTTCTATCTACTTTGTGTTTAGAATTAAGTCTTTTTGTCATTTAATATGAGGCTTTATAAACTTACTCATAATTTTGTCAATCACCGTTTTTTAGCTAAACTTGCAAATACACCAGATAAAATACGTGTTTCTTTTTTTGATAGTTCCATTTTATAAAATATGCTTCTTAAATTTTCCAACATAATGGGCTTTTTTTCGTACGATTTAAAAAAATTTATCTCCTCAAGGTTTTTAATACAAAGATTTACCATTGATTGAATTTCCTTTTTGCTAGCAATCTTTACCTTATTAGACTTAGTGTATTTTGAATCTTTTAATTTAATTAAACTGGATACTGTTTGAGAAATAATTATTACACTATGAGATAAATTTAAAGATTTAAAATCAGGATTAGTAGGAATTTGTAAAGTGTAATTTGCATAACTAATTTCATTATTTGACAAACCAGAAGCTTCAGAACCAAATAAAAAAGCTATTTTTTTATTAAAATCAATTTTTTTTAAATCATTTAATTTAATATGTTTAATATTTTTATTCCTAGATCTTGAAGAGGTTGCAATTACAAAATCAACTTTTTTAACCGCATGTTCTAATTTATTATATACTTTGCTGCCTTTTATGATTTCTTTTGCTCCAACCGATGTAGCTAAAATTTTATCATTAGGAAATAAAGGTTTTGGATTGACTATAATTAATTTATTAAAATTAAAATTTTTTATAGCTCTAGCACAAGCTCCAATATTTTCTGATAATTGTGGTTTATTAAGAATGAACGAAATGTTAGAAAATAACATCAATTGCTAGCAGGAGCTTTATCTTTAAACAATTTGTAATCTAAACTGTCGACAAGAGCTTTAAATGATGCTTCAATAATGTTTGGGGATACACCTATAGTAAACCAATTTTTTCCTTTTGAGTCTGTACTTTCAATCGAAACTCTAGTTACTGCCTCTGTTCCAGTATTTAAAATTCTAACTTTATAATCTACTAACTTAAGATCCTTTAAGTATTTCGAATATTTTGCAAGTTTATCTACATTATTTCTAATTGCATTGTCCAAGGCATGAACAGGACCATTTCCTTGGCCTTCACACAAAATTATTTTTTTGTCTACTTCTAGCTGTGCTTTCGCTGAAGAAATAATCTTTCCAGAATTATCTTTTTTTACAGTTACATCGTACTCTTTAATTGAAATATATCTTGGAATTTCGCCCATAATTCTTCTTGCAAGTAATTCAAAAGAAGCGTCAGCTCCATCATAACTATAACCAATAAACTCTCTATCTTTAACTTCTTCTAGTAATTTTTTAATCTTTGTATCGTTTTCTTTAAAATCAATTCCAATAGAGTTAAGTCTTGATATAATATTTGATTTTCCAGCTTGATCCGAGACAACAATGTTTCTTACATTTCCTACTAACTCAGGTTTTATATGTTCATATGTTTTTGGATTTTTTTGAACTGCCGAAACATGCAATCCACCTTTATGAGAAAAAGCAGCTGCACCAACATAAGGTAAATGTTGATTTGGTTTTCTATTTAAAATTTCATCCAACAATCTAGAACATTGTGTTAATTTATTAATATTTTCAGATTTTATATTTGTAGTAAATTTTTTTGAAAAATTATCTTTTAGATGAATTGTTGGTATAATTGACATTAAATTTGCATTACCACATCTTTCACCTAGTCCATTTATGGTTCCTTGCACTTGTCTTACACCTGAAAGTACTGCTACTAATGAATTAGCTACAGCGTTTCCCGTATCATTATGTGCATGAATACCTAGATTTTTTCCTGGAACATGTTTTGTTACCTCAGTTACAATTTTTTCAACCTCATTAGGAAGAGCTCCTCCATTTGTGTCGCATAAAACTATCCATCTGGCTCCATTTTCATATGCAGATTTTATGCAAGAAATTGCATATTCTTTATTATTTTTAAAACCATCAAAAAAATGTTCAGCATCAAACATGAATTCTTTCTTCTGTTTTACAAAATGTTTTGTGCTTTCTCTTATGTTTTCTAAATTTTCTTCATTTGAAATTCCTAAAGCAACATCCACATGAAAGTCCCAAGATTTTCCAACGAGACAAATTGCTGGAGCTTTAGAATTTAACAAAGCAGATAAACCAGGATCATTCACTGCACTTCTCCCAGTTTTTTTTGTCATTCCAAAAGCAGTTAATATAGATTTTTTAATATTAATTTTTTTTTGAAAAAATTCAGTATCAGTAGGATTGGCTCCTGGCCATCCACCTTCTATATAATCAACCCCTAAATTTCCCAAAGCTTCTGCTATTTTTAATTTATCATCAATAGAGAAATCTACACCTTGAGTTTGGGCGCCATCTCTTAATGTTGTATCAAATATATATATTTTTTCTTTGCTCATTTAAATTTCCAAGTGGTTTTATCATTTGTGTCTTCAATTAAAACACCTTTGTCTAAAAGTTCATCTCTTATTTGATCTGCTAATTTATATTTTTTATCTTCTCTTGCTTTATTTCTTTCGTCTATTTTTTCTAATATTTCTTTTTCAGATAAAATTGACTTATTTTTTTTAAAATCGATCCATTTCTCTTTTGTAGTTGTAAGTAATCCAACAAAATTACATGCTGAAGTAAAAATTTCTTTATCTTTTAGTTCACCTTTTTGTGATTTGTCAAATAGTTTATGTAAGTTGGCAATATAGCCGGGCGTATTTAAATCATCATAAAGTGGAGTTAAATAATCTTCTGGTATTAAAACTGGTTTTTTTAATTCTGTGTAACATTCATACCATTTGTTGATAGTGTTCTGACATTGCTCAATTAAATTATCATTCCAATCTAATGGTTGTTTATAGTGTGCGCTCATCAATGCTAATCTCAAAACTTGGCCACTAATAGTTTTTTTAAATTGACTAATTTTTAAAATATTTCCTTGAGATTTTGCCATTTTCTCATTTGACATTGTTATGAAGCCATTATGAATCCAATAATTTGCAAAAAATTCATTTTCATTTGCACATCTAGATTGAGCTATTTCATTTTCATGATGAGGAAAAATTAAATCTATTCCTCCTCCATGAATATCAAATTTGTCTCCTAAATATTTTTTTGACATAACAGAACATTCTAAATGCCAACCTGGCCTACCCTTTCCCCAAGGAGAATCCCAGTAAGGCTCGTTATCATTAGATGGTTTCCATAAAACAAAATCTTCTGGGTTTTTTTTATTATCAGATATTTCAACTCTTGAACCAGCAATTAATTCATCTAAGTTTTTATTAGATAATTTTCCATAATCTTTAAATTTTTTAACCTCAAAATACACATGTTCTTTCTTGATATAAGCAAAATTTTTTTTAATTAATGTAGTGATCATTTCTATCATTAAAGGAATATTTTCAGTTGCCTTAGGTTCAAAGTTAGGTTTTTGACAATTTAAATAAATACAATCTTCATGAAAGTTTTTTGTAATTTCTTTTGTTAATACTTTAGTAGAAATATTTTTTTCAATAGAAGATTGAATTATTTTGTCATCTATATCTGTAATATTTCTAACATATTTAATTTTGTCTTCTCCATAACTACATTTTAAAATTCTAAACAAAACATCAAATACAACCAATGGTCTTGCATTTCCAATATGTGGATCCTCATAGACTGTTGGACCGCATACGTACATGCCTATTTTATTTTTGTTTATTGGTACAAATTTTTCTTTTTTGTTTCCAAGACTATTAGTTAAAAAAATATCCTTATTCATGTTATTTGGGAATTTTACATACCGGAATCAATTCCATTTTGTGTAAGTTTAATTTTCTTATTTCCTCATATTTTAATCTATTTTTTGAATTACAATTAGACATTGCTTCTTCAACTTGTTCGTATGTTAGGCCTATTTGTTTTTCATCAGTTCTTCCATCCTCCCATAGACCATCAGTTGGTTGAGCTTTAATTATTTCTTCTAATATTTTTAATTCTTTTCCTAATTCCCACACTTCAGTTTTTGTACAATCAGCAATTGGAGAAATATCAACACCTCCATCACCATATTTTGTAAAAAAACCAACTCCAAAATCTTCTACTTTGTTACCTGTTCCTACAACAATTCCGTTGTTTGCTGCTGCTACTTGATAAAGAGTTGTCATTCTAATTCTTGCTCTAGAATTGGCCATGCCATGACTATTATCAAATTTTGATAATTTCGATTGAAAAGATTTAAATACTTCATCAAGCTCTATTGTATAAGTTTCTACATTTTTAAATTTTTCTTCTAACCATTCTTTATGTTTAAGACTTAAATCATGCTGAGAACGAATTTGTTTAATTGGCATACACAAAGCTATAGTTTTTAAACCCGTCATTGCGCATAAAGCGCTTGTTACCGATGAATCAATTCCTCCAGACACACCAATTACTAGCGATTGAGCTTTTTTTGGCATTGAATTTACATAATTCAATATCCAATCTTTAATAAATATAGTTTTTTTACTAACTTCCATAATTCAAATATACGTTATAGGATTTCTTTTATAAACGCTTAAGATACCGCTCTAATTCCGCTTCTTGCGTTATTAGAGTTTTTTTTAATCTCGTCAGAAATTAAAAATGCAAGTTCTATAGCTTGATTGGCATTTAATCTTGGATCACAATGTGTGCGGTACCTACTTGATAAGTCCTTATCAGAAATTTTTTGTGTTCCACCAGTACATTCAGTGACATTTTGTCCTGTCATTTCTATATGCAGCCCCCCAGCATAAGAGCCCTCGCTCTGATGTACAGCAAAAACATTTTTAACTTCTTTTAAAATATTATTAAATGGTCTTGTTTTAAAACCTGTAGAAGATTTAACAGTGTTTCCATGCATAGGATCACACGACCAAATAACATTTAAACCTTCTTTTTTAATAGTTCTAACTAATTTTGGTAAAAATTTTCCGACATTTTCATAACCAAATCTTGAAATTAAAGTTATTTTTCCTTTTTCATTTTTAGGATTTATAACATTGCAAATTTTAACTATTTCTTCAGGTTTTGATGTTGGTCCACACTTGATTCCAATTGGGTTTTCAATACCTCTGCAAAATTCAACATGACCGCCATTCAGTTGTCTTGTTCTGTCGCCAATCCAAACAAAGTGTGCAGATGTATCGTGATATTCTCCTGTTGTTGAGTCTATTCTTGTCATGCTTTCTTCGAAAGGAAGTAATAAAGCTTCGTGTGAAGTCCAAAAATTAACTGTTTTTAATCTTCTGTTGAAATCGGAGTTTATTCCACATGCATCCATAAAAGCTAACGCATCAGCAATTTTATCTTCTAATTCTTTAAACTTTTTAGCTTGTGGACTTTTTTTAATATAACCTAAGTTCCATAGATGAACTTTTTTTAAATCAGCAAATCCTCCATGGCAAAAAGCTCTTATTAAATTTAAAGTGGATGCTGCTTGAGAATAAGCCTTAAATAATCTTTTTGGATCAGGTTTTCTTGCCTTTTCAGTAAATTCTATACCATTTATATTATCACCAAGATAACTTGGTAGCTCTACATCTCCTTGTTTTTCTGTTGGAGCAGTTCTTGGCTTGGAAAATTGTCCTGCAATTCTTCCAAGTTTAACAACTGGTAAAGATGCTGAATAAGTTAAAACTAGTGACATTTGCAAAATAACTTTAAAATAGTCTCTAATATTGTCTGGGTTAAATTCGGCAAAACTTTCAGCACAATCGCCGCCCTGTAACAAGAAAGCTTTTCCGTCAACAACATCAGCAAGCTGTTGTTTTAAATGTCTTGTCTCTCCAGCAAATACCAAAGGAGGAAAGTTTTTTATTTTTCCAAGAACCATATTAAGTTCTTTTTCATTCCCATAATTAGGTATGTGTTTTACAGGATAATTTTTCCAGCTATTTGTTTTCCATTTTTTCATATTCAACCTAAGAGTGTTCTAGCAGAGTTTATTGATTATTCAACAGTGACTGATTTAGCTAAATTTCTTGGCTTATCAATATCATATCCTCTTTTAAGCGCTGAATAATAGGCTAACTTTTGAAGAGGAATAGTTATTAAAAAAGGTAACAAATCATCAGATGCATTTTCAACTTCAATTTTTTCCCAAATGTTTTCTGAATAAACTTCATCTTTACTTTTATTTGTAATTAAAAGAACTTTAGCTCCTCTTGCTATAACTTCTTGCATATTAGACATTGTTTTTTTGTAATACTCATCTCTTGGAGCTAAAACAACAACGGGCATACCTTCTTCAATTAATGCAAGCGGTCCATGTTTCATTTCACCAGCTGGATATCCTTCTGCATGTACATAAGCTAATTCTTTTAATTTTAATGCACCTTCTAAAGCAATTGGAAAAGAATATCCTCGTCCTAAAAACATTGATCCTTTAATTTCAGCAAATGAACTACACACAGATTGAACTTTGCTGTCAGTTTCTAAAGTTTGTTTTGTTAATTTTGATAATGAAAAAAGTGATTTGATTTTTTCTAAATATTTTTTTTTATCAATATCTTTTCTCATTTTAGAAATTTTTAAACATAAAATATATAAAACTAACATTTGACCTAAAAAAGCTTTTGTAGAAGCTACTCCAATTTCAGGTCCGCAATGAATCGGAAGTACAAATTTCGACTCTCTAGCTATGGAGCTTTCAACAACATTTACAACGCTGCATGTTTTCATCTTGTTTTTATTGCATAAATCTAATGCTGCAAATGTATCTGCAGTTTCACCTGATTGGGAAACAAATACATAAAGAGTATCTTTTTTAAACCTATTATTTCGATATCTAAACTCTGAAGCAATATCTACATTGACATTTAATGTAGTTAATTGTTCAAACCAATATTTGGCCAATAAGCATGAATGATAAGCGGTTCCACAGCCAATCAACATTATTGAAGAAATTTCATTCACCTTCCAAGGGAAATTAAAAATATTTATATCGCTGTTAACTTTGTCAATATATTCATTTACACAATTTTTAATTGTTGTTGGTTGCTCTTCAACTTCTTTAGCCATGAAATGCTTATAATCACCTTTGTCATAATTTTGTCCATCTAAAGAAAGTTCTAAAACTTTTTTGTTAACCTTTTTTCCATTTTCGTCAAAAAATTCTACATTATCCTTTTTAAGAATACAAAATTCACCATCATTTAAATAAGAAATCTTATTTGTCATTGATTTAAGAGCGTAAGAATCAGAGCCAAGATAATTTTCATTTGGTCCATACCCAACCGCCAAAGGAGATCCTCTTCTTGCGCCAACAATTAAATCTGGCTGTTCTTTAAATATTATCCCAAGTGCAAAACTTCCATGTAGTTTGTTTAAAACCTTTAAAATGGATTTTTTTAAATCATTTTTTTTTAAGTATTCGGTAATTAAATGAACTATAACTTCAGTATCAGTTTGTGATTTAAATTTGTGTCCTTTTTTGATTAATAATTTTTTTAATAAAGTAGAATTTTCTATTATACCATTATGCACTACAGATACACTTTCGGAAGAATGTGGATGAGCATTTATTGAGTTTGGTATTCCGTGAGTAGCCCATCTAACATGACCAATTCCAATAGTTCCCTTTAAATTACTTTTAGATAAATTTTTTTCCAACACATCAACTCTTCCTTCACATTTAACTTCGTTTAAGTGTCCTTCGTTTATTGTGGCTATTCCAGCAGAATCATATCCTCGATATTCTAATTTTCTTAAAGAATTTATTATTGATGTAGTAACTTGTTTTTTGCTTGTTATTCCAATTATTCCGCACATTATTTTTTTCTTTTATAATTTTTAACTTCAGTTTGAGCAGTTCTTGTTAATGCTAATGAATTTTTTTTTACATTTTTAGTAATTACAGAGCCAGCACCAACTACACTATTTTTATTGATTGTTACTGGAGCTACCAATGAAGAATTTGATCCTATAAATACATTATTTTTAATTTTTGTTTTATTCTTTTTAACTCCATCATAATTACATGTAATTGTTCCAGCACCTATGTTTGTTGAGTTACCAATTGAAGTATCGCCAATATAAGATAAGTGATTTACTTTTGATCCCTTTCCAATTGTGCTTTTTTTAACTTCAACAAAATTACCTATTTTTGATCCTGATTTTAATACGGTTCCTGGTCTTAATCTTGCATACGGACCTACACTAACATTGTTCTCTATTTTTACATTTTCAACATGTGAAAAAGAAAAAATTTTAACATTGTTTTGAATTTTTACTTTTTGACCAAAAACAACATATGGATCAATTGATACATTTTTTCCTATTTTTGTATCTTTTGAGAAAAAAACTGTATCAGGAGCAATCATCTTCACTCCTTGTTTTTTAAATTTTTTTCTTAAACTATCTTGTAAATTTATTTGTTTCATTTATTAAGATTTCTTATAGTAGACTAATCATGTTCTTTAATTCACAAATTATTTCTTATTAATACTTTTAAAATGAGTCAAAAATTAACGATAATATTAGATCTTGATGGAACTTTGGTAGATACGGCACCAGATCTTTTGCTTGCACATAACCATGTGATGAAAAAATTTGGATATAGCTCAAGAGATCTTAATGAAATAAAAAATCTTGCTGGCAAAGGTGCTGCTGTAATGATTGGAAGATCAATTTGGGAATCAGCAAAAAAAGAATTCTCTTCTATTAATGATAAAAAAACTAAAGATGAAATGGTAAAAGAATTTATTAATTTTTATGGAAAAAATATCGTTGTAAAAAGTAAACTTGTTAGTGGTGTTTTTGAATTTTTAAAATGGGCAAAGTCAAAAAATATATCCATGGGTGTTTGTACTAATAAACAAGAACATTTAGCTATAAATTTATTAAAAAAAATTAAAATTTATGATTTTTTTGAATATGTTGCTGGTAGGAATACTTTTGAATATTGCAAGCCTGATCCAAGACATATTACAAGCATGATAGAAATAATGAATGGAAGTATAAAAAAAAGTTTAATGATTGGTGATAGCGAAAATGATTCAGAAGCTGCCAAATCTGCCGGAATTCCAATGATACTTTTAAAAGATGGATATACAGATAGAAATGTAGATCAAATTTATCATAATCATTTAATAAAAGATTTTAACAATATAGAAAAAATAATATCTTTATATTTAAATGATTGATCTTAATCTTTTTTTTGCATTAACAAGTTTTTATTTTGTTATGTATGTAACTCCAGGACCAAACAATGCCATGGTTCTGACCTCAGGAATAAAATTTGGTTTTTCAAAAACTATTCCTCACATGTCAGGAATAACTATTGGTCATGTTTTACAGGTAGTTCTTGTTTGTCTTGGCTTGGGAAAACTATTTCAATTATTTCCAGTAATTCAAAATGTACTAAAAATAGTCTGTGCAATATATCTTTTATACCTTGGTTATAAAATTATTGGGTCCTTTAGTAATATTAAAGAAGATGGTTCAAGACCTTTAAAATTTTATGAAGCTGCATTATTTCAATTAGTAAATCCAAAAGCTTGGACAATTTCTTCAATGGTTGCGTCAGGTTTTTTACCTAAAGATGAAAACCTTATTACAGCCATTTTTTTCATTTCAATTACCGCTTTAATTATTTGCCCTATATCGATATCCATATGGGCTGCATTTGGTTCGGGAATTAGAAATTTAGTAAAGAATGATAAAAAAAAAGCTATTGTAGAGTATTTTTTAGCCATATTGCTTTTAATAACTGCCATTTTGATTGTATTAGAAAAATAATTTACTATTACTGTTAACAAAAATTTAAGGAGTTATTTTGATTTTACATAAAGTAAAAGTTTATCCGTCAAAAACAAAGCTGCCTAAAAAAAAACAGCTAGCTTGGAAAATTGCTGAAATAGCTAGTGACAATGCAAAATTAAATAATAAATCAATTGAAATGGTAATAAACAGAATTATAGATAACTCCTCTGTCGCTGTAGCATCACTAAATAGAAAGTCTGTTATTTCTTCTAGAGAAATGGCATTAGCACATCCAAAAAAGAATGGAGCAACCTTATTTGGTGTAAGTTCAAAGTTAAAATTTCATTGCGAGTGGGCAGCCTGGTCAAATGGCACTGCGGTAAGAGAGTTAGATTTTCATGATACTTTTTTAGCAGCTGATTATAGTCACCCTGGTGATAATATTCCTCCATTGTTAGCAGTAGCACAACAAAAAAAGAGAAGTGGGTTAGATTTGTTAAGAGGAATCATTACAGCTTACGAAGTTCAAGTAAATTTAGTTAAAGGAATTTGCTTACACAAACACAAAATAGATCATATAGCACATCTGGGTCCAAGTGTTGCTGCAGGAATTGGATCTATGTTAAGATTAAATACTGAAACAATTTACCAAGCAATTCAACAATCTTTACACACAACGGTTTCAACAAGACAATCAAGAAAAGGTGAAATTTCAAGTTGGAAAGCTTATGCGCCTGCACATGCAGGTAAATTAGCTATCGAAGCTGTTGATAGAGTTATGAGAGGTGAAGGAGCGCCAAGTCCAATATATGAAGGTGAAGATAGTGTGATCGCAAGAATACTTGATGGTAAAAAAGCTCTATATAAAATTCCTTTGCCGAAAAAAAATGAAGAAAAAAAAGCAATATTAGAAACTTATACAAAAGAATATTCTGCTGAATACCAAGCACAAGCATTAATAGATATTGCAAAAAAACTTAATAAAAAAATTAATAATTTAAATCAAATTAAAAAAATTGATATTTACACAAGTCATCACACTCATAATGTAATTGGGACAGGTGCAAATGATCCTCAAAAAATGGATCCTAATGCCAGCAGAGAAACTTTGGATCATTCAATTATGTATATTTTTGCCGTTGCTTTAGAAGATGCAAAGTGGCATCATATTAAATCCTATACCAGATCAAGAGCAAATAAAAAAAGTACAATTAAGATATGGCGTTCTATTAAAACACATGAAGATAAAAAATGGACTAAAAAATATCATGATCTAAACCCAAAAAATAAATCTTTTGGTGCAAAAGTTATTGTCACTTTAAAAAATGGGAAAAAAATAATTGAACAATTAGATAAAGCTGACGCACATCCATATGGTGCAAGACCATTTGTTAGAAACAATTATATAAAAAAATTTCTCACATTAACAAAAAATATTATTTCAAAAAAAGAAATTGATAAATTTTTAAAGAATGTACAAAATTTAAAAAAAATAAAACCTGGACAACTAAATAAATTAAATATTGAAATTAGAAAATATAATTTGAAAAAAAATACTAAAAAAGGAATTTTCTAATGCATTTTATAGAAAAAAAACCTGAAGAAAAAAGAGAGATTCTTAATCAAAAATTAAAGTCTAATAAAATTTTAAGAGTACCAGGCGCATTCAACCCACTAACAGCAAAAGTTATAGAGGAGATTGGCTATGATGCAGTTTATGTATCTGGTGCCGTTATGGCAAATGATCTTGGTTTCCCAGATATAGGTTTAACAACTTTAGAAGATGTAAGTACAAGATCTTATTTAATTTCTAGAGTAACCAACTTACCAACTATAGTTGATATAGACACAGGTTTTAAATCGTGTGAAAAAACAATACAAACTTTTGAGGAATTTGGTGTAGCGGCAGTTCATTTGGAAGATCAAATTGAACGTAAAAGATGCGGCCATCTAGATAATAAAGAATTAATCTCTACTGACAAAATGGTAAATAAAATTAAAGAATGCGTAAAAGCAAAAAAAGATAAAAATTTTAAAATAATAGCCAGATCTGATGCTAATTCAGTAGAAGGTATAGATAAAATGATTAATAGATGTAAAGCATATATTGATGCAGGAGCTGAGATTATTTTTCCTGAAGCTCTTTCAAATGAGAAAGAATTTGAAAATGTTAGAAAATCTCTGAATTGTTATTTGCTTGCAAATATGACGGAGTTCGGCAAATCAAAATTGTTGAATTATAAAGATTTAGAAAATTTGGGATATAATATTGTAATTTATCCAGTAACAACTCAACGATTAGCAATGAAAAGTGTAGAAGATGGTTTGCGTGCTATTTTTAAAGATGGACATCAAAGTAACATTATAGATAAAATGCAAACTAGGAAAAGATTGTACGAAATAGTAGATTATGAAAAATATAATTCTTTAGATGAGGAAATTTATAATTTTAGCAAAAAAGGTCATGAATAATGAGCGATGAAATAAAAAAAGGTTTACTAGGTATTGTTGTTGATGAGACAACTGTATCCCAAGTAATGCCTGATATTAATTCTCTTACTTACAGAGGTTATGCCGTTCAAGACCTTTGTGAAAAGTGTACTTTTGAAGAAGTAGCTTATCTCGTCCTAAATGGGGAACTTCCTAACAAAATACAATTAAAAAAATTCATTAAAGAAGAAAGATTAGATAGAACGCTTTCAAAACAAATATTAAATGACATTCAGAAAATGCCTAAAAAAGCACATCCGATGGATGTTATAAGAACAGCAGTAAGTTTAATGGCTTTAGAAGATAAGGATACCAAAGACAATTCTCCTAAAGCAAATATGAGAAAAGCTATTAGAATATTTGCAAAGACGCCTATTGCTTTAGCTGCTTTCTTTAGGTCTAGAAAAGGTAAAAGAATAATACCTCCAAAGAAAAATTTGTCTTTTTCTGAAAATTTTTTTCATATGTGTTTTGGAAAAGTTCCTATTAAAGAAATTGTTAAAGCTTTTGACGTCTCATTAATTCTTTATGCTGAACATAGTTTTAATGTTTCAACATTTACTGCAAGAACAATAACTAGCAGTTTATCAGATATACACGGTGCAATTACTGGCGCTATAGCAAGTTTAAAAGGACCATTGCATGGAGGAGCTAACGAGGAAGTCATGCATATGATGAATAAGATTAAAAAACCTGATAATGCTTTAAAATGGATCAATAAAGCTCTTAATAATAAAGATGTAGTAATGGGCTTTGGTCATAGAGTTTATAAAAAAGGTGATTCAAGAGTTCCCACAATGGAAAAATATTTTAGAAAGGTTTCTTCAATTAAAAAAGATAAAAAATTTATTAAAATTTATGACGTTGTTAAAAGTGTAATGATTCAAAGAAAAAATATTCACCCAAATGTTGATTATCCAACTGGACCGACTTATCATTTAATGGGTTTTGATACTGATTTTTTTACACCAATTTTTGTTATTTCAAGAATTACCGGATGGTCAGCACATATAATGGAACAACACGCTGCCAATAAATTAATTAGACCTCTTTCTAAATACAGTGGTAGAGAACACCGTAGGGTAATGCTTCTAAATCAAAGATAGTTTGTAGATTAAAATTTATTTAACTATAAGCCAAACAATAACTGCAATTGCCAATATTTCCATTTTTTCCTCTTCCTTTTTTAATTGAATGCTTCTGACCAAGTGCCTTTTGTAGACGCTTTAGAATATTCTGTAGCTCTACCTTCAAAAAAATTCATATGTTCTACTGCATTCAACATTGTATCTAGCCAAGTTAAGGGATTTTTTTCAATTTTATAAATTGGTTCTAAACCTAATTGAATTAATCTTCTATTCCCAATCCACCTAATATAATCTTTTATTTCTTGTGGAGTTAGTCCTTCTATAGGACCCATATTAAATGCCAAATCTATAAAAGCATCTTCATGATTAATAATAGTTCTACAAGATTCATAAATTTCTTTTTTTAGTTGAGGTGTCCATATTTCAGGTTGCTCTTTTATGAAAGTATTAAAAAGTTTAATCATTGAATTACAATGCAACGTTTCATCTCTAACAGACCAAGTCACTATTTGGCCCATACCTTTCATTTTATTTTGTCTTGGAAAATTTAATAAAATTGCAAAACTTGCAAATAACTGAAGTCCTTCTGTAAATGCACTAAAAACTGCTATAGTTTTTGCAATATCATGATGTGATTTTACATCAAAACCTTGCATGTAATCATACTTATCTTTCATTTCTTTATACTTTAGAAAAGCAGAATATTCTGTCTCCGGCATACCGATTGTATCTAATAAGTGTGAGTAAGCTGCTATGTGAACTGTTTCCATTGAAGCAAAAGATGACATCATCATTAATACTTCGGTTGGTTTAAAAACATTCATATAGTGCCTGATATAACAATTGCTTACCTCAACATCTGCTTGTGTAAAAAATCTAAAAATTTGTGTTAATAGGTTTTTTTCTTCTGGTTTAAGATTTTTTTGCCAGTCTCTAACATCATCTCCTAAAGGAACTTCTTCTGGCAACCAATGAATTCTTTGTTGAGTTAGCCATGAATCATAACACCAAGGATATCTAAAAGGTTTGTAGACAGGATTTTCAACCAATAATCCCATTTCTCGGGGTTTGTCTTTAATTATTTCAACTTTTTTTAATTTTTTTACTGACATGATAAACACTCTTCATATTCTGTTTCTTTATCTTCTTTGTTTTTATAAACATTCATCTCTATATCTGTGGATGAACCACTATTTATGTTCTCCGCTCTTTGGATCGATTTAGACCTGCAATAATAAAGGCTTTTTAGTCCCTTTTTCCATGCTTGAAAGTGAATTTGATGAAGTTCTTTTTTATGAACATCGGCAGCTAAAAATAAATTTATAGATTGAGCTTGAGAGATATGAGGTGTTCTATCGGCCCCAAGTTCTACAATCCATTTTTGATCAAGTTCAAAAGCAGTCTTAAATGTATCTTTTTCTTCTTTAGACAAGAAGTCCAAATGTATTACGGAGCCTTGATTTGTTGTAATACTAGACCAAATTTCATCATTATTTTTATTATATTTTTCTAAAACTTTTTCTAAATATTTGTTTCTAACATTAAATGAACCCGATAGAGTTTTGTGAGTATAACTATTAGCAGCAATAGGTTCAACTCCAGGAGATGTTCCTCCGCATATAATTGAAATAGAAGCTGTTGGTGCTATAGCTGTCTTATTAGAAAATCTTTCACTGATTCCATATTCTGCTGCATCTGGGCAAGCTCCTCTTTCTTCAGCTAGTTGTTTTGATGACTCGTCAACTTTTTTTTGAATATGTTCGAATATTTTTTTGTTCCAAACCTTGCTCATTACAGATTCTAAAGGAATATTTTTTTGTTGAAAAAATGAATGTAAGCCCATAACCCCTAAACCAACACTTCTTTCTTTCATAGCAGAATATGTTGCATCACTAAATTGCTCTGGAGCATTTTCTATAAAATCGTTTAAAACATTGTCCAAAAACCTCATTACATCACCAATAAAATTTTTATCATCTTTCCACTCATCATATTTTTCAATATTAAGTGAAGACAAGCAACACACGGCGGTACGATCTTTTCCTTCTCTATCAATTCCAGTTGGAAGTGTAATTTCGCTACATAAGTTTGAAGTTTTAACAGTTAGTCCTGCTAATTTATGGTGTTGAGGAATTTGTCTATTAACTGTATCAATAAAAATTATATAAGGTTCTCCAGTTTCTATTCTTGCTGTTAAAAGTCTAATCCACAAATTTCTTGCAGATATAGTTGATTGAATTACTTTATCCTTTGGACTCTTAAGTGCCCACTTTTCATCCATTTCAACAGCTCTCATAAATGCATCTGATACCAATACACCATGATGTAAATTTAAAGCTTTTCTATTAGGATCACCACCAGTTGGTCTTCGCATTTCAATAAATTCTTCAATTTCAGGATGATCAATTGGTAAATAGCAAGCTGCAGATCCTCTTCTTAGCGAACCTTGGCTGATTGCCATGGTTAAAGAATCCATAACTTTAATAAAAGGAATTATTCCAGAAGTTTTTCCAACTCTCCCAATTTTTTCTCCAATCGATCTAAGATTACCCCAGTAACTTCCTATTCCACCGCCTCTTGCTGCAAGCCAAACATTTTCACTCCACAAATCTAAAATTCCATCTAAACTGTCACCTGCTTCATTTAAAAAACACGAAATAGGTAAACCTCTTTTTGTTCCACCATTTGATAATACTGGTGTTGCTGGCATAAACCATAGATTGCTTATATAGTTATAAATTCTTTGAGCATGTAAATTGTCATCAGCATAATAACTAGCTACTCTTGCAAATAAATCTTGATAAGATTCATTAACCCCCAAATACCTATCACTTAGAGTTGCCTTTCCAAATTCTGTAAGATTATCATCTCTTGATCTGTCAATTTTTATTGTTATGCCTTTTTCGTTTTGAAAAAGCTCAGTTTCATTACTTAATGAAAATAGATCTAACCTTTTTTCCTTGTTGACCTCTATTTTATTAGGGCTATATTCGGAAACAGCTTTCTTAATTGCCTGTGATAGAACCTTATTCATTACTTTATTATTATCTGTTTTTTTAACAAAACAACTATATGTTGTATGTAATTAATGTTGATATACTATATAAAATATAAATCAACAGAACATTTATAGAACATTTGGAAAAAATATCAACTAAAAAAATGAAAAAAATGTAAGAAACAAAGAGCATGTCTAAAGAAATAAAAATAGATCCATTAGGTTTCAGAGAATATGACGCAAGATGGATATACGAAAAAGACATAAATAAATTAGGAATAGAGAGTCTTGGAAAAGGGTTAGGAACACAAATAATAAAGCATACCAAAAAAAATAATCCAAGAGTTATTGTTGGTCACGATTATAGATCTTACAGTGAAGAAATAAAAACTTTTTTAAAAAAAGGATTAATTTCTACAGGATGTAATGTCGAAGATATTGGTTTGTCATTATCTCCTACTGTATATTTTGCTCAATTCAATTTAAATGCTGATGCAGTTGCTATGATAACAGCAAGCCATAACGAAAATGGATGGACTGGTGTAAAAATGGGAATTCAAAAAGGACTAACTCACACTCCAGATGAAATGAGGGAATTAAAAGATATCACATTAAATAACAAATTTATTGAAGGTAAGGGAAATGAGAAAAAAATAGAAAACTTTAAAAAAATATATATTCAAGATTTAGTACAAAAAAATAAAATAAACAAAAAGCTTAAAACTGTTGTTGCTTGTGGAAATGGTACGGCTGGTGTATTTGCCCCAGAGATTTTGAAAAATATAGGTTGTGAAGTGGTTGAATTAGATTGTAACTTAGATTTTACCTTTCCAAAGTATAATCCAAACCCTGAAGATCTTAAAATGCTACATGCAATAAGTAAAGCTGTAAAAGATAGTAATGCAGATATAGGTTTTGGTTTTGATGGCGATGGAGATCGTGTTGGAGTTATAGATAATAAAGGAAATGAAATTTTTTCAGATAAAATAGGATTATTAATTGCAAGAAACCTTTCATCAAAACATAAAGGATCAAAGTTTGTGGTCGATGTAAAATCGACAGGTTTATATAAAAAAGATAAAGTTCTTTTAGAAAATAATTGTGAAACTATTTATTGGAAAACTGGACATTCACATATTAAAAGAAAAGTATATACTGAAAAAGCATTGGCAGGTTTCGAAAAAAGTGGTCATTTCTTTTTTAATCAACCATTGGGTTATGGTTATGATGATGGAATTAATTCAGCAATTCAAATTTGTCATTTATTAAATAACAGTAGTAAAAAAATGGATGAAATTATTAATGAATTACCAAATACTTATCAAACACCGACTATGGCCCCTTTTTGTAAAGATGAAGAAAAATACCAGGTTGTTAAAAATTTAGTAAAAAAAATTGAAAAAATTAAATCTGATAATATAAAAATAGATAATCAAATAATAACCGAAGTGCTTACTGTAAATGGAATTAGATTTTCTTTTGAAGATGGATCATGGGGATTGATTAGAGCTTCATCCAATAAGCCATCATTGGTAGTTGTTACAGAAAGTCCCACATCTGAGAAAAGGAAAAAAGAAATCTTTTATTTCATTGATAATTTGTTAAAGCAAACTGGCAAAATTGGTGAATACGACCAAAAAATTTAAATATTAAAATAATTATATAAAAATTTTGTAGCTACAATTAATAAAAAAATTCCAAATAATTTGCTCACTTTACTTTTGTCAACCTTGTGCATTGTATTGGCGCCTATTTTTGCCATAAAAGTTGTTATGGGTACTATAATTAAAAATGCTGGTATGTTTATAAAACCAACGCTCAAAGGTAAATTTGCATTTAAATATGTGCCAGAAATGAAAAATCCTAATGCACCACATAAAGCAATTAAAATGCCAATAGCAGCAGCAGAACCTATTGCTTTGTTTATTGAAAATCCTGAATGTTTTAGAACGGGAACATTTATGATCGCTCCACCAATCCCCATCAATGAAGATACAAAGCCAGAAACAAAACCTAATATTATTTTTGGAATTAAAGTAAATCTTTTTTTAATTTCATTTTTTTCTTTTATAAAAAAAATATTAAAAGCAAAAAAGTATAGAACAATACTAAAAAACAATACCAATGATTTAGTGTGCAAATTTGCTGAAATTATTGTTCCTACAATTACACCTATAACAACAAATAAACCATAACTTCTTAAAACAGAAAAATCTACAGCTCTATGTTTATAATGAGTAAAAACAGACATGACAGCTGTTGGCACGATTATTGCAAATGAAGTTCCAATAGCTAGATGCATAATAAAGTTATTATCAAAATTTAATGTTTGAAAAATGTAATAAAGAATAGGAACTGTAATTATTCCTCCACCTATTCCAAAAAAACCTGCTAAGAAACCAGCCAGCAATGCTGCTGTTATCATTAACAAAATAAAAAAACTATAATCGTTTGAAATAATTGAGCTAAACAGTTTAACCTACAGATGTATTTAAATTATTAAATTTAATTTTATCCATAATATGATCAACTTTCTGAACATCTGCATCACGAACGCACATATTTTCACTTAAATATCTTTTCCAAAAACTTGATCCGGTTTGACCGTGAAATAAACCAAGAGTATGTCTCATAATTTGATTTAATCTTGTTCCTTTTTTTGTTTCATCTTTTATATAAGGAAGTAATTGTTCAACAACCTCCTGTCGGCTAGGAACATTATCATTTTCAAAAATTTCTTTTTCAATATCAGAAAGAAAATATGGAGAGTGATAAACTGATCTTCCCAGCATAACACCATCTACTTTTTTTAAATGATCTTTGATTTGAATTGTAGAAGTTATTCCACCATTAATAATAATTTCATCATTAGGAAAATTTTCTTTTAATTTATAAACTACATCGTACTTTAATGGTGGAATATTTAAATTTTGTTTTGGTGTAAATTTACCTAAAATTGCTTTTCTTGCATGAATTATAAAAGTTTTCACTCCAGTTTTTTTTAATGTTTCTATAAATTTGTGTAAATTTTCATAATCTTCAACATCGTCATAGCCTATTCTTGTTTTAATAGTAATTGGTAATTTACACACTGATTGCATTTTACTTAAACAATCAGCAACTAGATTTGGTTCCTTCATTAAACAAGCACCAAATTTATTTTTTTGCACTTTTTTGCTTGGGCAACCTAAGTTTAAATTAATTTCATCATACCCAAAATCTTCACCAGCCTTTGAAGCTTCGGATAAAAGTTTTGGAGATGACCCACCTATTTGAAGTGCAAGTGGTTTTTCATTAATATTAAATGATAAAAGTTTTTTTTTATCTCCTCTGCTAATTGCTTCAGAAACAATCATTTCTGTATAAAAGAGAACATGCTTACTAATTAATCGCAAAAAAAACCTTTCATGCCGATCGGTGCAATCCATCATAGGAGCAACTGAAACTTTCCTATTCATTACTATATTTTATATTATTTTTTTAGGTATTTGAAGATTCAGAATCTTCTTGATTTACTTCGTTAGATTTTTTTTCTGCATCTGATAACTCGTCCAATGAAACAGCAGATTCTTCAGATTCTGTTGTTTGTTCATTATCAGATTCAACATTAGGTTCACTTGATGATTTAAGCTCATCAAGATCTTCTTTTGAAACTTGTATCTTTTCAGGATTTTTTCTAGCCCTTTTGGATGGCAATATAGGAGTTCCGCTTTTAGAAATTTCACCTTTGTATAAATCTGCAAAATTATCACCTATTACTTCATCATCCTCTGATCCATCGTCAACTTGCTCAATATGTTTTCTTAATTTGTAAACTGCACTCTCTATTAAATCAGGAACTTTAACATTTTCTGATGCAATCTCTCTTAATGAGATAACTGTATTTTTATCATTATCTCTATCTAAAGTTGGTTCGATTCCTGAATTTAACTGAGTTACTCTTTCTTTTGCTACTAAAACTAATTCGTAGGGACTTTCTACTTTATCTACACAATCTTCAACTGTAACTCTTGCCATGCGGGTTGTTTATATTGAGCCTTATTAAAAATCAAGTTTTATTTTGTAATACGGGTTTGTAGTGTCCTTGAAAAATGAGAACTATGACTATCGAAATTGCTATATAAATTGAACAAAAAATAGCAATATTTTCTATTGAATATCCTAAATCAATTAATATTCCAAAAACTGCAGTAGCTAAAGCTGTAGAAAAAACCATAAAGGAACCCGTTAGAGCTTTAATGGATCCCAAATAATTTACACCATAAATTTCAGCCCAGAATGAAATCATTAAAACGTTTGTTAATCCATTTGAAATACCCATAAGACCCATAAAAACAAAAACTGTATAAGGATGATCAAAAATTGCTAATACCACTAAACTAAATAATAAAGGAACATTTAAATATGGGAAAACTTTTCTACTGGTAAATTTATCAACCAAAAAACCTGAAAAAAATAAAGTTACTACAGTAAGTATTGAGTAAACCATAAACGATTGTGCCATGGAAAATTTTCCCCAATCTTTAGATTCAATAATGAATGTTTGGTTAATAACTATACCAGTAATTATAAATGAAGATGCAAGCATAGCTGGCAAAATAGAATAAAATTTAAAATCTCTTAGTACTTCTTTTCTTGTCCAGCTTTTGATCGAGTCGATAACTTTGTTGTCATTTTTTCCATTTTTATTTTCTCTGGAAAATATACTTATCTCTTTGACTGTAAGATATGTAAAGATTGGTAATAATAATATAATTAAAAGTGAAAATCCTAGCCATAAATCTCTCCAGTATATAAATGTCAGAAGATAAACTATAATTATTGGTAGTAAAAATTCTCCAAAAGACATCCCTACCCAAATGTAACTTAATGCTTTGCCTCTACTTTGGTTAAAAAATCTACTAGTAGCAACTGATGCAGTGTGAGCCATTAATCCTTGACCTGATAATCTTAAAAAAAATATACCCATAGCCAACAAAATTATTCCATTAACAAATGAAAAGAAAAGTGATGCAAGACTTAAAAAAATAACAACTAGTAAAGAATAATTAACTAACTTTAAATCATCAATTTTTTTTCCAACCCATATTAACGCTAAACTGCTACATAAAGTAGCAATCCCATAAATAGATCCAAATTCTGCATTAGTAATATTTAACTCTTCCCTAATATCAGAATTGAATAAACCTATAAAAAAGCTCTGTCCTATGCTGGAAAAAAAAGTAAAAACAAAACCAAAAATTATTATTTTGAAATTAGATCTAACTATATCTATAATCATTTTATGAGTTGCAAAGTTGCTTTTATAGGTCTTGGTGTCATGGGGTATCCAATGGCTGGATATATATCAAAAGCTGGACATAATGTAACTGTTTATAATCGAACAACAACAAAAGCAGATAAATGGCTTGGAGAATATAAAGGTGTAAAGGCAGAAACTCCTGCAAAAGCTTCTGATGGAGCTGATTTTGTTTTTACATGTGTTGGAAATGATAACGATTTAAAAGAAGTTACTTTTGGAGATAACGGAATTTTTAAAACAATAAAAAAAGGTGCTATCTACATTGATAACACAACCGCTTCAGCAACAATCGCACGAGAAATTTATGATTATTCAAAAAAAAATAGTTTTGGATTTTTAGATGCCCCTGTTTCTGGAGGACAGGCTGGAGCAGAAAATGGTGCACTAACTGTAATGATCGGTGGTGACCAAGATAGCTTTAATAAAGCTAAACATATTATCGATTGTTATAGCAAAAAAATGAAATTGCTTGGCAAAGCAGGAAATGGTCAGTTAGCTAAAATGGTAAATCAAATATGTATAGCTGGTCTTGTTCAAGGACTTTCTGAAGGGATTAATTTTGGAATAAAAGCAGGATTAAATATGGAAGATGTAATTGAAGTTATATCGAAAGGTGCAGCTCAATCATGGCAAATGGATAATAGATATAAAACAATGATTGATGATAAATTTGAATTTGGTTTTGCTGTTGATTGGATGAGAAAAGATTTAAAAATTGCATTAGAGGAAGCTAAAAAAAATAATTCATTGCTGCCAATTACAAAAATAGTAGATGAATACTATGGTGATGTTCAAAAATTAGGTGGTCAGAGATGGGATACATCAAGTCTTATCAAAAGACTTAGAAAGTAATTAAGTATGCAACCAGCATACTATGAAGATTTTAAAGAAATTAAAAAAAAAATCTGGTCAATGTTAGATGACGCTGTAACTAACAGAAGTTCTCAATTTAGAATTCCAGTTTTTGTTTGTGGAGGTCAAAAAGATTTCGATGGAAGAATTGTAGTTCTTAGAAAATCTAATCAATCAAATAATCTTCTTCAATTTCATAGCGATATTAGATCAGAGAAAATAACTAAATTAAAAAATAATAAAAATGCTTCTATGCTTTTTTATGACAAGGTAGAAAAAATCCAAGTAAGACTAAAAGTTGAATGTACAGTTCATCATAACAATGAAATAACAAAAGAGTCTTGGTCAAAAACAGGTCATATTAGTAGAAAATGTTATTTAGTTGATGGGGGACCTGGAACTGAGTCACCTACTCCAACTTCTGGATTAAAATCTGAGTTAGATAATTTTGAATTTACAATGGAGCAAAGTGAAGAAGGTTATAAAAACTTTACTGTAATTCAGTGCAAAATAAGAAATATTGAGTGGCTTTATTTGGCAGCCAAAGGCCACAGAAGAGCTAGATTTGATTTAACAAGCAATAAAGAATATTGGCTAGTTCCTTAAAGATTTATTTCATTAAATTTATTTAATTGTAATTCTGTGCATTACTCTTTTTCCCTTAAAAGGAGTAGCCTGATGTAGCATTGATCTATTATCCCAAATTGCAAGCTGGTTTTTTTCCCATTCCAAAGAATATTGAAATTTTTTTTTTATTTGATGATTAAATAAATATTTTTCTAACTTTTTTTTTCTAATTAGATTAGAATT
Source organism: uncultured Pelagibacteraceae bacterium (assembly GCA_902608385.1). Taxonomy (GTDB): domain Bacteria; phylum Pseudomonadota; class Alphaproteobacteria; order Pelagibacterales; family Pelagibacteraceae; genus Pelagibacter. The sequence goes on from CACLNT010000008.1 coordinate 41,110, forward strand.
AAATCCAACAAAGTGGCCTGGGCTGCAGTAAATTGTATGTTTAGAGTTAATTTTTCTAATAATATTATGTCTAGATTTTAATTCTTTATTTATTTTTCCTTTTTCTTTAACTCTTTCTTTGGTTGTAATTGAAATAGGACCTTCGGAAGAATAATTGCCTTTATATTTTTTTAATTTATTTTTAATAGATTTAGGAAGAGATTTATAAGCTAAATACTGAGAGCAAAATTCAGTATTAGCCTTACCTTTTTTTGGAACTAATTTTGATAAAAGCATAGTAAATCTTGGAGGTTTTTTTGTATAAATAGAGTCCGTATGAAATTGTTCACCAAAACTTGGTCCCTTATCTGATAATTTTCTTTGAACAACTGTAATTTTTGGATATTTTTTATTTAATCCTCTTAATCTTGGATAATTAGCAAGTTGGCCAAAGCTTTTGGCAAATTTAATATACGATTTTGAATTTAATTTTTGTTTTCTAAAATATAACATTCCATATTTTTGAAGAGCAGATTTAATTTTCTTTAAATCATTTTTGTTTATTTTCTTTATGTTGCAAAAAATTTCTGCACCAATGTCATATTTGCCTGGAATAATTTTAAACATTTTTTATTTTATTGATTCAGAATATTTTTTCCAGTTTTCTTGATAGCGTATTGCATTTTCTTTAATTGCATTCGCTTCATCATCTGTAATCTTTCTAATAACCCTTCCAGGTGAACCAACTACAAGTGAGTTGTCAGGAATTTCTTTATTTTCAGTTATTAAAGATTTTGCACCTATGATGCAATTTTTTCCAATCTTAGCATTGTTTAAAATTACTGCTCCTATTCCAATTAAGCTATTGTCTCCAATTGAGCAGCCATGAAGCATAACCAAATGTCCGACTGTTACATTTTTCCCAACTTTTAGAGGATATCCTGGATCAGTATGAAGTACACTTCCGTCTTGGACATTAGAACCTTCTCCAACACAAATATTCTCAATATCTCCTCTTAAAGTTGCATTAAACCAAATACTTGTATTTTTTTCTAATGTAACGTCTCCTATTATCGTTGCATTAGGTGCAACCCAATTTTCGCCTGAATTTTTTGTTTTTTTATCTTTCAAATCATAAAACATAATTTATATAATATTTTTATCATGGCACTTACAAAAACACCAATATGTGATTTTGGTAAGAAAGCAGAAAACTTTCAACTAAAATCAACTGAAAATAAAATAATTTCTCTAAATGATGTAAAGGGAGAAAAAGGAACCTTGATAATGTTTATTTGTAATCATTGCCCTTATGTTAAAGCAGTTATTGAAGATATTGTTAACGATTGCAAAACTTTAGATAAAGAAGGAATAAAATCTGTTGCTATAATGTCAAACGATACAAAAAATTACCCTGAAGATTCTTTTGAAAATATGAATGAATTTCATAAAAATAATCATTTCAATTTTTCATATTTAATTGATGAAACACAGGAAATTGCAAAAAAATATGATGCTGTGTGTACTCCTGATTTTTTTGGGTACAATAGCAACTTAGAATTACAGTACAGAGGGAGAATAAGAGAGCTTAAAGATTTAAAACCAGTTAGAAGTGGTGAGAGCGATTTGTTAAAAGCAATGAAACTTGTTGCACAAACTGGTAAAGGTCCAGAAAATCAAATTCCAAGTATGGGATGTAGTATTAAGTGGTTTAAATAATAAATGTATTTAATTGTAACAAGATCTTTCCCACCTGAAATAGGTGGAATGCAAAGTTTAATGTGGGGACTAACCTGCTCTTTAGCAAAATATAATTTGGTAAAAGTTTTTGCTGACCATCATGAAAAATATAAAGATCATGATGAAAAAGTATCTTTTTCTATTGATAGAGTTGGAGGAGTAAAGATTTTAAGAAAACACAGAAAAGCCTACCTGATAAATGAATTTATAAAAAATAACAAAAATATTAATTGTGTTATTGCAGATCATTGGAAGAGTTTAGAGCTAATTAAAACAAATAAAAAAAAAATCTGTCTAATTCACTCAAAAGAAATTAATTATAAAAAAGATTCTTTTAGAAATAGAAGAATTTTAAAAGCTTTCAATAATATCGATCAAGTAGTTGCTAATTCCCAATTTACAAAAAATCTTGCTATAGAAATTGGTATAGATGAAAACAAAATCACTGTTATTAACCCTGGTGTATTTCCATCTAAAAATTTAGATAATTCATCAATTAAAGAAGCAGAAAAATTACTGAAAAATAAAAATCCAAGGTTAATTACTGTTTCAAGATTGGATAAACGAAAAAATCATGAAAAAGTAATAATGGCATTAAGAAATCTTAAACAAATATACCCAAATATTGTCTACACTTGCATAGGTTATGGCGATGAGGAAGAAAATTTAAAAAAACTTACAAAAGAATTAAAGTTAAATGAGCAGGTCTTATTTTTAAAAAATATTAACCAAGATTTAAAAAACTCTTTAGTTTCTAAGTCAAACCTTTTTGTAATGCCATCAATAATACACAAAAATTCAGTTGAAGGGTTTGGTATTGCTTATGTTGAGGCTGCACAATGTGGAGTTCCATCAATTGGTGGAAAGGATGGTGGTGCTTCAGATGCAATCCAAAACAATGAAACAGGAATTATTTGTGATGGTAATAATTTAGAAGAAATTTATTCTAGTATAGATTTAATTTTAAAAAATAATTCATATTTGGAAATGGGTAAAAAGGCTAAAGATTACTCAACTAAATTTGAATGGGATAATATAGTTAAAGAATACTTGAAAATTTTGTGATAAGATAAAATTATGATCGAAAAATTTAATGGAATTTTTTATTTAATCGTTTTCATAATCCATTTTTTAGGTTTTGGAATTTATGCTTATAAAATGATTATTGATAACGAAAAATTTAGAGCAAAATTTGAAATAGACGAAACAGCAACAGTAATAATGCGAATGATAGGTGCTTCGTTTCTTGGAGTATTATTAATGGCTCTTTACATTATGTTCATTAGACCCGGAGGAGTAGAGGGTACTTGGGGATTTTTTAATTTAGTTTTTGTTCAAAATCTTTGTATCTTCATTGTAAATACTTACTCAATTAAAATTAATAAGACAGGAATAAAAGAGGGAACTAATCATAATGAAGGGGTTATTGCACCACTAGTTTTTACAATTTTAAGCGCTATTCTTTGTTACGGTTTAGCAGACAAAATATATTCTTAATTATTTTTATTAAGAAAATTAAATAAGGATGTAATAGGATGCCCAAAAAAGTTCTTCGACCCAAGAACCTTGAATTTCAACCACGCCCAACATTTCCATATTCACCTGGTGCTCGTGGTGGCAATATGGTGTTTACTGCTGGACAAGTAGCCTGGGACAAGACAGGTAACTTGATTGGCATAAATGATGTTCGAGCGCAAACTGTCCAGACATTAACGAATGTGGAAGCGGTACTAAAAGAAGGAGGTGCAGAATTAAGTGACGTTGTTAAGTGTAATGTGTACCTTAAAGATATGAAAGACTTTCAAATTATGAATGAAGAGTTCGCAAAACTCTTTCCTGACAACCCTCCAGCTCGAACTACGGTACAGGCACCAATGGCTGATCCTGATATGTTAGTTGAGATAGAAGCAATAGCTCATGTAGGAAAATAATTAATAAATCTAAATTAAAAGATTAGTAAGTTTTTCGAATACTTTTTGTGCAGTAAGTTTTGATAAATCTGTAACCTGAATTGCTTTAAAATTTTCTCTTTCAATACTAACTTTATAAGCTGTGGTATGAGATCCAAATAAAGTTAATCCTTTTGAATTTAAATGTGCAGCCATATGAGCTGGGCCTGTATCGTTAGCTATTACAAAAGAACTTTCTTTTATTAAAGAAGATAGTTGAGAAATATCTAGCGCTTTTCCATTATCTAATATGCATAAGGCATTAATCTCTTTTGAATCTGCAATTTCATTTGGACCAGGAGCAACCACAACTTTATACTCGTTATTATAATGATTTTTTATTTTTTCAATTATTTCATTATAGTAAGGCCATTTTTTTTGAGTAAGATGAGGTGAGCAGAATGGGAATAAAACAATAGATTTTTCTAATTTATATTCTGATTTTATTTTAGAAATATCAGTGCAGCTCCATGAAAAATCAGGAAGCATTGTATGTTTGGTGTTTATTCCTGAAGTTTGCATTTGATGATTAAATCTCTCTAAAACAGATTTTTTATCAAATTCTTCTTTTGTTTTATCATTAGGCAATGTTGTTTCAGAAGATGACCAAACATTTAAGTTTGAATTTGGAAATAATATTCTTTTATAAAAATTAGTTCTAGAAGAGTTTTGTAGATCATAAACTTTAGAAATTTTTAGTTTTTTTATTTTTCTCATTAAAGAATAAAGATAAATCAAATTAAATTTTGGCAATCGTTTATCTAAAATAACATCATGTATAAATGGATTCTTTTTAAAAAGGTCAAAGTAAGGGTTTGTAGTCAATAAATGGATTTGATCATTTTTGTGATGCTCAGATATATCTTGAATTGCCCCACTTGCTTGAGCTATATCTCCTAATGAGCCGTGTTTAATAATTAAAATATTGGACATATTTTTAACAACTTAACATACTATTAAATTTTATGAATAAAATTCTAGCAGAAGTATCAGTTGGTGAGCTTTTGGATAAAATTTCAATTTTAGAAATCAAACAAGATAAAATTAAAGACAATAAGAATCTTAGGTTTATTAATGATGAATACAACGTGTTAAAAGCAGAATTAAATAAAAATATAAAAAATGATGATAAATTAAACAATCTTTTCAACTCATTAAAAGAAATCAACGCGAAGCTTTGGGTTATTGAAGATGATAAAAGAATGTGTGAAAAAAATAAAGATTTTGGAGAAAAATTTATAAAACTTTCTAGAGATGTTCATTTCTTAAATGATGAAAGAGCCAAAATTAAATTAGAAATTAATAATCATACAGGTTCAAAAATTAAAGAAATTAAAGAATATACAAATTATTAATTCAAGCTTGGAATAACTTCTCTAAGCTTCATTGATTCATTCGGATTAATATTTGCATACAAAACTCCAGTACCTGATTTTTTAATTTTTATAATTTTTCCATCTGGAGAAATTATTGTTGAATGACCAAAAGTTTCTCTTTTTTTTGTATTTTTTCCAGTTTGATTTGGTGCAAATATATAACAAAAATTTTCAATTGCTCTAGCCTTTAACAATTCTAACCAATGTTTTTTTCCAGTAACTTTTGTGAATGCTGATGGAACGCTTATAAAATGTAAATTTTTTTTAGATAAACTTCTATATATTTCAGGAAATCTTAAATCAAAACAAATTGTAAGTCCTAGTCTTCCCCATGGAAGGTTGACTGTAACAAGTTTCTTGCCAGGCCTATATGTTTTGCTTTCTTGATGTTTCTCTTTATTTTGTAATTTAACATCAAACATTTTAATTTTATCATAATAGGCAACTATATTACCTTTTGGACCTATCATTATAGATCTGTTTCGGTATTTATTTTTATCTTTAATTGGAAGAGATCCTATCAATATCCATTTTTTGTTTTTTTTTGAAATTTTTTTAATTTCTTTAATCAATGGATCTTTGTGCATAGAGTATGTGTTCTTAAATAATATTTTTTTATCACTGGTAATTATCGATGATGTTTCGGGCGTTATTATTAAGTCAGATTTGTTCTTAATCGCTTGATTTAAATATAAAATAATCTGTTTAAAATTTTTATTATAGTTTTCTCCACTTGATAACTGAATACAAGCTACTTTCATTATTGATATCCATACTTTTTTTCTAAAAATTTAATTACGTTGTGGATTATAAAAGTCATTAATAAATATATACTTCCTGCAACAATAAAAACTTCTACTGGTCTAAAAGTGGTTGATATTATATGTTTCGCAACCCCTGTAAGGTCAAGCAAAGTAACAGTGCTGGCTAAAGAAGTTCCTTTTAACATTAATATCATTTCATTCCCATAAGCGGGTAATGATTGTCTTATAGCTATTGGTAACTTTATTTTGAAAAAAGTATTTATTTTATTTAGTCCTAAGCTTTCTGCTGCTTCAACAACGCCTTTATTGATTGTTTCAAATGCAGATCTAAATATTTCAGAAGAATAAGCTCCAGTATTAAGAGTGAATGCTAGAATTGCACATGAGTAAGGTTCTTTTAAAAAAATCCAAAGAAAAGATTCTCTTATCCACTCCACCTGGCCAAGTCCAAAATATATTATAAAAATTTGAACTAATAGCGGAGTTCCTCTAAAGATATATGAATAATAGTACGATATAAAAAAAAGTATTTTAATTTTACTTGTTCTTAAAATGGCAAAAAAAACACCAACAAATACACCAAAGAATAATGATAATAAAGTTAGTTCAATAGTTAATTTTGTTGCTTTTAACAATCTTGGAAAATGTTCTGAGATGAATTCCAAATCCATTTAATATCCCTTGCTATAATGTTGTTCTAGCTTGTTAAATAATTTCATACTTAAAAAAGTCAAAAATAAATACAAAACAGCTGCAAAAGAATAAAAGAATAGAGGGTCTCTTGTTGATCCAGCAGCAATATATGACATTCTCATAATTTCCACTAAACCGGTAACTGATATTAAAGATGTGTCTTTTAAAGTAATTTGCCAAACATTACTTATATTTGGTAATGCCAATCTTAGCATTTGTGGAATAATTACTTTGTAATAGTAAATTTTTTTTTTAAAACCTAAAACTTCAGAGGCTTCGAATTGACCTTTGTTAATAGATTGAACTGCTCCTCTAAAAACTTCTGTTGAATATGCTCCAGATATGATGCCTATAGAAAATGCTCCAGTTAAAAACGCATTTATCTCAATATATCCGTCATACCCAAAGATCTTTGCGACATACATAATTGCACCACTGCCTCCAAAAAAAAATAAATATATTACTAAAAGTTCAGGAACACCTCTAAAAACAGTGGTGTAAAAACTTCCTATTAAATTTAATATTTTATTTTTTGATAGTTTAAAGGATGCAAAAATTGCAGCTAAAAAAAAACCAATAAAGATAGCTGCTGCAGCAACTGCTATTGTCATTAGAGTTGCAAAAAAAAGTTCGTCTCCCCAGCCAGTGTCTCCGTAAGCTAAAAGTCCCATATATTTTAAGGCGATAGAATTTAAACTATCGCCTTAAAAATTAAATTATTACATAGAAGCGTCAAAGCCAAACCATTTGATAGCTAGTTCGCTTATCTTGCCACTTTTTCTTGCTTGATCAATAGCTTTGTTAAAAGCTTTAAGAAGATCAGTATCATCTTTTCTGATACCAACGCCTACACCATTACCAAATGCACCACCTGATAAAGTAGGACCAACTAACACAACTGGTTTGCCAGATTTTTCAGCATAGTCAGTAAATGCAACTGCTGCTGCTAGAGCTGCATCGCATCTTCCTGCTGATAAATCTAAATTAACTTCATCTTGAGTTTTGTATGTTCTGACAGTTACACTTCCAACATCTCCAGACTCTAAGAAGTTTTGGTGAATAGTTGCCGTTTGAACACAAACAGTTTTACCAGCTAAAGCAGCTGTTAATGTTTTAAGTGCACTCTTAACGTTAGATCCTCCTAATGATAAATTGATACCTGATGGAGTATCCATTCCTTCAAGGCTAGAACCTTTCATAACTGCTAACTGCGCAACTTCATCTGCATAACCTTGTGAGAAATTAATAACTTTCATTCTTTCACCAGTGATAGACATTCCAGCCATTATAGCATCGTACTTTCTCATTATTAACCCGGGTATCATACCGTCCCAATCTTGTTCAACAATTGTGCAATCAGCTTGCATGTAAATGCATAACCAATTCGCAAGATCAACTTCAAAACCAATTAATTGACCAGCTTCATTTTTTGAATTCCAAGGGGGATAAGCACCTTCAGTTCCAATCTTTATTGAACCAGCATTAGAATTGCTGATTAAAAATAAAGAAGTAAGAACTGTTAAAATTATTTTTTTAAATATATTCATTGTTACCTCCAAAAATTACATATAGTAAATCACAATTTTATTAATATAAAAAGAAGTTTTTAGTCTTAATGGTTTATAGATGAAGAAAAATTCCAAGAACAATCAAAACTTGGGATATAAACCCTATCTAAAGTTGCATTTCCAAAGTTTTTATTAAATACATTTAGCCAATTTTTCACCTGTCTAGGCTTTTTATCTTGACTACCTACTTGTGCGGTTATGACCCCTTTGGGTTTTAATATTCTAATCAATGAATCCATATTTTTTGAAGCAAGATCAATACAAAATTGATCATCATTTAAATCTACAAATATATGATCATAACGATCATCTTTGACTTTCTTTATACTTTCAAAGGCATCACCCCATACACATTTTACTGAATTTTTTTCTGTAGCTTTATTTCCAATTTTTCCTAAATGTTTCTTGCAAACTTCGACCACTTCAGGATCCAGCTCATACCAATCTATAAAACTAAAATCTTTAGAGATACATTCTCTTGCAACACCGCCATCGCCGCCACCAATTATGGCGGCTTTTTCTTTATTTTTATTTAATTTTAGACCGGCTTTAACAAAAGTAGAACTATATAAATGTTCATCTGAAGCTGCTACCTGAATTTCATTGTCAATAAACAATGATTTACCAAATTGTTCTAAGTCTAATATTTCTATATGTTGACCAACTTTTGAAGTAAAATCCTCGAGTACATTGTTTACAACATATGATTTTTGTAAACCTGGTGAGCTATAAATGTCATGATAAAGAGAAACTGTATCTCTATTAAATTCCTTTTTAATAATTCTTGTATGTTTTATTTCTTTTTTAATTATTTCAAGTGCTACTGATGGATTAACTTTTCCACATGTAAAAAAATCAAAACTTATTATACCTTTCTCAGGAAAGGTGTGAAAACTAATATGACTTTCTGCTAATAAAGCAAGAATTGTAAAACCTTGTGGTTCAAATTTATATTTCGAAATTTCAAGGATAGTTACTTTTGCAGCTTTTGAAATTTTGTATATAAGATTTTCAAAAAAAGAAGGATCGTATTCTTTTTTGGTTCCAATAATGTCTAAAGTTATATGCTCTCCTACTTTAGTCATAAAAAAATTATCCTTTTTTATAATTTTTTATCTTCTCCAAGATTTTTTGCATTTCAGCAAATGAAAGAATCTTAGGTTGTCCTAATTTTAAAGCAATTATGTATTGATGACAAATATTTTCTACCTCTTCAGCTAGTTCAAACGCTTGCTTTAAGTTTACTCCAAATGCAACCTGTCCGTGGTTTGACATTAGACAAGCCTTTCTTTTTTCAAGAGCATTTAAAATATTTTTAGATAATTCTTTTGTTCCAAAAGTTCCATATTCTGAGCATTTTATGTCGTCTCCACCTGCTAGAGCTATCATGTAATGAAATGCTGGAATTGCTTTTCCATGAGTTGATACAGCTGTAGCGTGAGGTGAATGAGCATGAACAATAGCTTTTGCTTCTTTTTTTTTTAAGTAAATATCCTGATGAAAACGCCACTCAGATGAAGGATTAAGACTAGAATTAAACATTTTTAACAAATCGTACTCTTTGTTTAATTCAAGAAAAACTATATCTTCAGCTTTAAGTGTCTCGTATTTTTTGCCCGAAGGTGTTATCAAAAAACCTTCTATTCCATTCTTTGTTGTCCTAACTGACACATTTCCTGATCTTAATGGAGATAAATTTGTACTATTCAGTTTTTGAGTAAATTTAATTACTTCTTCTTTTAAATCGTTCATTTAAATACTTTTTTATTTGCTTTTTAGTTTTTTAATTTCTTCTTCACAAAATTTTCTAGATTTATCAGCATCAAATGATTTATTTGTTTGTTTTTGAGCAACCATACAAGCGCCTACTGTTCTATTTAAGTTATGATCGCTATATTTCAAAATAACAAACATTGCGATTACTACAAATGCAACAAATAATAATTTTTTTTTCATTTAAACAATGCTTTTAATCCTTCAGTAGATGCTTCGCAAACACCTTTTTCAGTAATTAATCCAGTAACATATTTTGCTGGAGTTATATCAAAAGCCAAATTCATTGACTTGCTTTTCTTTGGGTAAATTAATACTTTTTGAACATTGTTATTTTCATCTACACCTTCTACATAAGATAGTTCATCTGAATTTCTCTCTTCAATTGGAATATCTTTAAAATCTTTTGTCTCCCAATCAATTGTTGAACTTGGTAATGCCACGTAAAAAGGTACATTATTATCATGTGCGGCTAATGCTTTTAAATAAGTTCCAATTTTATTTGCAACATCCCCGGTTGAAAGAGTTCTGTCAGTCCCAACAATACACATATCAACCTCGCCTCTTTGCATTAAAATTCCACCTGTGTTATCTGCAATAATTGTGTTTGAAACTCCTTCTTCATTTAATTCATAAGAAGTTAAATTAGCTCCTTGGTTTCTAGGTCTTGTTTCATCTACCCAAACATGAACTTTAATTCCTTTTTTGTGTGCATGATAAATTGGAGAAGTTGCAGTACCCCAATTAATTGTTGCAAGCCAACCTGCATTACAATGGGTTAGAATGTTTACTGTATTTTTTTTTTTATTATAAATTTCTTCAATTATTTTTAGCCCATTAATTCCTATACTTTCACAAAATTTAACATCTTCTTCACATATTTCTTTTGCCTCATTTAAGGCCATGTTTAAAATTTCATTACTATTTATTCCTGATAATTTTTTCATCATTCTATCTACAGCCCATTTGAGATTTATTGCAGTAGGTCTTGAATTAATTAATTCTTCACTAGATTTTTTTAAAAATGACTGATCATTATTTTCTAAGATTGATAAAACTATACCATATGCAGCTGTAGCTCCTATAAGAGGTGCACCTCTAACCTCCATGGTTTTAATTGCATTAACTGCATCATTAACTTTCTTAAGATCTTTAATGATAAATTTGTGAGGTAGTTTTGTTTGATCTATTATTTTTACAATTTTATTTTTTTCATCAAACCAAATTGTCCGATATTCTTTTCCTTCTATTTTCATTATTTATTAAGAGCTCTGCCAGCTATTGTTTTTAATTTATCTTTTGTTTTTTGAGTTCTTTTTTTAGGATCAGTAATGATTGCCACATCTAAACAATTGTTTGCTGGATCTTTTGGATCAATATGTTTTTCAAAATTATCTATAAGGTTTTTAATCATGTTTTTAGCTTTTGTAGCATTACCTAATAAAACTTTAATTACAGATTGCACATCAACATTTGCATGATCTGGGTGCCAGCAATCATAATCCGTAACCATTGAAACAGATGCATATCTAATTTCTGCTTCTCTGGATAATTTAGCTTCAGGCATATTGGTCATGCCAATAATATCTGCCTTCCATGATCTATATAAATTTGACTCCGCTAATGTAGAAAACTGAGGTCCTTCCATAACAACATAAGTTCCTCCTCTTTGATAAGGTATATTTTGTTTTTTTATTGCTTCTTCACATGCGTTCATTAGACCATTTGATGTTGGATGGGCCATTGATACATGAACAACAATTTCATCATCAAAAAAAGTTTTATTTCTAGCAAAAGTTCGATCAATAAATTGATCAACAATAACAAATTTTCCTGGGTTTAATTCTTCCTTTAAAGATCCTACTGCTGAAATTGATACTATATCTGTTACTCCTAATTGTTTTAATGAATCAATATTTGCCCTAAAGTTTATTTTTGAAGGTGAAATAAAATGACCCCTTCCATGTCTTGGTAGAAAAAAAACTTCTTTTTCATTAAATTTAGTCTTTAAAATTTGATCAGAAGGTTTACCCCAGGGTGTATTTAAATCTAAAAACTCTCTATCTTTAAGTTCTTCAATGTCATATAGGCCACTTCCACCAATTATTGCTAATTTATTATTTGCCATAATTAAAAAATAATTTATTTATCAATATATAACTTAAAGAATTATGGATTTAAAAGAATATATTCGATCAATTCCAGATTATCCCAAAAAAGGGATTCTATTTAGAGACATAACAACATTAATAAAAAATGAAAAAGCTTTTACTTATTGCATTGATCAAATAGTTGAAAAATCTAAACAATTTAATTTTAACAAAATAGCTGCTGTTGAATCTAGAGGTTTTGTTTTTGCTTCAGCAGTTTCTTATATTCTTAACAAACCTTTTATTTTACTTAGAAAAAAAAATAAGCTACCAGCTGAAACTCATTCTGTTGATTTTGAATTGGAGTATGGAACGGCAACTATTGAGATGCACAAAGATTCAATAAATAGGAATGACTCTGTTCTTGTAATAGATGATCTTATCGCAACTGGAGGAACGGCAGAAGCTGCTGCAAAATTAATAAAGATCTCAGAAGGAAAAGTAACTGGATTTATATTTGTAATAAATCTTTTTGATCTAGGTGGTTGTGATAAGCTGAAAAAACAAGACTACAAAGTTCAAAATCTAATTGATTTCCCTGGTCATTAATCATTTATTCTAAACCAAGATTTCTTACCAATGATAGAATTATACAAGCCGCAAAGACGCATTAAATAAATTTTTTTTTTGTGTGAGTTAAATAAAATTAAATAAAATACATATTTAAATATAGCAGATGCCAAATTTGAAATAATTTTAAGAAAAGCACTAAAATAACCATAATGTTTTTTGTTAAAATAAAATTTTGACCACATCCAATGCCAATTTCTTAAATACTCTAAATTTTTTGAAGTTATTGATGCTGCGCCCAAATGAGTAATAAATGAATTTTTAATAACAAAAATATTTTGATCTCTTTTTTTTGCTCTTAAGCATAAATCGGTATTTTCTAAATATAAAAAAAAATTTTCATCAAAAAAAACATCATCCATAAATTTTTCTTTATTTATGAGCATAGAAAATCCATCTACATAATCAACACTTATAATATTTTCATTTATATTTTTATTATCATTTGATATTTTGTAATTAGGATAATCTTGATCACTGTTTGTTGGTGAAATTATCGCAAAGTCATTGATAGATTCAGAAGCTTCAAAAATTTTTTTCAAAGTATCATTGTTAAATTTAGCATCAGGATTAATAATAAAAGCATATTTTGTTTTACTTTTTTTAATACCAATATTGTTTGATGCTCCCATACCTAAATTTTCATTAATTATTACCTCAATATTGTCATATTTACTCTCTAGTTCTTTCTTCAATTTAATGTTTTTAGAATTTTCGATAACTATTTTATTCGAATCTCTTGGAAGTGAATTAATGCATTCATGAATAATTTTTTCACTTTTAAATGTGACAATAACATAAGTGATATTGTTGAGGTTTAAATTCATTGAGATAAACGACTATACTTAAAGAAAGTATTATTGTAAAAAAAATAATGCATAAAGTTTTAGTAACAGGTGGATTAGGTTTTATTGGAAGTAATTTAATCCACATGCTCTTAAATAGAAAATTCAAAGTTATTAATATAGATAAAGTAACTTACTCATCAAATTTTTATAATTTAAAAGGTATACCAAAAAATAAAAATTATAAATTTATTAAGTGTGACATTAATAATAAAAAAAAAATTTACGATATATTAAAAAAGTATAGACCAAATTGTATCTTTAATCTTGCTGCTGAAACTCATGTTGATAGATCAATAGATTCTCCAAAAAATTTTATAGATTCAAATATAGTGGGTGTTTTTAATTTACTTGAATCTTTCAAAAAATATTCAAAGACAAATAAAAAAACAAAGTTAATTCATGTATCTACAGACGAAGTTTTTGGAGATATAAAAAAAGGAAGATCAAAAGAGCATGATGGATATAAACCTAGCTCTCCATACTCAGCATCTAAAGCTGCATCTGATCATCTTGTGTTTTCTTATATAAGAACTTTTAAAATAAATGCTATTGTTACTAATTGCTCAAATAATTATGGACCTAGACAACATCCTGAAAAATTAATACCAAAACTTATTTACAATATTATTAAGAACAAAAACTTACCAATATATGGAAAAGGTAAAAATTTAAGAGAATGGATTTTTGTGGAAGATCATTGTGATGCACTAATAAAAATATATCAAAAAGGTAAAGTTGGAGAGTTTTATAATATAGGCTCAAACTTTAATATCAACAATTTGGCAGTTGTTAAAAAACTTTTATCCACTAGTAAAAAAAAAATCAAAGTAGGTAAAAATGTAAAAATCAAATTTATTAAAGATAGACCAGGTCATGATATGAGATATGCAATTAATAGCAACAAATTAAAAAGAAAAATTAACTGGATACCAAAAACCAACTTTTCAAATGGTTTGAAAAAAACATTTTTATGGTATTTAAAAAATCAAAAGTACTATTCAAAAATAAATAAAAAAGATATCACTAAGAGAATTGGAATGAATAAATGATTAAAAAAGGAATTATATTATCGGGCGGAAAAGGAACAAGAATGAGCCCTTTAACAAAAGCTGTAAACAAACAATTACTTCCTATCTATGACAAGCCACTAATTTTTTATTCACTTTCAGTATTAATGTTAGCAAAAATTAAAGATATTTTAATTATAGTTAACAAAGGTGAACTTAAACAGTATAAAAAAATATTACCAAATGGAAAAAATTTAGGAATTAAAATTAAGTATATAGAACAAAATTCACCTAAAGGTTTACCAGATGCATTTATATTAGGAGAAAAATTTATAGGTAAAGACAACGTATCATTAATTCTTGGAGATAATTTCTTTTACGGCAAATACTTAACAAAAAAACTATTAGATTGTATAAAATTAAATAAAGGAGCAAAAGTATTCCTTCACAAAGTATCAAATCCAGAAAGATACGGAGTAGCAAAAATTAAGAAAAATAAAATTACATCTATTAAAGAAAAGCCAAAAAAATTTGTATCTAATTTAGCCATAACTGGGTTGTATTTTTTCGACAATAAAGTGATTAAATATTCAAAGAAATTAAAACCCTCTAAAAGAAAAGAATTAGAAATCACTGATCTCTTAATTAAATATCAAAAAAAAAATCAACTTTATGCAGATTATATTGGCAAAGATGGCACATGGTTAGATACTGGATCTATTAAAGATTTTTATAAAACAAACAATTTCGTTTCAACTATTGAAAGCAAAAAAAACTTTAAAATAGCATGCATTGAAGAAATCGCATTACTGAACAAATGGATAAATAGAAAAAATATTTTAAATTCAATAAAATTTTATGGAAACTGTGAATATTCATCCTATTTAAAGAAATTAATTTATAAATGATAACTAAAACCAAATTTAAAGGATTGTTAGTAATTCAAAATAAATCTCATAAAGATAAAAGAGGCTATTTTAAAGAGTTAATTAATGAAAAAAAATTAAATAAAAGATTTCCATTTACGGTAATTTCTTTTTCAAAAAAAAATGTTATTAGAGGACTTCATATTCAAACAAAAAATCCACAAGGAAAATATCTGTCTGTGCTAAAAGGCAAAATATTTGATGTTGCGCTAGATCTCAGAAAAAATTCTGAAACTTTTGGAAAACATTTTACAACAATAATCAGTGAAAATAACTCAAAATCAATTTTTATACCAAAAGGTTTTGCACATGGTTTTTGTACTTTGGAAAAAGAAAATTATATAATGTACTCCAACACAAATTACAGACACAAAAGAAGTGAACTTGGCATTAAATATAACGATAAAGAATTAAAAATTAAATGGCCTATAAAAAAACCAATTATTTCAAAAAAAGATAGTAAAAATATGAGTTTTTCAAAATTTAAGGAAAAATTTTATAAATGAGAAAAAAAATATTAGTAACAGGCGGTGATGGAAGGTTTGCTTCTGTTTTAAAAAAAAAAAATAAAAAACTTAATCTTATTTTTAAATCAAAAAAACAATGCAATATATTAAATTTTAAATCTCTTGAAAGATGCATAAAAAAAACTAAACCAAATGTTGTTTTACATTGCGCTGGCTTGTCGAGGCCTATGTCTGTACATGATAAAGATATATCCAAAAGCATAGATATAAATATTATTGGTACTGCAAATGTTACAAAAATATGTAAAAAATATAATTTAAAATTAATATATTT
Source organism: uncultured Pelagibacteraceae bacterium (assembly GCA_902608385.1). Lineage (GTDB taxonomy): Bacteria > Pseudomonadota > Alphaproteobacteria > Pelagibacterales > Pelagibacteraceae > Pelagibacter. The sequence goes on from CACLNT010000008.1 coordinate 57,254, forward strand.
TTCATCTGGGTATGTTTATGAAGGAAAAAAAGGAAATTATTCTGAAAAAGATTCAGTTAAACCATTTAATAATTATGGATTATCAAAACTAGGAGGAGAATCTTCCGCTTTAATGTACAAAAATTCATTAGTATTAAGAATTACTATGACTGAAAAACCTTTTTTATATAAGGAAGCTTTTTCAAACTTAAAAACAAATTTTATGTTCCATGAAGATCTTGTCAAAATTCTCCCCAAACTTATTGACAAAAAAGGCATAATAAATGTAGGAGGACCCTCACAATCAGTTTATTTATTTGCAAAAAAAAATAATTCAAAAGTTAAAAAAATTAAAGCCAAAAAAAGCTTAGCTTTACCTTTAAATCAGACAATGAACTTGGCTAAAATGAAAAAAATTATAAGATAGTTTTGGTAGCGGGAAGTGGGATCGAACCACTGACCTCGGGCTTATGAGTCCCGCGCTCTAACCAACTGAGCTACCCCGCCGCTATAGTATTATTAGTTTATAATGCATTTTTTTATTGTTACAATAAATTTTAACATTTTGCTTACTTAGACCAAATAATTTGTACAGTCAAAATAAAAACTCAGACCAGTATCAAGATAAGTATTAATATAATCAAACCAATTATAGGAACAAAGAAATGTTGCATACTCTTATTCTACCACGATCCCTAAAAGCTTTTTTATTTATTTTTCTTCTTGTTTATTCGTTTATGCTTTCTTCATACTCTTTAATATCATCTCCTGATTTAATATTGGACGAGGTTAAAATTTCACATCTTAATCCACCCATTTTTAAAAATTCTTTAATTATGTTTTTTTTGCCTAAATTTTCTTGAAGAGATTTGCAAGGTCTACATAAATCAATTCCTTTTATTTCTGTTTTACCAATTATTAATTTTTTGCCTACTAAATCATTTAATTTAATTCCTTTAGTGACAATATTTCTTCTAAAATTTAGATAAGGAATTTTTAAATTAAATTTATTATTGTAATAATCTATGTTTTCACTTTCTATTAATGTTAATTGATTACGATCTTCATTTTTTTCATTAAAATATCTATCTCCAATAATTCCTTTACCAGCAGAAACGTTTATTTCCTTAACTTCTTGGATTTCTCCATTTTTACTTTTTGCAATACCAATTTTAATAACTTCTGACATTTGAGCTTTATTTATTGGTTTTAATATACCAATACAAAACGATCAATTGATTAAAAATAAATATTTGAAATCTATATTGCTATAAAGAAGCAATAATGGCGGTAATAACTATCACTGATGCAATTAAGCTAAAAAAAACAATATTTTCTTTTTTTTGTTTTTTTTCATCGTCTCTTACTCTGGACATCAAATCATTAATATCCACTCTATTAGGTCTTGTGTTAACGTTATTAATCTTGCTGTAATTGACCTGATCTCCACTCATATATTCCTAATTTAAACATGCATCACAAAATTGAACAAGAATAAAAAAGCTCATTGTGGGTTTTATTATATTTTATTGTGACCATTTTAGGTTTATTCTATAATATCTTCATGAAAGAAAATCTTCCAAAAATTTCACAAGCAACAGAGGTAAAAGATATTAATTGGTGTTTAGAAGAAAATTACAATTCATTATCTGTAGATTGGCATCTAATTTTAGAAAAATGGATGTATAATTCATATAAAATATTTAAAGATCATGAAAAATATCTAATTCTTATATTGTTGGTAAAAAAAACTTTTGATTATTACACTGCAAACTTTGTACAATTAAATTGGGATCAATTTTTTGCATTAAAAAAAATTGAACTTGGAAAATTTAGTATAATAGATATTTCAAAAGAATTAAATATTTCTAAAGAAACAACAAGAAGAAAGATAGAAGAACTTCAAAAAATAAATATTATAAAAAAAACAAAAAAAGGAATAATTGTTCAACCGGAATTTTATAGTAAGTCATTTGTTAAAGATCATGAAGAGTTTCGTAAGTCGATATGTGGATTTCTAAATAAGATTTCTATAATATTATTTAAAGATAAGATTCTTAAAGAAAAAATTACATTAGAATCTATTGAAAAAGTTGTTAGTGAAAATTTTTCTTATGCTTGGAAAGTATTTTTTGAAATGATGATACCTATATTGGTGGATTGTAAATATGTATTTCAAGACCTAGAAACGTGGCACATATGGGGAACTTGCACGGTAAATCAAAACTACGAACTTCAAAAATACTTAAAATTAAATAGTGTGAGCGCTAAAAATAGAAAAGATTTTTTTAAAATTAATTCTAAAGTTTCTGATGCAGTTGGTATAAACGCGATGTCAATATCAAACATAACTGGAATACCAAGGGGAACTGTTTTTAGAAAATTACAAATTTTATTAAAAAAAAATTTTTTGAATATTGATAGTAAAAAACTTTACTATCCAAATATGAAAATTAATAAAACAGATGTTTTTTATAAACTAAATGTTTTGAGTGTTAAAAGACTTTCTATTTTTATTAATAAAATACTAAACTTAACGAATGCTTCTAGGTAGAACGGATATTTTTATTATTTAAAGGTTTTAAAATTATTGAAGCTGGATATTTCTTTTTTTCTACTTCTATAAATAAATTTCCTTTTACAATATCCTCTTTTGAATATTCAGGATTTATATATCCAAAAGCAAGATTCTTATTAAAGTTAAAAGAAAAATTTCCAGACGTAGTTCTGCCGATAATATTTTTGCCACTATATATTGGCTCATCATGAAGTAGCAATGGTTCTCCAGGTTTACTATCATTTAAAGTTAGCATGATAAGTTTTTTATTATCTTTTTTATCCTTGATTTTTAGTAAAGATTCTTTGCCTATGAAATCAATATTTTTTTTATAGCTAATTGCAAATTGTAAACCCGCTTGATATTGATTTTCTTCTGGCGACATATCGTGGCCCCAATGTAAATATCCTGTTTCCATTCTCATTGTGTCCATTGCAAGCATGCCGCAATTAGAAAGATCAAATTCTTTTCCTGCATTGATTATTAAATTATATATTTCTTTAGACTCATTCATTTTAATATAAAGTTCCCAACCTAATTCACCTACATAAGATAATCTCTGTGCCCAAACATCTTGACCATTAATTGTAATTTTTTTTCCAGTAGCAAATTTAAAATTTTCATTTGACAAATCATCTTTTGACAATTTAGACATTAAAGTTCTACTTTTTGGACCAAACACTCCAAGACATGCTATTTCATCAGTTACATCTTTAAACTCAATTTCTTTAGACAAGTATTTTAAAATATGAAATTTATCATGTTCTCTGTTTGCTGCAGAAGTAATTATTCTAAAATAATTTTTATCTAAACAAACAACAGTTAAATCTGTTTCTATCCCTCCATCTTCATTTAGCATTTGCGTGTAGGTAGTTTTTCCTATTTCATCTTTTATATTTGCTGTACAAATTTTTTGTAGTTCGCTGTGAGCATTTTCTCCTTTTAAGTCGTATTTTGAAAAAGCTGTCATATCAAATAGTCCAACATTTTTTCTTGCATTTTTTGTCTCAAATTCAACTGCTGGGTACCAGTTTTGATAATTGTAACTATATTTAAATTCAGGTTTTTCATTATTTAAAGCAAACCACATTGGCCTTTCATATCCATTTGACACTCCAAAACAAGCTCCTGCTTTTTTTAGCTCTTCATGGTAAGGAAACAATTTTTGATTTCTAGATGTTTTATGCTGTTTGTATGGCCAATGCATTCCATATAAATCACCTAATGTTTCTGTTATTCTTTCTTTAATAAAATTGATTTTCGAATGAAATTTTTGAAACCTTTTTATATCGTATATGAATAAATCTTCATTTATATAGCCATTCATCATCCATTCTGCTGTTACTTTTCCTGCGCCTCCGCCACTTCCAATTCCAATACTGTTAAACCCACAACAAACAAAAAAATTTTTAACTTCTGGAACTTCACCCAATAAAGTATTTGTATCTGGAGTAAAAGATTCTGGTCCAGCAAAAAATTTTCTAATTCCTGCTTTTTCTAATAGGGGAACTCTTTTAAAAGATGCTTCTAAATATGGTTCAAAATGGTCAAAATTTTCAGGAAATTCTCCAAAAGAAAAATCATTAGGAACTTTGTTGGTTTTGTTAAAAGCTGGTATCGATTTTCCTTCAAAAATACCAACTAATAATTTACCCGCATCTTCTTTTAAATATAAACTATTATTAAAATCTCTTAGAACTGCCAAATCTTTTGGTAAATCTTTTATTGGCTCTGTAATTATATAAAAATGTTCAGCAGGATATAAAGGAATGCTTACTCCTAATTCCTCTCCTATTTGCCTTGACCACATTCCGGTTGCTAAAACAATATATTCACATTCAATTACTTGATTATTAACTTTTACTCCTGCAATTCTTCCATTTTTAACTAAAATTTTTTCAACTGGGGTTTTTTCAAATATTTTAACTCCTTCTTGTTTGGCAGCTTTTGCTAATAAATTTGTTACTCCTATAGGATCGGCTTGACCATCACCTTTCATAAAAATACCACCCAGAACATCTTTTTCATTAATTATTGGATATTTTTCTTTTATCTGTTTTGTATTTAAAACGTCTACTTCTACATCGAATAACTGGGCAGTAGTTGCTTGTCTTTGCAGTTCTTGCCATCGTCCTTTTGTGGTAGCAATGGATAATGCGCCGTTTAATTTCAATCCTGCAGAAAAGTCAATTTTTTTTTCTAATTCTTTGTATAAGTCAGTTGTATATTTTCTTATCTTGGTAATTGCAGCAGAAGGTCCTAATTGACTTACGAGTCCAGCTGCGTGCCATGTAGTTCCTGAAGTTAGCTGATCTCTTTCAAGCAAAATTGTATCCTTCCAACCAAATTTGGCCAAATGATAAGCTGTTGAACACCCTGCTACACCACCACCGATTACAACTACTTTTGTACTTTTAGGAATTTCTTTCATAAAAAGAAAGTTTATTGATTAAATCATTTGCAAACCTACGCCTGTTTTAGGATAGGTGTAAAGATTGTAGTTAGCAGTTAATTCTTGACTTGTTTTGATATCTTTAACTGTTATCAAAAACATATATTTTGCATCACTCTTCTCACCCAAATTATAAAACATGTCTTGTCTATCATTTTTTCCATCTTTAAGTTGTTTTTTATTTACATTTGGATCAACAAGATCACCAAATTTTAATTTTGGTAATACGTCTGACACCATTCTAATTATATTTGGGTCGTTAGAATGATTGTAAAAACCTCCTAAAGGAGTTCTAATATATTTGTTTTCAAATTGTTCATCTCTTATATGAGTTACACCAATAAAAGTATTTTTTTTAATATCCTCTTTTGCATACAATCCTAATCCTTCAATTGGTGAATTTTTAATAGTTAGTTCTTTTGGTAAAGGTCTATACATTTTAGTTTATTGCCTCTTTTGGAGAAATGTATTTGTGCCCAAAGGCATCTGCAACTGCCTTATAGGTTATATTTCCTTGAAAAACATTTAAACCTTCTAAAAAATTTTCATCATCGTTTAAAGATTTTTTATAACCATCTTTTGCTAATTTTGTTAAAAAAGGAAGTGTTGCTTTATTTAAAGCAAGTGTAGAAGTTCTTGGAACTCCCCCCGGCATATTTGCCACACAATAATGAACCACATCATCAACAATATATGTGGGATTTGCGTGAGTAGTTGCTTTACTTGTTTCAACGCAGCCACCTTGATCAATTGCTACATCAACAATAACTGATCCACGTTTCATACTTTTTAACATATTTTTTGTAACCAGTTTTGGTGCCTCAGCGCCTGGTATTAAAACACTGCCAACTAATAAATCACATTCAGAAATTAATTTATTTAAATCAGTTTTTTCACTTAATTCAGGGATAATTTTATCACCAAATATTTCTGTTAGTTGTTTTAATCTTTCATCTGACTTGTCAACGATATGAACCTTTGCTCTCATACCTGTTGCAATTACAGCAGCATTTTCTCCAACAACTCCACCTCCAAGTATAACAACATTTGCTGGTACACCTCCAGGTACACCTCCTAACAATATACCTCTTCCTTTTTGATTTTTTTCTAAACAATGTGCTCCAGCTTGAACTGACATTCTACCCGCAACCGCACTCATTGGAGCCAACAATGGCAATCTACCGTTTTTATCTGTAACAGTTTCATAGGCAATACAAATTGATTTTGAATTAATTAAACCTTGAGTTAATTCTTTTGCTGCGGCTAAGTGTAAATAAGTAAAAATAATTTGATTTTCTCTTAGCATTTTTACTTCATTGGATAATGGTTCTTTTACTTTAACAATAATTTCTGCATCATTAAAAACATCTTCTGCTTTATCTATTATTTTAGCTCCAGCAGATTTATATTGGTCATTATCAAATCCTGCTTCAAAACCTCCATTGTTTTCAACTAAAACATCATGTCCATCTGAAGTTAAAGATTTTACACTGTCTGGTGTTAGACCTATTCGATTCTCTTGAGGTTTAATTTCTTTAGGGACTCCAATTTTCATATTTTTTTA
>CACLNT010000009.1 GCA_902608385.1 uncultured Pelagibacteraceae bacterium
ATGATTAATAAAAATAAAGTTTCAGTAATTGATTCGCAAGATGCAGTATATGGAAATATAACTTATGATTTGGCATCTTTAATTGATGATGTCAGATTAAAAACATCAAAAAATAATAAGGAGTTGATTTATCAAAGTTATTTTAATTTAAATAAAAAAAAAATAAATAAAATAAAATTTAAGAATGATTTTGAAATTTTATCAGTATTAAGAAATTTAAAAATAATTGGGATTTTTACAAGATTAGCAACTAGAGATAAAAAGAAAAAGTATTTAAAACTTATTCCTTACGCTTGGAATTTAATTGAATTAAGAATAAAAAACAATGTTATTTTTAAAGATTTAAAACATTGTTTAGACATCAATTTTCCAAAAAAAATTAGATTGTTAATTAAATAAAAAAAAACTTTTTTATTTGTTGAATTATTTTAATTTAATAAATATATAGAATTTATTATGGCAACAGTGAATGTAACAGATGAGAATTTTGATGTAGAAGTTTTAAAGTCAGATAAACCTATCCTGGTTGATTTTTGGGCAGAATGGTGTGGACCATGTAAACAAATTGGACCAACACTAGAGGAAATTTCTGATGAAATGTCTAACGAGATTATTGTAGCAAAACATAATATTGATAACGAACCTAATACTCCAACAAAGTATGGCGTAAGAGGTATACCTACAATGTTATTATTTAAAGGTGGTGAATTAAAATCCACTAAAGTTGGTGCTACAACTAAATCAAATATTGTGTCTTGGATAAAAGAAAATATTTAATTTTGGTTTAAGACTTCTCCAGCAAGATAAAGAGATCCTGTAATTAAGATAATTTCATTATCCTTTATTGGTATTGATCTAATAGCTTCTTGAATACTTGGTTTTGAATTAATTTCTAAACCTTCTAATTTTAATTTATTTTTAAGTTCTTTTCTTTTAATTGCATTTTTTTGGTTTGGAATATCAATTGTTGTTAAAGAACTTATTTTACCCTTAAAATAACTGAAATATTTATTGTGATCTTTATTTAACATCATTCCAAGAATCATATGTTTTTTACAGTTTAAGGTATCAAGATATTCTGATAAAACTTTTGCACCAAGGGGATTATGAGACCCATCAATGAATAATTTATTATTTTTTATTAAATTTTTGAGTTTTCCATTTTTTATTTCCTGCAACCTTGCAATACTTTTTATTTTGGTAATTCCTTCTTTTATTTGCTTATTATTTATATTTAAATTTCTTAAATTTCTTATTGTAGCAATAGCAGTTGAAATATTAATTAATTGAAATTGCCCAATTAAGTTTGGAAATGGCAGTTTTAAATTTCCAAATTCATCTTTATAATTGAAGAAATCATTTTCATTAATAGAATAATTATAATGATCATTAAATATTATTTTTTTTGATTTATTTTCTTTAATTGAAGACTTAATTTTATCTAAAATGTCTTTAGATGCTTGTTTAGAAATAACTATATTAGATTCTAATAATGATGATGTTTTTTCAAATATAATTTTATCTAGTGTTTGTTCATTTTTTGGCAACCAATCTAAATGATCCAAACCAATTGTTGTAATTACAGTTGCTAAATTTTTCTTTAGAATATTAGTTGCATCAAACCTATGGAATAAGCCTGTTTCTACTAATGTAATGTTATTGGAGTATTTTTTTGCACCGTAAAAAAAAGCTGCAGTTAATATTTCAAAAAATGTAATTTGTTCATTATTATTTATTTTTTCTACTTCGCTTAACAAGTTAGCAAGATCATCATCCTCAATTTCATTGTTGTCATATACAAATCTTTCGTTGATTTTTTGTATATGTGGACTTGTGTAAATATTACAGTTTATTTTTCCTTCATTAAGTATAGCTTTTAGTGTTTGTATAGTTGAATATTTACCATTAGTTCCAACGACAGAAATACAATCAAGATTTTCTTGAGGATTACCAAGTTTTTTACAAAGATTTTGAATTCTATCTAAATTTAGATCAATTTTTTTAGGATGCAGCTTTTGTAAGCGTTCTATTATCTTCTGAAGTTTCATCTGACACAGAATTTATAGCAGAATTTTTCTTTAACAATATTGATAATATAGAGCCTATTTTTTCTTTTAAGTCTTTTCTATGTACTATTAAATCTACAAATCCACATTTTTCAACATACTCACTTTTTTGGAAATCACTTGGTAACTCTTCTTTAACAGTTGCCTGTATTACTCTTTTTCCAGCAAAAGCAATTAACGCACCTGGTTCCGCAAAAGCAATATCACCAAGCATTGCAAATGAAGCAGTAATACCTCCTGCTGTTGGATCAGTTAAGCAAACCAAATAAGGTAGATTATTTTTCTTTAATTCATTGATTGCTAAAGTTGTTCTTGTCATTTGAGATAATGCTATTAACGACTCAAACATTCTCATTCCACCACCTGCAGTAAACAAAACAAAAGGAGTTTTTCTATCTATAGCATTTTGAATTCCATAAATTAGAGCTTCACCTTCCGCAGCTCCAACGGATGCCCCAATAAATGCAAAATCAAATGCACCAGCTGTAATATCAATATTATTAATTTTAGTTTTAACAATCATAACAGCGCACTCTTGTCCTGTTTTATTTCTAGCCGCTTCTAATCTTTCTTTATAAGTTTTGGAGTCTTTCCAATTTAAAGGATCATCTTGGGGAATTGGAGTTTCTAAAATTTCGTAATTGTTTTTTCCAAAAACAATATCAAATCTTTGTCTACAACTAATCCTATGGTGCTTACCGCATGCATCACAAACCCAAAGGCTGTCTTCTAAATCTTTTTTTAAAACTGGACCTTTGCAACATGAAGTCCAATCACTGTTTTCAATTTCTTCTTTAGTGGCTCTTTTTTTTATTACTTTTTTTATTTTTTCACCGATGTGAAGAACTTTTTTTATCCAATTCATATTATTTTGCTTTTTAACTTTGATACCATTTTATTTACATTTGTGACAGGATTTTGACGATTTCTCAAAGATTTTGATATTTCTTTACACAATGCACTACCAACCACTAAACCATCTGCTTTTTTTAGTGAAGCTATAGTTTTGTCCGTTATTCCAAATCCAATTACTAAATTTTTTGACTTATTGATTTTTTTAATTTTATTATAGCTTTCTAAAATTTTTTTAGGAGAAACTTTTAATTTTCCTCCTGTTGTAGATAACATGCTTATGTAATAAACCATATCATGTGAGTCTTTTAATATTTTTCTCAATCTTATCAAAGATGTTGTTGGAGATAAAAGTTGAATAAAATTAATAGAATTTTTTTTGCATTTTTTTGCTAATTTTTTATTTTCTGGCCAAGGTAGGTCGACTACAATTAACCCATCAACTCCTGATTTTTTAGATTCTTTAATAAATTTGTTTTCACCAAATTGGAAAATTGTATTGTAATAACCCATTAGTATAACCGGTTTAGAATATTGGTTTTTTTTGAATTTTTTAACAATCTGGAATATATCTTTTAATTTAATTCCATTTTTAATCGCTCTATACGAACTATTTTGAATTTGCCCTCCATCTGCAATAGGTGTGTTGTGAGGCATACCTATCTCACATATGTCTGCATGTTTTGAAACAGCATTTAATATTTCAAAAGATTTTTTTTTAGTATTATCTCCAGCTACCGTGTAGGTAATTAACGCTGTTCTTTTTTCTTTTTTACATTTTTTAAATGTTAAACTGATTGGTGATATATTCATTTTAATTTTCCCAATCTTTCTCTCAAAATATCTCTATCTTTTAAGGCATCTCCACATGAATTTACAATTATAATTGTATCCTTACTAAGTTTCGGGGCATTTTTTATTGCCTCTGCAAATGCATGGCTTGGTTCCAAACTTGGGTTTAAATTTTCGTATTTAGTAACCATTTGATATGCACTTAAAGCTTCTTCGTCACTAGCCGCAGCATATCTTGCTCTTTTTGCATCTTTTAAAAAACAATGTAGTGGAGAAACTCCTGGATAATCTAGTCCAGCGCTTATTGATTCTGTTTCCTCTATCTGGCCTTCTTTATCTTGGTTCACATATTGAGCCGCCCCATGCAATATTCCAATTTTTGATCCATAAGTTAAGGGCGCGGCATGTCTTTTGCTATTTTTTGGTCCAGCAGCTTCAACACCAATAAACTCAATTTGCTTTTTATTATAATGCATAAATTCATTCCAAAAGCCAAAGCTTGAACTTCCTCCTCCAACACAATTATATAATTTTATTTTTTTTGGAATTTTTCCAAATTCTTTTTTTATTTGCATCAAAAGTTCTCTAGAAATTTGTGATGTACTCCATCCACAAATTTTAACAAATATATTAGGACCTACAGTAGAACCTACACACATATGAGTAGTATCACAATTTGATACCCAGTATCTCATGCATTCACTAACAGCATCAACAAGTGTTTGGCTACCAGTATAAACCGGAACTATTTCAGCACCATTTTTTTTCATTGCATCACAATTAGGCTTTTGTCTTTTTATATCTTTTACTCCCATGAATATTTTGCATTTTAAACCAAATTTTTTTGCAGCCATGCTTAACATCTTTCCAGCATAGCCAGCGCCAGTGTCTCCAATTATGTATTTTTTTCCTGCTCTTTTTGCAATAAGGCTGTGAACAGTTGCATTGTAAATTTTATGTGCACCTCCATTTGCTTCAGATACAACTTTTGTCCATATTTCCGCACCGTTTAGGTGTCTTGTTAAGTTATTTAGTTTTATAAATGGAGTGGGAGCTCCAACCCAATTTTTAAAATAATAATCTCTTTCTCTAATAAAACTTTTATCTTTTCTTAATTTTTCGAATAACACTGTAAGATCTTCTACAGGTTTTTTTAATGTTTCAGGGATAAAATTTCCGCCAAATTTGCCACCCCAAAATCCGCTTTTGTCATGTTGGTCAATTAAAGGTATTCCTTTTCTAAGCTTCATCTTTGATCTGTTTAATTTTGTTTAAAAAAATATTTATCTTTGAAATATCTTTTAATCCAGCAGTTTCTAGACCTCCAGATATATCTATAATATCTGCTATTTTGTTAAAAGTTTCAAGGTCATCATCTATTTGAATATTCCCAGCAATCATTATTTTTGTATTAGACCTTAAATCTTTAATTAGTTTATGATCAAAAGACATACTTTTTTCATATCCTTTGCTATCAAATAAAAAAATATCTGCAACATTTTTATAATTATTATATATCAAAACATCATTTTTATCTTTCACGGTAATAGCTACGATAATATTAATTTTATATTTTTTTTTAATCAGTTTTATTTGATTATTATTTAAATCATAAATTTGATAGTAATCAAAGGGGAGTGTTGAAATTTTTTCTAAATCTTCATATGTTGGTTTTACTAATACTGCAACATATTTTGTTTTTTTTTTTTTTATTTCTAATAGTTTTTTAAGATTATTTAATTCAACAAATCTTTTTGATTTTTTATAATTAACTATAAACCCTATATAGTCGGGTGGATATGGATGGTTAATTATATATTTTAATGTATTAGAATCTGAAATTCCACAAATCTTAGTTTTCATAAGATTAATTTAAAGATTTGATTAATTTTTGTAAGTTATTTTTTATTGAACCTTGAGTAATGCTTCTACCAATTACAATAGCAGTTGCTCCACTTTCAAATGCAGATTTAGGATTTACAACTCTATTTTTATTTTGATCTTGAATATTATCTCCAGGCAATCTTATGCCTGGTGTAACTATTTCCATATTTTTACAAATTTTTTTAATTAATTTAGCTTCTTTTGCAGAACAAACTATCCCATCTAGACCAGCAGATTTTGCTAATTTAGCTTGATGTATAACTAAAGTTTTAACTGATTTTGTATGACCAGTTTTTTTTAAAGATTTGTCAGAAAGGCTAGTGAGAACAGTCACTCCTAAAATTTTAAGTTTTTTATTTATTTTTTTTGATTTTCTTTTAATGGCTTTTAACATCTCATAGCCACCATTAATGTGTACAGTAAGGTATTTTATATTTTTTATATCTTTTAAAGAGTTAATTGCTGAGATGCAAGTATTAGGTATATCATTTAACTTTAAGTCTAAAAATATTATTTGTTTTTTGCTTACTTTTGACAAGAAAGATCTTCCAGATCTTGAATAGAAAAATTCTAATCCAAATTTGTAACCTATTTTTAATTTTTTTGACTGAGTAAATCGAATAATTTTTTTAACTTTATTATGATTAGTTGTGTCGCATGCTATAAAAATTTTTTTATTCATTATTATTTAATTTATTAAACAGTTCTTTTGCCATTTTAAAGTGAATTGTTTTTTTTTCTGGAGTTTGAATTTTTTCACCAGTTTTAGGGTTTCTTGAAATTCTAGCTTTTTGAATGTGTGTGGACCAGATTCCAAAACCTCTAAGCTCAACTCTTTCTCCTCTTTTTAGAGTTTTTTTGATTTCATTTAAAATAATGTTTAGAAATTTTTCTAGATCTTTTTTTAAAAAATTTGGGTATGAGTCAGAAAGTTGTTTTAAGAGCTTTGATTTTACAATAGCCAATTTAACTTATTTTTTTTTCGTTTTTTTCTTTTCTAATTTATCCGAAAGAGAAGAAAAAGGCAGATTTTTACCTGAAAGTGTAGAACTAAATTTAGATACAGCTTCTTTATTTTGCAACTCTTCAAGTAATTTAATACTTAGTTCAACTTTTCTTTTTTGCAAATCTAATTCAGAAATTGCAACGTCAATTCTTTCCCCACCAACAAAACGTGATGGTCTTGCATCTGCAATATTAATTGCAATCTGAGATTTTTTAATTATAAAGTTCATCTCACATTCTTCTGGGTTAACAGTGAGGCTTTTATTATCTGAAGATATCACTTTTACAGTAATTGTATCTTTTACTTTTTTATCTTTAAACCAGTTCAATGGATCAATTTGAGTTTGTTTTAATCCAACTCTAACTTTTTGTTGATCACTTTTTATTTCTAGCACTTGAACTTTTAATCTTTGACCTTTTTTATATTTCTTTAACTCTTCTTCTCCATTATTTGAGTATGTCAGATCATTATTATGAAGGAATGCATTGATATCAAGGTCATCAATTTTTAAATAAATCGCATATTCATTAATGCTATTGATGGTTCCTTCAAGCTCACTTCCAACCGGATATTTTTTTTCTAGTAAATTATAAGGATTTTCTAAAGTTAATCTATGTGATACCGCAACTCTTCTCTTTTCTTTATCTATTTCAGTTATAATGACATCAATTTGATCATTTACTTTAAACATTTTTTTTGCAGATGGATTTTTTTTTGTCCAACTTAGTTCGCTCGAGTGTAATAATGTAGTTAAACCTGGTTCAAGTTCAGCAAAAAATCCAAAATCCATAACCTTAACCACTTTAACATTATATTTTTTATTTATTTCATAATTAGAAATATGTTCAAAAGGATCTGGCGACAGTTGTTTAATTGAACATCCAATTTGTAATTTTTCTTTATCTATGGAAATTATTAAAAGATCGTGTTTATCTCCAACATTAAAAACTTCATCAGGATGATTAACTCGTGAGTATGATATCTCTTGAAGATGTACAAGAACATCAATTTCTCCATTTACATCGAAAAAACAACCAAATGAACTATAGCCTTTTACAATTGCACCTTTTATTACATCACCCACTTTATATTTCTCTACAATTTTTGCTTTATCTTCCTTTTTATGTGATGAAATAATTTGTCTTCGAGAAACGCACGCGTTTCCTCTAACTTTATCTAGTTTTATTAAAGCAAATTTTTGAGGCTCATTCATCAGGTGTGAAATATCTTTTAAAGGTTTGTCACTTATCTGGCTTCCTGGGCAGAACATTAGAGATCCTGTATCGACATGTTCAACAATTACTCCACCTTTGCATTTTGAAGTAATTTTACCCATAATAGCTTCATTGTTTTCATAAGCTGAAACTAATTTATTCCATCCTTTTATTTTTTGAGCTTTTAAGGCAGATACTATTATTTCACCATTTTTATCCTCTATACGTTCTAGAAGTACTGAAATTTTTTCACCAACTTTTGCTTTATCAAACATGCCTAAGGTTTTAAGTTCGTTGATATCTAAAACTGGTTCTGATTTTAATCCTTCAATAAACAAAAAAACAAATTTGTCAGTAACTTTTGTAATTTTGCCTTCTATGATTTTACCTTCTTCTATTTTAGTTTTTGAAAGTTGACTATTAAGGAGTTTTTCGAATTCTTTTGATGCGGAGGTATTTAATTCTTTATATATTTCCATTAAGATTTAATTTTATCATCCATAATTTTTTTTATTTTTAAAAAGCATGCTCTTTTAGTTAAATTTGTAGTATTAATCAAGATTGAATCTACAGTTTTCTTTAAAGGTGAGATTTTTCTACTATAATCACTTTTATCACGCTTTTTAATGCTTTTTAATACCTCATTAAAGGTTATTTTCTTTTTAAATTGTTTTAATTCTTTGTACCTTCTTAAAGCTCTTGTTTTAACATTTGCTGTAATAAAAAATTTAAAATTCGCATCAGGTATAATTTTATAAGTAATATCTCTTCCATCAAGGCAAGATCCATTATATTTTTTTGGAGGGCAATATGCACATCTTACCTGAAAATTATGAACCAATCTTCTAATTTTTTTATCTTTTGAAATTATTGATGCAACAATACCAACTTCGTTAGTTAATAATTTTTTATTTTGCAGATCTTTAATTTTTAATTTTTTTATTTTTTTCTTTATGTTTGCATAGTTAAATTGTTTTGGGTTTGTGATTTTAAAGTATGCAACTAAACGGTATATTTTGCCAGTATCTAAATAAAATAAATTATAATTTTTTGCAATTAATTTAGCTTGAGTTCCTGCTCCTGCTCCAGCAGGGGAATCAATTGCAACTTTTATTTTTTTTTTTAATTTCATTATTTAATTTTTCCTCCAAGTTTTTTAACGATAGTTAAAAAAGAAGGAAATGACGTTTTAATAGAGTCTTTGTCATGTATTTTCCATTTTCCTCCAAAAGATAAAGCGGCTATAGCACTCATCATAAATATTCTATGATCTTTTAAATAATTTTTAATTTCTATATTTTTATTTAATTTTATATTGGGCTGTCCAAAAATTTTAATTGAGTCATATGTTAATATTGTTTTAATCCCTATCATATTTAATATTTTTGAACCCAATATAAGTCTAGGACTTTCTTTTTTATTTAACTCAGATAACTTTTTAAAGTAAGAAACGCCTTTTGCTCTTGCAGCAGCTAAAAATATTATTAAAAACTCATCAATTGCACTAGCATTAAGACTAGCAGGACAATTAATAGCTTTTAAAGATTTAGTGCTTTTTATAAAAATATCAGAAATTTTTTCTCCTTTATAAATTTTTTTATTTTTTAATACTATTTTTGCTCCCATTTTATTCAATATAGTTATTATTCCAGTTCTTGAAGGATTAAGATTAACATTTTTAATTGTTAATTTTGATTCTTTCGATAAGAGAGTAAGAACAATAAAAAAAGCACTTGAACTAATATCTGATGGAATTTTATAATTAAAAGCAGAAAAGTTTTGTTTGCCTTCAACTTCAATTAGATCAAATTTTTTTTTCTTTTTAATTTTAATTGGAATTTTTAATTGTTTAAAAAGTATTTCAGTATGGTCTCTAGATTTTTTTGCTTTTATTAAGGTTTTGCCTGGCGTATTTAACGCAGCAAGCATGACACTGCTCTTACATTGAGCCGATCCTCTAGTTTCAAAGTATTTAATTGGTCTTACATATTTTGTACCTTGAATGTATAGAGGCAGACTTGATTTTTTACTTTGGTAAAAATTTGCACCAAAGTTTTTAAGAGGATTAATCACTCTTGAAAAATCTCTTTTGGATAAACTTTTATCACCAATAAGTTTTATTTTATGTGGGCAATGAATTAAAAGTCCTAAGATAAGCCTTCCAAGTGTACCAGAGTTTCCTGCGTTAAGAGTTAAGTTTTTTTTATATTCAAAATTATTTAAACCAAAACCAATAATTTCACAGTATTTTTTTTTAATAATGATTTTTGTACCTAGCTTTTTTAGGCACTTTATAGTGCTAAGTACGTCTTCAGAATTTAGTAAGTTATAAGCTCTAGATTTACCAGTAGCCTGAGATGCCATTAAAGCCCATCTAATAGATAGACTTTTATCCCCACTAATTGTTATTTTCTTTTTAAAATTTTTTATTTTTTTATTTATAAATACAGGTTTTGTCATTTAGCAATTATATTAATTGAATTTAAATGAATCACCAAAATATGCAGATTTAGCATTTTTATCTTTGACTAGTTTGGAAGGTGTTCCTTTTGCAATTATTTTACAATTTGATAGCACGATCGCAACATCAACACAACTAAGCAAATCTCTAGCTTGGTGATCACAAATACATATACTTATATTGGTTTCAGTTTGTAAATTAACTATGAGCTCTTGTAACATTTTAATTGTTAAAACATCTAAAGCTGCAAAGCACTCATCTAATAAAAGTATTTTTGGATTTCCCAAAAGTGTTAAGGCAATTACTAGCTTTTTTTTTTGACCACCTGATAGAAATTTTGCTTTAATATTTACGACAGATTCAAGTTCGAATTTTGCAATTAATTCATCTATTTTCGAAATTCTTTCCTGATTATCTTTAATAAGTATTTCTGCAATTGCATTTAAATTTTCCATTAATGTTAAATCATGAAAATAACCACCATATTGAGGAACATATCCAATTTTAAATTTTGTAGTTCTTTCTGAAATTGGATAATCTAAAACATTAGTATCATTAAATAATATTGATCCAAAATCTGGTTTAATTAAACCAGTAATTAAATTAAATATTGTAGATTTTCCTACTCCATTGGGCCCAAGCATACCCAAAATCTCACCTTGGTTAATATTAAAACTTATATTATCCAGTATTTGTCTTTTATCATAAGAAAAAGAAATTTTTTCCAATCTAATAAATGGCTTATTTTCTTTAAAAGATTTAATTCTAAATTTTTTAATAATTGCCATTTTATTTTTTTCTAATTATTTTAATTTTGCTTTGTTTATTATTCATAATAATTTTTGAGTCTTTTGTTATTAAATCAATTTCTAATTTATCAGCAAAAAGCTTGGTATCTGGGTTTTGATAAATAATATTATTATACATTGACATTAAATTGTCTTGAAATGACAAATCAAGATTTTTTCCATTTAATTTATTATCAGCATGTTTAACTAAAATATTTTCTTCAAAGCTTGTATCATAATTTTTAACATTATACTTTGCAAAATTTGATGTAATTATAATTGGATCAGAATTATAAATTTCTATTATTGCTTTCACATTCTTCATCATTATTATATCTGGATTATCAGGAGATATTTCGCCATATTCAGATTTAATTTCATATTTGTTTCCTTTTTCATCTACAGAAAAGTATTTTAAATCAGTAATTATATTAGTTTCATTTTTTTTTTTTTTAAAATCTTTATCTTGAGTAACTTCTGTTACATTTTGTGATTCTTTATTGAAATATTTGTAATAAGAGAAGATCAATAAAAAGAAAAATAATGAAAATAAAAATAATTGAATAAATATTTTTTTTTTCATTTATTGCGTTATGTAATATTCGCCTCGAGAATATTGTGTATATGTATAATACCAATTGTTTTTTTTTTATTTTTTTTGTTGTGAACACAAAGACTTGTTATTTTTTTTGAATTCATTAAAGACAGGGCTTTTGCGGCTAGCATATCTGTATTAACGCTAACGGGATTTGATGTCATTACTTTCTTAACAGTAAGATCTTGCAGGGCTGTATTTTTTTGACTTGCTCTTCTTATTTGGCCATCTGTAATTATTCCTGTAGTTGATCCTTTTAAATTTTTAACAATTAATACTCCAAGCTTTTTATTTGTTATTATATTAAGGGCATTTTTCATTTTTAAGTTTTCATTTATAATTGGTATTTTTTTCCCAGTAACCATTAAATCTTCAACAGTTTTTAATTTTACACCTAAACTTCCCGATGGATGAAATTTTTTAAAATCTAATTTTCCAAATTTTTTATATTTCATAGTAGCTATTGCCAAGGCATCACCAATACTAAGTTGAACAATTGTTGAAGAAGTTGGTACAATACTTGACGGACCAGCTTCTTTAACTTCTGGTAGTAATATTTTTATATCTGACGCTTTGTATAGTAGTGAATTTTTTTTTGAAACTATTGCTATTAAAATAATTTTTTTATTTCTGTTAGCATATTGAATAATATTTTTTAATTCATTTGTTTCTCCACTAAGGCTAATTAGAATAAGAACATCATTAGAACTAATTTGACCTAAATCACCGTGAGAGCAGGAATTTGCATCTACAAAAAATGATGGTGTCCCAACTGAGGATAAAGTAGATGCAATTTTTTTTGCAATAATTCCAGATTTTCCCACACCAGAAATTATTACTTTTCCTCTTTTACAATTTATTATTGCTTGGACTGCTTTATTAAATGAATTATTAATATTTTTTTTTAATTTTTTTAGTGATTGAATTTCGGCTTCAATTACTTCTTTTGCTATTTTTGTAAAATTTGCTTTAGTCATTAGTGTGACCAGATATCATCTTTGAATGAAGCAAGATCTAAATTTACTCTTGTATTAATAAATTTAATGCAATCTTCATATAGTTTCATTCTTTTTTCTCTAATCAGTATTTTATTTAATTCTTCATTAATTTTATGAAGATATATAACGTCATTTGCACAATATTTTTGTTGGGCCGGTGTAAGCTTCCCACCAAAGTCTGAACTTTGAAGTTGTTTACTAACATCTATATTAATAAATTCTTTAATTAAATCTTTTAAACCGTGTTTATCACTATATGATCTTGCCAGCTTAGATTTAATTTTGGTATCTTGAATATTTGAAATTTCAATTTTTAAATAATGTTTTATAAAAGTTAGATCAGCTCTCGCATAATGGAATATTTTTGTTATATTTTTATTATTTAACAACTTAATTAAGTTGGGAGCTTTGTAAGTTTCCCTATTTAATTGAACTATATGTGCGTCCATATTTCCACTAGAGATTTGCAAAAGGCACAATGGATCTCTACTAAAATTTAAACCCATAAATTCACCATCAACTGCTATCGTGTTGCCTAAATTTAAATCTTCTGGTAAATCGTCTTTGTGAAGCTTAATATCAATATTCATTTTTAATCATATATATATGAAACCAAAAAATTGTCTAATTTTTGGCGCAAGCGGTCAAATAGGTCGACATTTGATCAGAAAGTTAACTAAAAATAATTATAAAGTAACTGCAGTTACTAGAAACGTTCATCAAAAGGGTTATGTTCTAAAAACACAGGGTAACGCAGGTTATATTGATGTTGTTGAGTTAAATATTTTCAATGAAAACAAGTTAAAAGATTTAATTAGTAGAGCCGACATTTGCATTAATTTGATTGGCATTTTATATGAAAAAAATAAAGTTAATAATTTTGAAAATATACATACTATTTTTCCATCTTTAATTTCAAAAATTTGCAAAGAATGCAACGTTCAACAATTCATACAATTATCAGCACTTGGTATAGAAGATGCAGTAGATTCTAATTATGCAAAAAGTAAATTAGAGGGTGAAAAAAATATTAAAGAAAATTTTAAGCATGCAACTATTCTTAGACCTTCTGTTGTTTATTCTGTAGATGATAAGTTTACTACTAATTTTATGACCTTGCTAAATAGACTGTTTATTTTTCCACTTTATTACAAAGGTGATACTAAGTTTGTTCCCATACATTGTTCTGATTTAACAGAAATAATTTATCAAGTTATTTCAAAAAATATTATTTCTCATACAATTGAATGTATTGGGCCAGAAACTATTTCTTTAAAAGATATATTAAAAAGATTATTGATAATTACAGAAAAAAAACGAGTACTTATTCCTTTACCTTTATTTTTAGCAAAATTATCTGCTATTTTTTTTCAATTATTGCCAAACCCGTTATTAACTTTGGATCAATTAAAATTACTTAAATATAATAATGTTGCATCAGGCAAATATAAAACTAATTTTGATATTGGAATTCCAAGCGTTTGTAAATTTGATGAAGAAGTTGAGAAATATGCATTTATGTGGAAAGAGCGTGGTCAGTTTTCTAGAAAAAGAAATGAAATATAGATGAAAAAAAATTTATGGATTTTGTTTATCTTTTTTGTAACTTACAACATTAGTTTTGCTAATAATCTTAAAATAATTGATGGCGATACTATTGTTCTTAATGGTGAAAAGGTACGCTTTTCAGGTATAGATGCTCCTGAATTAAAACAGACATGTATACAAAATGATGAAAAAGTAGAATGTGGTCTATCTGCAAAAATGTTGTTAGTAAAAAAAATTGGAAACAACATACCTAAATGTATTAGCGAAGGCAAAGATGTATATAAAAGAACAATAGCTGAATGTTTTGTAAATGGGGAGAGTTTGTCAAAATTTTTAGTAAGAAGTGGTTATGCATTTGCATATCGAAAATATTCTAAAAAATTTATTAAAGATGAAGAGTTTGCAAAAACTAACAAAGCAGGGATGTGGTCGATGACTTTTCAATATCCATGGAGTTTTAGGCGCAATTAAGCAGACTTAATTTTTTTCTCTATAAACTTAGGAACTTCATCTTTACCAACAACTTCTTCTTTTTTAACTTTTGGTTGAAAAGCATAGAGTAAATGTAGTTTGCAATATGAAAAATCTTTTAAGGAAGTTCTTCCACAAAAGTAAAAAGAACTTTCGTCTGGATGACCAATAGGCCATTTACAAGATTTTTCATCCAATTCTTCAAGTTGTTTTGGATTTTCAGGTTCAAAATCTTTTTCAATTAATAAAGATTTGAACTTACTTCTTCTTCCACGTTTTTGAATATGATTTTCTTCAGAGTTTGACTTTTGAAATTTTTGGTTATTTGAGGAGCTTCTTGTCTTAGTTATTTTTGAAGACAAATTTAGCCTATGAGCTTTACCTATAACTGCATTTCTGCTGATTCCACCTATTATTTCAGCAATTTGACTTGCTGTACTTCCTTTACCCCATAATTCTTTTAATTTTTCTACTTTTTCTTCTGTCCAGCTCATATTTACCACATATAGTGTTTATAATGTCTTTTATAACTATATAAGGATACTCACAAGATAAATAAGAAGACAAGCAAAATTTTAGTTTTATTAACAAATAATAAAAAAAAACGTTAAGAATATTCACTTATGGTTGAAAATAAATATCAGATTGGGGTTAGAAGATTTGGACTAGTAAATTGGATTGGATTTTACAGCTTATACGTTAAAGAAGTTAGTAGATTTCTTATAGTTTGGGCACAAACACTTTTGTCACCTTTGGTTTCTAGTTTGTTGTTCTTATCTGTGCTTACGCTTGCATTAGGAAATGGTAGAGGAGATGTATTAGGATATTCTTTTATAAGTTTTTTAGCACCAGGGCTTATAGTGATGTCAATAGTTCAACAGAGTTTTTCACATTCTGTTTCTTCTTTAATGATTGCCAAAATACAAGGAAATATAATAGATACTTTGCTAGCGCCTTTATCAGCAACAGAGGTGACCTTAGCAATTATAATGGCTGCTGTTACCAGAGGATTAGTTATTTTAGTAATTTCAGTTGTAGTATTTTCATTAATAGTCGAAATACATATTTATAATATTTTTTACATCTTTATTGGTGCTTTTTTAGGATCCTTCATACTTGGAGCTCTTGGCTTTATTACTGGTCTATGGGCTGAAAAATTTGATCATACAGCCACAATAACTAACTTTATTATTACTCCTTTGAGTTTTTTATCAGGAGTATTTTATTCAATTGAAAGACTTCCGGATTTCTTTCAAACGATAAGTAAAATTAATCCTTTTTTCTATATTATTGATATCTGTAGATTTGGTTTCTTGGGTGCATCTGACGGCTCTATTGGTTTTGGACTAACTTATTTAGTTATTCTTTCAATCATAGTATGGTTGATATCTTATTATTTATATAAAATAGGTTATAAAATAAAATCATAAAATCAATGAGTTACGTTTTAGGAACATATGCAAGAACAGCAAAAGACAACTTTGTTAAAGGCAAGGGTTGCTACCTTTATACAGACAAAGGTGAAAAGTATTTAGATTTTGTCCAAGGAATTGCTGTAAATGCATTAGGTCACAATCATGAACATTTAGTAAAAACTATGAAAAGTCAAGCTGATAAACCTTGGCACATAAGCAATTTATTTTTAATTCAAGAACAAGAAAAATTTGCAAAAAGATTATGTGAAGTTACAAAATTTGATTCAGTAGGTTTTCAAAATTCAGGCGCAGAAGCTACAGAACTTGCAATTAAAGCTGCAGTTAAATATTTTTATTCAATAGGAAAACCCGAAAAAAATAGAATTTTGTGTATTAATTCAAGTTTTCATGGAAGAACAATCGCAACCATTTCGGCTGGCAACAATCCAAAGCATACAGAAGGTTTTCCTATTTTGCCAAATTTTGATCATTTTGATTTTGGAAATCATGAACAGTTAAAAGATAAAATTACCAAAAAAACCTGTGCTATCTTAGTCGAGCCAATATTGGGAGAGAGTGGGGTAAAAGTTATTCCAGATCATTGTCTAAAGGGGTTAAGAGAGCTATGTGATGAAAAAGATATCATATTAATATGTGATGAAATTCAATGTGGATATTACAGAAGTGGAAAATTTTTTGCACATCAATACGCCGACATCAAGCCCGACATAGTTCCTTTTGCTAAAGCAGTAGCAGGAGGATATCCATCTGGAGGATGTTTATTTACAAGCAAAATAGCCAATTGTATGAAAGTGGGAACTCATGGAAGTACTTTTGCAGGATCACCAATGGCAATGGGATTGGCAAATGCTGTATTAGATGTACTACTAAAGCCACAATTTGAAGAAAATGTTTTGAAAGTTTCAAAATATTTTTTTGATCAATTAAAAAATACTCAAAATAAATTTCCAAAAATTATTAAAGAAGTTAGAGGAAAAGGTTTAATGGTAGGAGTCCAATTTTTTGAAGAACCAAGTAAATTTTTAAAAGAATTTTATAAAAATAAATTAATTATGGTTAAAGCAAGTGATAATGTAATAAGAATTCTGCCACCACTTAATGTTCAAAAAAAAGAAATTGATGAAGGGATCAATATTATTAATAAAACATTACAAGAATATAAGGCATAGTGAAAAATTTTATAAACATTAGAGATATTTCAACTAAAGATTTAAAAAAAATTATTTTAGACGCAAAGAAAAGAAAGGCGAAAAGGAAAAAATTAAATTATTTAGATTCCGATAAAGATTCACCATTAAAAGGAAGATTTCTTATCCAAATGTTTGAAAAATCTAGCACAAGAACTAGGTTAAGTTTTTATCTTGCAGTCAGACAATTAGGAGGAGGAGCACTGAATTTAAGAAAAGATGAATTACATTTTGGTGAAGGTGGAGAATCTATTCACGATACAGCAAAAATATTATCAAACTATGGTGATATATTTATGCTTAGAACTGACTCCGATAAAAAATTAGAAGAATTCAAAAAATATATTAATATTCCTATTATAAACGGTTTAAGTCCATCATCTCATCCAACACAAATTTTATCTGATATTTTTACAATCGAAGAAATTACGAAAAAATCTATTAATACTTTAAATATTTGTTGGATTGGAGATAGCAACAATGTTCTTAACAGCTTAATTGAAGCATCAATTAAATTTTCATTTAATTTAAAGATAGGTTGTCCAAAGAAGTATCAAACAAACAAATTTTTAATAAATTTGGTAAAAAAAAACAAAAGTAAAATAAAAATATTTAACGATCCAAAAAAAGCTATATTGGATTCTGATGTTGTTTTTGCAGATAAATTTATAGGTTTATATGATAAAAAAAATAAAAAAAAAAAAATTAAAGATTTTAAAAATTTTCAAGTAAACTCAAAACTCATGAGTTATGCAAAAAAAAAAGCAATTTTTCTTCATTGTCTTCCTGCATCAAGAGGGCAAGAAGTTTCGGCTGAAGTTATTGATGGACAACAATCAAAAGTATGGCAACAAGCACTAAATAGACTTCATGTGCAAAAAAGTATTTTATTATATTGTTTGGAACAATTAAGGTAATTCTTTAGGATCGTCGCTATTTTGATTAAGATAAAGTATTACGGAAGCTCTGTCCTTTTCTTTTTTTAAACCAGCAAAACCCATTTTATTTCCTTTAATCCATTTAGATGGCTTAATTAAAAAACCATTCATCTCTTCCCAGCTCCACTCTTTTTTATATTCAGATAAAGCTTTTGAATATTTGTAATCTGTTATTGCTGCGGCAGGTCTAAACATAACACCCCATAATTTTGGGCCAATTTTATTTCCTCCATCCTTTTTAATGCTATGACAAGCTGCACATTTTTTAAAAACTTTTTCACCATGTGTTATATCTCCCATTGACAATAAAGCAGCAATATCAATTTGGTTTTCTGAACCAGAGTCGGATGAGCTAGCTAATTTAACTTCTACTTTGTAGCCTTGGACTTTTGGAGCTTCTACATGGAAAATTATGTCAGATATTTTTCCAATTCCGAAAACTATTAAAACTGTTACTAAAACAGCAGCAATTATCTTATTTATTTCAAACGAATCCATTTTTATTTTTTTTAAAATGCACATATAACATGATAAATTTTAAATTACCTGCGTTTTAATTTATTAATTTGCGTCCGTTAGACGCAGAGACTTTGGTAAATTATTAAAAATGAAGAAAACTATAATCATAATTCCTTCGAGAATGTCAGCAACTCGCTTAAAAGATAAACCCTTGTTAGAAATTAATAATCTGCCAATTATTTGTCATGTTGTAAAAAAAGCAAAAGAAACAGGCATTGGAAATGTAATTGTTGCAACAGAAGATAAAGAAATTGTAACTGCAGTAGAAAAAAATGATGGTGAAGCTGTTCTTACTGGGAATCATAAAACTGGAACTGACAGAATATTTGAAGCTTTTAAGAAATTAAAAATAGCAGATATAGATTATGTTGTGAATTTACAAGGCGATGAGCCAATGATAGATCCAAAAGATGTTGTAAAATTAAATAATTTAATGATTAAAACTAATTCAGGTATTGGAACTTTAGCTTCTAAAATTAAAGAAAATTCAGTGTTGAGTAATGAAAATATTGTAAAAGTAATTACAAAAAAAAAATTAGAAAATGATAATTTTGTTGAAGCAGTAAATTTCTCTAGGCAAAATTTACCTAATCAAAATTTTAATATTTACCATCATATTGGAATTTATGCATATAAAGTTTCAGTTTTAGAAAAATTTGTTAATTTTAATCAAACAAAAAATGAAATTAAAAATCGTCTAGAACAATTAAGAGCTTTGGACAATAATATTCCAATTTTGGTAGCATTAGCAAAATCTTCACCAATTGGAATTGATACTAAAGAAGATTATATAGCTATAAAAAAAATTATGGAATATAAATCATAAAATATGAAAATTCTTTTTCAAGGCAGTTTAGGAGCCTATTCTCATTTGGCAGCACTTGAGGTTTATCCTGACGCAGAAATTATACCATGCAAAACTTTTGATGAATGTTTTAGTAAAGCTAATAAAGATGATAAAATTAAAATCATTATACCTGAATCAAATAGAATTACAGGAAATATTGGTGTTGAATATTTAATTTTTAAATATCGATTAAATATTTATGCTGAACATTTTCACCCGATCGAACATCATTTATTAGGTATGCCTGGATCAAAGATCAAAGACATCGAACACGTATATTCTCATGCACAAGCTTTATCTCAGTCAACTGAATTTATAAGAAAAAATAATTTTGTTGAAAATGTTAGAGCTGATACAGCAGGTAGTGCAAAATATGTATCTGAGAAAAAAAATAAAAATAAAGCTGCGATAGCATCAAAACTAAGCGCTAAAATTTATAATTTAGATATACTCGAATCTAACATTGAAGATGAGAAAGGAAATGTAACAAGATTTTTAATAATGGGAAAACCAGTTTTACAACCTGAACTAAAAAAAAAAAAATATATAACTTCTTTATTATTTAAATTAAAAAGCAAACCTGCTGCTTTGTACTCTGCGCTTTCTGGCTTTGCTATTCAAGGTGTTAATTTAACTAAATTACAAAGTTATCCAGAAAAAAATTCTTTTACATCCTATTTTTTTCTTTGTGATTTAGACGGACATATAGACGATCAGAAAGTAAAAAAATCTTTAGAAGAATTAGATCTTCACTGTAATGATATGCACATCCTGGGCGTGTATGAATCTGATAAATTTCGTGAAAAATAATTTCCCAGTACTTTTGTTGTAGATTAGAAATAATTACTGCTATAATACGTATGGAGGCTAGAGGTGGATGCTGCTTGAACCCGACCAGATCTTAACGGAAGCAATCGTAGAGACAGTTATTCAGGTTCTAGTCTCCTTAATGTCATGAATAATAATTCAAAAGTTTTATCTTTAAAGTATAGACCTAAAGTATTTGAGGATTTGATAGGACAAGAAGTGGTTGCGGAAACTATTATTAATTCAATCAAATCAAAAAAAATACCTAACGCATATCTTTTTACAGGCATTAGAGGTGTAGGAAAAACTACGATAGCAAGAATAATTGCAAAGTCACTTAATTGTTCAAATGGATTAGACAAATTATGTAGAGATGATTTGTGTGAAAACTGTAAAGCTATTTCAAATTCAAATCATATTGATGTGCTCGAAATGGATGCTGCCAGCAAAACTGGAGTTGACGACGTAAGGGATTTAATTGAGTTTTCAAGATATGGACCGACAACTGCAAATTATAAAATATTCATTATTGATGAAGTGCATATGCTTAGCAAACAAGCTTTTAATGCGCTGCTTAAAACTTTAGAAGAGCCTCCAGAATATCTAAAATTTATTTTTGCAACTACAGAAATAAAAAAAATTCCAATTACAGTTGTGTCAAGATGTCAAAGATTTGATTTACCAAGAATTAAATCTGCTGAATTATTTGAATTTATAAAAAAAATTAAAGACAAAGAAAATGGAAAAGTATCAGATGAAGCAATAAAACTTATTGTTAAAATTTCAGAAGGCTCTGTTAGAGATGCACTTTCTCTTTTGGATAGAGCATTATTGAGTTTAAATAATAATACTGAATTTAATTTAACAACTGCTAAAAAAATATTTGGATATTTTGATAAATCACAATTGATAAACTTATTTAAGTTAATATTTCAAGGCAATGAAAAAGAAGTTTTAAAGATGTATAGATCAATTTATGATCAAGGCGTCGAACCAAAAACTTTCATAAATGATTTTTTAGAACTTTTATATTATTTTAAAAACATTGAATTACTTAAAGTTAATGGAACTAATTTTTCTTTAAATGATGAAGAATTTGAATTAATTAAAGAAATTGCAAAGGAAGTAAAAAGTGAAATTTTAATTTTATTTTGGCAATTTACAATTAAGACACTAGATGAATTAGATATTGTTTCAAATCAAAATTTATCTATAGAAATGTTTTTAATAAGATTAATTTATTTAAAAGATATTTCTAATATTTCAAAAATAATTGATGAAAATAAAATTTTAAATGAATCTAAAATAAATAACGAAAATAATATAATGAATCAATATCATGAAAATGAAGATTTATTTGATTTAAAAAATAAAACAATTGGCCAGATAAAAAATGTTATTCAAGAAAAACAATCAGAACACAAATTAAATAATAAAGAAGAGCAGCAATCACAAGAATATATAATTAATTCATTTAATGATTTATTAAAAATTTGTACTTCAAAAAAAGAAATGAAATTAAAATATGAGCTAGAAAAAAATGTTAACCTTGTGAGCTTTGAGAATCAAAGAATGGAAATTTCTTTCCATGAGAATTTAGATAAAGAATTTATAAAAATTTTATCATCAAAATTGTATGAATGGACAGGTAATAGATGGATAATCACTCTTTCCAAAAAAAAAGGTAAACCCTCAATAAAAGAAAATGAGATAAATTTAAAAAAAGATCTTTTAGAAAAAGCTAAAAAAGAACCAATTTATAAAAATTTTTTAGAAATTTTTCCTGATGGAGAGCTAATTGATATTGAAATTGTGAAAAAAAATAATGACTGATTTTAAAAAAATTTTAGACAAAGCAAAAGAATTAGAAGAACAAATGAGAGAAAGTCAGGAAAAAATCAAAAATATTGAAGTTGAGGGAATTTCTGGAGCAAATTCTGTTAAAGTTACATTAAATGGAGACGGTGAAATGATTAAAGTTGAGATATCTACTGAAACAATGAAAGAAGAAAAATCAATACTAGAAGATTTGATTATAGCTGCTCACAATAATGCAAAAGTGCAGTTAAAATCTAAAACTACGGAAGAAATCTCTAAAGCAACAGGTGGACTTGGTATACCTGGGTTTAAATGGCCAATTTAATTAAATGCAAAATATAAGTGAAATTGAAGAATTAGTTAAATTAATATCAAGATTACCAGGTCTTGGACCAAAATCTGCTAAGAGAATTGTCCTTAAATTAATTAATACCAGAGATGAGTTACTGAAACCAATGGCTAGTAGTTTAGCACAAGTTTATAAAAATGTTTCAAGATGTTATTCATGTGGATCACTAAAATCTAACTCTATAGGATGCAATAATTGTGAAAATAATAAAAAAAATTTTAATAAAATTTGTGTTGTTGAAAATATTGCTGATCAATGGAGCATTGAAAATTCAAGCATATATCAAGGATACTTTCATATTTTAGGTGGAACAATTTCTTCATCTGGTCAAAGAAAAGAAGATCTTTTAATTAATTCTTTGGTAGAAAGAGCAAAAAAAGATGATATTGAGGAGGTAATTATTGCAACGAGTGCAACTGTAGAAGGTCAAACAACAGCCTATTATATTCAAGATAGCCTTAAAGAGGCAAATGTAAGAGTTTCAAAATTAGCTCAAGGCTTACCAGTTGGTGGGGAAATAGAAAATCTAGATGATGGCACTTTATTTTCTGCATTTAAAAATAGAAATGGAATTGGAAAGAATTCCGATTAACTTTTCTTGAGCAATCTATTGAGATGTAAAATTGGTTCAGTGTATCCAGACGGCTGTGTTTTGCCATGAAAAACAAGTTCGCAAGCCGCTTTAAAGGCAATAGATTTATCAAAATTTCCAGACATGGCTTGATATGCTGCATGACCTTTTAATGCAGGATCTTTAATATTTTGATTGTCTACAATTCTTGCCATTTTTTTCATAGTTTCTAATACTTGTTTTTTGCTGCAAACACCATGATGTAACCAATTAGCAATATGCTGTGAAGATATTCTTAGAGTAGCTCTATCTTCCATCAGGCCGACGCCATTAATATCTGGTACTTTTGAGCAGCCGACTGATTGGTCTATCCATCGAACTACATATCCCAAAATACCTTGAGCATTATTTTTTAGCTCATTGGTAATTTCTTTCGTAGACCAATTCGGTTTATGTGCAATTGGAATAGTTAGTAGTTCAGAAAGTTTTGCTGATTTTCTTTTTGACAATTTTTTTTGCTCAGCAAATACATCAACTTCGTGATAGTGCATAGCATGTAATGCTGCTGCAGTAGGACTTGGAACCCATGCGCAATTAGCTCCAGCTAAAGGATGAGAAATTTTTTGTTTAATCATATTTGCCATTAAATCAGGCGCTGCATACATTCCCTTACCTATTTGAGCTTTACCTGAGAAACCACAAGCAAGACCTATATCCACATTATTATTTTCGTATGCGTCGATCCAAATTGATGATTTCATATCACCTTTTTTAATCATTAGACCAGCTTCCATTGATGTATGCATTTCATCACCTGTTCTGTCTAAAAATCCTGTATTTATAAAAAAAACTCTATTTTTTAAACTCCTAATACATTCTTTTAGATTTGCAGAAGTTCTTCTTTCTTCATCCATTATTCCACATTTGATTGTGTATTTTTTTAATTTTAGTAATTTTTCAACTTTTTCAAAAATTAAGTCAGTAAATGCACATTCATCAGGTCCGTGCATTTTAGGTTTAACAATGTAAATAGAGTTTAATTTAGAGTTTCCCTTTTTTTTAAAATCATGAAGACAGGCAACACTTGTAATAAAAGCATCAAGAATTCCTTCGGGACATTCTGAACCATCTTTTAAAAGAATAGCAGGACTAGTCATAAGATGACCGACATTTCTATTTAATAATAGTGATCTACCAGATAATTTAAATTTTTTTCCTTTAGGTGATACATAATTTTTATCTAAATTTAATTTTCTTAAAATTTTTTCCCCTTTCTTGTTGAATTCAATTTTTAAGTTGCCTTTCATCATACCTAGCCAGTTTTTATATCCAATAACTTTATCTTCGGCATCAACTGCAGCAACACTATCTTCATGATCGCAAATAGTTGAGATCGCAGATTCTAAAAATACATCATGTATTTCAATAATATCTTGATTGCCGTCAGGGTTATTGACTTCAAGTGTTCCATCTTGATCAAATAAAATATCAATATGAAGATTATTATTTACAAATAAAAGTGAAGATAGGAGTTTGGATTTTTTTTTATATCCAACAAACTGTTTAGGATTTTTTAAATTTAAATCTAGTTTATTATTATTTACCTTGGGAATTTTTTTAAGATCTTTCCAACTTTTGTCTTTTAAAGGTACAAATTTATCTAAGAAATTACGGACATAATATATTACTCTTTCACCCCTAAGAGGATTATAAGTTTTGCCACGTAAAGCTCCTTTTGTTTCAGGAATAACATCCGTACCATACAAAGAATCATATAAGCTGGCCCATCTTGCATTTGCAGCATTTAAGGCATATCGGGAATTTGAAATTGGCACTACTAATTGAGGACCACAAATTTTTGTTATTTCAGCGTCTACATTTTTTGTTTTTATTTTAAAATTAGGACCTGTTTTTTTCAAATAATCAATTTTTTTTAAAAATTTTATATATTTTTTTATGCTAATTTTTTTTCCTTTTTTATCTTTATGCCAAGCATCTATTTTTTTTTGTAATTTTTCTCTTTTCTCTAATAGTTCTTTATTTTTGGGTGCTAACTGGTGAACAATATTGCTAAATCCTTTCCAAAAAATTTCTTTTTTTATTTTTGTTCCAGGTAACAATTCTTTATTTACAAAATTTAGTAATTTTTTTGAAATAGACAGATTATTAATTTTAATATATTTTTCTTTCATATTAACTCATTTACCCCATCTGTCTTTTTACCTGAGAGATTTACTCCTTCGGTGAGATTTAATCTTCTTTCCAGAGTTAATATGTTTAAGGTCCTTTTGCCTGAAAGTTTCCGGGGCGGTTGCTTCTTCGGCGCTACAAAACGTAGTCTCTTCCTTAAAAATAAACTTTATTTATTTTATTATGTTAAATGATAATAATCTAACTAATATTTAACATTTTATTGCCTTTTTTTGCTATTAATTAAAGATTAATTTTATTAAAAAATGAAAAATTATCTAAATTTCGAAAATGATATTAAAGATTTAGAATCTGAATTAGAAAAGTTAAAAGATCCGTATAATCAAGAAGGCCTTTCAGAAGTTAACACGGACAAAATTTCAAAAATACAATCTGAGATAGATGATAAATTAAAGGAAGTTTATTCAAATCTCGACCCATGGCAAACAACACTAGTTGCAAGACACGAAGATCGGCCAAAATCTAAATTTTTTATTGAAAATTTATTTGAAGATTTTATTCCATTATCGGGAGATAGATTTTATGGAGAAGACAAATCAGTATTAACAGGATTTGCAAAGTTTAATGGAAATTCAGTTTTAGTAATTGGTCAAGAAAAAGGTGAGGACCTTGATTCTAGAATAGAAAGAAATTTTGGAATGATGAGGCCTGAGGGTTATAGAAAAACTATAAGATTGATGAAGATTGCTGATAAATTTAATATTCCAATTATTTCATTTATAGATACTCCAGGAGCATACCCTGGCGTTGGAGCAGAAGAAAGAGGGCAAGCAGAAGCAATAGCAAAATCTATAGAATGCTGCATGGAGTTAAAGGTTCCAACTATAGCAGTAGTAATTGGAGAAGGTGGATCTGGAGGAGCAATAGCTCTAGCATCATCTAACAAGGTTCTTATGCTTCAAAATGCTATTTACTCAGTGATTTCTCCTGAGGGATGCGCCACAATACTTTGGAGAGATCCAAAAAAAACATTAGAAGCTGCACAAGCAATGAAACTTTCCTCAAAAGACCTATTAGATTTAAAAGTGATTGATGAAATTATATCCGAGCCATTAGGTGGAGCGCATAGAGATAAAGATTTAATTTTAAACAATGTCAGAAATTCTATCACAAACAATTTAAATGATTTTAACTCGATGAGCAAAGATGAAGTTTTAAATCATAGGAAAAATAAATTTTTATCTATTGGTAGAAGCAAAGGTTTTATTAGTGAAACTAAAACTGACGATTCATTACATATGAAACAAAACTTTTTAGATATTTTAAAAATTAAAATTATTAAAAATAAAAATCAATTAATAATTACGACTATTGTATTAATGTTAGTAGTATTTATTTTTTTACAATTATAACGCACCACAGCAATATTTGTATTTTTTTCCAGATCCACAAAAACAAGGTTCGTTTCTTCCCATTTTTTTACCAGCCAAGTTTGGTATATTTTTTATTGGTTTATTTTTTTCATCTGGTTTTTGAACTGGTTTTTCAACAACAACTAGATTAATCAAAATAGTAATTAAGTCTGTTTTTAATTTATATAGTAAATTTTCAAATAAATTAAATGCTTCTTTTTTATACTCTACTAATGGATCCCGCTGTGCATATCCACGAAGACTCACTACTTGACGTAAATTTTCAAGATATTGAATGTGAGACTTCCAGTTTAAATCTATAGTTTGTAATAATATTCTTTTTTCAATTTCTTGTGATTGATCTTCGCCTAAATATTTTATTCTTTCATCTCTTTTCTCTATAAATTTTTTTTCAATTTTTTCTTTGAATTCATCACTTTTTGATTGAATTAGACTTTCAATTTCATTTTCATTAAAACTTTTACCCAATATAGATTTTAATTGGTTATTAAATTCATTATTTTTTGGATTAATTAGGTATTTTTTTTTTAAACCTATAAATTTCTCAATTATTTCTGATAAAAAATCATCAGAATAACTATATATATTTTTACTTTTAATTATGTCATTTCTCTGAGAAAAAATTACATGTCTTTGATCATTTAAGACATTATCAAATTTTAATAGTGTTTTTCTAATGTCAAAATTTCTTGCTTCAACTTTTTGCTGTGCTCGTTCCAATGCTTTATTTATCCAGGGATGATCTATGCTTTCGCCATCTTTTAATCCAAGTTTTTCTAACATATTGTTCATGGATTCTGATCCAAAAATTCTCATTAAATCATCATCAAGGCTAACATAAAAAATTGAATTACCTTCATCACCTTGTCGACCAGACCTTCCTCTTGCTTGGTTGTCAACTCTTCTAGATTCCATTCTTTCGGTCCCAATAACAAAAAGTCCACCCAAAGATTTTATTTTTTCTTTTTCTTTTTTTAACTCATCTTCTGGTACGTCGTCCTTTTTTCCTCCAAGCTGAATATCTACGCCTCTACCTGATATACTTGTTGTAATTATTACAGAGTTTGTTTTTCCAGCATTTGCTATTATTTCTGCCTCTCCTTCATGATTTTTAGCATTTAAAACTGTATGTTTAATTTTTTGTTTATTAAGAAGATCAGAATATTTTTCAGATTTATTTATACTTGATGTAAAAAGCAAAATTGGCTGACCTTTTTGATTAGATTCCAAAATTTTTGAGACAATTGCATTATTTTTTTCAGTTTCAGTTCTGAAAATCTGATCATTCCAATCTTTTCTAATCATTTTTTTATTTGTTGGAATAATAACTACTTGAAGATTATATATTTCATAGAATTCATCTGCTTCAGTAGCAGCAGTACCAGTGCATCCAGAAATTTTATCATAAAGTTTAAAGTAATTTTGATAAGTAATTGAAGCTAATGTTTGATTTTCAACTTGAACCTCAATTCTTTCTTTAGCTTCAAGTGCCTGATGCAAACCATCACCATATCTTCGGCCTTCAAGAATTCTACCAGTTAATTCATCAATTATTTTTAAAGATCCATCTTTAACAATATAATCTCTACCTTTTTCAAAAAGGTGATTTGCCCTTAACGCTTGATTAACGTGATGTACTAAATTTAAGTTTTCTGGATCATAAAAATTATTATTTTTTAAAATACCAACTTCAGAAAAAATTTTTTCAACATTGTCAATTCCTTGATTTGTAAGTAATATATTTTTATCTTTTTCATCAATTTCGTAATCTTTATTTTTTAATTGTTTAACCAATCTATCAATTGATAAATATTGATTAGTTTTATCTTCAGCAGCACCAGAAATTACAAGAGGTGTTCTTGCTTCATCAATTAGACATGAATCTATTTCATCAACAATAGAATAATGATGACCTCTTTGTGCTATTTCTTCAGACAAAAATTTCATATTATCTCTTAGGTAATCAAAACCTAATTCACTATTTGTTGCATAGGTAATATTGCAACTATAATTTTGTTTTCTTTCTAAATCATTTTGATCATTATTAATGTATCCACACGATAACCCTAAAAATTTATAAATTTTTCCCATTTCAAAACAATCTCTTTTTGCCAAATAGTCGTTAACGGTTACTATGTGAACATTTTTTTCAGTTAAGGCATTTAAATAAGCAGCCAATGTAATAGCTAAGGTTTTACCTTCGCCAGTTTTCATTTCAGCTATTTTTCCTTGATGAAGAACAATTCCACCTATAATTTGAGTATCAAAATGTCTTTCTCTTCTTGTTCTTTTAGAAGCTTCTCTTACTAAAGCAAATGCTTCTGGTAGCAAATCATCAAGTTTTGAACCTTGCTTAATTTTACTTTTTAGTTCTTCAGTTTTTTTTGGAAATTCAGAATCTTCAATTTTAGCAAGCTGGTCTTCATAATTATTAACTTGTTTTACGATCTTTTGGAGTTTCTCAAGTTCTTTTTGATTGCTTGATTTAAAGATTTTTGAGATAAAATTTAATGGATTTAGCATCTAATTTTTTATGTTTTTGATATAGTATTCAAATATAACTTTTAATATAGGTATTAAATATCTTATTTAAATAGCATGGCAATATACTTAAGTAATTTTTTAAGTTCAAAAAATAAGAAGTCAAAAATGGGTGACTTTCAGAATTTAGAGCATCTTGATGGTGTTTCTATATCTGCAATAAGCGCCAATTTATATGATGGTAAACGAGATGATTTAGTGATGTTTTATTTTAGAGATGGAGCAAATTACGCATCAGTTTACACTCAGTCAAAAATAATATCTGAAAATATTAAATGGAACCTGAATCTAAAAAATAAAAAAATAAATGCATTAATGATTAATGCAAGAAATGCAAATGCTTTTACAGGAAAAAAAGGCTACCAAGGTTTAAAGGAAATAGCTGACGAACTAGCAATTCAGTTATCAATTAAGCAAAAAAATGATGAGGAAAAACCAATGACGATTAAACCAAATCAAATTCTTTTTGGGTGCACCGGAACAATTGGAGAGAAATATCCAACTGAAAAAATAAAAAAGAGCATTCCAGATTTGATTGAAGGAATTAAATATACACAATCCAAATATATGTGGATGAAAGCTGCTTTGGGCATTATGACAACCGATTTAGTGCCAAAACTTGCAATGGAAGAATGTAAAATTGGAAATGTCGATGTAAGAATATATGGAATAGCAAAAGGATCGGGAATGATTTTTCCAAATATGGCAACAACCTTAGGTTATGTTTTTACTGATGCAAGTCTTTCTTCAAGTATACTGCAAAAATTACTTAGAAAAAATATTCAAACTACATTTAATGCAATAAGTTGTGATGGCGACACAAGCACAAATGATATGGTTACAATATTTGCAACAAATAAATCAAAAAATTCCATGATTAAAACTATCAATGATTCAAAACTAGAAGAATTTGAAAAATCATTGCACAATGTACTCTTAAATCTTTCAAAAAGAATAGCAGCTGATGGAGAAGGTGCTTCTAAATTTATAACTGTAAATGTTAACAATTCCAAAACTCAGGAAGAAGCAAAAAAAATTGCATTTTCAATTGCAAATTCTCCTCTAGTTAAAACCGCAATAGCAGGGGAAGATCCAAATTGGGGAAGAATTATAATGGCAATAGGCAAAGCAAATGTAAATATTAGTTTAAGTAAGTTAGAAATTACATTTGGAAAAATAAAAATAATTGAAAAAGGCGAGTTATCAATCGATTATGATGAAATAGAAGTTGCTGAGTATATGAAAAATGAAAAAATTGACTTAAACATTAATCTAAACGTAGGAAAAAAGAATTTTTCTGCGTATACTATGGATCTTACAAAAAAATATATTGAAATAAATTCGGATTATCGAAGTTAATTTATGATTAAATACAATTTAACGTGTAAAAAATGTAACAATTTGTTTGATAGTTGGTTTCCATCTTCAAAAGAATATGAAAGATTAAAAAGTTTAAAGCATATTAATTGTCCTAATTGTAATTCATTAAAAATTGAAAAAAGCTTAATGTCACCAAATGTTTTAAATTCTAAAAAAGAAAAATCTGAAATAACAAGAAATGAAAAATATGTTCAAGTAAAAAATAAAATAAAAGAATATCAAAAATTTATAAAAAATAATTTGGAGTATGTTGGTGAAAATTTTGCATATGAGGCACGTTCTATTCATTATAATAACAAAAAAAATTCCAAAGGTATTTATGGCAAAGCTACAATTGACGAAGCTAAAGAATTAGATGAAGAAGGAATTAAAACTGAAATTGTACCTTGGGTTAATGAAAAAGATAATTAATTTTTTTTAAATTTAGTAATATAATTTACAGAATTATCTGAGCTTAAGCTCCATTGTTCGGTTAATAAATTAAATTTCATACCATCTAATTTTTCTAATTTTAAATTATTATCCTTATTTATTTTTATTAAATCTTCAGGTTTTACAAATTTATCCCAATCATGCGTGCCTATTGGCAACCATCCTAAAACATATTCAGCGCCTATAATTGCAAATGCATATGATTTTAAAGTTTTGTTTAAAGTTGCTATAAACATTAAACCATTTTTTTTTAAAAACTCTGAGCTTTTTTTAAGAAAAAAATTTACATCTTCGACATGTTCAACTATTTCCATATTTAAAATTACATCAAATTTTTTTTTTATCTTTAAAGATTCAGGCGTGGCACACATATAATTTATTTTTAGTCTGTTTTTTTTTGCATGAAATTTTGCAATATCAATATTTTTTTGAGAGGCATCTATACCGACTACATTTGCACCCAATCTACACATTGGCTCAGATAACAATCCTCCACCACATCCAATATCTAAAATATCAATTTTTTTTAATGGTTTAACTGTTGAACTCAATTTAAAGTTTTTAATTATATTGTCTTTTATGTACTTTATTCTTATAGGATTAAATTTGTGTAATGGTTTAAATTTTCCTTCCGGGTTCCACCACTCTGTGGCTATTTTAGAAAATTTTGCAATTTCTTGTTTATTTATTGTGATACTTTTCATTGTTGGTTGACATTACAAATAAGATGTATTTTATCAATATATTTTAATTTTTATAAAAATTATTATCAATGAAAATTGTTGTTCTAAAATTTGGTGGTACCTCGGTAGGTACGGTAGATAGAGTTAAGAAAGTAGCCAATATAATTGTTGGCTATGTTAAGAAGAAATATAAAGTAATTGTAGTTTCATCCGCTATGAGTGGAGTTACAAACGATTTAGTTAAAAAATCAAAAAAAATAAGTAATAATTTCATTTCTTCTGAGTACGATGCCCTAGTTTCATCTGGAGAGCAAATGTCTTGCGCATTAATCGCAGGAAGACTAAATCATCTAGGGTATAAATCTCAATCTTGGATGGGTTGGCAAGTTCCAATTTTAACTGAAGGCAATCATAGTTCATCAAGAATTAGCCAAATTGATAAAAAAAAAATTAATAAATTTTTAAAGTCTGGGGGAATTCCAGTAATTGCCGGTTTTCAAGGTATTAATTTAAATAAAAGAATAACTACTTTGGGAAGAGGAGGATCTGATGCAACTGCAATTATGTGTGCAAAATTTTTCAAAGCCGAAAAATGTGTAATTTATACAGATGTTGAAGGAGTCTATACAACTGATCCAAAAACTTTAAAAAAAGCAAAAAAAATAAAAATTATTTCATATGAAGAGATGCTCGAAATGGCCTCATTAGGAGCAAAGGTTATGCAGCCAACTTCAATACAAGATGCAAGATTAAATAGAATTAATGTTGATGTGAAATCTTCATTTAAAAACAAATCAGGAACTTTAATTACAAAAAGAAAAAATATATTTAACAATAAGACAATTGCAGGACTAACATCTACTAAAAATGATGCAAAAGTAACTCTTCTTGGAGTTAAAGATAAACCTGGTGTAGCTGCTTCTGTATTTAAACCGCTTTCTCAAAATTATATTAATATAGATATGGTTGTGCAAACTTCGTCAGGCAATAGAAAAGAAACTGATATAACTTTTACTATCAAATCAGAAGATTTATTAAAGACTTTAAAACTTATAAAACAAAACAAAAAAATAAAATTT
Organism: uncultured Pelagibacteraceae bacterium; assembly: GCA_902608385.1. Lineage (GTDB taxonomy): Bacteria > Pseudomonadota > Alphaproteobacteria > Pelagibacterales > Pelagibacteraceae > Pelagibacter. The sequence goes on from CACLNT010000009.1 coordinate 32,847, forward strand.
AGAGATTTAATAGTGAATAAAAATGTATCAAAAGTATCAATAATTGGTGTTGGCATGATAACCACACCTGGTGTAACATATAGAATGTTTCAAACATTGGCGAACAAAGGAATTAATATTTTAGTTATTTCTACCTCAGAAATTAAAATTTCAGTATTAATAGAAAAAAAATTTATAAAAAAAGCTATTTCAGCTCTTCATAAAGAATTCAAATTAAATTAAATAAATTATGAGTCTAAGACCCTTCAGGGATATTAGTAGAAAAAAGACTAAGGTAATTAATGTCGGCAATGTTAAAATTGGAGGAGATAATCCAATTTCTGTTCAATCAATGACAAATACTTTGACCACAGATGTTAAAGCAACGCTTAAACAAATAAATGATATTTGCGAAGAAGGAGCTGATTTAGTGAGAGTTTCATGTCCGGATGAAAAATCAACTTTTGCCTTAAAAGAAATTTCAAAGCATGCACCAGTTCCAATTATTGCTGATATTCATTTTCATTACAAGAGAGCTATAGAGGCAGCTGAAAATGGCGCAAAGTGTTTAAGAATAAATCCAGGAAACATCGGAAACAAAGAAAAAATTTATGAAGTTTTGAGCGCAGCAAAAAATAATGATTGTTCAATTAGAATTGGTGTTAACGCAGGGTCTCTAGAAAAAGATATTTTAGAGAAATATAAAGAACCTTGTCCTGAAGCACTTGTTGAAAGCGCGATAAGAAATATAAAAATTTTAGAAGATCATAATTTCTTTAATTTTAAGGTGAGCGTTAAATCTTCTGATGTTTTTTTGTCAATTGCAGCTTATAGGCAATTGTCTAAGATTTGTGATTATCCTTTACATCTTGGGATTACCGAAGCAGGAAGTTTTGCATCAGGAAGTATAAAATCATCCATAGGCCTTGGAACATTATTATTAGATGGTATTGGAGACACAATTAGAGTTTCATTGTCTGATGATCCAGTAAAAGAAATAAAAGTAGGAAATGAAATTTTAAAGTCTTTAAATTTGAGAAACAGAGGTGTTAAAATTATATCTTGTCCATCTTGTGCTAGGCAAGCTTTTCAAGTCATTGACACTGTAAAAATATTAGAAAATAAACTTTCACACATTAAAACACCAATTACATTATCTGTTATTGGCTGTGTAGTTAATGGTCCGGGAGAAGCGGCCTCAACTGATATTGGTATTACAGGAGGCGGAAAAGGAAGCAACATGCTATATTTATCAGGAATTCAAACAGAAAAAATTTTAACAAAAGAAATAATATCAAAGGTAGTAAGCTTAGTTGAAAAAAAAGCCTCTGAAATCAAAAATATATAATTAATAATGGTTCCAATTAAAAAAATTGAAGATTTAATTTCAAAACATGCGCTGTTAGAGACTGAACTTTCTACAGGAAAAGTTGATAAAAAATTATTTGCTGAAAAATCAAAAGAATATTCAGATCTTAATGAAATAATTAAAGAAGCTAAAGAATATCAATCATTTGAAAAAGACAAGGTTGAGTTAAACAAAATTATTAATGACACAAACAGTGAATCAGACATGAAATCTATGGCAGAAACTGAATTAGAGAAAATAATAAGCAAACATGAAATTAATGAAAAAAAAATAAAATTATATTTACTTCCGAAAGATGAAGCAGATAAAAAAAATGCAATAATCGAAATTCGTGCTGGAACTGGTGGACTAGAGGCCAGTTTGTTTGCATCAGACCTATTTAAAATGTATGAAAAAGTAAGTCACAAAAAAAAATGGCTTCTTGAATTGATTAGTATATCTAAAAGTGATGCAGGGGGTCTTAAAGAAGTAATAGCTTCAATTAAAGGAAAAAATATTTACTCTACTTTAAAATATGAAAGTGGCGTTCATAGAGTACAAAGAGTACCAGATACCGAAACCCAAGGTAGAGTTCATACATCTGCTGCAACTGTAGCGGTATTACCAGAGGCAGAGGAAATAGATGTAAAAATAGAAGATAAGGATTTAAGGATAGATGTTTTTAGAAGTAGTGGCCCTGGTGGACAAAGTGTTAATACAACAGATTCCGCTGTTAGAATTACACATATTCCAACTGGTATTGTAGTTAGTCAACAGGATGAAAAATCTCAAATTAGAAATAAAGAAAAAGGTCTTAAAATTTTGAGAGCTCGAATATATGAATTGGAAAGACAAAAAAAGGAAGCAGAAAGATCAAAAGATAGAAAAAGCAAAATAGGAACTGGAGATAGATCTGAAAGAATTAGGACATACAACTTTCCCCAGGGAAGGGTTACAGATCATAGAATAAATTTTACATTGCATAAATTAGCTGAATTTATGGAAGGGGAAATATTTGATGAGATGATTGAAAATTTAAATCTACAAGCGCAAGAAGAAAAATTAAATAATTTAAATTAAATGAATATTCAAACTTTATTAAATAAAGCTAACAAAATACTAGGTAGTTCATCAAGCAAATCACCTAAATTAGATAGTGAAATTTTATTATCAGAAACAATTAATAAAAACAGACAATATTTAATATTAAATTCTAATGAAGAATTGATAAAAGAAAACATCAAATCATTTGATTATTTACTAAAAAGAAGAAAAAAAGGTGAACCAATTGCTTATTTAGTTAAGAAAAAAGAGTTTTGGAAGCAAAATTTTTATATAAATAAAAATGTTTTAATACCAAGGCCTGATACTGAACTTTTGGTAGAGGAAACATTAAAATTATTTAATGTAAATTCTAAATTAAATATACTTGATATTGGCACTGGATCAGGCTGTATTTTATTATCAATTCTTAGAGAAAGAAGAAATTTTTTTGGAACAGGCATTGATATTTCTAAAAAAGCAATAAATGTTGCACGTTTTAATGCAAAAATGCATCAATTAAGCAACAGAGTAAAATTTTATAATTCAGATGTTGACAAATTTTTAATAGGTAAATATGATCTAATTATATCTAACCCTCCATATATTAAAAAAGAAGATTTAAAATGTTTGGAAGTTGATGTTAGAAATTTTGAACCGAAACTTGCATTAGATGGTGGTAGAGATGGTTTTTCAGAAATTACAAAGGTAATTAGTAAAACTTCAATGTTGTTAAAAAAAAATGGTAGATTTATTTTAGAGATGGGCTTCGGTCAAAAGAATAAAATTTTGAATATATTAAGACAAAATAATTTTTTTATTAATAAAGTAGTTAAAGATTATGGAAAAAATGATCGCTGTGTTATTAGCACTAAAATATGAAATGATAATTTAATTAATGGTAACATTTAGAAATAATAATAGAAGGGGAAGATTTAGAAGTAACGATCGAGGTTTTAAAAGAACTGGAGACGTACCTAAATATAAATCTGATTTTCATTCAAATGGTGACTTTCAAAGAAAATCTTTAAATAGAAATAATCATAATGCATCAAAATTAGTAGAAAAATACAATAATTTAGCAAGAGAAGCGCTTGCAAATGAAGACAAAATTTTATCAGAAAGTTATTTTCAGTATGCAGATCATTTTACTAGAGTATTAAGTGAAAGAGAAAAAAATCAGTCAATTACAGAAAGTAAGAATTCTGATATAAATAAATCTCCAGTTAGTTCTGAAGAAAAAAATAAAATTAATTTAGAAACGAAAAAAGAACTGGGTGAAAAAAAATCAAGTAGCTAGGTTATTTTATTCCTAAAATTATTTCTGACTTTAGAACGTCGAGTTTAATTCTACTTATTTCAAATAGCTCCCTATCTTTTCCAGATAAGATTTTACCAGATGGTAATTTTAATGTTTGAGAATTAATTTTTTTGCCGTTTTTAATTACCTCGTAATGTAGATGCGGGCCTGTTGATTTTCCAGTTGACCCCACATATCCAATTACTTGACCTTGTTTAACTCTTACACCTTTTTTTATTCCAAAAGCAAACTTTGACATATGTGCATAAACTGTTGAGTAAGTAGAATTATGTTTTATCTTTACACAATTTCCACCACCGCCACACCATTTAGCTCTAATTATTATACCATCACCTGAGGCCATGATAGGAGTTCCTTCTGGTGCTGCAAAATCAGTTCCTCTATGCATTTTGTTATAACCATCTATTGGATGTTTTCTCATTCCAAAACTTGATGATAGTCTTGCTCCATTTATTGGAGTTTTCATTAATGCCTTTTTAACACTTTGACCATTTCTATTGTAATGACCTCTGCTGCTTTTCTTATCAAAATAATACAATGTATTTTTTTGATTCCTCATTATTAGATTTGCAAAAATAACATTTCCAGTTTCAAAAATTTTCCCATCATCATCTTCAAATGTTTCATACATTATCTGAAAGGTATCTCCCTTTCTAATATCTCTTTGAAAATCGACTTGAAATCCATAAAGTCTTGCAAATTCAACAATTACATTAGGTTGTATTTTTAGATCAATAGCACTTTTATAAAGACTTTGTAATATTTTTCCTTCTTTAAAAATAATTTTCTTATTAAGGCTGGTTATAATTTCTTTTTTTTCAAAATTTTCTGAAGCAATTTTTCTAATTAATTGTATTTTTTTTGTTTTAGATAATGGAAATAAAAAATTTGTTATTTTGTTATTTTCTGATCTATCAATAGTAAATGTTATAATTTGATTAGTTTTAAGTTTATTTATTTTAATTTCTTTGGATAAAATTTTTGTTATTTCGTTAATTTCAGTTTTTGGGATTTTATAGCTTTTTAAAATGTTATTAAAAGTTTCACCCTTCGAAACTTTATGTCTAATATCAATAAATTTTGGTTTTAAATTATTAAAAACATGATTTATACTTTTTTGAAAGTAAGTATTATTAATTAAATTTATATAGTTTTGATTTATTACGTTTTTATTGACATTATAAATTCTTACGCTGAAAATTGTAATAATTATTGCTATTAGTAAAAAAGTAAACTCTAGGTTTTTTTTAACTAACCTTTGTATTTTGGAGAACTTAAGCTTTATAATCATTTATTAATTACCAATGTAGCAATCAGTAAGAACAAAAAAAACACTTGATTTTCAAGTGTTTTTTGAACTTTTTTTGGCTGTTATGTGCTTGATTTAGTTTAATTTTAGATTATAAGCGTCACACTTTCTCAATAAAATTATTGTGAATTATTAGGCTTTTTAGCCTGATTAGCTATTTGAAAAGTAAAGATTTTAAGAAGAGAAGTGTGGACGGTTAAGGTTACCAAAATTTGTCGTACACACTTCAACATTATATAAATTTTATTCTTAGAATTTATATAGAAGCTAGTGTGCGCCGTTTTTAAACTTGAGAGTTTGATCATGGCTCAGAACGTACGCTGGCGGCACGCCTAATACATGCAAGTCGAACGAAGTAGCAATACTTAGTGGCAGACGGGTGAGTAACATGTAGGTATCTACCCTTTGGCCTGGAATAACACGAGGAAACTTGTGCTAATACCGGATAAGTCTTTACGGAGAAAGCTTTATGCACCATTGGATGAGCCTGCACTTGATTAGTTTGTTGGTGGGGTAATGGCCTACCAAGACAATGATCAATAGCTGATTTGAGAGGATGATCAGCCACATTGGGACTGAGACACGGCCCAAACTCCTACGGGAGGCAGCAGTAGGGAATCTTGCACAATGGAGGAAACTCTGATGCAGCGATGCCGCGTGAGTGAAGAAGGCCTTTGGGTTGTAAAGCTCTTTCGTCGGGGAAGAAAATGACTGTACCCGAATAAGAAGGTCCGGCTAACTTCGTGCCAGCAGCCGCGGTAATACGAAGGGACCTAGCGTAGTTCGGAATTACTGGGCTTAAAGAGTTCGTAGGTGGTTAAAAAAGTTGGTGGTGAAATCCCAGAGCTTAACTCTGGAACTGCCATCAAAACTTTTTAGCTAGAGTATGATAGAGGAAAGCAGAATTTCTAGTGTAGAGGTGAAATTCGTAGATATTAGAAAGAATACCGATTGCGAAGGCAGCTTTCTGGATCATTACTGACACTGAGGAACGAAAGCATGGGTAGCGAAGAGGATTAGATACCCTCGTAGTCCATGCCGTAAACGATGTGTGTTAGACGTTGGAAATTTATTTTCAGTGTCGCAGCGAAAGCGATAAACACACCGCCTGGGGAGTACGACCGCAAGGTTAAAACTCAAATGAATTGACGGGGACCCGCACAAGTAGTGGAGCATGTGGTTTAATTCGAAGATACGCGCAGAACCTTACCAACACTTGACATGTTCGTCGCGACTCTAAGAGATTAGAGTTTTCGGTTCGGCCGGACGAAACACAGGTGCTGCATGGCTGTCGTCAGCTCGTGTCGTGAGATGTTGGGTTAAGTCCCGCAACGAGCGCAACCCCTACTTTTAGTTGCCATCATTTAGTTGGGCACTCTGAAAGAACTGCCAGTGATAAGCTGGAGGAAGGTGGGGATGACGTCAAGTCCTCATGGCCCTTATGTGTTGGGCTACACACGTGCTACAATGGTATCTACAACAGGAAGCAAGACGGCAACGTTAAGCAAATCCCAAAAAGATACCTCAGTTCGGATTGCACTCTGCAACTCGAGTGCATGAAGCTGGAATTACTAGTAATCGTGGATCAGCGTGCCACGGTGAATACGTTCCCGGGTCTTGTACACACCGCCCGTCACACCATGGGAGTTGGTTCTACCTTAAGGCAAAGCTTAAAACCTTTGACCACGGTATAGTCAGCGACTGGGGTGAAGTCGTAACAAGGTAGCCGTAGGGGAACCTGCGGCTGGATTACCTCCTTTCTAAGGATGAATAAAAGTAAAATTTTATTCTAAATAATATACAGGTTAATGTTGACCGTCCTCATTTCTCTTCTTAAAAGTTAGTGTTTCTCATCTGAATAAGGGCCGGTAGCTCAGTTGGTTAGAGCACACCCTTGATAAGGGTGGGGTCGAAAGTTCGAGTCTTTCTCGGCCCACCAAATTTATGTGGGGGATTAGCTCAGCTGGGAGAGCGCCTGATTTGCATTCAGGAGGCCAGCGGTTCGATCCCGCTATCCTCCACCAAGAAACACTTAGTTATTTAAACTGTGAATAATAATAATAATTATCAATATCTATATCTGATTGTTCGAATAGATGAACAATCAATGAATGTTCGAATAGATGAACATTCCAACAAAATTTGATTCAACACAGAATTTTTTTCTGTGCATAAATCAAGCGTTTAAGGGCGTGTGGCGGATGCCTTGGCACTGAAAGCCGATGAAGGACGTGGTATACTGCGATAAGTTACGGGGAGCTGTATGCAAGTTTTGATCCGTAAATTTCCGAATGGGGAAACCCACCACTTTATGTGGTACTTTAAATTGAATACATAGATTTAAAGAGACAACCTGGAGAACTGAAACATCTAAGTAACCAGAGGAAAAGAAATCAATTGAGATTCCGTTAGTAGTGGCGAGCGAAAGCGGACTAGGCCAGTAACTTTGTTAAAAAAATTTGAATAGTTTGGAAAAACTAACCACAGAGGGTGATAGTCCCGTATGAGTAATGTTTAACAAATTTCTTGAGTAAAGCGGGACACGTGAAATCTTGCTCGAATATAGGGGGACCACCCTCTAAGCCTAAATACTCTTCAGTGACCGATAGTGAACTAGTACCGTGAGGGAAAGGTGAAAAGAACCCCTATTAGGGGAGTGAAATAGAACCTGAAACCGCATGCCTACAATCAGTCGAAGCTCTTTTTAGAGTGACGGCGTACCTTTTGTATAATGGGTCAGTGACTTAATTTATTAAGCAAGCTTAAGCCATCTAGGTGTAGGCGCAGCGAAAGCAAGTCTTAATAGGGCGATTAGTTTAATGAATTAGACCCGAAAACGAATGAGCTTACCATGAGCAGGTTGAAAGCAAGGTAACACTTGCCGGAGGACCGAACCAGTTGACGTTGAAAAGTCTTTGGATGACTTGTGGTAAGGGGTGAAAGGCCAACCAAATTCGTAGATAGCTGGTTTTCCGCGAAAACTATTTAGGTAGTGCGTTGAATAAATATGCGTTTAGAGGTAGAGCACTAAATGGGCTAGGGGGAAGAGATTCTTACCAAACCTAATAAAACTCCGAATGCTAAACGTAGTTCTTCAACAGACAGACTGTGGGTGCTAAGGTCCATGGTCGAGAGGGAAAGAGCCCAGACCACCAGATAAGGTCCCAAAATTATGATTAAGTGTGAAAGGATGTGGAAATTCCTTAACAGCCGGGAGGTTGGCTTAGAAGCAGCCATCCTTTAAAGATAGCGTAACAGCTCACCGGTCTAATAGAGTTTCTGCGCCGAAGATGTAACGGGGCTAAAATCATATACCGAATCTGTGGGTTTATAAAATTTTCGAATTTTATAAGCGGTAGCGGAACGTTCTGTAAGCCTGCGAAGGAATACCCGTGAGGGATTCTGGAGGTATCAGAAGTGCGAATGCTGACATAAGTAACGATAAATGAAGTGAAAAACTTCATCGCCGAAAATCTAAGGGTTTCTGCGCAAGGTTAATCCGCGCAGAGTTAGTCGGCACCTAAGACGAGGGCGAAAGCCGTAGTCGATGGAAATAAGGTTAATATTCCTTAACCAGATGGTAGTGACGGATCTTGTAAGTTGTGAGTTCTTAATGGATTGAACTTGCCGTGAAAAGGTCCCAGGAAATAGCTCCATCATTAGACCGTACCCGAAACCGACACAGGTAGATTAATAGAGTATATTTAGGCGCTTGAGAGAATGATGTTGAAGGAACTCGGCAAAATGCTTCTGTAACTTCGGGATAAAGAAGACCTTTTTATAGGCAACTATTTTAAGGTGGCACAAGCCAGGGAGAAGCGACTGTTTATCAAAAACACAGGGCTCTGCTAACACGTAAGTGGATGTATAGGGTCTGACGCCTGCCCGGTGCTGGAAGGTTAATGCGATGGGTGCAAGCTCATTTCTGAAGCCCCAGTAAACGGCGGCCGTAACTATAACGGTCCTAAGGTAGCGAAATTCCTTGTCGGGTAAGTTCCGACCTGCATGAATGGCGTAACGATTTCTCCGCTGTCTCCAACATCAACTCAGTGAAATTGAATTCTCCGTGAAGATGCGGAGTTCGCGTAGTTAGACGGAAAGACCCCGTGCACCTTTACTGCAACTTTACATTGGTGTTAGGAAAAACATATTTAGCATAGGAGGGAGACTTTGAAGCAGAGGCGTCAGCTTTTGTGGAGTCATCAGTGAAATACCTCTTTTGTTTTTCTTGGCATCTAACTGATTACCGTTATCCGGTGTCAAGACATTGTATGGTGGGTAGTTTGACTGGGGCGGTCGCCTCCCAAATAGTAACGGAGGCGTGCGAAGGTAAGCTCAGAACGGTCAGAAATCGTTCGTAGAGTGCAATGGCATAAGCTTGCCTGACTGTGAGACTGACAAGTCGAGCAGAGTCGAAAGACGGTCATAGTGATCCGGTGGTTCTGAGTGGAAGGGCCATCGCTCAACGGATAAAAGGTACGCCGGGGATAACAGGCTGATACTGCCCAAGAGCTCATATCGACGGCAGTGTTTGGCACCTCGATGTCGGCTCATCACATCCTGGGGCTGGAGCAGGTCCCAAGGGTTTGGCTGTTCGCCAATTAAAGTGGTACGTGAGCTGGGTTCAGAACGTCGTGAGACAGTTCGGTCCCTATCTGCTATGCGTGTAGAAGAATTGAGAGGAGCTGTCCCTAGTACGAGAGGACCGGGATGGACGTACCACTGGTGGACCGGTTGTAGCGCCAGCTGCAGTGCCGGGTAGCTAAGTACGGACGAGATAACTGCTGAAAGCATCTAAGCGGGAAACTCACCTCAAAACTAGTTCTTCCTATAGAGCCGTGGTAGACCACCACGTTGATAGGCTGGGTGTGGAAGTGCGGTAACGCATGTAGCTGACCAGTACTAATAGCTCAATTGGCTTGATTTATGCACTGAAAAAAATTTTAAATAGATATTTAAGAAATATTTTAATCAAAAAACAAAGATCATCCTACAATTAAAACGATAATTTCTACGCTTGACTGTTCAAATTTTGAACGTTATAAATGTTCAAAATTTGAACAAATGAATGATGATCAAGATCAATTTAATGTATTAAGAAAGATTCAAAGTAAACCTGAATACACTCAAAGGGAACTAGCTAAAGATTTAGGTTTTAGTTTAGGTAAATTAAATTATTGCTTAAAAGCTTTACATAACAAAGGGCTGGTTAAAATTCAAAATTTTGCGAATAAAAAAAAAAAATTTTCTTATATAAAAAAATATGTGCTTACACCCAAGGGTATTAATTTTAGAATTAATTTAACAATTCAATTCATGAAAAGAAAAATGCATGAATATGATGAATTAAAATCTGAAATTGAAAATAAAGAGTAAATTATTATGTGGATTGTAATAAAATATAAAAAAAAAGAGCAAAATTTTTTATTCAAAGAACTAAAAGAAAAAGTAGGAAAAGATATAAAAATCTACATACCAAAAATTAATTTAAAATATTTTTCAAAAAAAAATATCAAGAATGTTTCAAAGCCACTTTTAGGAGACTACTTATTTTGTTTTCATTCAAAATTTCAAGATCCAAAATTTTTGAATATGATTAATTTTTTAAAAGGACTTAAATATATTTTAAGAGATTTTATTTGTTCTCAAAAAGAAATTAACTTTTTTGTGAAAAGATGTAATTATTATGAGAATGGTGAAGGTTTTTTATCACAGGATTTTTTTAATTTTGAAAAAAATAATCAATTTCAATTTATTTCAGGACCATTTACTAATATGGTATTTGATCTGATTAAAAAAGAAAATAAATTTAATTTAAAATGTTTAATTGGTAATTTTAAATTAACAGTAGCCGGAAAAGATAATTTGTTTTTTCCAGTTTAATTTTTGAAAATATATGCTGATTGTAAATTTTTTTTTTACAAAGTGCGGAGCTTTGCCAAAAAAACAATTTAAATTGTATTTATGAAAAAAATTGTTGTTCAAGGTTTGGGTTATGTTGGTCTCGCTATGATGAGTTTTTGTGCTGGTGCCAAAAAAAATAATAAATATCTATATAAGGTTATTGGAATTGAAAAAAATTCAGACAAGGGTTTAGAAATAATAAAAAAAATAAATTCAAAACAAATACCAAACATTGTTGATGATGATAAATTTGCCAATTTTTATTTAAAACTATCTAAAGATAATAGAATTAGAGCAACAATAGATCGCAATGAATACAATGATGCAGATATTGTTATAGTTTGTTCAAATTGTGATTATAACTTTAAAAAAAATACAGTTGAATTAAAAAACTATTTAAAAAATATTGACGAAATATCAAATAGGATAAAAAATAACTCTTTATTAATTATACAATCAACTCTTCCTCCAGGTACAACAAATAAAATATTAGAACCTTTAATTAAAAAAAAATTAAAAAAAAGAGGAATAAAAAATTTTTATTTAAGCCATTCTTTTGAAAGAATAACACCTGGTAAAGATTATTATTTTTCAATGAAAAATGTTGAGAGAATAATTGGAGCAAAAAATAAAAAATCTTTAAACCTTACTGCAAAATTATTTAAAGATATCTTTAACTTAAGTTCAAATAAAATTGTTGAATTTGAAACAACAACTGAGTCAGAAACTTGCAAAATTATTGAGAATAGTTATAGGGCAATCAATATAGCGTTTATAGAAGAGTGGAGAAAATTTTGTTCAGCAAATAATTTAAATTTAGAAAAAATATTAAATTGCATTAGGCAAAGGAAAACCCATAGTAACATTATGAGATCGGGGATAGGTGTTGGAGGATATTGTTTGACTAAAGACCCTCTATTTGGAAATGCTTCTTCAAAACAAATACTAAGTAAGAAATTTAAATTTCCTTTAACTCTTAAGTCTGTTGGAATAAATCAAAAAATGACATTTGATGTGATGTCTGAAATTAAAAAGAAATTTTTAAAAAAAATACAAAAGAAAAACGTATTATTAATTGGCGTAAGTTATCGAGAAGATACTAATGATACAAGACATTCGCCAGCAGAAAGTGTTTATAATTATTTAAAAAAAATGGAATGCAAAGTAAGTTTCTTTGATCCGATTGTAAGTTATTGGAATTATATTAATAATTATTCTGTAAAAAAAAAAGATCTAAAAAAATTTGATGTTTATATTCATTTAATAAAACACCAATCATTTAAAAAATTAAAAATAAAATACAAGAAAAATTCCTTGATCTTGGATCTAAATCATACATTAGATAAAGAAAAAAAAATAAAAATTAAGAAGAATAAAAACTACCAAAGTTATTTTATAGGCACAAACTAAGATGAAATATCTTATTACAGGAGGCGCAGGATTTATAGGCCACAAACTTGCAGAGAAACTTTCAAAAAAAAAGAAAAACAAAATATATTTAATTGATAATTTTTCTAAAGATAAAAAAAATGATAGTAAAATGAAAATATTAAAGAAAAAAAATGTTATATTGATTAAAAAAAATTTAAATAATATTTCAAATTATTTAAAACTATACGATTTTGATTATATTTATCATTTTGCAGCAATCTTGGGCGTTCAAAAAGTTATTCATAACCCCTTCAAAACATTAAAAGAAAATATTTTATCAACAATTGATTTGTTAGAATTTTCATTAAAACAAAAAAAATTAAAAAAAATTTGTTTTACATCAACTAGCGAAGTTTACTCTTATACATTAAAAAAAAAATTAACTAAGTATCCAACACCAGAAAATGTTGATTTTTTAATATCAAAAGATTTTGATCCAAGATCATCCTATTTACTGTCAAAAGTTGTAGGTGAATATTTTATGAATTATTCAAAATTAAACCATGTAATATTTAGGCCTCATAATATTTTTGGTGCAAAAATGGGATTTGCTCATGTGATTCCTCAACTGACTAAAAAAATTTTAAGTCTAAATAAAACAAAAATTATAGTTCAAAACTCAAATCATAAAAGAACATTTTGTCATATAGATTTTGCAATTGAATTAATATTAAAGATTTCACACAACAAAAATACATCTAAAAAAATATTTAATATTGGATCACCAGAAAAAGAAATCACAATTATAAATCTCGCAAAAAAAATAAAAAAAATTTTGAATTCTAAAAAACAATTAGTTGTTTCCAATCAATATAAAGTTAATTCTCCACAAAAAAGAAGACCTTTAATGACCAAAAGTCTTGGATATACAAAATTAAAACATAATTTTGAAAATGGTTTGAAAGACACGGTTTTATGGTACAAAAATTATTATTTAAATTAAGATGAAATTATCCGTTCCTCATATTGATAAAAAAGATATTTATTCCATTAATAAAACTCTAAAAAATCAATATATATCCACTTCTTCAAAAAATGTTAAAATTTTTGAAAATAAAATTTCTAATTATTGCAATACTAAATTTGCGATCGCATTAAACACAGGCACATCTGCACTCCATCTAGCTTTAAAAATATTAGGTGTAGATAAAGATTCTGAAGTAATTGTTCCATCATTAACTTTTGTTGCGACAGTCAATCCAATATTGTACTTAGGGGCAAACCCTATTATTTTTGATGTAGATGAAAACCATAATATTAAAATAGATGATGTAATTAATTTTATTAAATCTGAGACTATTTTAAAAAAAAAAAAAACATTAAATAAAAAAACAAAAAAAATATTAAAAGTAATAATAGTTGCTCACATGTGGGGGAGAGCTTGTGATTTTTCTAAATTAAAAAAAATTTGTAAAAAAAGAAATATTTATATTTTAGAAGATGCTGCTGAAGCGCTAGGATCTTTTATTAAACTAAAAAAATATAAGCATTGTGGAAGTATTGGTGATATTGGGTGTCTTTCATTCAATGGTAATAAAATTATAACAACTGGATCTGGTGGTGCAATTATTACGAATAATAAAAAATTTCATATGAGAGCACAATATTTAGCAAATCAGGCTAAAGATGATGGATATAATTATATTCATAATGATTGTGGTTACAATTATAAAATGAATGGAATAAGCGCCGCTTTAGGCATTTCACAATTGAAAAAATTAAAAAAGAAAATTGAGAAAAGAAAAAGAATTTATCAAAGATATCTTAATAATTTTAAGAAAGTAAAGAATATTAAATTATTGAAATTTGCCAAAGATACAAAAATAAATTATTGGATGAACGTCATATCATTAAAAAAATTAAATTTTAAGCAAACACAACAACTAAGCCTTTATTTGGCTAAAAAAAAAATTGAAACAAGAAGGGTTTGGCGACCATTGAATTTACAGAATTATTTAAAAAAATATCAAAAATTTAAATTATTAGATACTAATAAATTTTATTTAAATTCTATTTGTATACCTTCAGATGATAACATTTCAGGCTATGATATCGATAAAATTTCTAATTATATAAAAAAATATTATGAGGTTGTTAGTAATAACTAATTTAAAACATAAAACGTCTAAAAATTTAATAAAATTTAGAGGATATAAATTTGAGCTTAAAAAAAAATAAAACTGTAATTATTGTTGAAGCAGGCGTAAATCATAATGGTAAAATAAATATAGCTAAAAAATTAATTGATATAGCTTCTAAAGCCGGAGCAGATTATGTTAAATTTCAAACATACGATGTTGATAGCTTGATACTTAAAAATACAAAGACTGCTGAATATCAAAAAAAAAATTTAGGAAATAATATTTCTCAATACAAAATGCTTAAAAAGTATCAACTATCAGAGAGCAACCAAATCAATTTAAAAAGATATGCAAAAAAAAAGAAAATAGGATTTTTAAGCACAGCTTTTGATTTAAAAAGTTTATACTTTTTAAAAAAACTGAATTTAGATTTCATTAAAATTCCATCAGGAGAAATAACAAACTACCCATTATTAAAAGAAATATCGTATCTTAAAAAAAAAATTTTGTTGTCTACAGGAATGGCAACGCTTAATGAAATAAAATCTGCACTAAAAGTTTTAAAAAAGAAAAAAAGTGATTTAGTTATTTTGCATTGTTCATCCGATTATCCAGCTGACTTGAAAAACTTGAACTTAGCTTTTTTAAGAAAACTAAAAATGTTAGGTTATGATGTTGGATACTCAGATCACTCAGAAAGTGTTATAACACCAAGTATTGCAGTAGCGCTTGGATGTAAAGTTATAGAAAAACACTTTACACTATCAAAAAAACTAAAAGGCCCTGATCACAAAGCTAGCTTAGAACCAAATGAATTAAAAGATATGATTAAGCTTATAAAACAAACTGAATCAATGATAGGATCTGAAAAAAAATTTATTACCCCTTCTGAACAAAAAACAAAAATGTTAACTAGAAAATCAATAGTTGCTTATACAAGCATCAAAAAAGGTGAAATATTTACACAAAAAAATTTAACCACTAAAAGGCCAGGAAATGGAATTTCACCATTTTTAATTAAAAAAATTTTAGGAAAAAAATGCCCTATAAACTATGTAAAAAATCAACAAATTAAGAAATATTAATAATGAAAAAAATTCTATTTATATCAAGTTCAAGAGCTGATTATGGACTTTTAAGGAATGTAATCTTGAAAACAAAGAATAAAAAGAATGCAAAAATTTTTATTATGGTAACAGGATCACATCTTAGCAAAAATTTTGGTAAGACCATCAGTGAAATTAAAGAGGATAGATTAGAAAAATACATAATTAAAAAAAACATATTAAAAAATAGATTTTCTGAAAAAGATATTGCCAATTATGTTTCTCGGTCAATTTTATCAACTTCAGACATTTTACACAAAATTAAACCAAATGTTCTCGTAATACTAGGCGATAGATATGAATTACTAGGATGTGCTATTTCTGCTATGTCACATAGGGTGCCAATTGCACATATACACGGTGGTGAAACAACACTAGGAGCGATTGACGATTCTATAAGACACTCTATATCAAAATTTTCCCATTTACATTTTCCTACTCATGAAAAGTACAAAAAGAGACTAATACAGCTGGGAGAAAACCCAAAAACTATATTTAATTATGGTGGGTTGGGCGCCTATTCAATTGCAAAAATAAAATTTATTCCTAAATCTGAGTTAGAAAAAGATCTAAAAATAAAACTAGATAAAAAAATATTAATTATAACCTTTCATCCTACTACGCTTGAAAAGAATATGTCTAATTATCAGATTACAAATATTTTGTTTGCTCTTAAAAAATTTAAAAATTTCATCAAAATTTTTACCTCACCCAATATAGACCATGAAAATAAAGTTATTTTAAATAAAATATTAAAATTTACAAAAACTGAAAAAAATAGTTATTTTTTTAAATCCTTAGGTCACAAAAGGTATATTTCTTTGATGAAGATATCAGATGTTATA
The DNA here is from genome assembly GCA_902608385.1 of uncultured Pelagibacteraceae bacterium. Taxonomy (GTDB): domain Bacteria; phylum Pseudomonadota; class Alphaproteobacteria; order Pelagibacterales; family Pelagibacteraceae; genus Pelagibacter. Next base: position 49,212 of record CACLNT010000009.1, read on the forward strand.
ATTGGAAACTCATCTAGTGGTGTTATAGAAACTCCCAGCTTGGGGATACCAACTGTAAACATAGGCTCTAGGCAGGAAGGAAGAATCTTAGCAAAAAATATTATCAGTTCAGATTATAATAAAAAATCTATAATTTCCAAAATTAATTTTTGCATATCTGTAGATAAAAAAGATTTAAAAAAAGTTAAAAGTCCTTTTTTTAAACCAAATACACCCAACATGATTTCAGAAAAGATTTTGAAATTTAATTACGATATTAAAAAAAAATTTTATGATTTATCATAAATCACTTAATAGTAATTTTTTTTCCTGATAATTGAGATTTTCTTATTGATTCAATAATTTGCATAGTATGATAAGCTTCTTTTGCAGTACAAAGATTATTTTTTTTATTTTTTATTAGCGCCCAAAATTGTCTAAGCTGAGTATAATATATGTTGTTAAAATTGTATTTTATATTTTTTGTAAAATATTTCTTCTTTAAGTTGTCGTAGATTTTTATTGTATTTTTTGAGAAGCACCCCTCAATCACACCTTTTGTGCCTATAATTTTAAAAGTTCTTGATTTCTCAAACTGTAAAAGATCTAAATGTACATTTCCAATTACATTATTTTTTTTAAATTTTAAGATTGATAAAGATAGGTCGTCACTTGTTATATCGAGGTCTGAAAATTTGCCAACTAATCCTTGTATTTTTGAAACTTTGCCAAATAATCTTTGTAGATAATTTATTTCATGGCTTGTATCTAGGAGTGCGCCACCACCTTGAGACTTACTAGCCATATAAAATTTTCTGTAATCTTCCCATGGATGCCAGTTTGGAAGATAAAAACCACACTCTGCTCGTGCAAAAATTATCTTTTTTTTCCTTTTTTTTAATTTTAAGATAAAATTATCCATATCTAATTTATTGATCCCAACTAAATTTTTTAATATATTTTTATTAACTACATATAAGCCTGTATTAAACAAAAAATCATACTTTGGTTTTTCATTAAAACCATTAAAGTTCTTTTTTTTATCTGTTAAACACACGCCATAGGGTATTTTAAGAGATTTTTTTGAGGCTATGATTGTTAAATCATTTTTGTTTTTATGATGAAAATTAATTATTTTTTTATAGTCCTCATTTATTACTACATCACAATTAGAAATAAAAAAAACATCTTCGTTGGCATTTTTTAGATAGGCTAATGACCCAGCTGTTCCAAGCTTTTTTTTCTCTTTTATCAGTTTGAAATTAATTGACTTGCTATATTTTTTAAAATGATCCTTAATAATTTTATACTTATAGTTAGTTGTTATATAGAAATTGTTAATCTTAAAGTTTAAAAACTTAGAAATTATTATATCGATAACTGTTTCGTTACCAATTGGTAACAAAGGTTTGGGAAAAACTTTAGTGTATGGTTGCATTCTGATTCCTTTTCCACCTGCCATAATCACAACTCCATAGTTCTTATATTTTTCATCAACTTTCTTTTCTCTCTCTTGGTTATCAAAAATGTCTTTGAAGAATATAATTTCTAAAACTTTTAGCTGTTTATTTACGATTGGAATTAAATCTATTTTTTTTTTTAAAAATATTTTTCTAATATTGCGAAGTTCTTCTTTTTTATATAAAAAAAAAGGTTTGTCATTATAAATTTTTTCAATTGAATTTTTTAAATTAAAACCTTTTATTATTGACTTTCTTATATCTCCATCACTAAGAGTACCTAGTAGTTTGTTATTTTTATCTACAACTAAGATTGTTTTTGATCCATACTTATTTAAAATTGTAATAGCTTTTTTTATATTAATATTCTTAAGAACTTTCATAATTTAGATTGTATTTATAAAGCTAGGGCTATAATAGTAAAGTATGAAAATTTCCATATTTGGATCAGGATCAATTGGATTAAGACACTTGACCAATCTAATTAAACTACGAAAAGAATTAAAGATTTCATCAATATGTGCTTACGATTCGAGCAATAAAAGAAGTTTTTTAGGTGCAGATAAAAATTTTACATTCACACAAGACTTTAAATTGGCTGCAAAAGGTTGTGATGTCGCTTTTATATGTGTGCCCACACATATGCACAATCAAACCATAAATAAAATATTAAAATATACTAAATGCCATTTTTATATTGAAAAGCCATTATCAAACAAAATTAAGGACTGCTTTAATACTTTAAATAAGATTTCTAAGACGGGAAAAAAAAGATTGGTATATTTTCAATTAATTTTAAAAGTTGGCAGGATTTTGGGGACTGGGATAGTTATAATAGTCAGATAAAAGAATAATTAATTTAAATCCAATGAATATAAAAAAAAAAATAATACCTAGATTGGAAATTAAAAGTGGAAACCTTATTAAAGGTATTAGAATGGAAGGACTGAGAGTAGTAAGTAAGGATCTTAAGTCATATATCAAAAAATATATTAAGATGGGTGTCAAAGAAATCTTTGTAGAGGATATTGTGGCCTCTTTATTTAACAGATCTATAGATTTTGAAACAATTAAATTAATTAGCTCTCACGTTAACATACCACTTTCATACGCTGGCGGTATAAAGAGCATTCAAGATATACACAAGCTTTTTAAAAACGGAGTAGATAAAATTTATATTAACTCATCATTAAAAAATGATTTTAAACTATTAAATGAGGCCTCTAATATTTATGGCTCACAGAGTGTTGGAGTCTTGATACAAACAAGAAGAATTTTTAATAATTGGTATATTTTTTTTGAATCAGGAAGGATTTTTTCAAATATTAAGACAAAAGAATGGATTTCTAGATCTGAGCTTAATGAAGCTGGTGAAATGATTATTTGTAGTATTATGCATGATGGCACTGTTAATGGACCAGATTTAGAATTGATAAAATTTATAAATGACTTAGATATTAAAATTCCAGTTATTTATTCAGGAGGATTGCGTGACTTAAGTGATGTAAAACAATCCATAAAAAAAAATATTAACAGTGTAGCAATTGCACATGCTTTACATTTTAATAAATTTGAATAGAGATCAATTATGAAAATAGGAATATTAAATTATGGTGGTGGGAATATTTCAAACATTAAAAAAGCATTTAACACTATAGGTGTTTCCCTGAGTGTAATTGAAAAAAAAAAAGATATTAGCAAATTTGAAAAAATAATATTACCAGGTATGGGGTCGGCACAACATGCAATGAAAATTATTAAGCAAAATAAATTTGATATAAGTATAAGAGATTTTATCAAAAATCAAAATCCTATCCTGGGTATTTGTTTAGGTTTTCAACTGATGTTGAATAAATATGAAGTAAATAAAAATTTGAAATTTAATTGTCTTTCAATAGTTAAAGGAAGTGCGAAAAAAATTAATTCAGAAACTTTTAAGCTCCCATTAATTGATTGGTATAAAATAGAAAGTAAGAATTCAAAAAATTATTTAAAAAATAAAATGTTTTATTTTGCTCACCAATATTTTTGTGACTTAGATAAAAATGATGCTAACTCCACTTATATTAAGATTAATCAAAATAAAATTGTAGCCTCTTATGTTAAGAAAAATCTTTACTTATATCAGTTTCATCCTGAGTTAAGTGGTGATAATGGTTTAATGGTTTTAAATAATTTTAAAAATTTGTAGTTAAAATGACAGAAGATAATAAAATTGTTAAACATTGCAAGTTATGTTTGATGACGAATCAAAAGCCGTTTTCAATAAATGAAACAAAAAATAAATTAAAAGATCAAAAAAAAACAACTTTGTCTTTTGATGAAAGTGGCAACTGTTTCGCTTGCCAGGATAAGATTTTTAAAAAAAGTATAGATTGGGCAGAAAGAGAAAAAGAACTAAAAGATCTATGTGATAAATACCGTTCAAAAGATGGAAATTATGATTGCATAGTTTCTGGTTCAGGAGGAAAAGATAGCATGTTTCAAGCTTATATATTGAAATATAAGTACCACATGAATCCACTTACAGTCACCTACAGTCCAATTATAAAGACAAGTGTAGGTATCAAAAATTTAACAAATTGGGTTAATATTGGTGGTTTTGATAATTATACTTTTAGTGCAAACGGGAAAGTTTTATCTATTTTGACAAGGGAAGCTTTCAAAAATCTTCTTCATCCAGCTCAACCATTTAAAGTTGGGATAAAAACATTTGCAGTAAAGATGGCTAAAAATTTTAATATAAATCTTGTTTTTTATGGAGAGGAGTATTCTGATTATGGCAGTAATAAAATGTTGCCTGATGCCCGTTACCCCATAGAATGGTTAATAAATGATGAAGATGTAAATGATATTTATCTAGGTGGCTCACAAGTTAAAGAAATTAAAAAAAAATATAACTTTTTAAGAGATCAAGATTTTATTCCATACAAGCCATTAACAAGTGAAGATTTAAAAAAATTTGACTTAAATGTTTTATTTTTAGGTTATTTTTTAAAGTGGGATCCACAAGAAGTATATTATTATGCATCCAATAATTCCGGTTTTATTCCTGGTGATTATAAGTCTGACGGAAGTTATGGTAGATATTCATCTATAGACGATAAAATGGAATTTTTACATTATTACTGTCATTATATTAAATATGGCATTGGAAGATGCAGGTTAGATGCGTCACAAGAAATTAGAAATGGCCATATAACTCGTGAGGAAGGAATAAGCCTTTGTAAAAAATTTGAGGGTGAATTTCCCAAAAGGTACGCAAATGACTGCTTTAAGTTTATGGGGTATACCCATGATGAAGCAATGAAAATTATAGATAAATTTAGACCTGAACATTTATGGAAAAAAAATAATAATAAATGGATAAGAAAACAAGAAATATTCTAGTTTTACCAGTTGAGATAAAAGTAAGAGAATTTTTACCATAATTGTTTTCTAAAAATATTTATCAAATGAAACTTACATTAATTAATCACTCATCATTATTATTTAATTTTAAGAAAAATATAATACTAACTGATTTTTGGAATACTTCGCCTGCTTTTGGTTCATGGTTACCATCAGCATTACCATTTTATAATCCAACTTATTTAGCGAGTTTAAGTTTTGAAGATAATTTCTATCTAGCAATTTCACATGGTCATGATGACCATATGGATAATTATTTTTTAAGTAAATATTTTAATAAAAATATGAAAATCATTATTAATGAATTTCCATCACCTTCTTTAAAAAGAAGGTTAAATAAATTAGGTTTTGAAAATATAATACAAATTCCAAGAGAACAAAAAGTGAGTTTTGAAGATTTTGAGGTTATCTCAATTTTTGATGAAAGTGTATCTAATGATGATGCCGGTATTTCATTTAGAGATGATAATTATTGTATTCATCATGGTAATGATAATTGGATGAAATTAAAACAGAGCAATTTAGATAAATTAATTGATTTTTCTAAAAGCAGAAAGTTTTTATATTGTTCACAAACTAATTCTGCCTCAGGACATCCTATGACTTATTCTCAGTATGGTAGTGAAATAGAAAAAGAACTTAAAAAAAAAGTTAGAGCAATGGTCATTGCTGGACTTCAAAATGTTGAAAATTTAAATGCTGATTATTTTTTACCATATGCTGGTTTTGCAAAAGGTTATGTAAAGAATAAGAATTATCATTTATCAGCATTTGACCCAACTTATGAGAACTTAAAAAAATTAATTGAAAGCGAAGAAATTACTAATTTTGAGAAGATGATAAATATTTTTCCAGGTGGTACTTTTGATTTATCTACTGGCAAAGTTGAATATCCATTTAATTTTGAACCTAATAAATTATTAGAGATTACAAACGAATATTTGATTAATGAAAATTTTTTAATAAAATGTGATACTTACAATTCAGAGTTTAGTAATAATAAATTAAATGTAAAAAATTTGGAAAATTACTTAAGTGAATTTTGTAAATTTGTATATAGTTACCTGAATAAATTTCCTGATTTCTATCCCTCAATAAAAGATAAAAAAGTATGTTTTGAGATATTTTTGGACTCGCAGAAAGAATGCAGGACTATAGATATTCAAAATCAGAAAATATTAAACAATGATACTTGTAATAAAAAATTTATTATTCCATCAAACCTTTTTAACGCATTACATGATAAGAAAATTATATTTGAAAATTTATATACAGGTTTCCATGCAGAGGTAATGAGATTTCCTTTAGATAAACACAATAAAGATATAACCACATATTTGAATATGTTTGGTTATAAGTATAAAAATAGTTAGACAAAATGGTATTATCTCTAATGAAACACAAAAAAATTAATTATTTTTTTCAGATTAAGCCCTCATGATAAAATTAGTCATATTTGGTTCAGAAGGTCATGCTAAAGTTATTTTTTCAGAAGTAGTTAAGTTAAAAAAATTTCAATTTCTTGGATTTGTTGATGATTTTAAGAAAAAAGGAGAATTAGTAATAAGTTTAAACAAAAAAAATTATTATAATTTAGGTAGTATTAAACAAGTAATAAATAAAAAAAATAAATTTAATGGAATTATTGGTATAGGATTAAATTTTATTAGAAAAAAGATAGTTACTGATATTAAAAAAATAAATAAGAATTTTAAATTTCAAAAAATTGTTTCTAAAGACGCCATCATTAACTCAAATGTATCTATAGGCGAAGGTACTTTAGTAGTTTCTGGAACTATAATTAATAACGGAACTAAAATTGGAAAACATTGTATATTAAACACCTCATGTTCAATAGACCATGACAATAAGTTTAGTGATTTTTCAAGTGCTGGACCTGGGGTTACAACTGGTGGCAATGTTATGGTGGGTGAACAATCTTATTTAGGTATGGGGTGTTTAATAAAACATCAAATTAATATTTTACAAAATACAATAATTGGATTTGGTTCATTAGTGAACAAGGATTGTGAAAAAAATTCAATTTATTGGGGTTCACCAATCAAAAAAATTCGTACAAGAAAATATAATGAAAACTATTTTTAATTTAGATCTTTCCGGCCTTAAATTTTAGATATCAAAATTTTAAGTTAAATTTATAATCAAAGTAAAAAGTTAGCACATAAACATTTATGGAAAAAAAATAATAATAAATGGATAAGAAAACAAGAAATATTCTAGTTTTACCAATTGAGATAAAAATTAGAGAATTTTTTCCAAAATTATATTTAGCATACCATGTAGCAACAAGAAGTAATTTTGATGTTTATATTGGCGGGCAAAGATTTTTAACAAAAAAATACAAACCAAACAGTTGTTTGTGGTTTGACAAATTTACATATACCGCAAGTAGAAAAAAAGCGAAATCTCATTTGTATAATGATGTGGTTATGCAAGATGAAGAAGGCCCTATTTCGTATCATAATCAGGGAACAATACACAGCCGATATACTTACGATCAAAAAAAATATGTAAAACATTTCATATTTTCAGGTCAAAGTGATTTGAAAAGAATAAAGTATTTAAATTTAAAGAGAAAAAAAATTTTTGGTCTATTAAAACTTGATCTTTTAAAAAAAGAAAAAACTGTTTTTGATATTGAAGTCAATAATATAAAAAAAAAATATAAAAATTTTTTATTTATTCCTGGTCACTCTTCAGGATATAGATCTATAGCTCAAGCAAATTATCTTTATAAAGAACAAAAAAAATTTAGTAAAGTTATAAAAAATGAGGAAAACATTAAATTAAATTACCTTAAGTTAATAAACTTAGTTATTAAAATTGCAAAACAAAATCCTAAATTAATAATAATTTTTAGAAAACATCCAAATGAGACAAAAGAAAATTTAAAAAAACTTTTTAAAAATAAACCAAAAAATATTAAATTAATTTATAAATATACTGCTACCCCTTGGATTTTAGCTTGCGATCATTATCTCCATTCCGGATGTCAAACTTCATTGGAAGCAATTGCAATTAAAAAAAAAATTATAACTTATATGCCATTTAAATTATACCCAGATATTAATTTTAAGTTAACAAAGCCTTTTTTTACTGATGAAGAAAAATGTTTAAATTTTTTTAAAGAATTAAAAAAAAATAAAAAAAAGTTTTTAATTTTAAAACAAACAAAGATGATTGCTGAAAATTTAAATTCTAACAAATATTATGTAAATAATTTTATTAATTTTTTAAAAAAAGAGTATCCTTACCAGATGAAATCTGAATTGCAAAAAAAGGATGACATCCATCAAAATTTTTTAATTAAAAATTTTATGAAATTAGGATCAATTATTAAATCTTTTCTTGTAAAAAATGATATTTATTTAAATTTTATACCAAAAAGTTATTATATTCCAAAAGAAGTAAAAGAACAAAAATTTAAATCTATCTCAGCAAGAGAAATTAAAAATTATTTAAATTATATGATAAAACTTGACACAAAAAAACCAAATCTAAGTATTAGAAAGACCTCTGAGTCAGCTTATTTAATTATGAGTAAAAAAAAATATGAAGCCTAGAATTTACTTTTCAATAGAAACAAAAATTAGAGAACTCAATGCTAGAGTATTGTTTGCATTAAAAGCAGCTCAAAAAGGATACTCAGTTGTAGTTGGTGCACGAGCTAACCTAACAAGATTTCGTAAACATTTAAAAACTGGAGTTTTTATATCTAATGGAAATACTTTACGATTAGCTAATTTTTCTAAAAGCTTTTCAGATTTGGGTTTTAATGTAGGTCACCTCGATGAAGAAGGGGCTATCACATTTGACTTTATACATCATATTTATAGATATGATTTTGATGTTTTTAACAAGATAGATTTTTTTCTTTGCTGTGGTCAAAGAGAAAAAGAAGCTATCTTGACAAACAATTTAAAGGGAAATCCTAAAGAAAAAATGTTCATTACAGGAAATACAAGATTTGATCTTTTAAGTCAAAAATACAAACCTTTATACGAGGAAGAATTTTTAAAAATAAAAGAAAAATATGGAGAGTATATTTTAATTACGACAAAATTTAATAAAATTAATGTATTGGATAAGGGGA
>CACLNT010000010.1 GCA_902608385.1 uncultured Pelagibacteraceae bacterium
TTATGATATGAATAGTTCCTGACATTCCTAAATGAATTACACAACAAATATTTCCTAAATGTAATATTAAGTATTTTGATTTTCTTGATATTTTCTTAATTATTTTGTTTTTTAAAATATTTTCAAAATTTTTAGGAACTTTAAATCTTAAACTTCTATTTCTTACAATTACTTTTTTAATTTTTTCAAATTTTACCTTCTTATCTAATGATTGTTTTACAATTTCAATTTCTGGTAATTCTGGCATTTCCTATTATATTATTACATATAAAAAATTTAATTAATATGCAGCAACATCTTCAAAATAAAAAAGGGCTAGTTGAAAACGTTTTTACTAAAGTCTATGACAAATATGATCTAATGAACGACTTTATGTCTTTAGGAATTCACAGATTATGGAAAAAAGATCTTATAAATTGGATGTCTCCATCAAATAAAAAAAAATTAATAGATATGGCCTGTGGAACAGGTGATTTAGGAAAACTTTTTTTACAAAATACCAACTTTACAGGAAAAGTATTATGTGTAGACCCTAATTCTAATATGTTAAAAAAAGGCAAAGGAAGATTAAAAAAATACAAAAATTTAACCTGGAAGAAAGGTTATGCGGAAAAAATTTTAGCTCCCAGCAATTACTTTGATTATTACACAATTAGTTTTGGCCTTAGAAACACTAAAAATATTAATAAATCTTTAAAGGAAGCTTATAGAGTTTTAAAACCAGGGGGAAGATTTTTTTGTCTAGAATTTTCAAAAGTTCAAAATTCTCAATTAAATATCTTTTATAAAAATTACAGTAAAATAATTCCACATATAGGAAAATTAGTTGTGGGTGAAAAGGAGCCTTACGAATATTTAATTAGAAGTATAGACAATTTTATCAATCAAGAAAAATTAATTGAACTAATGTTAAAAAATAATTTTGTTAAATGCTCATATAGAAACCTAAGCGGTGGTATTGTTGCTATACATTCAGGTTGGAAAATTTAATGATTAATAAAATCATAACATTATTTAAAATAGCTAGAAAATTGGCTCAATCAGATGCTATGGAAATAATTTCTAAAATCCATGAGCCTCCAAAAATAGTAAAGTTTTTTTTCTATTTATTATCCTTTTCTTTTTCTAATCAAAAAAAAATCAGTGACTTAAATGAAGAACAAAGATTGTGTAGTTCAATCCAAGAAATGGGAACAACTTTTATTAAACTTGGACAATTTTTGTCCACTAGACCTGATATTATTGGTGATGAAGTTGCAAAAAAATTAGAAAAACTTCAAGATAGACTTCCCCCATTTTCTTCAGAAGAAGCAAAAAAAATTATGAAAAAAGAGTTAGGTGAAAATAATTATAATTCTCTTATTAATATAAGCGAACCAGTTGCCGCAGCATCTATAGCACAAGTGCATAAAGCACAACTGAATGATAACGGAACAATAAATGATATTGCTATAAAAATCTTAAGACCAAATATTAAAAAAATTTTTAATGAAGAAATTGATGCTTTGATGTTGTTAGCCTTTATAATTGAAGGAACAGTAAAAAAAACAAAAAGATTAAAATTAGTTGAAATAGTATTTCTTCTCAAAGAAATTACAAACCTAGAATTAGATTTAAGATTCGAAGCTGCAGCAGCAAACGAATTTCTAGAAAATACAAAAAATGACGTTAGTTTTAATGTTCCTAAAATATTTTGGAATTTTACAAGCGAAAATATTTTAGCCTTAGAATGGATTGATGGAATTTCCATTAGAGAAAAAGAAGAATTAGAAAAAAGAAATATAGACACCAAATTACTTGCGTCAAATATAATTCAACACTTTTTGAGACATGCCATAAGAGACGGTTTTTTTCATGCTGACATGCATCAAGGCAATCTATTTGTAAATAAAAATGGAGAAATTATACCAGTAGATTTTGGTATTATGGGAAGATTAGATAAATTAAATAAAAGATATTTAGCAGAAATTTTATTTGGCTTTGTAAAAAGAGATTACAAAAAAGTAGCTGAAGTGCATTTATTAGCAGGTTTAGTTTCAAAAAATGTTTCAATTGATGAATTTGCTCAAGCTTTAAGATCAATTGGTGAACCAATTTTTGGACAGTCAGTTAAGGATATTTCTGGTGGCAACTTGCTCAAACAGCTTTTTGAAATTACAGAAAAATTTAATATGCAAACACAACCACAATTATTATTACTTCAAAAAACAATGGTAGTTGTAGAAGGTGTAGCAAGACAATTAAATCCAGAAACTAATATTTGGGAAACTTCAAAACCAGTTTTAGAAAATTGGTTAAAAGAAACAAAAGACCCCATAAATTATTTAAATGAAACTATTGAAAATACTTCTGAAATTATTAAACGACTGCCAGAGTTACCAGAAATTATGGACAAAGCAAATCAAGCTTTAACTTACTTTGCAAGTGGCCAAATACCACAAAATTCAAATTCTTACTTGGCTTTAAATGAAAAAAAATCAGAAATGATAACTACAAGAAATCAGACAGTAATTAGTTTATTATTACTTGTAATTTTAGGTCTATTAGTATTTTAATTCCGTTTATGAATAATATTAATAATAAAAAAATATTACTAATAATTTGCGGAGGAATTTCGGCATATAAAAGTCTTGAAGTTATAAGGTTATTAAAAAAAAGAGGTGCTATTGTAAAAACCATACTTACAAAAAGTGCTAAAGAATTTGTTACTCCGTTATCAGTTTCATCACTTTCACAAGAAAAAGTTTATGATGATTTATTTAATGCTGAAAATGAGGCTGAAATGGATCATATATCACTTTCAAGATGGTCTGATTTAATATTAGTTGCACCAGCAACAGCAAATACCATTTCAAAATTAAGTGTGGGATCTTCTGATGATTTAGCCTCAACTGTAATACTTGCTTCAAACAAAGACATATTTTTAACTCCCGCGATGAATGTCAGAATGTGGGAACACTCTTCAACCAAAGAAAATCTTAATAAATTAAAAAAATATGGTTATAAAATAATTGGTCCTGAAATAGGAGACATGGCATGCGGTGAATTTGGTGAAGGTAAAATGACCGAACCTAATGAAATTATAAAAAAAATTGAAACATATTTTTTTAATTTTAAAAAAATAAAAAAATTTAAAGCATTAGTCACAGCAGGACCTACTCATGAATATATTGATCCAGTTAGATTTATTACCAATAAATCAAGTGGTAAACAGGGCTTTGAACTAGCAAAAGTATTATCAAAAAAAGGTTTTGAAACCACATTAATATCAGGTCCAACAAATTTGAAAATTAATAATGATATAAATTTAATACAGGTAGAAACAGCAGAAGAAATGTTTAAATCTACACAAAATAATTTACCAGTTGATGTTGCTATTTTTTGTGCAGCTGTTGCAGACTTTAAAATTAAAGAAAAAAAGAAAGAAAAAATTAAAAAAAAAGATTTTATAAATTTAAATCTGGAAAAAAATATTGATATATTAAATTATGTTTCATGCCATAATTCTCTAAGACCAAAACTTGTGATAGGTTTTGCTGCAGAAACAAGCAACATAGAAGAAAATTCAAGAAAAAAATTAATGGAAAAAAACTGCGATTGGATTATTGCAAATGATATTTCTAATAGATCGATTGGTTTTGACTCAGACTTTAATGAAGTGACAATTTTATATAAAAATAAAAAAATTAATGATGAAAAACTCTATATGAAAAAAAAATCTGAGATTGCAGAAGAGATTGTAGATAGAGTTGTGAATGAATTAAACTAACGCTTAATGGTAAAAGTATTAGTTAAAAAATTAGATCCTGCTGTTCAAATACCGTCTTATAAAACAATTGGCGCATCTGGAATGGACTTAATGGCCTTTATTAAAGAACCGATAAAACTACCAGCAAAAAAATCTTGTTTAGTTCCAACTGGTATTTCTATTGCCATGTCTGATGATTATGAAATCCAGATAAGACCTAGATCAGGTTTGGCTGCAAAAAAAAATATTTCAATATTAAATACTCCTGGAACAATTGATAGCGATTATAGAGGTGAAATTAAAATAATACTTTTTAATCATGGAGACAATGAATTCATTATACAAAATAACGACCGTATAGCTCAAATGGTTTTGGCGCCAGTACACAAAATTAACTTTGAAGAAGTTGAAAATTTACCAGACACTGTAAGAGGAAAAGGTGGATTCGGCTCAACAGGTAAATGAAAAAACAATTAAATAAAAATTTAGTTGAAAGATTTTCTAGGCAGATTATTTTAAAAAATATTGGAACTTTAGGTCAAAAAAAAATTTTATCAGCAAAAGTTTTAATAATTGGAGCAGGTGGTCTTGGATGTCCTGCTGCAGAGTTTCTTACACGAGCTGGTATTGGAAAATTAGGTATTATCGATTATGACAAAGTTAATCTTTCTAATTTACATAGACAAAGCCTTTATACGAAGGAAGATATAGGAAAATCGAAAGTTTTAATCATAAAAAAAATATTAAATCGTATTAATCCTAATACAAAAGTTCAAACTTATAATTTAAAATTAAATAATGTAAATTTTAAAAAAATTATTAACAAATATGATTATATTGTCGACGGATCAGATAATTTTAAAACAAAATTTTTATTAAATGATTTTTGTTTAAAATATAAAAAATTTCTATTTTCAGGAGCAATTAGCAAATTTGATGGTCATATTTTTAGTTTTGATTTTAAAAATAAAAAAACACCTTGCTTAAGATGCTTTTTTCAAGAAACAGAACCTTCAGATGATTTGCTAAATTGTGAATCGGAAGGAATTTTGGGTACAGTGGCAGGAATTGCAGGAACCATCCAAGCAAATGAAGTGTTAAAAAAAATATTAAGCATTGGAAAAAGTTTAAATGGATATATTTTTATATTAAATTTATTAGATTTAAATTTTAGAAAAGTTAAATTAAATAAAAATAAAACATGTATATGTAATAAATGAAAATAAATTTTTATATTTTGTTTATTGCTTTTTTTTTCACAAACTTGCTTTCTGCTACCGAAAATAGTTATTACTTAATTTTAAAAAATAATGAAGTTAATGTTAGGTATGGCCCAGGATTTGATTATCCAGTTAAATATGTTTATAGAAAAAAAAATTTACCTGTAAAAGTTATTGATAAAAAAGAAAATTTTAGAAAAATAATTGATTTTAAAAAAAATGGTGGCTGGATTCATTCATCGCAGTTAAAAAAAGGTAAATCCTTTATACTATTGAAAGATCAAATATTATTTAAAAAACCTACCAAGTATTCAAAACCACTATTAAAAATTGCTAAAGGACGACTTTTGTTAGTCAAAAAATGTAAAAAAAAATGGTGTAAAGTTAAAACTGAAAATTTTTTAGGCTGGGTAGAAACAAATGAAATTTGGGGTTTGCATTAAATAAAATTCTAAAAATTTACTTTAAATCAAAACGATCAAGATTCATTACCTTTGTCCATGCAGCAACAAAATCAGTCAGGAATTTTTCTTTTGAATCTTCACAGGCATAAACTTCTGCAAAAGCTCTTAGTTGTGAATTAGAACCAAATATAAGGTCAGCTCGAGTACCTTTCCATTTGACTTTACCGGTTTTACGATCCTTTCCTTCAAATAAATCTTCTTTATTTGAAGTTTCTTTCCAGGTTGTATTCATGTCTAAAAGATTAATAAAAAAATCGTTTGTAAGCTTACCTGGTTTTTTCGTAAATACTCCATGATTGGAATTATCAAAATTTGTATTTAATGCTCTCATCCCACCAATTAAAACGGTCATCTCTGGTGCAGTAAGCTTCATTAGGTTCGCACGATCTACTAACATTTCTTCAGCGGATAAAGAATATTCTCCTTTAACATAGTTTCTAAAACCATCAGCTTGTGGTTCTAGTAAACCAAATGAATGTATATCCGTTTCTTCTTGTGTAGCATCGCCTCTGCCTGGAGTAAATGGTACTTTTATTTTTTCACCAGTTGCTTTTGCTGCTTTTTCTATTCCAACACTTCCACCTAAAACTATCAAGTCGGCAATAGAAACTGACTTAGATTTAGAGTTAAATCCTTTTTGAATTTTTTCTAAAGCATTAATAACTTTTGATAATTGTTTTGGATTATTAACTTTCCAATTTTTTTGTGGTTCTAAACAAATACGACCTCCATTTGCTCCACCTCTTTTATCTGAACCTCTGAATGTTGATGCAGAAGCCCATGCTGTAGTTACTAATTCAGATATAGAAAGCCCTGATTTTAGTATTTTTGATTTTAGTGCTTCAATATCTTTTTTCTTAAGTCTATATTTTGTTTTTACAATTGGATCTTGCCAAATAAGTTTTTCTTTTGGAACATCTGCACCAAGATAACATGCACGTGGTCCCATATCACGGTGAGTAAGTTTAAACCAAGCTCTTGCAAAGGCGTCGGCAAACTCTTTTGGATTTTCATGAAAATTCTTTGCAATTGGTCCATAGCTAGGGTCCATTTTTAATGACAAGTCTGTTGTTTGCATCATTGGAAGATTTTTTTTAGATCTTTCATGTGCATCTAAAGTCATTTCTATATCATGTCCATTCTTCCTTGGTTTCCATTGGTGAGCACCTGCAGGACTTTTTGTTAATTCCCATTCATAACCAAATAGATTATCAAAATAACCCATATCCCATTTTATTGGATTGGTAGTCCATGCTCCTTCTATTCCACTACTTATAGTATCTACTCCTAAACCACTTTTATAATTACTATTCCATCCAGTAGCTTGATCTTGAATTTTTGATCCTTCTGGCTCTGGGCCTTTATGAGACTCGGGTGCTGCACCATGTGATTTACCAAAGGTGTGTCCACCGGCTACAAGGGCAACGGTCTCATAATCATTCATGGCCATACGACCAAACGTTTCTCTAATGTCGTGAGCAGCTAAAAGAGGATCTGGATTAGCATCAGGTCCCTGCGGGTTTACATAAATTAAACCCATATGCGATGCTCCTAGTGGCTGCTCCAAATCTCTCTTTCCACTATAACGGTTAACACCTAGCCATTCTTTTTCTGAGCCCCAATAAATATCTTCTTCTGGCTCCCATATATCCTCTCGACCTCCTCCGAAACCAAAGGTTTTAAATCCCATTGTTTCTAAAGCTACGTTACCTACTAAAATAAAAAGGTCAGCCCAAGAAATTTTTTTTCCATACTTTTTTTTAATAGGCCATAATAATAATCTAGCTTTATCCAGATTTACATTATCTGGCCAACTATTTAGTGGCGCGAACCGTTGGTTACCAGTTCCTGCACCACCACGTCCATCACCAGTTCTATATGTTCCAGCAGCATGCCAAGATAATCTTATAAACAAAGGTCCATAATGACCATAATCAGCTGGCCACCAATCTTGTGAGTCTGTCATCAATTTTGCTAAATCTTTTTTTAATGCTTTAAGGTTAAGTTTTTTAAATTCTTTAGAATAATTAAATTTTTTATCCATTGGATCTATTAAGGAAGAATGTTGCGATAATATTTTTAAATTTAAGCTATTTGGCCACCAATCTCTATTTGAAGTGCCTCTACCAGTAGGATGTTTTGGAGGCGTTCCTGCGCCCGTAAATGGACACTTTGATTGCTCTTTGATTAATTCACTGCTCATAAATCATAATTTATAATGATTCTAATATAGTGTCAAGATGACAGAATTGTCCTAATACAATTTTAATTTAATAATTTTATAATATTTAATTTTAATTATCGTTTGTAATTCTAACTAAAATTTCTACAGACTTAATTTTTTTTCCAGGTAAAGTTTTTTTTATTTTTATTTTTCCTACATTATTATCATCTAAATCTATAAGTTTTTTTTTATTTTCGTCAAAAAAATGATGATGATCTGAAGTATTTGTATCAAAATAAGTTTTGTCACTATTTATTGAAATTTCTTTTAAATAACCCTTCCTCGTAAAAGCATGAATTGTATTGTAAATAGTAGCTAAAGAAATTTTTTTAGTAGATATATTTTTTAAATCACTTATTGAAAAATGAAAAGTATCTTTTCTATTAAATAACAACTTACAAATTTCAATACGTTGTTTGGTTGGTCTCAATCCTGAAGATCTCAATTTTTCAGTAAATATGTGTTTATTATCCATTTTTTTGACAAATTTATAACTATTTTAAACAATTTGTATATTATAAAATTAGTCTAAATAAAGTAACAATTATCTAAATTTATGAATAAAAAAACATCGTACAAATATGAAGAACTAATAGAATGTGGAAATGGTAAACTTTTTGGACCAGGAAATGCAAAATTACCACTTCCTCCTATGCTTATGTTTGATAGAATAACTGAAATTAACAATGACCAGGGTGTATTTAAAAAAGGGTTAATAAAAGCTGAATTAGATATTAAAGATGATCATTGGTTTTTTGAATGCCACTTTAACAAAGATCCTGTTATGCCAGGATGTCTAGGTTTAGATGCAATGTGGCAATTAGTAGGATTTTATCTTGGCTGGCTGGGTAAACCTGGCAAAGGAAGAGCTTTAGGAGTGAATGCTGTAAAATTTACAGGAGAAGTACTAAAAAATATGAAAATGGCTACTTACGAAATAGATATTAAAAGAATTCTTATAAAGGAAGGTACTACAGTAGGACTGGCAAATGGTATACTCAAAGCAGATGGAAAAAAAATATATTCAGCTGAAAACTTAAAAGTAGGATTATTTAAAAAATGAAAAGAGTTGTTGTAACAGGTATTGGTGTTGTTTCTTGCTTGGGTAATAATCAAGATGAAGTTTATCAATCTTTACTAAATTCAAAATCTGGAATTTCATTTTCTGAAGAATACAAACAATATAATTTAAAAAGTAACGTCCATGGTAAGCCAAATATTAAAATTGAAGACCACGTTGATAGAAAGTTTATGAGATTTATGGGTCCTGGCTCTGCATATAATTACATTTCTATGGTAGAAGCTGTTAAAGATTCTGGATTGGAAGAAAAAGATGTGAGCAATGTTTCAACTGGCATGATTATGGGTTCTGGTGGACCTTCAATTGAAAATGTAATTTTAGCTGCTGATAAAACACGAGAAAAAAGTCCAAAAAGAATGGGACCATTTGTAGTCCCAAGAACTATGTCAAGCACTGCATCTGCAACACTAGCAGTTCCTTTTAAGATAAAAGGAGTTAATTATACTATTAGCTCAGCATGTGCTACTAGTGGACACTGCATCGGAAATGCTATGGAACTAATACAACTAGGAAAACAAAAAGTAATTTTTGCTGGTGGTAGCGATGAAGTTCACTTTGCATTAACAGCTATGTTTGATGCAATGACAGCTTTATCTTCAAAATATAATGACACTCCAGAAAAAGCTTCTAGACCTTACGACAAAACAAGAGATGGCTTTGTAATATCAGGAGGTGGAGGAGTTTTAGTTTTAGAAGAATATGAACATGCAAAAGCAAGAGGGGCAAAAATTTATGCAGAATTAACTGGTTATGGAGCTACTTCAGATGGTTACGATATGGTTGCACCTTCTGGAGAAGGAGCTGTAAGATGTATGCAAATGGCTTTAAGTACAAGTAAAAATAAGATTGATTACATAAATACCCATGGAACTTCAACGCCAGTAGGTGATATTACAGAGCTTAAAGCGCTTGGTGAAGTATTTAAAGATAATGTACCTAAAATAAGTTCTACAAAATCGCTTTCTGGTCACTCTTTAGGAGCTACATCTGCACATGAAGCTATCTACAGTCTAATAATGATGAAAAATAACTTTATTTCTGCCTCAGTAAATATAACGGATATGGATGACGAAGCAAAAAAATACCCAATAGTAACAAAGGTTGAAAAAGATGTTACTTTAAATTCAATAATGTCTAACAGTTTTGGCTTTGGTGGTACTAATGCAACTTTAGTATTCGAGAAAGTTTAATATATGAGTTTAATGAAAGGAAAAAAAGGATTAATAATGGGAGTGGCAAATGAACGTTCAATTGCCTGGGGTATATCTCAAAAATTAGCTGAATCTGGCGCAGAATTAGCATTTACTTATCTTGGAGATGCATTAAAGAAAAGGGTTATTCCTTTAGCAGAAAAACTAAAATCAAATATAACATTTAGTTGTGATGTTGAAAAAAAAGAAGAAGTAACAAAACTTTTTGAAGATATAAAATCAAAATGGAGTCAAATTGATTTTGTTGTTCATGCAGTTGCCTTTTCAGATAAATCAGAATTATCAGGAGAATATTTAAATACTACAAGAGAAAACTTCTTAAGAAGTATGTTAATTTCATGCTTTTCATTTACAGAAGTTGCAAAAGAAGCTTCTAAAATAATGAATAAAGGTGGAAGTATGCTTACTTTAACTTATGAGTCTAACAAAGCTATTCCAAATTATAATGTAATGGGTGTTTGTAAATCTGCACTTGAAGCAAGTGTTAAATACCTAGCAAGAGATTTGGGAGCAAAAGGAATTAGAGTGAATGCAATAAGTGCAGGGCCAATTAAAACTCTTGCAGCTTCAGCTATTGGAGATGCTAAATTCCTTTATAAATGGAATGAAGATCATTCGTTTTTAAAGAGAAACGTAGATATTTATGATGTAGGAAATTCAGCTTTATATCTATTGAGCGATCTTGGAGGCGGTGTTACTGGTGAAATTCATTATGTAGACGCTGGATATAATAAAGTAGGGATGCCAGACCCTAAAAATATTACTTAATATTGTGTCAAAAAGATATAGTGGCAAATCATTTAAAGACTCGAGTGTAATCAAAAAACCTAAACTTTCTTTGAAAGAAAAAAGAAAATTTAAAAGAGAAAAGAAGAAGAATAAATAAAGGGGTGTTCTGTTGCACGATGTCCCGGACCTTATGATAAAATTGTAGCCAACATTAACAATAGGAAAGTTAGAGACCAAGAGGAAAAAAATAAAATTTTTAGCATGTATTAATTTTTGTTTGTCTGGTTATTTTCTTCAGAATCTAACACCAAAGAAACATTGCTTAACGCATAAAATTCAAAAAAAGTGTTATATCTATTCATGCCACGCTAAATAAAATCTAATTTTGTTTAAAATGTGTTCACTAAACTCAAAAGAGAGAACTTTTTTGTCGCACTATTTAAATAGAGCGTTCTGTTTTCTGTCGCCTCAGACTACACTTTCTTAAATATTTTTTAACTCTTCCAGTACCTCTTTTGCGTGATCTTTTACTCTCACATTTGACCATACTTTGTAAATTTTTCCCCTAGTATTTATTAAAAAAGTTGTTCTAACTACTCCCATATATTTTTTTCCCAAAAAAGATTTTTTACCCCATACACCATATTTTTTAATTACTGAGAGTTTTTCATCAGATAACAAATTAAATTTAAGTTTATATTTTTTTTTAAATTTTAAATGACTTTCAATACTGTCTTTTGATATTCCAAGCACAATTGAATTATTTTTAGAAATCAAATTATTTAACTTGCTAAAGTCTTTAGATTCAATGGTGCAACCAGGAGTGTCATCTTTTGGATAGAAATATAATATTATATTTTTGTTTTTAATTTTATTAAGTTCAAAAATAGTCTTATTAGTAGAGGGCAGTTTGAAGTTTGGTGCTTTAATATTTTTTTTTAACTTCATTATTTTATAATTATATACATAAAAGGGAGTATTATTTTAAGGGGCGTTCTGTTGCCAGGTGTTACCATCTTTGCAATAAAGTTTTAATAGCACCAAAAATCATAAGTCCAATAAACGGAACCCATAGATAATTTAAGCCCCCTCTGCCTTCTATCACAAGAAAAATTATTGCAATTAAACACCCTATTATAAAAAAAAGCCAATCTTCAAAGTTAGAATTTTTTCTTTTTTCCATAATTATTTAGGGGCGTTCTGTTGCCAGGTGTCCTAAATTGACTAAGCAACTGCTTGTTTAATAGATAATTTTACTTTTCCTCTATCAAACCCAATTACTTTAACTGTAACTTCATCTCCTTCTTTAACAACGTCAGTAACTTTAGCTACTCTTTTAGGAGCAAGTTCTGAAATATGAACAAGTCCATCTTGTTTGCCTAAAAAATTAACAAAAGCTCCAAAATCCATAATTTTAATTACTTTACCTTTATAAACTTTATTCATTTCAGGTTTGGCAATAATATCTTTGATCATATTCATTGCTTTAAGCCTAGATTCCTCATCTGGCGCTGCTACAGTCACTTCTCCCGTATCTTTTACATCTACTTTAGCTCCTGATAATTCAACAATTTCTCTTATTGTTGCTCCACCTTTACCAATTACGGCTGCTATATCTTTTTTATCAACCATAACAGTTTCAATTTTTGGAGTATATTTAGAAACTGCTTTTCTTGAACCAGTTAAAGCTTTTGCCATCTCATCTAAAATGTGAATTCTACCATCTTTAGCTTGAGATAATGCTTGTTCCATAATTTCAAAAGTTATTCCTGTTATTTTAATATCCATTTGTAAAGAAGTGATGCCATCTTTTGTTCCAGCAACTTTAAAATCCATATCTCCCAAATGATCTTCATCACCTAAAATATCTGTAAGTACTGAAAAGTCTTTTCCTTCTTTAATTAATCCCATGGCAATTCCTGCAACAGATTCTCTCATAGGAACTCCTGCGTCCATTAGAGCTAATGAAGCTCCACAAACTGTTGCCATTGAAGATGATCCATTTGATTCAGTTATTTCAGAAACAATTCTGTAAGTATAAGGAAACTTTTCCTGTTGTGGCAAAGATGATTTAAGTGCTCTCCATGCCAGTTTTCCATGACCAATTTCTCTTCTTCCTGTTCCAATTCTTCCAACTTCTCCAACTGAAAAGGGTGGAAAATTATAATGAAGCATAAATCTATTACGCTTTAACCCATCAAGACTTTCTACTCTTTGTTCATCTTCTGAAGTACCCAGTGTTAAAGTTACTAAAGCCTGTGTTTCACCTCTAGTAAATAAAGCAGAACCATGTGTTCGTGGAAGAACTCCTACTTCGCAATTAATTTGTCTTACATCTGTTAAAGAACGACCATCAATTCTTGATTTATTTTTCAAAATATCTGTTCTAACAATTTTCTTTTCAAGTTTTTTTAAAATCATTAAAACATCTAAATCTGTATAAGTTTCATCATCTTCAAACATTTCTTTACATTTTGTAGTAATTTCATTAATTAAATTAGATCTTTTTTGCTTATCTTGAATAGCAAATGCTTCGGTTAAGCCTTTTGTAAATTCTTTTGATATTTTTTTTTCTAAATCAGATAAGTCTTTTTTTTCAACTATCCATTTTTCTTTTCCACAATCTTTTACTAACTTTTCAATTGCATCAATGACTGGAACAAATTTTTCATGACCAAATTTAACAGCATCTAACATTGCTTTCTCTGATAAACCTGATGCTTCAGATTCTACCATAAGAACTGCGTCTTTGGTCCCAGCAACTACTAGATCTAATTTTGATTTTTCAATTTCTTCTTTTGATGGATTTAAAACATATTTATCATTTATATATCCAACTCTTGATGCTCCAACTGGTCCTTGGAAAGGCATTCCTGATATTGCTAAAGCTGCTGAACTTGCAATAATTGCCAATATATCTGGTTCATTAATACCATCATAAGAAAGCACCGTTGGCAAAACTTGCACCTCATTTTTAAATTCTTCTGGAAATAATGGTCTGATAGGTCTGTCTATTAATCTTGAAATTAACGTTTCAGCCTCTGTTGGTCTTGCTTCTCTTTTAAAATATCCTCCAGGAATTTTTCCTGCTGCATAATATTTTTCTTGATAACTTACCTGTAATGGAAAATAATCTACGTCTGGATTAATTTTTTTTGCTCCAACTGCAGTCGCTATTACCACTGTCTCTCCACAGGTTGCTATGATTGCACCATCTGCTTGTCTTGCTACTTTTCCTGTTTCTAAAATTATTTTTTTTCCTTCAATTTCTATTTCTTGTCTTGATATCTTAAACATTTATTTCCTTAAATTTAATTTGGTTAATACATTTTTATATGAATCTATCTTGTTTCTTTTTAAATAATTCAACAATTTTTTTCTTCTGTTCACTGCTTTTAACAATCCAACTGAAGAATGTTTATCTTTTTGAAATTGTTTGATGTGTTTTGAAAGATTTTCAATTTTTTCTGTGAGCAATGCTACCTGGATCTCTGAAGATCCAGTATCTTTTTCATGAGTTGCTAATTCTTTTGCTTTTTTTGTCATATTATATCTTTTCCTATTTGTTTGTTTGTTTAATTAAATTTTCTATTTTTTCTGCATATTCAAATGAAACATCTTTAGTAAAAATTAATTTTGGCAAAAATTTCATAAAAATTTTCTTAGATAGTGTTTTTCTAACTAAAAATGAATACTCTTTTAATTTATTAATTTTTTCTTCAGCATCTTCTCCTCCTAATGGAAGAACATATGCTTTTGCAATTTTAAGATCTGAGCTCATTTTTACTTCAGTAACTGTAATACTATTCGTTTCTAAATTAGGCACCTTAGCTTCATTTCTAACAAAAATCATTCCTAATGATTGTTTTATCATCTCACCAACACGTAATTGTCTTTGAGTGACTGGTTTTCCTAGTTTATTTCTCATTATAGCATTCTCTCAGTTGTGATGGAGTTAAATGCCTCTATTATGTCTTTTTTTTGATAATCATTAAAGTCTTTTAATGTTATTCCGCATTCCTGTCCCGCTGCCACTTGCTTAACTTGATTTTTTTCTCTGAAAATACTGGCTATTTTACCTGTATAGATAATGGCACCATCTCTTATCAATCTTGCATTAGATGTACTTAAAACTTCACCATCAGTTACTTTAGAACCAGCAACTTTTCCAGCTTTAGAAACTTTGAATATCTCTAGTATTTCCGCCGATCCTAATATTTGTTCGCTTATATCCGGTGATAATAATCCAGACATTCTTTTTTTAATAAATTCCAAAACTTCATAAATTATATTGTATGAAAAAATTATAATTTTTTCTTTTTCAGCCAGTTGCTTTGCTTCTTTTGTTGGTTTAACATTAAATGCAATTAAAACAGCATTAGATGCTTTTGCTAAAGTAATATCTGTTTCTGTCACCATTCCAATGTCAGACAGTATAATATTAGGCTTAACTTCTTCATGTTTTATTTGAGAAATTGCTCCCTTTATGGCTTCTGATGAACCATGTACATCAGATTTTACAATTATATTAAGTTCCTCTGATACTGTATCTTTAAAAGCTGACTCTTGTGTTGCAAATGTTAGAGGGTTTTTACCATCATGAGTTTCTTGAACTCTTGCTTCAGCTAGTGATTTACTTTCTTTTTCAGTTTCCAAAACCAAAAAATCATCTCCAGCTTTAGCTGCTCCATTAATTCCAAGTATTTCAACTGGTGAAGCTGGTGAAGCTTCATTAACATTTTTTCCCTTATCATTTATCAATGCTCTAACTTTTCCCCACTTTAGACCACTTACAAAGTAATCGCCTTTTTTTAATGTTCCCGAAGTAATAATAACTGTTGCAACCGGACCTCTTCCTATATCAATTTTTGATTCTAAAACTATGCCTGTTGCTTTTGAATCAAAATCAGTTTTTAAATCTAAAATTTCAGCTTGCAAGACTATAGACTCAACAAGTTTATCTAAATTCTTTTTTGTTTTAGTGGATATCTCAATCATCAAAGTATCACCGGACAACTCTTCCGCAATTAATTCATGTTCTAATAATTGGTTTTTAATTTTTTGTGGATCTGCTTCTGGCAAATCACATTTATTAATAGCCACGACTATTGGTACTTTTGCAGCTTTAGCATGTTTTATAGATTCTATTGTTTGTGGTTTAACACCATCATCTGCAGCAACTACTAATACAACCACATCGGTTAATTTTGAACCTCTTGCTCTCATCTCAGTAAACGCAGCATGGCCTGGGGTATCAATAAATGTTAATTTATTTGAATTATGTTCTATTTGATAAGCTCCTATGTGTTGAGTAATTCCACCAAATTCACCTGATACAACATTTGTACTTCTTAGAACATCCAATACTGATGTTTTGCCATGATCTACATGGCCCATCACTGTGACAATTGGAGGTCTATTTTTTAAGTTTTCAGATCTAGAATCTTTAATTTTTTGAATTATTTCCTCCGCTTTACTTTCTCTTATTGGATGATGACCAAACTCTTTAACCAAATATTCAGCAGTATCAGCTGCAAGACTCTGATTAATTGTTACTGTAACGCCCATACCAAGTAGGTGTTTAATTAAACTACTAGATTGTTCTGCCATTCTATTTGCTAAGTCTCTAACTGTTATTGACTCAGGAATATTCACATTTCTTTTTACAGGTTTAAAATTTTCTTGAGTATCTTTTTTATTAATGTCTCTATTTTCTTTTTGTTTTGCTCTCTTAAGAGAAGCTAAACTTCTTGATCGTGTTTCAATTTCATCATTTAAAGCTCTAGAAATTGTAAGTTTTAATTCTCTCTTTTTTGACCCTAATTTTGCTTTTGGATCTTTATTTGATAATTCACCTTTAACTCTTCTAGTGGCTCTTTGTTCAGCAAGTTTACGTTTTTCAAAATTATTATTAATTGGAGTTTGAGGTTTAGAAAATCCTGTAGGTTTTGGAGAAAAAAAAGATTTCTTTTGTTGTTTGTGACTTTGGTCAGAAGATCTATTAAATGAACTTTTTCCACCAAACCTACTTGTTTTTTTTTCAATAACTACTGTATTTTTGCTTTGAGTTTTAGCTAATTCTATATTTTCAATAGATTTTTTTGCAATTCCAGAAAGTGTTAATTTTGTTTTTTTGTTTGTCATATTTCATCACTCAATCTTTGTAAATTTTATTTCTTGCCGACATAATCAATTCATCTGATTCATTTTTTGATAAAGCAAATTCTTCCAAATAACCATTAATTTTAACTCTCTCGCCTTTAACTATGTCATAACCACCAGTTAATTCATCAGATGCAAGATCTGCAAAGTCTGCCAATTTTAAAATTTTTTGTTCACCAAGTGTAACAAGCATACCTGGAGTTAATCCTTTATGGTTTATCAATTCATTCTCCAATCCTAAATCTTTAATTCTATTTGAAATTTCTTCTTGATCTTTTTGATAAAATTCTTTTGCTCTTTCAATTAATGCTTTGGCTGTTCCTTCCTCAATTCCTTCAATTTTTGTTAAAGCTTCTGGTAAGCTATCTTTAATATCATCTATTGATGAAAAACCTTCGGCAACAAGCAATTGACCTAATGTTTCATCTAATTCTAAATTTTTTACAAAATTTTCGGTCTTCTCTTTAAATTCTACCTGTCTTCTTTCAGAGTCCTCTTGATCAGTCATTATATTAATTTCATAATTCATTAGTTTGGTTGCTAATCTGACATTTTGGCCTCTTCTACCAATTGCTTTACTTAAATTTTCTTCAGTTAAAATTACATCTAATTTTTTTGAAACAGTATCAACATTCACTCTTTGCACTTCGGCAGGAGATAGTGCATTTGAAACTACAATAGCTGGATCCTCTGACCAATTAACAATGTCAATTTTTTCTCCTTGTAATTCATTAACTACTGCTTGAACTCTTGATCCTCTCATTCCTACACATGCTCCAACAGGATCTAAAGATGTGTCTATTGCCTTAACACAAATTTTTGCTCTACTTCCAGGATCTCTTGCAGAAGATTTAATTTCAATTAATCCATCATAAATTTCGGGAACTTCTTGGATAAATAATTTTTCCATAAAATTAGTATGAGCTCTAGATAAAAATATTTGCTGGCCTCTACTTTCTCTTCTAACATCAAAACAATAAGCTTTTATACGATCTCCCGCTTTTATATTTTCCCTTGGTATCATTTCATTTTTTTGAATGATTGCTTCAGCTTTTCCAAGATCAACAATCACATTTCCAAATTCTAAACGTTTTACAATTCCACTTAAAATCGTTTCTCTCTTATCTATAAAATCATTATACTGTCTTTCTCTTTCAGCTTCTCTAACATTAAAACTAATTACTTGTTTTGCTGTTTGTGCAGCAATCCTTCCAAAATCAAATGACGGCAATGTTTGCAAAATTTCATCTCCAATTTTTTTAGTTTTATTAGATTCATCTAAATTGATTGCATTTTGGAGGCTTATTTCGGTATTTATATTTTCTGGTTTTTCAACAATTATCAATTTTCTAAAAATTCCTATATCTCCATTATCTCTATTAATTAAAACTTTAATTTCATTATCTTGGCCAAATTTTGACTTAGCGGCTTTTGCAATACCTGTTTCCATAGAATTTATAATTAGCTCTTTATCTATAGATTTTTCTAGAGCTACAGCTTCAGCTATTCTTAATAGTTCTAATTTATCTGCTCTTTTATTTAACATAGTTTTATTGCCTCCAAAAAAAAATGGGCCGAGGCCCATTTTGAAATTTCAACAATGTACGGTGAATATATTTATTTTTTTCTATTTTTCAACTTATTACTTGTTAAAAATACCTTTTTTATCTATATTTTCCCAAGAAAAAGATCCATCTGATTCATAATCTCTTCCAAAATGCCCATAGGCTGCTGTTTTTTGATATATTGGCTTATTTAAACCCAACATTTCTCTTATGCCTCTTGGACTTAAATCAAAATTTTCATTAATTAATTTTTCTACATGTTTATTTTTTTCTTCATCATTATCAAAAAGATCGACATAAATAGAAAGAGGCTTGGATACACCTATCGCATACGCAAGTTGAATCAAACATTTATCTGCAATTTTAGAGGCCACAACATTTTTGGCAAGATATCTTGCGGCATAAGCTGCTGATCTGTCTACTTTTGTTGGGTCTTTTCCCGAAAAAGCTCCACCACCGTGAGGTGCTGCACCTCCATAAGTATCAACAATAATTTTTCTTCCTGTTAACCCACTATCACCGTCTGGACCTCCTATTACAAAATTACCTGTTGGATTAACATAAATCTCTGTATCATCTAATCCATTTATTAAATTTTTTGGAATTGATTTTTCAATATAAGGTTTAACAAGATCTCTTACTTGTGATTGATTTATATCAGCTGAATGTTGTGTTGAAATAACAACTGATTTAACAGATGACGGTTTTCCATCTTTATATTTAATCGTAATTTGACTTTTAGAATCTGGTTCAATATTTTTTAGTTTTCCTGACTTTCTATCTTCTGCCATAAGCCTTAAAATTTTATGTGAATAATGAATTGGTGCTGGCATTAAAACATCTGTTTCATTACAAGCATAACCAAACATAATTCCCTGATCTCCAGCTCCTTCATCTTTATTTCCAGATGAGTCTACTCCCATAGCAATATCTGAGGATTGTGAATGAAGATGGCTTTCTATTTTAGTTGCTTCTTTCCAAGTAAAACCTTTTTGATCATAGCCGATATCTTTAATACATTCTCTTACCCTTGAAATTAAATCATCTTTATTAATATTTGGACCTCGTGTCTCACCTGCCAAAACAACTTTGTTTGTAGTTGTCAATGTTTCACATGCCACTCTTGATTGCGGCTCTGAACTTAAATAAGTATCAACAACCATATCTGAAATTCTATCACAAACCTTATCTGGATGTCCTTCTGAAACTGATTCACTTGTAAACAAATAATCTTTCTTCATTTATTCCCCCATCTTTTGATTAAAAAAATTGTAACAACATAAAATAATAATATATAAAAAAATATCTTGTTACCAAATTTTGAAAAAAGAGTCTCATTAAATTTTTTATAATTATTTATTTTAATTACTCCCTTTTTGGTTGACTCTAGCTTAGAAATTATAATTCCATTACTATCAATATAAGCTGAAATGCCATTATTTGTTGATCTAATTATATTTTTGCCTTCTTCTATAGCTCTAAAAATAGTGTGCGAAAAATGCTGATGTGGACCTATAGATTCGCCAAACCAACCGTCCTCAGAAATATTAATAATAAAACTGGTTTCATATGGTAATAAGCTAACTTTGCCAGAATAAATTATTTCATAACAAATCAAGGGAATAAAATTCAAATCATTAAAACCAAAAGATATGGGTTTTCTTTCATCTCCAGCGCTAAATGATTTATAACCATAACCAATTTTTCTGAATCCAAATTTTTTAAAAAAATTTTCAAAAGGTAGAAATTCACCGAAAGGAACTAGCTTAATTTTATTATATTCACTTATTAAATTTAATTTATTATCTAAAACAACCATTGAATTATATACTTTAGAAGAATTCTCTATTTTTTTTTCAATATTTATTCCCATTATAATTTTATGTTTTTCTGAATATTTTTTTGTAAATATCTCTTTAAAGTTTTTTAATTGATCAAGATTAACCCCTGCCAAAGCACCTTCAGGAAAAACAAAAATAGTGTTCTGTAAAGCGTTAGGATTACTCAGCTCAATCAATTCTTCAATTATTATAGCTTCATTGTCAGTCTGAAAAAATCTATTAATAGATATTTTTGGAGAGATTACCTTTATTTTAAAATCTTTAAGCTCTAAGTATAATTTTTTATCGTTTTTTATTTTTATATGTCCGTAAAAACCATTACAAATTAATATAAATAGCAAAAGGAAAATTACTAATATTTTGAATTTTATTTCTTTTTTGAAAAAAATTAAAAAAGGTAATGAAAAAACAGTTATAGATATTAAATTAAAAGAATAGGTTCCAATTAGTGAAAGTACTTGTATAGAATTTAAATAGTTCACCCAACTATAAGCAATCATATTCCAAGGAAAACCTCCTAAAATAAAACCTCTAATAAATTCAATTACAGAAAAAGTTGTTGCAAAAATTAAGACTGTTGAAAAATTTTTTCCCAAATAAAAAAATGAACAAATTAAAGTAGTAAAACCATAAAAAATACCTAGAAATAAAGGAATAATAATTAATGCAAAAGGAATTAAAGGTTTAAAAATTTCTTCAAATGTAAGGGCATTGACTATCCAATAAAGATTTGAAACGAAATAACCAAAACCATATAACCAACCTATTTTAAATGAAATCCACTTTGATTTCTCAAAATTATAAATCAGCAAAAATAATAAAAATGGAAATGTAATAAAATTTATTATTAAAAAATTATAAGGTGGCAAACTAAATGATGTAAATACACCTAAAAAAAAAGGCGCTATATATATAAAAAGTTTATGAGTTAATATTGATTTCAATTTTTTTTATAAAAATAATTTATTATTAAATTTTCTTTTTTATTCATTTTTTTGAAATTTTTTATTTTTTTATGATCATATCCAAGTAAATGTAAATATCCATGTATCCATGTTTTATCAAATTCTATAAAAAAATTTGACTTGGCTGATCTCTTATCAATAATTTCATAACTTATGGCAACATCACCTAAATATGAATTTTTATTAACTTTATAATTAAATGGAAATGCAAGAACATCAGTTGTTGTTGTTTTTTTTCTAAATTCACTATTTAAACTTTTCATCTTTTTATTGTTTGTAAGAAGAAGAGTAAACTCGTGCATTTTATTTTTAAAAAAACTTAATTGAGAAAGTATTTTCAGTCTTTTTTGAATATAGTTATTTGGTTTTTTTATTTTTTTTTTCCAAATAGGATTATCTAAAACTACATTGGCTTTAATCATTACTTTGATCTGAATAAGCCTTAACTATCTTCGATATTAAAGGATGTCTGACTACATCAGTATGATCAAAATCAACAACAGAAATTTCTCTCATATGACCTAACAGTTTTTTTGATCGATTAAGTCCCGATAAAGATTTATTTGGTAAATCAATTTGTGAAGGATCTCCATTAATAACGATTTTTGAATTTTCTCCAATTCTAGTTAAAAACATTTTTATTTGAGTATCTGTTGCGTTTTGAGCTTCATCTAAAATTGCAAAAGAATTCTTTAATGTTCTCCCTCTCATAAAAGCAAGAGGTGCAATTTCAATATCTCCTATTTCAATTCTTTTTTGTATTTTTTCAAAATCTAAAAGATCATAAAGAGAATCGTATAATGGTCTAAGATATGGGTCAACTTTTTCACGCATATCACCTGGCAAAAAACCCAATCTTTCTCCTGCCTCAACAGCTGGTCTTGATAAGATTATTCTTTCAATTTTTTTATCAAGCAACATTGTCAAAGCAACTGCAACTGCCAAAAACGTTTTTCCAGTACCAGCTGGACCTGTTGATATTATTATTTCACTTTCTTTAAGTGATCTTACATATTTTTTTTGTTTTTCTGATCTTGGAATTACAGATTTTTTTGGAGTCTTAATAATATATTCAATATTTTTTCCTGAATTATTTATTTTTTCATCAATCATAAATTTATTTACAGATGAAATTATATCCTTTTTTTCAATTGCTCCATTAATAATAAACTGTTCAGCCAAAAATCTGATTGCATTTTTAATTAATTCATTTTTTTTTTGATCACTTTTAATTAAAATTGAATTTCCTCTTGAAGATATGTTTGCTTTAGTGATTTTTTCTAATTCTCTTAAATTATCATTAAATTCACCAACAACACCCAATAAAAGATCATTATTTTGAAAAATAACACTCAGAGTACCATTGTCAGAATAAACAAATTTTAAATTAGAAACTATTTTTTTTGGAGAAATTTTGCTCAAATTATGCAGCTTTCATAGCTTTATTATTTTTTATTTTTCCAAATAAACTATTTTGATTGGTATTTTCTATTTTAACTTTAATGATTTTTCCAATATTACTTTTATTTCCTACAAATATTACTGAATTATTAAATTCATTTCTGCCAAACAATTTAAACTGATTTTGCATTCTATTTTCTACCAATACTTCAACTGACTTCCCTTCAAAAGATCTATTTTTATTTATTTGATAATTAAATAATTCTTTTTGAATTTCATTTAGTCTTTCTTTGGATGTCTCATTATCTATTAATTTTAATTTAGCTGCTTTGGTTCCTGGACGAGGACTAAATATAAATGAATAAGAATTTATAAATTTAATTTTTTTAACTAAATTTAATGTATCACTAAAATCATCATTTGTTTCACCCGGATAAGAAATAATAAAATCACTTGAAAATTCTATTTTGGGATTTATTTTTTTAAGTCTTTCATAGATATTTAGATAGTCTTCAACTGAATGTTTTCTATTCATAAGTTTTAATATTTTGTTTGAGCCACTTTGAATAGGCAAGTGAACCAAAGGCATTAATTTTTTATTATTTGAATAACAATCAATTAAATCATCTGTCATATCTCTTGGATGTGAAGTCGTATATCTTATTCTCTTAAGCTCAGAATATTTTTCAAGCTCATTAATTAAATTAGAAATTCTGTATTCTTTTGAATTTTCAAAATATGAATAAGCATTAACATTTTGACCTAATAAAGTAATTTCCTTAGCACCATTATTAATTAAAATTTCAGCTTCATTTAATATTTTTTTTATTGGTCTAGAATATTCTGGACCTCTAGTAAACGGTACTACACAAAAATGACAAAATTTGTCACAACCTTCTTGAATAGTTAAAAAGGAAGAAACTTTATTACCTTTATTTTCTATTTTATCAAAATATTCAAATTTAGAAATTGTATCAAATTCTGTTTCTTCATTTTGAGTATTTGGTGCTAATTTTTTTAATAATTCATTAATTTTGTGATAAGACTGAGGTCCAATTACAATATCAATGTAAGGTTCTCTTTTTAACATTTCTTGATTTTCTGCTTGTGCCACACAACCTGCAACAATCATAATTGGTTTTTTTTTTTTTCTATAAATTTTTTTTATCCTACCAATTTCATGATAAACTTTTTCTTTTGCCTTATCTCTTATATGGCAAGTATTTAAAATATAACAGTCTGCATTTTTTTGATCATCAGTTTTTTTAAAACCATTTTTTTTTACTGAATCATATATACGATCAGAATCGTATTCATTCATTTGACAACCAAATGTTTTAATAAATATTTTTTTTTCCATTAATTAAGATTTTTTCTTAACCCCATATAATTCTAACTTATGATCTACTAAATCATAACCATATTTTTCAGCTACTTTTTTTTGGAGTTTCTCTATTTCTTCATCAACAAATTCAATAATTTCTCCAGACTTCACGTCTATTAAATGATCATGATGACTTTCATTCAACTCTTCATAACGTGCTTTGCCACCTTTAAATTCATGTTTGGTTAATATTCCAGATTCTTCAAATAATTTTACAGTCCGGTAAACTGTTGCAATACTAATTTTTGAATCAATTTTAGAAACTCTATTATAAAGTTCATCAACATTAGGATGATCATTTGCATCTGACATTACTTTTGCAATAATTTTTCTTTGATCTGTAAGCTTCACTCCTTTTGCTATACATTTCTGTTCAATAGTTTCTGACATGGTTTATTTTAGCTTAAATAAAGAGGTTTAATCAAATTTTTTTTAATTTTATATTTATCACATAAAACGGGGACATCTTCGTATTTAACATTAGCAGATTTATTAAAATCAAGAAAACTAAAACAATAATAATCTATTTTTTGTGTCAAAAACAAACCTTTAACAATTGAAATAGAATTTCTTATACCAGCAAAGCTTCCTGGTCCTCTGTTTACGTAAATTTTATCTATTTTCTTAATAGAAGTTTTATTTTTATTTAAAAAATCATTAATTAAAATAATAAGTTTTTCAAAATTACTTTTGCTATTCTCATGACTACAGGTATAAATATTTTTATTAATAATGAGTGATAAAAAAATTTTATTTGTAGCTGCATCTATAATTAATTTATTCATAATTATAATATTATTAAATTCTAATTCTAAGGCAGAAGAAAATAATATCAAATACTATTCTAATGACATGGGCACACTTGTCTTAATGTATCATAGATTTAATGAAAACAAATATCCTTCTACCAATATTCAAATGGACATTTTTAAAGAACAAATAGAAATTATAAAAGATAACAAATACAATTTTTATGATCCAAAAGAATTTAGTTTAAATTTCAAAATACCAAAAAGAGAGAAAAAAATCTTAATTACCATTGATGATGGATTTAGCTCCTTTTATAAAAATGCATGGCCCTTTTTGAAAGAAAACCAAATACCTTTTATTTTATTTATATCAACAGAAGCTGTTGGAAATTTTGGTTATATGAATTGGGATGAAATAAAAGAAATTGAAAAAGAAAAATTTGCATATATTGGTAATCATTCTCATTCTCATGATTATTTGGTTAATTTTGAAGAACAAAAGTTTTTAAATGATATTAATGAATCAATAAAAATTTTCAAAAAACAACTTGGCTATAATCCTATATTTTTTTCTTACCCATTTGGTGAGTATAGTAATTTTATTAAAGATTATATTTTGCAAAATTTTAAATTTTCTTTTGGACAACATTCTGGAGTAATAGATGTAAATAAAGATATTTTTGAATTACCTCGATTTCCAATAAATGAAAAATATGGTGATCTGGAAAGATTCAAATTTCTAATTAATTTACAACCTTTGCAATTTAAAAAACTGCTTCCAATTGAAAAATATGTAAAAAATAAAAACAACCCGCCAGACTTCTCTGTTGAATTTTTTAAAGATCAAAAAAATATTAAAAATATTAATTGTTTTTCTGATGAAGGTAATAAATGGGAAAAATCTAATACATCTATTAGTAATAATGTTTTGAAAATTAAATTTAGAGATAAATTTTTATTTCGTAGAGGAAGAATAAATTGTTCGTTAAATGATAATGGTATTTGGAGATGGTTCGGTATTCAATTTTCTGTAAAGGCTGATTAAATAAGATTCTTCAATTGAATACTAGATGGAAGTAACTTAACATCATCAAAATCTGTTAAATTATTTTGTTTAATTATTTGTTTTATAATTTTTACATATTCCTTTCCAGTTTCTGCATATCTGTCTAAATAAGTTGCAAGAATTATACCATCTAAATTTCTTCTATTATCTCTTAACTCGGCTCTTGCCATTCTAAATTCTTTATAACCTGAATGAGTATTTAAATTTCTCTGATATGCTCTTATTGATGATTTTAAAATTTTGAACTTCATAACTTTATGAGTAGCATCATTATCTGCATCGGCTGGTTTTATTCCTTCTCCAGACCAAGTCCACTGACCAAATAAAGCATTTCCTTCTAATGCAAATCTTGATGTTCCCCAGCCAGTTTCTTTTGCAGCTTGAGCTATAACTAAAGATACAGGAATTGTGTCCATTCTCACTTTCAAAGTAGATAAGTCTTTATTAAGAACTCCATATTGCTTAAATTTTTGATTTAACCATTTATTTTCAGAATTAGAATTATGATTTTTATTTAATATGGTAAATAATTTTTTGCGATCTAATTTAATTCTATTATTTTCCTCAATAATCAAAGGTAAAATAATTTGTATAAACAAATTTTTTCTTTTTTTGGTACTTTCAATCATTTTCATTTCGTTGGGAAGAAGTGAAAGCTTAACTGGTTTTACAAGTTTTGTTTTTCTTACATCTTTTAAATTATAATTAGTTTCTTTAAATAATTGCTGAATTGTTGAAGCGCTTAATCTTACTGTATCACTGGGCAAATCATCAAAATTAAATACATCATCAAATAAGTTTCTTAAGTTAAGACCTTCATCTACCTTAGAGGATTTTTTTAAAGTTTCTCCATCCAAAACTCTTTCAAAATTACTTTTAGAATTATTTTCAATTTCTTTTGAAGCAGTCAAAGTATTTTTTTTAAACTCAATAATTGCAGGAAGAAAAAAAGAAAAAATAATAATAGCAAAACTACATAGAGCAGTTAAATATAAACTTTTTAATTCTCCGCTAAAAAAAGTTATTTTTTTTTTTTTAATTACAATAAGGCCTTTACTTAACAAAAATTCTTTAATTTGATTTAGCTTTAATGCTTTCTTTTTGCTCATTATTTACCTATACATTATATAATTATAATTTCAAACTGAGATAACCTCTTTTACTTCAGGAATATAGTGCCGCAAAAGATTTTGAACACCTTGTTTTAAAGTAACTATTGAACTTGGACAGCCAGAACAGCTTCCTTGAAGCTCCACTGTAACCACACCATTTTTAAATTCTTTGAATTTTATATCTCCACCATCTCTTGCAACTGCAGGCTTTATTTTTTCATCTAAAATTTTTATTATTTTTTTTTCTATTTCGCTAAAATCATTTTGTTTTTCATTATCTAATTTTTTATCAATAATAAATTCTTTTCCATCGGCGTAATACTCATTAATAAATGAAATCACAATATGTTTTAATTCTTCCCAGTTTATATTTTCATTTTTATTTACTGATAAAAAATCTTTTCCTAGAAAAATTCCTGTTACACCATTTATTGAAAGTATATTTCTTATCAAATCATTATGAACTTCATCTTTGTTATTAATCTCAAATGATCCAGAATTAGAAACTAATTTGCCTGGAATAAATTTAAGTGAATTTGGGTTTGGTGTTTTCTGAGTCTGAACAAACATATTTTCCTTATATAATAACTTAAAAACCTATTATTTGTTTAATTTTTTTAATCTTTTTTGATGCAATTTTATCAGCTTTTTGTGACCCATCATATAAAATATGATCTAAATTTTTCTCATCATTTAATAATTTTTTTATTTCTTTTGAAATTGGAGTAATTTTTTCAACTAATAAATCAGAAAGTTTTTCTTTAAAATCTGAAAAATTTTTTCCATCAAATTCTTTTTTTGATTGATCTAAAGTTTGATTCGATAAACTTGAGTAAATTCCTAATAAATTTTCAACTTCTGGTCTTTTTTCTAAATTTGCCTCAATAGTTGGCATAGGCATATTATCTGTCTTTGCTTTTTTTATTTTATTAACTATTAAATCTTTTTCATCTGTAAGATTAATTCTGCTTAAATCTGATGGATCTGATTTGCTCATTTTTTTCATACCATCTTTAAGACTCATAATTCTTGAAAAATTTTTTTGGATTAAAGGCTCTGGAACTTTTAAAAAATCTTCAACATTAAAATCACTATTAAATCTTTGAGCAATATCTCGACACAACTCAAGATGTTGCTTTTGATCATGACCGACTGGTACATGAGTTGAATCATAAAGCAGTATGTCAGCTGCCATTAGCACTGGATAAGCATAAAGCCCAACGCTAGCTTTTTCTTTATCTTTTCCAGCTTTTTCTTTAAATTGTGTCATCCTATTTAACCATCCCATTCTTGCAATGCAACTCAGTATCCAAGCGCCTTCTGAATGAGCAGTGACTGATGATTGATTAAAAATTATACTTTTTTCGTAATCTAAGCCACTAGCAATAAAAGTTGCCAAAGTTTCTCTAATATTTTTTTTTAATTCTCTTGGTTCTTGTTTTACGGTAATTGCATGAAGATCCACTATACAATAAATACACTCTGTTTCTTTTTGATTTTGAAGATCAACAAAATTCTTTATTGCTCCCAAATAGTTGCCTAAATGAAGATTACCCGAAGGTTGAACTCCTGAAAAAATTTTTTTAAACATAAAGTTAATACTTTAGATTAATATCGCTAATTTTAAAAGCCTTGATAAAAATCGAAACAAGTAAGTAAGAAATTAAACCAATTAATATCAATCCAACTAAATAGGCTGATTTATAACTTTGTTCAAAAGCCAGATTTGATGCAAAATAAATAATTAAATAATTAAAGAAAAAGCCCATAATAATCACAGAAAAAATTATTCTTATAAATCTAGAAAAAAAAATTAAATTAAATTTAAATAAATTTTCTTTTTTTAAAAAAATAAATAATAAAATAGAATTAAACCAAGATGATATAGTTGTTGCAATAGGAATAATTATAAATCCAATTTTTTTAAAAAATATAACACTAATAATAATATTTAATAAAACTGAAATTAATGAAATATAAAACGGTAATTTAGTATTATGTCTTGCAAAGAAAAAACTTGAAAATACTTTTATTAATGAAAATGCTGGCAAACCTAATGCAAAATAAAATAACGCTTTTGCAGAATTTTTGACTCCTTCTTCATCAAAAGAACCATAACCAAATAAAGCTGATATAATTTGTTCTGAAGCTATTAATAAAGCTACCGAAGCAGGAATGCTTAAAAATAAACTTAGTTCTAGTGCTTTATTTTGTATCATTATTATTTTCTCATTATCTTCATTTTGAATATATTTAGAAAGTTGTGGCAAAATTACTGTCCCAATCGCTATTCCTGCGATTGCCAAATTTATTTGGTAAATTCTATCTGCATAATAAAGATAAGAAACTGCACCTGCTTGAAATGATGCAATAATAGTTCCAATTAAAATATTAATTTGAGTTACACCAGAAGAAAAAATACTAGGTAAGAGTTTTTTAAAAAATTTTTTTACTTTTTCATCAATTGAAAAT
This sequence comes from uncultured Pelagibacteraceae bacterium, assembly GCA_902608385.1. Lineage (GTDB taxonomy): Bacteria > Pseudomonadota > Alphaproteobacteria > Pelagibacterales > Pelagibacteraceae > Pelagibacter. The sequence continues at coordinate 29,395 of CACLNT010000010.1, forward strand.
TTTAATAAAAAATGAGGTGAATAAAATTTTCTCACATATTTATATAAAAATAAAAATTGAACTATACCTGCAATAGTTACAGCATAGGATAAATAGTAAACAAGTTTGTCTCCTAAAATGTTTCCATAAATTAAAACTGATATTAAAAAAAAATTTAATATTATTGGAGCCGCTGCTGCAATTGCAAATCTATTATGAGAGTTTAATATTGCTGAAAAAAAAGATGATAAGCTGACAAAAAATAAAAAGGGGAAAGTTATTCTTGTTAAGTTAATTGCTAAATTCATTTTGTCTACGCTACCACTAAATCCAGGAGCAATAAGAAATACGAATAGTGGCATTAGTATTTCAATAATTAAAACTAAAAAAAATAAAATTAAAATTAATAAACTAAATATACTTGTTGCAAATTTTTCTGATTGTTCTTTTCCATTTGCTATCTCTGATGCATAACTTGGAACAAAAGCTGCATTAAAAGTTCCTTCAGAAAATAATCTTCTAAATGTGTTTGGAATTCTAAATGCTACAAAGAAAGCATCAGCGAGTGGACCAGATCCAAGGAATATGGCAATTAAAATATCTCTTAAGTAACCTAATATTCTGCTAATTATTGTAAAAAAACTAAATGTGCCTGTTGACTTAATAAGGTTCATAAATCATATTAGTCTTAAAATTGCTCCAATTGTATAGCTAATTATCCTAAATGAAGAAAAAAAAAATTGATCATTACACAGATAAAGAGGCTTTAGATTTTCATAATAGTAATAAATCTGGCAAGATTGAGATTATCTCATCAAAGCCTATGACAACAAAAAGAGATTTGGCTCTAGCTTATTCTCCTGGTGTTGCGGCACCGGTAAGGGCAATAGCAGAAAACCCAGAAGCTGCTTATGATTACACAAGCAAAGGAAATTTGGTAGCCGTAATAAGTAATGGTTCCGCAGTTTTAGGAATGGGAAATTTAGGAGCTTTAGCATCAAAACCAGTAATGGAAGGAAAAGCAGTATTATTTAAAAGATTTGCAGATATTGACTCTATTGATATTGAAATTGATTCATCAGATACAAATGAAATTGTTAGAAGTATTAAAAATATTGCAGGTAGTTTTGGTGGAATAAATTTAGAAGATATAGCGGCGCCCGACTGTTTTATTATTGAGGAAAAATTAAAAGAAATATTAGATATTCCAGTATTTCATGATGATCAACACGGCACCGCAATAATCACTAATGCGGCATTAATAAACGCTCTTGACATATCAAAAAAATCAATAAAAAAAATTAAAGTAGTTGTAAATGGTGCGGGAGCTTCAGCTGTGGCTTGTACTAATTTATTAAAAAATACCGGTGTTCCTCAAAAAAATATAATAATGCTTGATAGTAAAGGTGTTCTTTATCGAGGCAGAGATAATCTTAACCAATGGAAATCATCTCATGCAATTGAAACAAAAAAAAGAACTCTAGATGAGGCGATTGATGGTGCTGATGTTTTTTTAGGGCTGTCTTCTAAAAGCATTTTATCAAAAAAAATGGTAAAAAAAATGGCCAAAAATCCAATTATTTTTGCATGTGCAAACCCTGATCCAGAAATTACACCAGAAGAAGTTCAAGAGGTTCGTAAAGATGCAATTGTAGCAACTGGAAGGTCCGACTATCCAAATCAAGTAAATAATTTAATTGGTTTTCCATATATTTTTAGAGGAGCTTTAGATGTTAGAGCAAAAACGATAAATGAAGAAATGAAAGTTGCAGCTGCACATGCTATTGCAGCTCTTGCAAGAGAAGATGTTCCTGATGAGGTAGTTGCTGCTATGGGTGGCGAAAGACCAAAATATGGAAAAGAATATATTATCCCTTCAACTTTTGATCCAAGATTAATTACTGAAATCCCAGTAGCAGTAGCAAAAGCTGCTATTAAAAGTGGTGTTGCAAGAAAAGAAATAAAAAATTTTGAAATTTATAAAGAGCAACTTAAGCAAAGGCTAGATCCTTCTGTTACAATAATGCAAGGTATAAATTCTCAAATAAAAAAAACACAAAAGAGAATTGTTTTTGCAGATGGTGAAGATGAAAATACTTTAAAAGCTGCAATTGCATTTAAAAATACCAAATTAGGAGTTCCAATATTAGTGGGTAAAAAAGATAAAATAAAAGAACAACTTAAAAACATTGGCTATAGTGAAAATTTTAATATTGAAATAGTTAATTCAAATGACAAAAAAAAGAGAGAGAAATACTCAAATTATTTATTCAAAAAATTACAAAGAAAAGAAGGCTTATTAGAACGCGATTGCGACCGATTAGTAAGAAATGACAGAGTAATCTGGACATCTTGTATGGTTTCATGTGGAGATGCTGATGGTGCAGTAACTGGAAATACTAGAAAATATGCTACTTCATTAGAAAAGGTAAATAAAGTAGTAGATGCAAGACCTGGAGAAATAATGTTTGGTTTAAATATGGTTGTAAATAAAGGTAAAACTGTGTTTATAGGAGATACAAGTGTACACGAAAATCCAACAGCAGATCAACTCACTGAAATAGCAATTTCATCTGCCAGAGTTGTAAGGCTATTTGGTTTTGATCCAAAAGTTGCGTTTGTTTCTCATTCCACTTTTGGGCAACCAGCAACGGATAGTACAAAACATATAAGAGATGCAGTAGAAATATTACAAGATAAAAAAGTAGATTTTCAGTTTGATGGCGAGATGCAACCTGATGTGGCCTTAAACGAAGAATATAAATCATTATATTCTTTTTCAGGAATTGTAGGAAATGCAAATATATTGATTATGCCAGGTCAACATAGCGCTGCAATTTCATATAAAATGATGAAATCATTAGGTGGAGCAAAAGTTATAGGTCCTCTATTAATTGGATTAGGTCAACCTATTGAAATTGCACCCTTAAGATCTTCAACTTCAGATATTCTCAATTTAGCCTGTATTGCCGCTTATTCTGCAGGTGTAATTAATTATGGTAAAAAAAATTAGTCTTTCTGAATTCTTAAATCTTCCACTAACAAAATACTAGACACTACATCTTTAACATCAAGTATTTGTTTTGCTTCATTAATTACTTCTTTTCTTTCATCGGTAGTGATTGCTATTCCATAAATAAAAATTTTCTTTTTATAAGTATCAATATTATAATTTGCTGATTTTATATTCTTATTTAATATCATCGCAGTTCTTAACTGTGATGTAATTAATAAATCTTTTGCTGAACGTTTAAAATCAAATTCCTCTTTAACCTTAATATCATTTTTAACAGATCTTACTCCAGATGTCTCCCAAGCTGATTTTGTAATTTGAAGCTTTTCTTCTGGATTATTAACTTTGCCTGTCAAAAAAATTCTTCCATCTAAGACTTTCGTATTAATTGATAAAAAATAATTTTTATCCATCAGTGTTAATCTTGTTACTAGATTTTTTTGCATAATAGAATCATCAATTTGAGTACCCAATGATCGTGGATCTAATGCAATACTCACTCCTGTACCAAACACACCCTTAGAACCTGTTCCAACACAACTAGTAAGAATTAATAAAGTTAGAAAAATTAATAAAAATTTATTTCTCATTTTTTAATTTTAAACAATAGTTATATATTTCTTTTTTAGAAACATTTTTATTTTGACTAATCAAATCTGTAATATCTTTTATACTTAAATTTTTAATCATTTTTTTAATGTTTTTTTTATCTGATTCGTCAAGGTTTTTGTAAACATTTTTTTTGACATCTTTCTCAGATAAAACAATTGTAAGTTCACCTTTGGGTGATTTATTAAATAATTCAAGTTGATGAACATTTGCTCTTATATGTTCCTCATATAACTTAGAAATTTCTCTACAAATTAATATTTTTCTATCTGAAAAAAAATCTTTAATAAACCCAATAGCTTTATTAATTTTTTGTGGAGAAACAAAAAACACAATTGAAGAATTTAAATTTGATAAAATTTTAAAATCTTCTTTTAACTCTTTATTTTTTTGAGGAAAAAAACCATAAAAATAATACTTTTCTGAAAAACCACTAATTGAAACAGCGGCCGTTACTGCTGATGCCCCTGGTATTGGATAAACATCAATATCATTTTTTACACATTCATTTACTATGATTCTTCCTGGATCAGAAATACCAGGAGTTCCAGCATCTGAAATAATTGATACAATTTTTTCAGACTTCAAAATCTGAATTATTTTATCTATATTTTTTTTTTCATTAAATTTATAATTAGAAATTAATCTGGATTTAATATTATATTTTTCTAATAAATTTTTTGAAACTCTTGTATCTTCACAAAGTATATATTCCGATTGTTTTAAAATTTCGATAGCTCTTAAAGTTATATCTTTTAAATTGCCAATAGGGGTGGATACAACATATAACGCACATTTTGGCTCACTAATTTTTTTGTCTCTTTGTGGAATCATTAAAATATAATCACTATAATAATAACATTAAAATGAAAATATTTATTAAAATTATAATTTTCTTTTGTATAACTTCAGTTTTAATTATTCAAAAAACAGCTGCAGAAGAAAAAATTAAAATTGGTCTCTTGGTTCCAATAACTGGACAAAATAGCGAAATTGGAAAATCGATTATTAAATCTGTACGACTTGCAGTAAATAAAATTGATAACTCATCCATAGAAATATTTCCCAAAGATACAGCTTCAAACCCAGAGATAACTTTAAGAAATGCAAAAAAACTTTATGAAGATGGTATTAAAATAATTATAGGACCAGTTTTTAATGAAAATTTAATTTATTTAGATGAATTACAAGATGTTACTTTTTTATCATTAACAAATAAAATTATTAATAATCCAGAAAATATTATTAGTACTGGAATAAATGCAAATTCTCAGCTTAAAACAATAAAAAAATTTCAAAAATTAAATGAAATTAATAAAACAATTTTATTAATACCTAAAGAAAATTATAAAGAAGAAATTGAAAAAGCTATTAAACAATCAAAAATTAAAATCAAGGAAGTTTTTTATTATGATTCTGATCCAACTAAACTTACTAAGCAAATCGAAAAAATAACAAAATATTATCAAAGAAAACAAAACCTTGAAGACGAAATTAAGAGATTAAAAAAATCTAATGAAGGGAATAAAGAAAAAAAAATTAAAAAACTTGAAAAAAGAGACACACTAGGAAAAGTTAATTTTGATTCTGTAATAATTTCAGATTTTGATGAGAGTTTAAAAAGTATAACAACATCACTTTTGTATACTGATGTTTCTCCAAAAAAAATCTATTTTATAACTTTAAATCAGTGGTTTGATAAATCACTACTTAAAGAAACAAATTTACAACCAATATACTTTCCATCAATTAACAAAGAAAATTATAATAAATTTATAAAAACTTACCATCAAACATTTGATGAATATCCAAACCAATTATCATTTTTAAGTTATGATTTAGTTGGATTAGTCTATTATCTAACTCTTCAAAACAATTTGATTATTGACAAAAAAATGTTTCAAAAAAAAAATATATTTAAAGGAAAAATGGGAATATTTGAAGTCAAAAACAATAAAATTAATCACACTCTAAATTTTTACAAAGCTGAAGATAATAATTTTAAAGAAATTTTTTAATTTTTTTGAAAGCTTGAAAACGATGATCTATTTTATGTTTATCTTTAGATTTCATTTCGCCAAAAGTAAGTTTTTTGTTTAAAGGTTTAAAAATTGGATCATAACCAAAACCATTTTTACCCTTCTTTTTACTTGAAATATAACCTTTTATTTTTCCAATAGAATTTACAAATTTACCATTGGGCCAATATAAAGTTAAAACACAAATAAATTGTGCTAAAATCTTTTTGCTTTTCCAATTTAAATCCTTTTTTTTTAACTCATCAAATACTTTGCTTATAGCAATATTAAAATTGTTTTTAGGACCCGCCCATCTAGATGAAAAAATACCTGGTTTTTTATTTAAAATATTAATCTCTAATCCTGAATCATCTGCCAAACAAATCATTTTAGTCTTTTTTGAAAAGAATTTGGCTTTAATTAAAGAATTTTCTTTAAATGATTTTCCATTTTCCTTTGGACTTTTAAGTTTTAACTCTTGAGGTGAATAAATTATTAAATTTTTAGGTAGTAAATCCTTTATTTCTCTTAATTTTCCAGCATTATTTGTGCCTACAATTATATTAATATTTTTTTTTTGTTCCATCTAGAAATTATGAAATTTCTTACCATATAAGATTATATGGAAAAAGAACAAAACTCTAAAACTGAGGAAAAAAAGAACAATAAAATAAAATCTACTCCAGGTTCAGAAAAGAAAGAAGAATTAAAAGAAAAAGAAGTTAAATTATCCCCAGAAGACAAAATCAAAGAGCTTGAAGAAAAGTTAGCTAGAACATTAGCGGAAATGGAAAATCAAAGAAGAAGATTTGAAAAAGAAAAAGATGATGCCTTCGAATATGGAGGCTTTTCATTTGCAAGAGAATCTTTAAACTTAATTGATAACTTCGATCGAGCCAAACAGTCTTTAGAGAACGATGAAAAAATAAAAGAATCTGATGTTTTAAAAAAAACATTAGAGCATCTTGACATAGTCAAAAAAGATTTAATTTCTATTTTTAAAAAAAATAACATTGAAGAAATAGTAGCTTTAGATAAAAAACTTGATCCAAATCTGCACCAAGCAATGATGGAAGTTGAAGATAATAATAAAGAGCCAGGAACCATTGTTCAGGAAATCCAAAAAGGATTCAAAATGAAAGATAGATTGCTGCGCCCTTCTTTAGTCGCTGTATCTAAAAAAACTGAAAAAAATGAGGAAAAAAAGGAAGAAAAAACCAAGAAATAATGCACAAAATAGAACTTGTACATCAATAATTAACACTTATATGAAACAGAGGAATTAAAATGAGCAAAGTAATAGGAATAGATTTAGGAACAACAAATTCGTGTGTATCAATAATGGAAGGTGCACAGGCAAAAGTATTGGAAAATGCTGAAGGAGCAAGAACAACTCCTTCTGTTGTAGCATTCACTGATACTGATGAAAAACTAATTGGTCAACCAGCTAAAAGACAAGCTGTAACAAATCCTGAAAATACAATTTTTGCAGTTAAAAGATTAATTGGAAGAAATTTTGAAGATTCTACAGTTAAAAAAGATATTGAATCAGCTCCTTTTAAAATAATTAATTCAGAAAAAGGTGACGCTTGGATTGAAGCAAAAGGACAAAAATATTCACCGTCTCAAATTTCTGCATTCATACTTCAAAAGATGAAAGAAACTGCAGAAAAATATTTGGGTCAAGAAGTGTCAAAAGCAGTAATTACAGTTCCGGCATACTTTAATGATGCACAAAGACAAGCAACAAAAGATGCAGGTAAAATTGCTGGTTTAGAAGTTTTAAGAATTATAAATGAACCAACTGCCGCTTCTTTAGCCTATGGGCTAGATAAAAAAGCAAATAAAAAAATTGCGGTATATGATTTAGGAGGAGGAACATTTGATGTTTCAATTCTTGAATTAGGTGATGGTGTATTTGAAGTTAAATCAACTAATGGAGATACTTTTTTAGGTGGTGAAGACTTTGATAATGCTATTGTCGATTACTTAGTTAATGAATTTAAAAAAGATAATGGTGTAGATTTAAAAACAGATAAATTAGCTCTCCAAAGATTAAAAGAGGCTGCTGAAAAAGCTAAGATAGAATTATCTTCTGCTACTCAAACGGAAGTTAATCTACCTTTCATCACTGCTGATAAGACTGGTCCTAAACATATTAATTTAAAAATGACTAGAGCTAAATTAGAAGCTTTAGTAGAAGATTTAATTGCAAGAACATTACCTCCTTGTAAAACTGCATTAAAAGATGCTGGTTTAACTGCTGGTGAAATTAATGAAGTTATTATGGTTGGTGGTATGACTAGAATGCCAAAAGTTATTGAACAAGTTAAAAATTTCTTTGGTAAAGATCCAAATAAAAGTGTTAACCCTGATGAAGTTGTTGCTATGGGAGCTGCAATACAAGCAGGGGTTCTACAGGGTGATGTTAAAGATGTTCTTCTTCTTGATGTTACACCGTTATCACTTGGAATTGAAACCTTGGGAGGCGTATCAACAAGATTAATTGATAAAAACACAACAATACCAACTAAAAAAAGCCAAGTTTTCTCAACAGCTGAAGACAATCAGCCTGCTGTATCCATAAGAGTTTTACAGGGAGAAAGAGAAATGGCTTCTGACAATAAATTGCTTGGAAATTTTGAATTAGTTGGAATTGCTCCAGCTCAAAGAGGTGTTCCTCAAATTGAAGTAACCTTTGATATTGATGCAAATGGAATAGTTAATGTTTCAGCAAAAGATAAAGGAACTGGTAAAGAACAGAAAATCCAAATTCAAGCATCTGGTGGTTTAAGTGAAGAAGAAATTAACAAAATGGTCAAAGACGCTGAGGCAAATAAAGAAGCTGATAAGAAAAAAAGAGAGTCGGTTGATGCAAGAAATCAAGCTGATACTCTTTTACACTCTACTGAAAAGAATCTAAAAGAACACGGTGGCAAAGTTTCTGAAGCTGATAAAAAAGCTATAGAAACATCAACTGCAAATTTAAGAAATTCTCTTAAAGGAACTGATTTAGAAGATATTAAAAAGAAAACTCAAGATTTAGTACAGTCTTCTATGAAATTAGGTGAAGCAATCTATAAATCTCAACAAAAAGATGCAAAACCTGATGCTTCTAAAGGTGATGCTAAAAAAGATGATAAAGGAAAAAAAGACGACAATGTTGTTGATGCAGACTTTGAAGAAGTAAAAGACGAAAATAAAGAAAAAAGCGCTTAAGACTAACAACCAGTTTGTCTTTAACTAGTTATGTCAAAAAGAGATTATTATGATGTCTTGGGTCTTCAAAAAAATTCATCTCCAGAACAAATAAAAGCAGCATATAGAAAATTAGCTGTAAAACATCATCCTGATAAAAATCCAGGAGATAAACCTTCAGAAGAAAAATTTAAAGAAGCCAGCGAAGCATATCACGTCCTTTCGGATAAAGAGAGAAAGCAGAATTACGATAATTTCGGTCATGCTGCATTTGAAAATGGAGCAGGTGGAAGAGGTGGTTTTGGAAACTTTGATTTTTCAAATCATTTTTCTGATATTTTTGAAGATTTCTTTAGTGATTTTGGTGGTGGTAGAGGAAAAAGAAGCAGAAAATCAAATTTTAGAGGATCAGATCTTAGGTATGACTTATCAATTACATTAGAAGAGGCTTATAATGGAAAAAAACAAGACATAAAATTTTCAACTTCAGAAAAATGCAATACCTGTAGTGGAAGTGGTTCTAAACCAGGACATGATGCTAGTTCATGTTCAATGTGTGGAGGTCATGGACAAGTAAGATCTAGTCAGGGTTTTTTTACAGTTCAACAAACATGTCCTCAATGCTCTGGAACTGGAGAAGAAATTACTGATCCATGCAATAGTTGTGGTGGTCAAGGTAAAAAACAAGCTTCAAAAAGATTGTCAGTAACTATTCCAAAAGGTGTGGATGATGGAACGAGAATAAGATTAGCAGGTAAAGGTGAAGCGGGTTCTAGGGGTGCAGGAAGTGGAGATTTATATTTATTTATAAATGTTTATTCACACGAACTATTTAAAAGATCAGATGAAAATTTATTTTTTGAGTACCCTGTATCTATTGCAGATGCTGCTTTAGGTACTTCTTTGGAAATACCTACAATAGATGGTGCAAAGGCTAAAATTAAAATACCTGCTGGAACGCAAGGTGGAAAACAATTTAGGCTTAAAGGCAAAGGTATGCCATATATGAGAGGCAGTGGAAATGGTGACCTTTATGTTCAAGTAAATACGGAAGTTCCTGTATCACTTAATAAAGAACAAAAAGAATTGCTTGAAAAATTCAGAAAAATTGAAAACGAAAAATCAAATCCAAGTATTAAAAAATTCTTTCAAAAAGCAAAGAGTTTCTGGAAAAACTAAAAGAAATTAATATAATAGAAATAAATGGGATTAGAACAAATCGTTCCAGCAATATTTTTGATTGCTGTTCTAGTATTAGTGCTCCCTGCTTTCTTGAGAACTAATTCAAAATTAAAGCAGTTTTTAATTAATTTATCTATTTGGGCTATAATTGTTTTAGTTGTTATGATAGTTTTATATTTCATCATTTAAATGAAAAAAATTAATTTAGCTATTACTGGATGTATGGGAAGAATGGGTCAACAACTCATTAAATCTTCTAAATCTGATAAAAACTTTAAGTTAGTTGCTCTCACAGAAAATAGAATAATTAATAAAAAAATTAGTGGAATTAGACCTGATTTAAATACTGAAAATGCATTTAAAAAAGCAAATATAATAATAGATTTCACTATTCCAAAATGTACCCTAGAAGTACTTAAAATTGCATCTAAACTAAAAAAAAGAGTAGTTATTGGAACAACTGGTTTTTCTAAAAAAGAAGAAAATTTAATAAAAAAATATTCTAAAAAAATACCTATTCTTAAAGCTGGTAATATGAGTCTTGGAATAAACTTGTTGATGTATTTAACTGAAATTGCTTCAAAATCACTTGGAAATAATTTTTTAAGTAAAGTTTTTGAAGTACATCATAGACATAAAAAAGATCATCCATCAGGCACAGCTTTAATGCTTGGAAAAGGTATTGCAGTTGGAAAAAATAAAGATTTTTATAAATTACTGGGAAAAAAATATTTAAATAAAAAGGCTTTTCCCTACAGCAAAAAAATTAATTTTAATTCAATTAGAAAAGGTGAAATCGTAGGAAATCATAAAGTTCATTTTTCAAGTGGAAAAGAAACCATTACTTTAGATCATGAAGCATTTGATAGAGCTCTTTATTCTGAAGGTGCATTTACTGCAGCCAAATGGTTAATGAATAAAAAGCCTGGTCTTTATTCAATGAGAAACGTTTTGAATTTTAAATAAATTGAAAATGAAATCTAGAGAAATAAATTCTCTTTTTAAGAATTTAAGCAAAGCTATAAAGAATCCTAAAAGTGATCTTAAGTACAAAAGTAAATTTACTCTTTTAGTATCAGTTGTTCTTTCAGCTCAGTGTACTGACGTTAATGTTAATAATGTTACCAAAAATATTTATCTAAAATACAATAAGCCTGAACATTTCGTCAAATTGGGACAAAAAAAAATTGAAAAATTAATCAAAAGCATTGGTCTTTTTAGAAACAAAGCTAAAAGCGTTTATTTATTATCAAAACTATTAATCGAAAAACATAATGGAAAAGTTCCTAATAATTTCGAAGACTTATATGCTTTGCCTGGAGTTGGAAGAAAGACTGCAAGCGTGGTATTAAATGAAGGTTTTGGATTACCTACAATTGCTGTTGATACACATGTATTTAGGGTTAGTAATAGAACAGGTTTGGCTCCTGGAAAAAATCCTGATGAAGTCCAAAAAAAATTGTATGAAGTAGTTCCTAAAAAATACTTAAAAAAAGCTGGTCACACTATATTGCTTCATGGAAGATATACTTGCAAAGCAAGGTCACCTTCATGTAAGACATGTGTAATAATCAAATATTGTAAATACAACGGTAAGGAACTTAGATGAAAATTTTAGGAATTGGAAACGCAATAGTAGATGTAATTTGTAAAGTAGAAGACAACTTTATAACTGATAATGGTCTAACCAAAAGTACCATGAAGCTTGTTGATGAAGCTGAATTTAAAAAACTATTATCCAGCTTAAAAATTGAAGAAACTGTCTCTGGTGGATCAGTTGCAAATTCTATCGTGGGACTGTCTCAATTGGGTAATAAAGTAGGATTTATTGGTAAAGTAAATGAAGATGACCTTGGCGGAAAATACGAAGAAGGATTAAAAAAAGAAAGTGTAGAATATTTTTATTCTAAAAAAAAAGAAGAATTACCAACTGGAACTTGCTTAATATTAATTACTCCAGATTCAGAAAGAACTATGTGTACATTTCTTGGTATAGCAGGAAAAATAAATGAAAATGATGTTGATATTAATGCTGTGAAAAATAGTGAAATCATATTTTTAGAAGGATATTTGTGGGATGAAGGTGATCCTAAAAAAGCCTTTAATAAAGCAATTGAAAATTCAAACAAAGTTGCAATGTCGTTATCTGATTTATTCTGTGTTGAAAGACACAAACCTCATTTTTTAGATTTGGTTAAAAACAAATTAGATATTATTTTTGCTAATGAACAAGAAGCATTGTCTTTAATTGATACAAAAAATTTTGATGAAGTAATCTCATTTAGCAAACAACTTGAAAAAACAATTGTTATTACTCGTGGAGAAAAAGGAAGTATATCAATTCAAAAAAATGAAGTGGTTGAATGTAATAGTAAAAAAGATTTAAAAATTGTTGATTTAACTGGTGCTGGAGATTTATTTGCAGCAGGCTTTTTGCATGGTCATGTTAACAATTTATCTTTAAAGGAAAGCCTTGAAAAAGGTACTGAAATGTCCTCAAAAATAATTCAAAAAATTGGAGCAAGATTAAATTAATTTATTTTTTTCTTCTTTTAAAACTTCCTTTTCCTTTTTTTGCTTTAACTACCCTAGATCGATACTTTGGAGATCTTAAATCTTTAGCAATTAAATTTTTTTTTTTCATTTAACAAAATATCCATCATCATTGCTTAAAATAAAATTATTATCCTTAAATTTATCATTAATTTTTTTTCTTAGTCTATAAATATGCGTTTCAACAGTATGTGTTTCAAGTTCTAAGGAATAACCCCAAACTTTATTTTGAAGAATATTAACTTTTTGGGGTTTTTTGTAATCATTAAGAAAAAGAATAATATCAATTTCTTTTTGTGTAAGTTTTAAACTTTCATTATTTTTTGTAATTGTTCTTGAATTTAAATCTAATACATAATCCTTAATGTCAATATTAGATTGATAATTGTATTTTTGTTTAATTAAATTAACATTTAATAGTTCAACTAATTTATCTATTGTTATTGGATATTTTGAAACAGAGAAAATTTTTTTTCTATCAATTCTGTCATTATTTAAAAAAACTTTTTTAATAGATTTTACTAAAATTAAAGAATCATTAAGATTTAAATTATTAGTATTTAAAAAATTTTCTTCATTTTTATAGTGAAAAATTTGAAATTCTAAATAATCCTTAATTTCATCAAAAATATTATATAGTATTTCAAAATCAATAATGTGTACTGTTTGTTTGGCCATTTAAATTAAAATTATGAAAATAACTTTAAAAAATAAATATACTTTAAAAATTGATGATTTTAAATTTAAATGTTGCATCGGAAAGAATGGTTTAAAAAAAAATAAAATTGAAGGCGATAAATGCACTCCTAAAGGAACATTTAATTTAGGCACACTTTATTATAGAAAAGATAGAGTAAAAAAACCCATATCAAAATTAATAGTAAAAAAAATTGAAAGAAATATGGGGTGGTGTAATGACTCAAAAAGTAAATTTTATAACAAAGAAATAAAAAATAATAAAAAAATCAAACGTGAAAAATTATTTAGAAAAGATTATAAATATAATTATTTATTAGTAATTGAATATAATACAAAAAGAACAAAACCAAATAAAGGTAGTGCAATTTTTATTCACTTAACAAAAAATTTTACACCAACCGCAGGATGTATAGCATTGTTAGAAAACGATTTTTTAATTTTAGTAAAATTAATTAATAAAAAATCAACAATTAAAATTAACTAATTTCTTTTACCAAAAATTTTAGAACCAATTCTAAAAAAAGTAGTTTTATATTCACAAGCTTTTAAATAATCATCAGACATACCCATGCTTAATTCAGGCAAATTAATTTCATCAGATAATTTTCTCATTTTAGAAAAGTAAATTTCAGATTTGTTATTATTTGGAGGAATACACATTAGACCTTCAACTTCTAAACCAAGATCATTTTTACATTTTTTATAAAAAGTAATTAAATTTTCTTCTAAAATTCCACCTTTTTGAGATTCATTTCCAACATTTACTTGAATAAAAATTTTAATTTTTTTTCCAATTTTTAGTTGTTCATTGGATATTTTTTCAGCTAATTTAATATTATCTAATGAGTGAATATAATCAAAAAGAGGCAAAACATGCTTTACTTTGTTAGTTTGTAACTTTCCAACCATATGTAATTTAATATTTTTAAAATCATTTTTAATATCTGTCCATTTTGATATTGATTCTTGAACTTTATTTTCACCAAAATGAAGATGTCCATGATTAATTAATGGTAAAATTTCAGAAATAGGAAAAGTTTTGCATACTGCAATAATTTTAGGGTCATAATTTTGATAATTTAGTTCTGAAATTCTAGATTGAATTTCTTTTTTAATTAAATCTAAGTTATTAATAGACTTATGAAACATAATTTTCCAAAAATTTATCACTTTATTGATGATTTTAAAGAAAAGGATATTAAATATTTGCCTAAAAATATTGCTTTGATTTATAGAAATTATGAAAATAAACCATCCAAATCATTAATCACAAAAATTAAGAATTGCTGCAAAAAAAGAAAAATTAAATTTTACCTCTCAAATAACTATAAAATGGCAATAAATCTTGATTTAGATGGGGTTTATTTACCATCATTCAACAAAGAAATTATATTTAATATTTTTTCTAAAAGGAAAAATTTTTTAATTTTAGGATCAGCCCATTCAATTCAAGAAATTAGTATTAAACAAAAACAAGGATGTAAGCTAATTTTTTTAGCTCCCACATTTAAAGTAAATAAAAAAACACATTTCCTTGGAATTAACAAATTTAATCAGTTAGTAAACAATAAAAAAATTTGCTTTATTGCCCTGGGGGGAATAAATGATTTAAATATTAAAAAAATTAATCTTTTAAATTGCTATGGCTTCGCTGGAATAAGATGGATAAAAAAAAACGGCCTAAGAAAACTTAGGCCGTTTTTAAATTGTTTAAATAGCTACTAATTTAGAATGATAATCCGATAGATATCTCACTAAATGAATTTTTCGTAGCATTCGAATCCCAACCTGGGTTTGAAGCTTCCATACTGAATGCTTTGATAGTCATACCACCCATAGAATACGCAGCTTGTAACGCTTCAGTTTCCTGAGTAACGTCAGCAACTGTCTGTGTAGATGTTGTACTAGCTTGAGCATTGTAAGTATCTTCAGACTCTGTATATGAAATTGACAAATTATCATTTACGTTAAACGCAATAGACATTTGTTGGTTTTCAAATACACCAGCAGAAGTTCCAATAGTTTTAGCTGTAGTAGCTGCAGTTGCAGTACCACTTGATCCGCTATCGTAGTATGCTTCAGAATATCCAACAGAAACTGATCCCATTGTATATTTTGCGTACCATGAACCGTTGAACTCATCGCCATCTGCATTAAGAGGGCTTTCTTGTTCTCTTTGAGCTCCATAAGCACCTAAAGTTAAACCCATATCAGTAGTTAGAGTTAAACCAAGGTCAGTACCAGTTCCCCAATAAGTTCCACCTGGTTTTGCACCAACTGAACCATTATTAGTTGCTACGTCGTTTGCTTCAGGAGAGAACCCAACATGTGCTTGAACTGAACCAAGACCACTGATGTCAAATGCCGGAGGAGTCCATGTAAGACCACCGTTATCCATCCAGTTACCAACTTGGTTAGCAGAGTTTTGTTGTCTGTCTGATGTTTGTTCGTACGCTTGAGGTACTTCCTCATCGTATGATCCGCTATTTCCGCCAAATGCTTGACCCATAGTTATTGTTCCCAATGAACCCATAGTCAAAGAAGTAGCGTGTGATGAAATATCAATACCATCACTAAAGTATGTGTAGATTGAAAAAGTCCAACCATTATCTAGTTCACCTGAACCAGAAACAGTAAGTCCTTTGTCAGTACCAAGTCCTTTACCTTCTGACTTACTAGTTGTGTAGTAAGTGAAGTTAGCAGAACCATTCATACTCATTTCGCCTGCTTGAGCACTAACAGCTGCTAGCGAACCCGCTAATGCTGTAACACCCAATTTTTTTAAGTTATTCATAATTCTCCTTTTGTTATTATTATTCATATGAATATGGGGAAAATAGCATTCCTATATTTCAAATATATTAGAAACCTATATTTTATCTGTTTTTTTCTTATATGTTGCATTTTTATCACTATTATTTAGTTTTTTTTGTTGATATTGTATAAAACAAGTGATTTTTGGATAAAATAAGGCTTTTCATGAAAAAATTGACATTATTACTAATAACCACATCACTTATTTTAACTGCTTGTGGAATTTATAAACATTCACCTATTAAGGATAATCCAGTTAACGTTAAGGACAGGGTAGCAAAAAATATTGAAGAAGGTAGAGGTATACGTTTTGGGAAAGGAGGCTCAAGTGGTGGAGTTTTTGACTTTGCATCCTCTAATGAACTTTGGAGAGCTTCAATAGAAATTCTTGATTTCGTCCCTTTCACTAACGTAAGCTACTCTGGGGGCATTATCATTACTGATTGGTTTTCGGGAAATTCAAAAGTCGAAAGCGAAAAAAGAATGTTAAAAATTACTGTTCGTTTTCTAACTAATGAAATTAGAGCAGATGCTTTAAAAATTAATATACACGAAAAAATATGTGAGCTGAATACATTAAATAATTGCAATGTAAATAAAATAAGCTCCAACCTTGAAAATGAAATAAAGTTAGCAATTTTAAAAAAAGCAGCATTTCTTGAAAAAAACAAATTTAATAAAAGTGCAGAAGAATATCGTAAGAAAAAACCCGTAACAGGTGTATTAAAAAATTAGATTTTTTATAGTAAATTCATTTTTGTGAACAGATACAATTTTAAAACAATTGAAAAAAAGTGGCAGGATTATTGGGAAAAAAATAACACCTTTGAAAGTGCTGTTAAAAAAGGAAAAAAAAAATTTTACTGTTTAGAAATGTTTCCCTACCCTTCTGGTAAAATCCATATGGGACACGTTAGAAATTATACAATAGGTGACGTATTAGCAAGATTTAAGATGATGAAGGGATACAACGTATTACATCCAATGGGATGGGATTCTTTTGGCTTACCTGCAGAAAATGCTGCTAGAGAAAATAATTTAGATCCAAAAACATGGACGGAATCCAACGTTTCAACAATGAAAAAGCAATTAAAAAAAATAGGTTTATCAATTGATTGGAAAAGAGAAATCTCAACTTGTTCACCTGAGTATTACAAACATCAACAGCTTTTTTTTTTAGAATTATATGACAAAGGTTTGGTTTATCGAAAAGAAAATTATGTAAATTGGGATCCTATTGAACAAACAGTTTTAGCAAATGAACAAGTAATTGATGGTAAGGGCTGGAGATCAGGAGTAACTGTTGAAAGAAAAAAATTAAATCAATGGTTTTTTAATATTTCAAAATTTTCTGAAGAACTCCTTAAAGGACTTGATGAATTAAAAAATTGGCCAGAAAAAGTAAAAATAATGCAGAAAAATTGGATTGGAAAATCTTTTGGTTGTGAAGTTGACTTTAAAATAGAGGACAATTTACCCATTAATACTATTAAATGTTTTACAACAAGGCCAGATACTTTGTTTGGTTTTTCTTTTCTAGCTGTGTCTATCGATCATCCTATTTCAAAGCATTTTTTAAAAGATCCAAAATTTATTAAATTTAAAGAGGAATGTTCAAAAACTGGCACAACAGAAGAATCTATTGCCATTGGTGAAAAAATTGGATTTAAAACCAATTTATTTGCTATTAACCCATTAAATGAAAAGCAAAAAGTTCCTGTATATTTTGCAAACTTTGTTTTAATGGATTATGGCTTTGGAGCAGTTTTTGGATGTCCGGCGCATGATCAAAGAGATTTAGACTTTGCAAACAAATATAACCTAAAAGTTACAACTGTAGTAAAACCCATAAATGAAGATGATAATTATAAAGTTCTTAAGGAGGCTTATACAGGACCAGGAGTTGTTATTAATTCTGATTTTTTAAATGGTCTTAAAGTTCCAGATGAATCAATTTCTAAAACTATAGAAATACTTGAAAAAAGAAAGTTAGGGGAAAAAAAAATTAACTTTAGACTTAAAGATTGGGGTGTGTCTAGACAAAGATATTGGGGATGTCCAATACCTATAGCTTATGATGAACATGGAAAAGTTTTTCCTATAGCCAAAGAAGACTTACCGGTAAAATTACCAGAAAATATTGATCTTAACTGTAAAGGTAATCCACTAGATAATAACAAAGAATGGAAAAAAATAAAAATAGATGGGAAAGAACTAACTAGAGAAACAGATACTTTGGATACATTTGTTGATTCATCTTGGTATTTTCTTAGATTTTGTTCTCCTAACAATAAAAAATATGGATTTGATTACGATGAAGCTAAATATTGGATGCCTGTTGATCAATATATTGGTGGTGTTGAACATGCAATACTGCATTTACTTTATTCAAGATTTTTTACAAGAGCATTAAATTATAAAAATGAAAAATTCAATTTAAATGAACCATTTCAAGGATTATTTACTCAAGGAATGGTCTGCCATGAAACTTATAAAGATGAAAATAATAAATGGTTAAGTCCCGATGAAGTTGAAATTAAAGATGGTAAAAATTATTTTCTAAAAAAAAACACAACAAAAAAAGTAATTGTTGGTCCTTCAGAATCTATGTCGAAATCAAAAAAAAACACTATTGATCCTGAACAAATTATTGAAAATTATGGCGCAGATGCTGTAAGATTATTTATGTTGTCTGACAGTCCTCCAGAAAAAGATGTTCAATGGACCGAACAAGGTATAGTTGCATGTTATAAATTTATTCAAAAATTGTGGAGCTTGCATGAAAAAATTAAGGCTAAATTAAAAATAACCGATGAGTCTAAACAAAACTCTGAAGAAATTTCAAAATTTACTAACCAACTAATTGATAAAATAAATATTAATTTGGAAAAATTTCATAACAATGTAATTGTTGCAAACTTCTATGAGACATATAACTTTCTAATTAAAGAAATAGAAAAACCAATAAGCAAGAAAAACTTAGCTGAAAACTATACGAAAATTCTTAAATTAATGTCTCCTATTTTGCCTCATTTTGCATCTGAATGCTTAGAGGAGTTGAAATGTGATAATAAACTTGATTGGCCTGTAACAGATAAAAAAGTTTCAACAGTGGAAAATTATAAAATTGTTGTTCAAATTAATGGAAAAAAGAGAGATATAATTAATACAAATTTGAATATGGATGAAAAAACATTAGTAAATGAAATAAAAAATAATTCCAAAACTAGTAAATTTTTAGAAAACAAAAATATTAGTAGGGTGATATATATTAAAAATAAACTAATAAATTTAATTATAAAATGAGGAAAATAATTATTATTGTTATTACATCATTTATTCTTAATAATTGTGGATATACCCCAATATATTCTTCAAAAGAAAATAATTTTTATATAGAAAAAATATCACAAAAAAGTACAAGCAAACTAAACTCAAAAATTGCGAATAATTTAAAAATATTTTCTAACGAAAATAGTGAAAATATAATTCAAATAGAAATTAACTCAGTTAAAACAATCGAAACTACACAAAAAGATGATAAAGGTGATCCATCAAGATTTCAAATGACAATTGTGTTAAATATTAATATTTTTAGTGAAAAGTACAATAAAACAAAAAGTTTTTCATCAAACTTTAATTATAATAATAATGAAGACAAATTTGCGTTAAAACAATACGAAAAAGAAATTGAAAATACTCTAATAACTAAAATAATTGAAAAGTCGGTAATATACTTATCAGATTTTTAAAATGATAATAAAATCGTACGAAATAAATAAAATAAATTTAAAAAAAAATAGTATTTATCTTTTATACGGTGAAAATGAAGGTTTTAAAAGTAAAGTTATTAATGATTCATTTAAAAAATTCTCAAAAAATATCTATAAATATGATGAAAAAGAAATTTTAAACAATAAAGAAAATTTTTTTAATAAAATTTTTTCTAAATCATTTTTTGAAACAGAAAAATTAATAATAATTTTAAGAAGCACTGATAAAATTGCAAATATTATTGAAGAAATTATAGAAAAAAATATAGAAGATACAAAAATAATTTTATTAGCTAATATTTTAGAAAAGAAATCAAAATTAAGAATATTATTTGAAAAAAATAAAAATATTATTTGTATTCCTTTTTATGCTGATAACATTCAAACATTAAGCAATATTGCAAATACCTATTTTAAAGAAAAAAAAATACTAATATCTCAAGAAACGATAAATATACTAGTTACAAGATCAAGGGGTGACAGATTAAATTTAAATAATGAAATAACAAAGATTGAAAATTTTATTAAAAATAAAAAAAAAATAAATATTGATGATATTTTAAAATTAACTAATCTTGCAGAAAATTATAGTGTAACTGAATTAGTGGACAGCTGCCTTTCAAAAAATTCAAAAAAAACAATAAATATTTTAAATGAAAATAATTATAGTGCAGAAGATTGTATTTTAATTATCAAAACTTTTTTAATAAAAGCAAAAAGATTAAATAAATTGCAAAGTCAAACAAAAGAAAACAAAAATATTGACCAATTAATAAACTCATTTAAACCACCTATTTTTTGGAAAGACAAAGAAATTGTTAAGGAACAAATTAAAAACTGGACATTAAAAAAAGTAGAAAATTTAATATATAAAATTAACGATATTGAATTACTAATTAAAAAAAATTCATCAAATTCAATTAATATTTTATTTGATTTTATTATTACACAATCCAATAAAACTAATAATTAAATTTAATAACCTCAATTAATTTATTTAATTGTTCAAGATTTTTATACTCTAGAGTAATAGATCCAGCATTTTTCTTATTATTTTTAATTAAAACATTTAATCCAATCTTTTCAATAAGACTTAGTTCAAGATTTTTTATATTTGGATCTTTTTTATTAAATTTAGGTACTTTATTAGTCCTAAATATTTTAACTAAATTTTCAGTTTGTCTAACGGATAAATTTTTTTCAATTATTTTTTTTGCTAAAAAAAGAGCATTTTCTAATCCAACCAATATTTTAGCATGACCTTGTGTTAATTTATTATTTTTAATTAAACTAACCACTTCTGGTGGTAAATTTAATAACCTTAGGCAATTTGTAACATGACTTCTGCTTTTTCCAATAAATTGTGCTACTTTGTTTTGATCATATGAGAAATCATCAATTAACCGTTGATAACCTTGCGCTTCTTCAATTACATTAAGATCAATCCTTTGAACATTTTCCACAATTGCAAACTCAAGAGATTTAAGATCATCGGCCTCAGTTATAACAACTGGAACTTCATGAAGACCAGCGTTCTGAGCAGCTAACCACCTTCTCTCACCTGCAATTATTTCATATTTTGATTTAAGATCTTCAGATTTTCTAACTACAATTGGTTGAATAATTCCACGCTCTTTAATCGAATTTGTTAACTCATCTATATTTTCTTGATTAAAGTTCTTTCTAGGTTGATACTTATTTCTAACTAATTCACTAATAGATAGTTTATTTATATTTGTATCTACTTTTGTATCACCAATCAAAGATGATAATCCCCTACCCAAACCTTTTTTAATTTTTAAAGCATCCATTATGCAGCTGTTTCAAACTGTTTTTCTTGATTAATAAATTCATCTGTAAAGCTAAAATAAGATTTACTTCCGGGACAAGTTTTATCATAAATTAAAACTGGGATTCCATGAGAGGGTGCTTCTGACAATCTTACATTTCTTGGTATTATAGTTGTATAAACTTGATTAGTAAAATAATCTCTTGCTTCTTTTTCAACTTGAGAAGAAAGTTTATTTCTCTTGTCATACATTGTCAAAAGTATGCCTCTAATTTTTAAATTAGGATTAAGATTGACTTTTACTCTGTCTATCGTTTTCATTAGTTGTGTTAATCCCTCAAGAGCAAAAAATTCAGTTTGCAAAGGTACCACTAATGAATGAGAGGATACTAACGCCATTACAGTTAAAAGGCTTAAAGATGGCGGACAATCTATCAGTATATATTCATATTTTCCTCCAGAATCTTTTAAATAAGCCATTAATTGATCTTTTAAAATAAAGGCTCTTTTGCTGTCTCCAGCTGTTTCTATTTCTAATCCTGAAAGATCAACATTTGATGAAAGCAATTCTAAATTTTCAAATTGAGTTTTTTTTATAACTTGAGTGATGTTTTTTGTTCCATTTAATACTCCGTAAATTGTTTCACTAGAATTATCTAAATTTGATAATCCTAATCCAGTTGTTGCATTACCTTGAGGGTCTAAATCTATTACTAAAACTTTTTTATTTTGTTGAACTAAACCTGCAGCAAGATTTATTACTGTTGTTGTTTTTCCGACTCCGCCTTTTTGATTTATTACAGATATGATTTGTGTTTTAATCAAATTTTTTTTTTATATTTTTTATGTTTATTAAAAATGAATCATCGCTCGTTAAACTCATCTTTTCCTTATACTCAAATTTCCACTCCTTAAAAGCATCCTTCAAAATTTGTTTTCCATTTTTCCCCATAAATAAAATTAAATTTTTATAATTGGCAAAATTCTTAGTCATTAATTCCAATACAATTGGCAAAGGTTTAAATGCTCGTCCAATAACAATATCTGAGCTTAAATTTTTTTTTTTAAAAATATCACCCTCTATCACTTCAATGTTTAAATTTAGTTTTCGAGAAACATCTCTTAAAAAATCACTTTTAAGATGGCTTTTCTCATATAATTTAAATTTCATAGACTGATTTAAATTTTTCATCATAATAGCAAGAACTATTCCTGGTAATCCACCTCCTGTTCCCAAATCACTACATATATTATCATTTAAATCAATAAAATCAATAGCTTGCGCAGAATCTATTATATGTCTTTCCCTTATCATTGATATTTCATCATTTTTTCTGCTTATTATGTTAATTTCTTTATTTTTTTCTATAATTAGTGAGATAAATCTTTCAAATACTATACATGTTTCACGTGAAACATTAAATTTAGCCAGTATTGAATATTTTTTAAAATTTTCGTCCATTAAGCTATATGCTTAATAGACTTTCTTTTGACATGTGACAATAGAATATAAACTGCAGCAGGTGTAATTCCATCTATTCTTAGTGCTTGTCCCATTGTTTTTGGCTGTATTTCCTTAAATTTAGCCTTAACTTCATTTGATAATCCAGATAAAGCGTCATAATTAACCTTGTCCGGAATGATAAGATTTTCATCTCTTTTAAAAGCTAATATATCCGCTCTTTGTTTTCTTAAATATCCTCTATAATGGGCATTAATTTCAATTTGCTCATCAATTTCCTTATTAAAAAATGGTATATTTGGCCAAATTTCTCTAATTTTAGACATTGTAACACCTTTTTGTGCTAAAACTTCGCTAGACGATCTTAAAACACCGTCTTTAGCAATTTTAATACCAAATTTATCAACTTTTGTAGGTGATATGCTGAATTTTTGCATTTTATTTATCATAATATCTATTTTAGCAGATTTATCTTCATATAAACTTTTTCTCTCGTCACTAATCAAACCTATTTTAATACCTTTTCCTGTTAGCCTCTTGTCTGCATTATCAGATCTTAAACTTAATCTATATTCAGCTCTAGACGTAAACATTCTATATGGTTCAGCTACACCTTTTGTGACAAGATCGTCTATCATAACACCAATGTAGGCATCAGAACGATCCAAAATGAAAGGTTCAGAATTTTTAAATGATAGCGATGCATTTATACCAGCTATTAAACCTTGGGCCGCTGCTTCCTCATAGCCAGTAGTTCCATTAACTTGTCCAGCAAGATAAAGATTGTTAATTTTTTTAGTTTCAAGGGTCAAAAAAAGTTCTCTAGGATCTACATAATCATATTCTATAGCATACCCGGGTCTTAATATTTTAACATTCTCTAAACCACTGATATTATTGACTATTTCTTGCTGTACAACTTGTGGTAGTGATGTAGAGATACCATTTGGATAAATAGTATGGTCATTTAGCCCTTCAGGCTCTAAAAAAATCTGATGACGTTGTTTTTTAGAAAATTTTACAATCTTATCCTCTATTGAAGGACAATATCTTGGTCCAACTCCTTTTATACTACCAGAGTACATTGCACTCTTCGTTAAATTATTTGAAATAATTTTATGTACCTTTTCATTAGTGTAAGTCATACGACAAGACACTTGTTTGTTAAAAGTTTTTTTAGTTAGAAATGAAAAGTAATACGGATCTTCATCTGCAAACTGTTCTTCTAAATTTTGAAAATTAATTGTTCTTGCATCAAGTCTTGGCGGCGTTCCTGTTTTTAGTCTTCCAATTTTAAAATTATATTTTTTTAGTTGTTCACTTAAACCAGTAGACGGTTTTTCATCATATCTCCCAGCTGGAGTCTTTTCTTCTCCTATATGTATAAGACCATTCAAAAAAGTGCCCGTTGTGAGTATTAACTTGCTACATGTAACTTTTTTCCCTGAAAGTGTAATGAAACCATTTATACTGTTTTTGAAAAAAATGAACTTAATTACAGGATCTGAAAAAACGCTTAAATTACAATAGTTTACAAGTTTTTCTTGCATAAATTTACGATATAACGATCTATCAGACTGAGTTCTTGGCCCTCGTACAGCAGGTCCTCTGCTTCTATTTAATAATCTAAATTGTATTCCAGACTTGTCTGCTATTTCACCCATTAACCCATCTAAAGCATCTATCTCTCTTACAAGATGTCCTTTTCCAAGTCCTCCGATAGCAGGGTTACAAGACATCTCACCAATTGTTTCTATTTTATGTGTGAATAGGGCAGATTTTACTCCTAACCGAGCAGCTGCGGCTGCGGCTTCACATCCAGCATGTCCACCTCCGATAACTACAACATCAAACGATAAATCATTTTTCATATTTATA
>CACLNT010000011.1 GCA_902608385.1 uncultured Pelagibacteraceae bacterium
ATTATTGACCAAGGATATCCTGTGGGCGCAATTAATTTAGCTGGACAAACTCCAATAATACTAGTTAACGATGGCCCAAGTATGGGAGGGTTTATTGTTCCTTATACTGTTCCATCAGCTTCTTTTTGGAAACTTGGACAAGCAAAGCCGGGCGATAATTTTAATTTTGTCGAAATCTCTGTTGAAAAAGCTCAAACATTAAGAGCTGAACAAACAATGATTTGCGGTGAAGTAAGTTTAGTTTCTTCTGAAAAACAAGATTTATTAATTAGAAAAAAACAAATCAATAAAATTGATCATGTTAAAGTTGTAGATTTTGACAAAGAAAGATTAGAAGAAAAAGTTAGAAACAAAATGATGGAAAAAAAGGGAATGAAAAATATAAAAGTTCGTTTTTTTAATTGAAAATTAATATGAAAGAGTTTTATGGCAACTGAAGTAAAAACAACTGTTCCAGGAAATATGTGGAAAGTTTTAGTAAAAGAAGGAGATATGGTAAAAAAAGGAGATCCTTTATTTATTATGGAAGTTATGAAAACAGAAGTTCATCATGACGCTCCGGTTGATGGAAAAGTAGTTAAAGTTAATGTTGTAAATGACCAAGAAGGCATTGACCCTGGTACAGTGGCAATAATTATAGAATGAACAAAAAAACAAAACAATCTTCATATTTAACAATAATTAATGATCTTTCTGAAGAGATAGGAATATCAACAGAAGAGACAAAAAGTTTAGTTGATGTGGCTATATCTTCTGTTGATCCTAGAGATATAAATTATGAACAGCTAAAGCAAGAAATTACTACTTTTCTTGTTATCAATATTTTTTTTCTTATATGTAAATTGTAATTTTTATGCAAAACCAAATATTATTATACAATGGTCCTAATTCACCATTTGGAAGAAAAACAAAAATAACATCTTTGGTACAAGAAATTACCTTAGAAGAAAAAATAATTAAGGTTCAAGAAGCTGATTTTTTAGATAAATATAATCCTTTAAGAAAAATACCCACTTTGTTAATTAATGGCTTAACAATTATTGATAGTGACAATATTTGTTTTTACCTTGATTCAATTTCAAAAAAAAAAACTCTTTTTCCACAAAATAAATACTTTGAAGTTATTTCAATGACGTCTATTGCTAATGGAATAATGGAATCAGTTTTAGAGAGACGTATGGAAAAAATTAGACCTACAAATGAAAAAAGTGAAAATTTCATAAAAAAACAAGAAATTAGAATAGCAAGGACAATCAAGTGGCTAGAGAATAATTGGAACAACTATGATGAAAGTTATTTAACCATGGATCAGATAGCTGTAGCTTGTGCTTTAGATTATACTATGTTTAGATTTAACGATGAATGGAGAGCTAATCATCCAAAACTTAATAAATGGTTTAGTGTTTTTGAAAAAAAAGATTTTATGAAATCTACAATACCCCTTGATAAATAAAAACTATGATTAATGCTGCTTCTGTAGGATTAGGCTGGTGGTCAGACGAACTTGCAAAATCAATTCAAGGAAAAAGTAAAAAAATTAAAATAGTAAGTTGCTACTCTAAAAGTAAAAAAAAAAGAATTAATTTTTCAAATAAATACAAAACTGCCTATCATGACTCTTACAAAGCAATCCTTAAAGATTCTAAAATTAATGCTGTAATATTAACAACTCCACACTCTCTTCATGCAAAACACGCTATTCAAGCATTGCAAAATGGAAAACATGTCTTTGTAGAAAAACCAATGGCAACAAAATATTTAGACGCAAAAAAAATGTATTTAATCGCAAAAAAATATAAAAAAATCTTGTCTGTTGGTCACAACAGAAGATATTCAAGTGTCTATGAATTTATAAATAAGTTGAATCAAAATAAAAAAATTGGAAAAATATTACATATCGATTCAAATTTCTCTGCATCTGGTGCATTAAATTATAAAAAAAAATTTTGGCGTGCAAATAGAAATGAAAGTCCTGGAGGAGCGATAGCTGGACTAGGAATACACATGATAGATTTAATGTGTTTTTTTGGAGGAGAAGTTAAATCAGTTCAAGCTTTGGTAAAAAAATATGCTGTTAAAATTAATATAGACGATACTACTTCTGCTATTTTTGAATTAAAAAAAAATTGTACTGGTAATCTAACCACTATATTTGCGTGTCCGTATACTACTACCTTCAATATCTTTGCAACTAATATGAATATCTTTTCAGATGTAGATAAAAATAAAATAAAAATTATACATAAAGATGGAATAATACAAAAAATAAATTTATCCAAAAAAAATACGTTATTTTTAGAATTACAAGAGTTTGCAGATAATTGTAAAAATAAAAAAAAATATAGAATTAAAAATTCTGAAGCAGCTCATAATGTTAAAGTTATGGAAGCAATTGTTAAGTCTTCTAAAAATAATAAAAAAATATATTTATAGTTTAATCATAATAAAACATGGGAGCTTTTTTCCAGATTTTCCAAGAAATGGGGTCATGACCCCAAACAACTGTTGCATCATGTTCTTTTGCTACTTTTCTTAATTTTGAAACTGACTCAGCTGCATCAGAAGAAGAAGCTACAAGTCCAGGCAAACATTTATCACACCAATGATCTTCAGTATAACAAGCATCCCCAGTAAATAACATATGACCAGTTTTTGGAAGATTAACTAATACAGATTGATGTCCTGGAGTATGACCGGGTGTAAATATTATTTTTATAACACCATCACCATGAACATCATAAAAATCAGTTTTTCTACCTTGTAAGAATTTCCAACGAATATTTGGCTTATCAAAATCCTCTCTTATATAAGCTGGTTGCGAAAACCAGTCTGGATTAAATGCATAGTCATATTCTAGTCTTTGCGTAATATGAGTAGCATTAGGAAAATGACCTATAGCACCTGAGTGATCTAAATGAAGATGGGTTTGTATTACATATTTTATATCTTCGGGGTTCGTATTTACAGTTTTTATTTGATCTCTACACCATTCTGATTTTTTCATGACTGGGTCATAGGCTTCGACAACAGAACCCCAATGTTTATGTTTATCAATAGCCGCTTCTATTGGCATTCCTCCATCAATAATAACGTCACCCTTAGGATGTTTAATTAAAAACCATGGCACAGGAATTTCGAAAGGCTCTTCGCTTTGATTCATTTTAATAAATTTTAATTTGGTCTTAATTGTTCCTGTTTGGAACATATATAACTTAATGCCTGTATTAAATTTTGTTGTTTGCTCAAATATATCTTTATCTTTTTGTTCCATAATTACTTTCTACCACGCTGCATGATAAATATTAAGCGCATCAGATTCAGTCACTTCGCGTGGATTGTTTACAAGCAATCTAGTCTGTTTCATTGCATCGGTAGCCATTTTTTCACATGCATTTTTTGGTATATTCACTTCTCTTAATTTTTGTGGCAAACCTAATCGTTTTGATAGATCTTCCATTTTGTCAATAAATTCTGCACAAACTGATTGTGTACCTTTGTTTGTATCTAAATCTGGAAACACATAGGGAGCAAGTTCAGAATAATCTTTTGAAGCTTTTGTATCAACACTATTAAATCTAAGCACATAAGGTAAAACTAAAGAATTTGAAAGTCCATGTGAAACATGAAAGGTTCCTCCAATTGGGTACGCTAAAGCATGAACAGCGGCTACTGGAGAGTTTG
The DNA here is from genome assembly GCA_902608385.1 of uncultured Pelagibacteraceae bacterium. GTDB lineage: Bacteria > Pseudomonadota > Alphaproteobacteria > Pelagibacterales > Pelagibacteraceae > Pelagibacter. Next base: position 3,682 of record CACLNT010000011.1, read on the forward strand.
CAAAAGCTTTTCCTGCAAGCATTGCCCCTATCAGCATATTTCCTCTAGCCTCAACATTAGAACCATCTGTAACTGCTGTCTCTATTGAACTTCCAAGTAGCTTAAGGGCTTCTATTGCTATCATTTTTGATATTGGATTGTTATTTTTATTGGTTGAAGCGTACGCTTCAATTGCATGTACCATAGCGTCAATACCTGTTGAAGCTGTAGTATGTGCGGGAAGACCTAGTGTAAGATCTGGATCTAAAATTGCTAAGTCTGGTAAAATTATTGCTGAAGAAACTCCTTTTTTTTCTTCTTCTCCAACTGTTATAATTGATATAGGTGTTACTTCTGAACCAGTGCCAGCAGTGGTTGGAATTAAAGTTAAGGGTAAGCGTGGTCCTTTTGCATTTGAAACTCCCCATGCTTTTTCTAAATCTTCATTAGAACCAAGTATCAAGGCAGATAATTTAGCAACATCCATTGATGAACCTCCTCCAAAACCAATAACTCCTGTTGCTTTAATTTTTCTTCCAAGTTCAATTGCTGTTAAAAGAGTTTTTTGCGAAGGATCGGCTTCAACATTATCAAATATTTCAACTGATCCCATTTTTTTTAACTCTTCTATAGTTGGTTTAGTTAATCCTAAAGACATTAAACCTTTATCAGTGATAAAAAGAATGCGAGAACCAAGTTTTTTAAAAATTTCTTTACATGAATCTTTTGCTTGGCCACTTCCAAATCGTATTCCTGGAGTTGTATCAAAATTAAATGGATTCAAAGTCATCATTGGTTATACAAAATAAATATAAAATATTATCGAAAATATTGCCATACCTACAAGAATTAATATCCAGCCGTAACCTGTTCCAACTTTGTCGATATAGTTAACTTCTCCTTGAACTTCGTCAGGTTTGTTATAAAGATCATTTGCTTGAATTGGCTTGTTTGGCAAAGTTGATAAGTCCATCTTGCTTGCTAAAAACCATATCAATCCTATACCAAAGAACCACCAAATTAGCTGATATGCCCAAATAGATGGTATTTTTAAAATCCAAGCTTCATAACCAGCTCCAGGTTCTCCAAAAAAATTATTTCCAAGTACCTGTCCAGGTCCAACTCCAAAAAAAAGCCAAATTAAAGCTATTACATAAGCAAAAGATCTTAATTTTGTTCTACTAGGATGAAGACCCATATGATCATTTAAAAAATCATGAAACTTTTGTCTGTGTGATCTATAAATATCAATTTTTGTAACACTGGAAAAGGCAGAAATAGAAAAACAAACAAATACATTAAATAACAATCCCCATACTCCAGAATGTATTGTAAGTGGCCATCTTCCCCATGGTAGTCTGTTCCCAGTAATTTGTTGCCCAATAGTTTCTGTTAAAATAACAATAATAATACCTATAATTAAACCAAAGGTTGCTGCTCCTTTTGTTATCCAAGGAAACCAAACTAACCCAAGCAAAACAATTAAGAACTGAAAAGCTATAGAAATTGCTATTCCACTAAAGAGCACCATTGCTGGTTTAGCAAATGTTGCTAAATAAAGTGATGCTAGAAATATTAACATCATTATTATACGAGCTACTGCACGCTCTTTTTCCCAATTTATGTTTTTATTAACATATGCTTTATACAAATCCCTTGTGATAATACTTCCTGATGTCATTAAAAAAGCTGCGGCTGTTGATTGTAATCCCGCTATTAACCCAACTGCCAATAAACCAGTTAACCAGAGAGCGTATTTATCCATTAAATTTATAATATGATAAATTATTAATGAATGATCTTTTTTAGAAACTTCTGGCAATAAGGTGTTGATAGAAAGACCGTTATTATTTAATTCCGCGTTTGCTCCTAATAAGTTAGCACCAATCCCTTGAAAAGTTGTAAATACAAATAATAATAAGCCTACAATAACGGCAGATCCCCATACCTGATAATAAGAAAAAGTCTTTGGATTTTTTGCAGAATAACTCCACATAGAAAATGAAGGTGAAAGAACTATTCCCATAAAAGAAATTGTAAAAGTGAAAATCATCATCGCAGTCCAAGGGCCACCTATTGCTTCGTTCTTTCCTAATCCTGCTACCCATTGGATAACACCTGGTAATGCAAAATAGCCATTATAATCTCCTCCTCCATAACCATTTGTGTTTCCCCAAGAACTAATAGTTGTGCTTGCTACTTTTGCTAATGCTTTACCAAAAATTTCAATATTCCCTATAAAAGAATAAATAATAATTCCTAAAATAGTTATTGTTAAAAAGTAAAGCCAAGATTGAATCACTCCTACACTAACAATAGATTTAAAGCCTCCTCTTGTTACATAGAACAAAACTATTGTAGAAATTACCCACATACTTAATTCTCTAGAAAAATATCCATCAGTTAAAGTGTTTATCAAATAGCCTGTTGCTCCAAAAAAAACTGCCAACAAAGGTACTGCTATAAAAAAAGTTACTAATACAGAAATAACACGAATTGTATCGCTCTTATAATAATCATAATACATTTCGCCTGGAGTAATATATCCAAACTTTCTACTTAACATCCATTGTCTTTTAAAAAAAAATATACTGCCAAGAGGAACTGTTATTGCAATAAATGCTGTTCCGACATATTGAAAACCATCATGAAAAACAAGACTAGTTTGAGAAATTACTGTAAGTCCAGCAAATGTAGCTGCAGTTGCTGCAAAGAAAAAAACCCACGAAGAAACATTTCTATTTGCTAAATAATATTGTTCTGGATTCTCAGAATTATATTTTGAGCCTCTTACGCCCCAGAAAAAACAATAAGCGGTATACAACAATATAAAAATAAATAACCAAAGAGATTTTTCGGACATTTAATCCCTTTCAATTTAGGTACAACGCCTTGGCGCTGATTCACCTCGCTCTTTTTTGATTCTTTCTGCTTCTTTCTGTGCCGCTTTGATTGTATTAAAAGATTTGTCTTCAAATATAATAAAAGGCTTAGCTCTATCGGCATTAAGTTGAGCAACACTCCACTCTTTGCCGGGCTTAGTACACATTACCATATAAGCTCCCGGTATAGGTCCATATTTTCTATTATTTAAAGTAAAAAGACTTTTAGCCAGTTCATTTAGTTTATCTTCGTCTAAATTCCCTAAAGCATTCTTTTCTAATTCATTTAAGGGTGTAACATTATCAGATCCTAAAACGCTTTTACCACCTGTTCCTTCTGGTCTTGTAAATTGTGGTTTATTCATTATGGTAATGGCCCATCCTTTAAAAATCCTCTAATTGCATTTTCAAGAATTTTGGAAACATTGTTATTGTAATTGTTGTAAGACAAACTTCCACACCAAGAAAGAGATCCAGGTGCAAACAATGCTCCATCATTTGGAGTTTTATAATAAATCATATCGGCTCTAACCATTGGATTTTCAGTACCTCCACCGTAATAACCTCTTACAGTAAAATGAATTTCTTCATTAACTTGCATCATCAAGTTTGTATGGTTTTCAGATCTTGCTAATAAATAAGCATTATGCGGCGTTCCAAACTCTAAATCATACCTGTCAAGTTCAAGCCCAGCTGCGCCACCCCCTACTAAACCAAAATCTCCGATTACTTCATCGTCTCCCACGCCTTCAAAAATCCATGAGCATTCTGGTCTCTTGCTATCAGGTTCTCTTTTATAGTAAGAAGAAACATCAAATCCATATGCTGTAAAAGTTAGTCCACACACTTTGGATGGTATTCTTCCACGAGCTCTCCACATTCCACCATATTTTCCATCAAAAGCGTTATTATATTCTCCTGGGTTTGCTGTCCAAGCTCTTGTTCCAGCTTCACCTTTTCTAACTTCTATAATATTTGGATTATCTGGATGATATTCGCTAATCCAATAAAAACCATCTGAGCCTAAATATATCCATCTTCCACCATTCAACTGATATGACTCATATGCAGCAAGCATTTTTTCTGAACTATATTCTGGATGTGAGCCAGTCAGGACGCATTTATATCGATTCAACATATCAACACCTTCGATGTGTAAATCTTCATCCGTTACAACATCAAAATCTAAATTTTTTTCTTCTAACCAATCTGTTAAATGAAGATCTGCATTTAGCTGCCATAACGACGGAGACAACCAATGTCTATATTTTGGTCTCATGTTAAGTATTGGTCTTAATCTTGATGAAATAGCTACTCCACTTCCATCTGAGTGTAGAGAATAAGTTGATAATCCGTATTCTCTATGTTCATTTAAATATAAATCTGCTGCTGACATTACTGGGACCTTGCCAGCTAATAATTGTGCAACTACTGAGTTTGTTCCAAGATTATCATTTGAATAGGCTATATAACTATTAGAAGGAAGAACAAATAAAAGTTTTGAAGTTGTTTTGCCTTTTGGAGGTTTTATTACAAATGGAATAAAGTCTTCTGTTTCTGAAGTATCTTCACCATTAATTCTTAATCTGGCAGCATATACTCCGCTCTTAATTAAATCTGGCACTGTGTAAGTAAAATCAACTTCCCATCTGGCGTCATCAATATCATCATCATGAAAGTGAATAGCTCCATACTCTTCAGGTTTATGATGAAAAACCATTTCATCTGCTGTCCAATTGTAGCCTGTCATTGCCCTGCATGGTAAATTAATTATAAAACCATTTAAATGATTTGAAGTTGTATCAACTATATAAGTTGATGCGATATTTGTGGTTATATTTGCATGAAAATCCCAAGCACCAATAACTTCAGATCGTAACTCTGAAGTACATCCACCATACCCTCTGGCTAAAGATTCAATTTCTGCTTTTGACAATGCTTTTTTACTTAATCTTGGTCTATCAATCTTGCCATTATAAGTTAAGGTTTGTTCTGGCAATTCAACTGGCTCTATTGCTTCTTTGTAATGCGCTCCATGAATGTGTCTTCCGGAACGATCATTTAAAGTACATGCAGCCATTAAAAATGGCGCATCATTTGCTCTTGGTTTTAAATTATTCGTTGCTTCTACAAAAGATGTTGTTTCATCTGCGGGATGAAGTAATGACATTCCCAATCCCCCATTAGTTGGTGTAACGCAAGGCTCTTGGTAAAGTTTAACTTTTCCAGTTTCAGCATCATAGCTAACAGCCACAAGGTACCAAACTTTTCTCATTAATTTTTTTTCGCTAGAAAGATTCATGACTTGACCAGCGCCATCTCCTATCATTACTGAAAGGCATGCATTTTCGTCTATGAAAAGCCCGTACCCACTTTTGGCTTTATCATTCCATTTTGTTAAAATACCTTGTCTTCCTTTGTCTGGAGTTGTTGGAAATATATATGCCTGTAAAGTAAAGCTAGATGTGTTTAATCTTTGATCCTGTGGAATAACAACATAGGATCCGCCGTGAATTCTTTGGTTTCTTCCTTGATACGTTTTATTACATTGTGCACCAATTTCTTCTTCTTTATATCCTGGACCTTCAGGATTTGTATCACCATGAATTAATCTAACAATTTGAACATCATAATTTTCTTTTTTTTCTGCATTCACATAAAACTTAACTTTTTCTCCAGGAAAAGCTGAGTATTTGTCGCTATAGCCAGTAATTCTTAACATTTTAACCTTTCAAAAATATTAATCATTCTGCATACCTTTCTAATAGATCTACAACTCTTTTTAAAAAAATAGCATGTTCAGCTGCTTCTTCTGAAGAGAATGATTCTTCCAAAATTTTAACTGGCTGACCTCTTACTCCGCTGACAATACCTATTCTATAATCTTCAAAATCTTTTTTACATACTGTTACATATTTTTTTACCGCCATTGGTTGTCGTCTAAGTTTATCTAAAACAATTTGAAGTTCCTTGCTATGTTCAACCATTGGCTGGCCTTTGTGGGGTTGAGCAGCTTTACCAACTGGACAGGCTCTATGTTCTTCTATTAATTTATTTCTCATTTTTTCATCTTTTAATAAAGGAAGAACATACTTTCTAGTTATAAAGTCATCAGTGCTTGTATGACCTTGATTTAGTTGTACTCCAGTTTTATCTTTTGTCATAAATTATTTATTAGTCCTTTCTTGAATTATTTTTAAAGCTTCTATTAAATACACTCTAAAGACTTCATGATTTTCACTCATTGGAAAATGGCCAATATCTGGCATTTCAATGTAAACTCCACCTTTTATTTGTCTTGCAGTATTTTCTGTAGCTTCAGGTGGTGTTAAATAGTCATAAGTTCCTGTCATCATAATAACTGGGCACTTATGTCCGTCGATATTTTTTAGTTCTTTTCTTAAATCATGATCAACAGAATAAAAGTATAAATCTCCTTTAAAGGCTTCGGAGCCTTGTGTGTAGTAATGCCAAGTTAACCATCTATCTTTTTCTGGAGATTGTGGTGCCATAAGATCCCACGTTCCACTTGCACAAACTTGAGCTGCATTTGCATGTGGATGTCTCCACCAATCTAAATAAAATCCAGGAGCATGATCAGCGGCTTCTACGGGAATTACTGCTCTAAATTTATTTGGGTGATGCAATGCAAGTTGCAAAGCAACGTTCCCTCCAAAAGAAGAACCCATAAATATTGGATTTTTTAAATCAAGAGCTTCACATAACTTAATAATAAAATTACAATAATGTTCGGTAGTTAATTTGTATTCTTCTTTCCAAAATTCTTTATTATGTGGGGGGTCTGACTTACCGTGCCTTGGAAGATCATAAGCTATTACATTATAATTTTTTATTATCTCTTCATCTTCAAGAAGTCCTCTCCATTGATGATTGTGACAACCTGCTGTATGTTGACAAACCAATGGTATTCCTTTTCCATTTTGAAGATAAAAAACTTTATACTCACAATCGTCTACTTCAATTGTAACATAACGACCTACTACACTATGATGTTTTACCATTTTTTTATTCCTTTTAATTCAAAAAAATTCATCTTAAACAGGCACTCCTGATTTTCTTAATAGTTCAAATTGAACTGTAAAATTTCTTAAGTTTTTCATTAACACTAAGTGATTACCTTCAATTTTTAGATCTTTTCTAAAACTTGCTGACCATATTCCATGATACATGGGCTTTGGAACAGGTTGACTAAATTCTTTCCAGGTGTTTGCTGAAGCTCGAAGAGCAAAATCGTATGGATCTAAAGGTCCTGGGTTGGTATTAATATTTTTAACTTTTCCATCGTGCATTTCGATGATAACTTTAGCTTTTTCCATATCAAACATAAAAGAACATGAGTAATATTTCGCCATTGCTCCAATAGTTTCATCACTATTTGTAAGGTCTTCGTATTTCTTTGCCCAATTATCTAAATCACTACTCATGATATTTTACTTTCGTTACTTAGAACCTTTGGTTCCTTCAGTTGGATCTTTATCAAAATTCATATGATAATCTTTTTTAGGATTTTCATAATCGCCAAGAATATTTCTGATATTGCTTATTTCGCCTGGAGCCATTCCAATCTCTTTAAGCAAGCTATCTAGAAATGGTTGGTGTGCTCTATAACGCAACGCTGAACTCACTACGTTGTCTGCTAAATTGCCACTTCTTCCAGACCCTCCTCCTCCAGTTATTGTTTCACTACTGCTCCCTGAACCAGAATTTCCACTGAAGCCAGGTAAACCGTTAACATCAACAATTTTAATATCTCCAATATTCGCCATTGGTTTAACGCTTTCTCTAATGATACCTTCAATTTTTTCAGCAAGTTTTAATCTTAAAGCACTTCTTCTACTTGCATCACTTCTTAAGTTCTCAGCTGCATTTAATGCTTCCTTACCAGAAGCATCTATCTCATATCTTAGCTTCGCTGCCATAGTTGCAAATCTATCCTGTTCCGCTTTTGAAGCGGCTGTAATAACATCAACTTTTTTAATACCTTGAGCCTTCTCAATATATCTAGCTGAATTAGCTTTTTCTTCAGCTTCGATTGCTCTAGCTCTTGTAGCTTCTTCTTCAGTTTTAGATTTTAAAACTTGTTTTGATTTATTTATAACTTCCATATTTTTTTGATGTTCTTCTATACTTAATCTCTTAGCTTTTTCTATATCAAGAAGTCTCACTTCTCTTTCAGACTCAATTCTGTGTGAGTCTATATTTCTTTGTTGAGCAATTTTAGCATTTTTAATTTCTTGTTCAGAAATTATTTGAGCTTCTTCTGCATCTTTTTGTCTTTCAGATTGTTCTTTAATTATAGTGGCTTTCTCTTGTGCACGTTTCACATCAACTTGTCTCTGCTTTTCTAGGCGTGCATACTCACTTTCTTTGTCTAAATTCAAAATCTTAACTTCAGTTTCTAGATCTTTTTGCCTTATTTCATAAGATGCATTTTTTTCTAATTCATTTTGTTCTTTTCTACGTTTTTCAATTTCTTCAATTAATCTTGTTTCAGTTAATTTTCTTTCAACTTCAATTACTTGATTTTGAGATATTTTTGCCACTTCTATTTGTTCTTGGCTTGCTATCTCAGCTTCTTCAGCTTCACGTTCTTTTTCTGCTCTATTTTTTACAGTCTCTGTTTTTTCTTTTGATTTTTGAATAGCAATTTCTCTTTCTTGTTGATATCTCGAAAACTCTTCATTTTTTTTGATTTCTAATTCTTTTTGGACTGTTTCCAAGTTTTTATTTTCAATTGAAATCTTTGTATCTTGTGTAATATCATTTCTTTTTTTCTTCCTTGACTCTATTTGTTCTGTTAATTGTGTTAAACCTTGTGAGTCAAAGGTATTAGCTGGGTTAAACATTTCAATTGGTGCCTGGTCTAATGATATTATAGAAACAGTTTCTAATGCTAAACCTGTATGACCTATTGATTCATTTGCTATTTTTGTAACTTCTTTTACGAACTGTCCTCTACCTTCCTGAATTTCATCTAATGTCATTTTTGCAGCAACTTCTCCGAGTGCATCAGCAAAACGACCTGCAACTACTTCTCTTAAATGTTCAGGGTCAAGAGTCCTGTTACCTAAAGTTTGTGCAGCAGTAGCAACAGCTCTTTGTTCTGGTGGAACCTTTGTAAAAAATTCTGTTACCAGTTCTGCTCTCATTCGATCTTTTGTTATTAATGATTTATCTCCAGCTCTTTTTATATTGATGCTTAATGTACGCATTCCTACTTGAGTAATGTTATGAATTATTGGTAATACAAAAGCACCTCCTGATATAACAACTTTTTCGCCAAGCATTCCTGTTCTTACAAATGAGACTTCTTTTGATGATCTTCTGTATAGCCAATGCAATAGATAAACTACAATTGCTATTGCAAGTGCCAGTAAGATTATCGCTGCTATTATATCTGCTCCTTTAGTCATAACTATTCCTCCTTAATTCAAGTTCCTTTTTTTGTATCCTCTAAAGCTGCGCTATAAATTATCATTCCAAAGATTATTTTATTCAAGATGTCTGCCAAGTTGTAAATTATGTTTAGACTATTAATATTTGCACCACCTGCTAGATGCTCAATAAAATATCCGATATGATAAATTGAAAAACCAATTGTTATTATTAACCTATTTGCAAAAAATGCCATTTGGACGCTTTCATTATTGCAAGAAGCATTTGTTCTTCCTGCATCACCCATGTAAAGCTCGCCAATAATATAAAGCCAACCAACAATACCAACTAAAAAGCCTAGGGTTACACTCATGTATCCATATGCCCCTAATAGCTGTGCTATTACCCAAACAAGGGTACCAACAAGTAATCGCCAGAACATTCCTCGCTTCACATCAGTAACTGATCTCAACATTACATAAAAAGTCAAAATCGTAAGGGGAAAAGTTAAGATCCAATCAATATATCTTAATGCTGTGGGTGCTTGACCGTTTAAAATCCATAAATTCTTCGCATAGAAGTAATGTATAGACGACATTAGCGCTATAACGCCTACTAGGTTCATTGCTGTGCCCCATCTGTTCGATAGACGTCCTCTTTCTAAGAAAAAAAATATAGCTGCGCCTATCATGGCAACAGAAATTAACCAGAAAGAGCCTCCAACAACATCCTGTGGCAGCAATAGCTTGTTCATTTACTCCTCAATTAATAATTTTTCTCATTTAATTTCTTATTTTCACATAAAGCAAAGAAAAAAACTTTTCTTTTTTATATATATATTTTTTAGAAGTAGATTTTCCTTAAAAAATTTTTTTATTTTCTTAAATTTAAAAGAATACAATCAGAGATAGACTATTTTAAATTCAATCATAAGTAGAAACATTTAAATAATTTTTTTTGACTAAGCTGATAAATGAACTGTTCACAATTTAAAAATACTATTTTGCAGAACATTTATTATCTATATTATGTTTGAATGCTCTCCAAAGTCATAACTATTTCACAGCAAAAAGGTGGTAGCGGAAAAACAACACTTGCAGTGCATTTAGCTCTTGCATTTATAAAATATCATAGTTTGAAAGTTGCAGTTATTGATACAGACCCTCAGGGAAGCTTAGGAAAATGGTTTATGATAAGAACGGAAAAAAAAGTACCAAACGATAATTTAACATTTAAAACTGCTAGTTTATGGGGTGCGCAGTACGAGTCAAAAACATTAAAAAAAGATCATGACATTGTAATTATAGATACTCCGCCAAAAATAGAATCTGATGCTCGTCCTTCAATTGAATCTGCTGATTTAGTTTTAATTCCTGTAGCAGCATCGCATGTTGATTTTTGGGCAACTGGAGCAATTGTAGATATAGCAAAAAAAGCAAATAAAAAAATTTTAATACAAATTAATAGATCCAGTCAAAGATCCAAACTTATCATCAAAACAAATGAATTTATTAAAAGTTTAAATCTTTCAGCAACTAAAACCATTATTGGTAATCGCCAAATTTTTGCTGCTTCTATGGGTGAAGGAAAAACTGCTGTCGAAAAACAAAAAAAAAGCAATGCTGTTGAGGAAATAAAAAGTTTGTCAGAACAAATCCTATCAGAATTAAAATAATAACAGTGCTTCTTACAACTAAAAAAATAATTAAAGATTGGACAGACTATAATGGCCATATGAATTTATCCTACTACATCCTGGTTTTTGACATGGGCGCTGAAGTGATTTTATCAAAATTTAAGATGGGAGAACATTCGGCAAAAACAACAAAAAAAAGCACAATGGTAGTTGAAACTCACACAGTTTATAACAAAGAAGTTAAAGAAAATGATGAGGTAGATGTTTTTATATCATATTTTAATCATGATAAAAAAAGATTACATTATAAATTAGAAATGTATGATAAAGACAAAAATACACTCTCGGCTACAACTGAAGTTTTATCACTTTATATTGATTTAAATATTAGAAAAGTATCAGAATTTGAAAGTGAAAAAATAAAAATCATGGACGATTTCATTTTAAATAATAATAAAAATTTTAATAAAGAAGGATTAAAATTTTTAAACAAGATCAAAAAATAAGACTAACCTATTTAAATTTTTGCCACTCACTAATTGGAGTTATAAATTTTTCTATTTTGTTAGATCTTTTAGATATCAAAGATACATCAGCCGATATAGAAATTCTTTCATTATTTGATTCGCTTGGGCTTGTTGAATGAAAAGTTTTTGAAGGAAATATAACAATATCGTCTTGATTAGGTTCAACTTTTATTTGTGCAGCGTTGATAGCGCTTAACTTTACAAAATTAGCTCTCCTTGTTGAAATTGAATCAAAAGTACCTGGTACCATTTCATTTTGTTTAGAGTTGTCATGAAAATTTATAGCACCTTGATCTTTATCTTTCTTTAAATAGTATGCAAAAGATAAATGGGATTGTGAGTGATTGTGATAACTTATATATTCATTTTTTCTTGATATTGTTGCCCATGATCTTTGAAAATATAAATCTATTTTTTCTTCATTATAACCAATTTTTTGGATATATTTGATTATATGTTTTTCAATAAGATCATATAGAACTTCAAATTTTTTTTCTTTATACAAATATTCATGACCATAAACATCTCCGGTCCAAGAAGAACGTTCATTATACATTTTTTTTTCATTATTTTTGCTTTCTTTTTCTTGATTATATACTTCTTGAATTAAATTTTTTCTTACAGTCTCATCTAGTCCTAATGTAGATTTGTATATTGTTAATGGGAATATATTTAAAAATTCCATAAATTTTATTTTATATATTAGGCACCTTTTCTATATTTTGATTTATATCAAATTTACAAAACATAAGGTTCTGGTCTTGCACTTTTTTTTAAAACTCTTTCAACTGCAAAAGAGCTTATATCTATCGATTGATAACTTCCAGATGTTATAAGTTCAGTTAACGCTCTACCAATGCCTGGGGCTTGCATTAAACCTCTGCCAGTAAAACCGGAAGCTATATAAACATTTTCATATTTTGGATGTTTTCCAACTACAGCATTATTGTCCAATTTATTACAGTCATAATAACCTGCCCATCCACCAGTTAATTTTAGTTCTTCAAATGCTGGTATTCTTTTAGCGAGAGCTGGCCAAACTAATTCTTCAAAATCGTTCCAAGCAGGTTCCAAGTCTTCAGCATCAAAAACTGAATTAGGTGACCCAGCTAAATACTCCTTGCCTTCTGGTCTCCAATATACGCCTGTAGTCAAGTCACCTATTAAAGGCATTTCTGGAATATGTTTAGGACACTTAACTCTAAAAACAGTATGTTTTTGTGGAACAACAGGAATATCTTCTAATAATTTTTTTGTCCAACAACCTGCGGCCGAAATAATAACTTTTGCTTTAATTTCAGAAATATTTTTTACTTCTCCTTTTATAAATTCAGCCCCTAGTTCAATGGCTTTACTTTTTAGTGCACCATGAAACATAAATGGATCAATCCAGCCTTCACTTTTATTATCTGTATAGGTTGCTGTTTCAATTCCTTCATTATTTATATATGAAAATATTTTTGATAGTTCAGAACCTTTGATGTTTTTTGTTTCTGCATCACAAGCTTTGTGATTTTCTAAAGCTCTATATTGTTCTTCAGCATGTTCTGGTCCAAACATAAGCAAATAACCGTTCGGAACCATACTGGCTGTTGGATTAGGGTTTTTCTCTGTTTTCAATAATTCTGGTATTTGAAAAATAAACTCTCTTGCAAATTTTCCTAATAAAATATTTTCTTTTTGAAAAAACTGTCTTCTAAAACCTCCTAAAGATAAAGGGAAAGAAGCATTTTTATAAGTTGGGTCTCTTTCAATAACTTTTACTTTTCTTCCTTCTTTAGATAAAAAATAGGCTGTTGATGCGCCTATTATTCCACCACCTATAATGACTATATCTTCCATGAATCTTTAAAGTTAGTAAAAAAATTATATAATAAGTTAATTAAGAGTAAAGATAGAATAATTCAATACAAATGCAAAACACAACCATACAATGTATGGAAGCATTAGCAGAGCACTAATTTTATTAATAGGATAATAAAGTTTAATAAGCCAAGCCACAAAAAAAATAATTAAACCAATTATAATTAAAGATACAAGTATTTGGTGAAGTGCAAAAAAAGCTATGCTCCAGCTTGCGTTTATTATTAAATGAATAAAATAAACAGTAAAAATTTTTTGAGTTTTTTTGGGATTCAGCCATATTAGCCAAATTGCAAAACCCATTGATAAATATAAAATTATCCAAACAGGTGCAAATATTAAATCTGGAGGATTAAAGGAAGGCTTGATAAGTTCAGAGTACCAAGGTTCTTTAAAATAACTGGAAATATATCCGCCCCACCATGACATAAAAAAAGATAAAAAAATAAATAAACCTAAATAAATAAATTTTTTTGATTTTGAAGTGTCCATTAATAATATCCTCCTCCTAATGATTTATATTTTTTTGCTAAATACTGAGCTTTCCTCGCCGACCACTGGCCTGCGTTGGTGCCATGGGTGCTAATAGATTTAATTTGTTTAAACAATTTTTTTCTTAAATTAGGTTTAGTATAATTACCATTTTTAATTTTGTTATTAATTTTCCACTCATTTCTATACATTCTTACTTTGTCGACTACAGACTTTGGTTGTTTTGAAAATTGTTTTCCTTTTTTTGTTGTTTTACGTTTATTTTTTGTCGTTAATTTATATTCAAATGATGAAAGAACTTTTATTGCTTTTTCAGGTAAATAACGTTCTCCAGTAACTGAAGATTTTTTTCCTGATTTAGTTCTCCATTTTTGTTTTGTCCAAGCCAATAAATCAATTTGTTTTTTAGATAACATAATTTTTATGCCAATGTGGACCTTCCGCCATCAACCCCTATTATTTGTCCTGTAATCCATGAACTTTCTTCGGTTAGTAAAAATTTGGCCATTGCTGCTGTATCTTTTCCTTCTCCAATTCTTTTTAAAGGGTGTGCTTTGGCTATTCCTTCTGCCATAATTTTATTTTTTAAAATTGGTTCGGCTATTTTTGAATTAGTCAAACTTGGTGCTATACAATTTACTTTAATATCAGGAGCAAATTCAGCTGCTAAAGAAACTGTTAAACCTTCAATTGCTCCTTTAACTGATGCAATGATACTATGATTAGTAAATCCTCTTTGTACTGCAACTGTTGAAAAAAGAACTATTGATCCTTTATTTTTTTTTAAATTTTCTTGAAAGGTTTTAATTACTTCTACAATTGGAAAGAAGTTTAATTTTAGACACTTTAGAAAATCTTCTTTATTAGTCTTCCATAAAGGTTTTAAATCTATTGATCCAATGCAATAAGCAATGCCTGCTAAATCAATATCTTCAAATTTATTTTTTAAATTTTCATTAATGTCATCTGTCAAAATATCTAATACAGTATAATCACATCCTAGTTCAGATGATAGTCTATCCAGTTCTACATCATTTCTTCCAATTAGGTGAATTTCTTTGTTTGCATGAGATAATTGTTTAGCAAGATTAGAACCCACTGAACCCGTTGCACCAAATATAAGATATTTTTGCATGTTGTTTTTATACTTTGCGTATAAATTTTTAATTATTTATTCTACACACATGTTGTCGCATCTAAGTCATTACATTTTTATTAAAAAATATATAAAGTGTTTTTATGAAAAATATATGGATTACGGGTGCTAGTAGCGGCATAGGAAAGGCATTAGCGATAAAATTCGCAAATGAAGGATGGCGAGTTGCAGCTTCTGCAAGAAGAGAAAGTTTATTAAAAGAATTAAGTAATCAATACACAAATATTCAATCATTTCCTTTAGATGTTACTGATAGCGACAAATGCAAGTCTGTATTTAAAGATATAGTTGAAAAATTTGAAAATATTGAAATTTGTGTGTTTGGAACAGGAATTCATGATCCAAAATCAGAAAAAAAATTTAATTTAGAAAAAATTAAAAAGATTATGGAAGTTAATTTTTTTGGAACAATGAATTCAATAAATTCAGTATATGATTATTTTGGACAAAGGAAAGTTGGTCAAATATCTATTATTTCTTCAGTAGCTGGATATCGAGGATTGCCTGCAGCAGGAGCGTATTGTGCATCAAAGTCTGCTTTAACAAGTTTTACCGAAAGTCTTCATTTTGAAATGAAGAGAAAAAATGTAAGAGTTTCTTTAATAAGTCCAGGTTTCATTAAAACACCAATGACAGACCAAAATGATTTTCCAATGCCAATGATAAAATCACCAGAGTTTGCGGCTGATCAAATTTATAATGGATTGATAAAAAAAAGTGGTTTTGAAATTCATTTTCCAAAAGTTTTTACATTTTTTATGAAATTTTTAAGAATACTTCCAAATAGTATTTATTTTAGATTTTTAGAAAAAGGAATGAAAAAAATTAATTATTAATCTTTAACAAACATAACTGTAAGCTCAGCAACTTTTATACCAAACTTAGTCATTGTTGCTCTATTAATTGCAACTCTTTCATCTTGCATAAATATCCAATCATCAAAAGTAATTTTCATTTCCCTGCCTTTGACCGGTACTAATAAAACATACTCAAATTTAAAAGCTGGTCCATAAGAATAACCTTTTGCTTTACCAACTACATCTCCTGCAGTGCCTTCATAATTATGTTCGTCAATTTTATTAATTTTCCATTGTCTTGTTTGAATTTCTCCATCATTCCAAATAAACTTTTCATCTAAAACTAATTGTTTACCGTCCCATTTGCCATTTAAATCAGCTGAAAATTGTCTTGTTACTTTTCCTGATCTATTTTGCAAAATTCCCCAGGCCTTTACATTGCCTGATAGATACTCCTCTATAATTAATCTTGGTTTTTGATCTTTAAAGTCTAATGGTTTCATATTATTTCCTGAGCAGTTAGTTAATAAAATTGTCACAATTAATGATAATATAACTTTCATTTGCTTTACTTGTTGCTTAGTGAAAATTGTATCAAATCTATATTTTTTGATTTAAATCCAGCGTCACAGTAAGATAAATAAAAATCCCACATTCTCTTAAAAGTTAAATCAAAACCTTGCTTTGAAATTAAGTCCCATTTTTTTAAAAACTTATCCCGCCAAAGAATTAAAGTATTTGAATAATGCAATCCATAAGAATTGTATGAATTAATTTCTAGTCCATTTGAATTCGCATAACTATAAAGTGTTTTTTTACAAGGAAGAAATCCTCCTGGAAATATATACTTTTGAATAAAATCTTGTTTTGTTTTATACCTGTCAAAATATTTATCATCTATCGTGATTGCCTGGATACCAGCTTTTCCACTTACAACTAAATTTTTTTTAATACTTTGAAAGTAATTATAAAGATAATCTTTTCCAACAGCTTCAATCATTTCTATTGATGCTATTGCGTCATATTTTTTTTGTACATCTCTGTAGTCAATCATTTTTATATTTACCTTGTGGTTTAAGCCTGATTTATAAATTCTTGCTTTAGCAAACTCATATTGTTTTTTTGAAATAGTAATACAGTCTAGATTAACATCGTATTTTTTTCCTAAATATTCTGCAAAACCTCCCCATCCACAACCTATCTCTAATAATTTGCTTCCATTTTTTGGGGATAAAAGATTGATTAATTTTTCATATTTGTTTTTTTGTGCTTCTTCAAGTTTTTGATCTTCTTTATCAAATATTGCACTAGAATACGTAAGAGTCTTGTCTAGCCATAATGAAAAAAAATCATTTCCTAAATCATAATGTTTTGCAATGTTTGCTTTACTTTGTTTTTTTGTATTTTTTACAAAGATATTTTTTATATAATTAATTGTGGGAAAATCTAATATGCCTGAAAATTTATAGACTAGATCTATATTTTTTGCAGTTAACTCAATTAAATTTGATAGATTGTTGGTCTCAAATTCACCTTTCATATAACTTTCTGCCAGACCAACGCTTCCATTTTTAACTATACTTATAGTAAAACCTGGTTTGTTAATTTTAATTTCTGCTTTTAAATCTTCTTTATCATCACCAAAATAAAAAACCTGTCCATTAAAATTAGTTAACTTAAGGTGCCCATGCTTAATATATTTTAAAAATTTAAAGACAAAGTTGTCAGATGCTTTATTTAGGGTCATTAATTTTCTATAGTAATATTATTTTTAATTTTAATTTTTTTCTTAATGTATTTAACTCCTTTAACCCACAATCTAAATGCTTCAAAATGTATCGCTAAAATTATTTTAAAAGACATAAAAGGATGAAAAAAATAGTTTTTTATTAAATTTTTATTATTTAAATTGACCTTAATTCCTTCTTGTAATGCAACTAACAGTTTATCCTCATTATCGTATTGATCTATATATACCAAAAGTTTTTCTTCTGGCTTGGTTATTTTAAAAAAGTATGTGCAATCCATTTCAATAAATGGTGACACGTGAAATTTTTTTTTACAAGTATGCTCAATTAGTTGGTCTGTTTTTTGTAATTTAAATATATAAGTATGTTGTTCGCCGAAGGTATTTTTAACTTCGTATAATATTGTGATCAAATTAGAGTTCTGATCATAAACAAAAAAAACACTTAAAGGATTAAAAACATAACCCCATATTCTAGGATAGCATAAAAGTTTAATAGAAATTCCTTCAGTGCTAATATTATTTTTTATCATATTTTCTTTTACCCAGTTAACTAATGAAGAACCGTCTCGTGGTCCATGGTCAATATTATAAAAACTTAATATATTAAATTTATTATATGAAAATAAAGTAAGTTCTTTTTCTAACAGATGTATTTCAGATAGATCAATCAGTAACGAAAAAACTTTGTACTTAAAAAAATGTTTTTTTGGCTTAAATCTTTTGTGTATTACATGGCCATTGTAAATGCAGGAAGACTTAATCATTTATATATTTCATCATATCAATAGAGGATTTTATTCCATCTTCGTGAAACCCATAACCAAAATAGCTTCCACAAAATAATATATTTTGTTTATTTTGTAAGGAATAAAGTTCTTTCTGTGATTTTAAAGTTTCATAATCGTAGCAAGGATGGGTAAAGTAAACTTTTTTGTAAATCTGATTCTCAGGAATTTCACAATAAGGGTTTAAAGTTAAAAAAATATTTTTTTCAATATCTAAGTTTTGTAACAAATTTAGCCAATAAGTAATTGAATTTTTTTTAATATCATTATTCAAAATAGATGAATTCCAAGAAGACCATGCTTTTTTATTTTTTGGCATAAAATAACTGTCAGAATGAATAACAGCTAAATTTTTTTTATACTTAAAGTTCTTTAAAATTGTTTTTTCTTCTTTGGTAGGATTTTCAATTAAAGACAAAGCATCATCTGCATGCGTTGCAATAACCACTTTATCATAATTAAAGTATTCATTTTCTGATCCATAATAAACTTTAATATTATTTGTGTTTCTTATTATTTTTTTGATTGGATAATTTTTATAATATTCTCCACTTATTTGACGAATAACCTTATCAACATAAGTCTTGCTTCTATTAGTTACGGTAAACCACTGTGGTCTATTTTTTAATTTAAATAAACCGTGATTTTTAAAGAAATTAATAAAAAAGTTTATCGGCATTAACTTGGCTTCACTTGGATGCATAGACCAAATTGCTGAAACCATAGGAATAATATGAAAATTTATAAAATATTCAGATAGATTTTCTTTTTTAAGAAAATCACCTAATGTTTCTTTGTTAAGATTATCAATATTAATATTTCCACATTTTTTATAAAAATTAATAATTTCAAAAAACATTTTTACAAACTTTGGGTTTAAAATATTTTTTCTACTTGAAAAAACTCCACTAATGCCTTTGCCACAATATTCAATATTTGTATTTTTTACCGAAACAGAAAATGACATATTGCTTTTTTCTACTTGGATTTTATTTTCTTGAAAAAATTTAATTAAATTTGGGTAAGTTTTTTCATTAAAAACAATAAATCCTATATCAACAGCAATTTGTTTTTTTTGATGGTAAGAAATGTTTATTGTCTGAGAGTGACCTCCAAAATGATTTTCACTTTCGAATAAGTCAACTGAATTTTTTTTAGATAAATAATATGCTGCACTTAATCCTGATATCCCTGAGCCAATTACAGCAATTTTCACTTTAAAATTTTTTACTAAAAAATGATTGAAATAAAATTGAAAAAATAATAATACTTCCTCCAATAACTACAGCTGCTGGTGGCACTTCGTTAATAAACAACCAAGCCCACAAAGGTCCAAAAACAGATTCTATTAGCATCATAATTCCTACTATCGCAGCTGGAGTTGTTTGAGATCCCACGGTAATTAAAATGAAACCAAATCCAATTTGGAAAAACCCTGCAAATGAAGCCAAGAAAAGATCATGAATGGATATTGATAATTGTCCTGCAATAAAAAATCCAATTATTGCAGCTACAATTCCAGCAGTAAATTGTGCTGGTACCATGTCTACATTAGGATATTTTCTAATTACAATAACAAGCACTGCAAAAGATATTGGCATTATAAATGCAACAATATTTCCTAAAAATTGTTCACTAGATTGAATGGATAAAGAGCTTCCAAGTATTAATAAAACTCCTGACATCCCTAAAATTATTGAAATAAAAGTTATTAAATTAATTTTTTCCTTTAAAAAAAAATAGCCAAATAATGCTAAAAAAATTGTTTCTGTGGTAATTATAAAATTAGCATTTGCGACAGTAGTTGTATACATAGAAAATACATAAGCCACAAAACCCAGGGCTAAAATTAAACCACCTACAAAACCAGGCAGACCAGAAACATAAAATGATTTAAAAAAATTTTTTTTATAAGTAAAAAGTAAATATAAAGCTACAAACAACGAGAAAAAAAATTGTCTCCAAAAAAGTATCTGCCAAAGATTTGCACCTTCGAAGGATTTAACAATTAACCCTCCAAAACTTAAACAAACAGCTCCAAGAAAAACAAGTAACGGCCCAGGTAATTTTTTTAATACACTCATTTAATTTTTTCTAAATAGCTTTTAGTTTCTTTAGAATAAGTTTTAAACAAGCTTTCTGCCTCATCTAGATTTACTTCTTTAAATTTTATTTTAGAGCCAGGTATTAATTGAGCAGCTTTATCATGATCAGCTGTTATAATTACTGCAATTTTAGGATAACCACCTATGCTTCCATGATCTGAAAACATTATAATTGGATTGCCATCCGCTGGGACTTGAACCACCCCTTTAACTAATCCTTCTGATTTAATATTTGTATTAACAATATTCTCTAATTTTGGACCTTCTAATCTCATTCCCATTCTATCTGACAAATTGGTGACCTGATATTCTTTATTGAAAAAATTATTTTTTGCCTCGTTAGAAAAATAATCAAAATTAGTTCCCTTTATAATTCTAATGGTTGTTGCTACTGAATTATTATATTCGATATTTTTTTTTTCAAAATTTTTAACTTCTGGCTTTTTAAGATAAATTTTTTCACCTATGGAAAATTTTTCTCCATTATTTGGGCCTATTTTAGCTTTAGTATTTGTTGAATAACTATTCCAAACTTTTTCTATTTTAAAGCCTCCTTCTACAGCTAAATATCCAAAAACTGAGTTTTTTGTATAAATTAAATCTAACTCCTCATCTTTATTTAAAAAATAATTTTGAAAACATTTACCTTTTTCAATTATTGAATTTTTTCTAATAATATTAAAATCTATGTTTCCAGTTATAGCAAAATTAACACTGCCATTTTTTAATTTTAATAAAGGACCCTGATAAGCAAATTCAATCACACCTTCATTAAGATTATTATCAACTAAAGCATTTGATATTTTAAAAATTTTTTGGTCCATGGCTCCACTTATAGTTATTCCAATATGATAAAGATTTTTTCTTCCTTGATCTTGAATGCTAGAATTTGTTCCAGCCCTTAATATTTCAAAATATGCTTCAGTCATTCCAATTTAAATATTCTTCTTTGGTTATTTTATAAAAGCTTACTTTGTCTCCAGGTTTAATTAGCGCAGGATTGTTTAAATCTACCTTATTAAAAATCTTTTTTGGTGTGTTTCCTACAATGTTCCATCCTCCTGGGCTTTCAAAAGTATAAATGTTACAAAACTGTTCTGTTAAACCCACAGATCCTTTTGGAACTTTAACCCGAGGAGTTTTTAATCTATCAACTCTTATGTTTTCATCTATATCGCCTAAAAAAGGCATTCCCGCTATGAATCCGGTCATATAACAAAAATATTCTTTTGCAAAAAATAAACTTAAAATCTCTTCTGAGCTAGTTTTCAATTTTTTTGATAAAATCAATAAATCTAGTGCGTATTTTTCTTCACAGCACACAGGTACTTCTATTTTTTTAGATTTTTTTTTTTTGTTATTTAAAATTTTTATAGTTTCTATTTTATTTTTTATTTCTTGAAAATTAGTTATAGATAAATCAAAACTTACTATCAGCTTATTATAAGATGGAGATAGATTTGTAATGCCTTGAATACTTTTATCTTCAGCCAACTTTTTTAAATGATTAAAATAACTAATTACATACGAATTAATCTTTTCATTAACTTCTTTGCCAAAATCACAATATAACGCTGCGTCACCAAGATTTGATATATTTTTAATCATGTCATGTTATACTCTAGAGTTTAAATTATGGAAATTAATATCAATTGTGATTTAGGTGAAAAATCAAAGTTTCATTCTACAGAAAATGATCCTGATTTATTAAGTATTGTTAATTCAGCTAATATAGCATGCGGGTATCATGCGGGTGATGAAGAAACAATGGATATGACTATAAAAATATCAAAATCAAATGGTGTTAGTATTGGAGCTCATCCGTCTTTTAATGATCCCGAAAATTTTGGAAGA
The DNA here is from genome assembly GCA_902608385.1 of uncultured Pelagibacteraceae bacterium. Classification (GTDB taxonomy): domain Bacteria; phylum Pseudomonadota; class Alphaproteobacteria; order Pelagibacterales; family Pelagibacteraceae; genus Pelagibacter. Next base: position 25,904 of record CACLNT010000011.1, read on the forward strand.
AAAAAAGTTAACCTATCATCTTCTGAAGTAAATAAATTAATTATTGATCAATATGAAATATTACAGAAAGTTGCTCAAAAATATGATGAAAAAGTTACCCATATTAAGCCCCATGGAGCTCTTAATAATATGGCTTGTGAAGATTTTGAATTAGCTAACACAATTGCAAAAGCAATTAATGATATTGACAAAAATATAATTTTTCTGGTTCCTACTGGTTCAAAAATGGAGAGTGCTGCTAAAAAATTTAATATGAAAATTGCATGTGAAATTTTTGCTGATAGAAACTACGAAGATGATGGCAATCTTGTTTCAAGATCAAAAGACCATGCTTTAATAACAAATCCTGAGGTTGCAAAAAAACATGTTTTAAGCATGGTTAAAAATCAGGCTATAAATTGCTATTCTGGAAAGCAGATACCTTGTGAAATTGACTCTGTTTGCATACATGGAGATAATCAAAGTTCACTTGCTACTGCTAAATCTATAAGAGAAAATTTGATATCTAATGGTTTAATTTTAAAACCATTAAACAAAATGAAAAAATTTAACTAACCAATATTTACAAAAAAAAGGCCCAACATTAAATGTATGGGCCTTTTTTAAATTAATTTAAATTATCTATTTTTTGTTTGAAATACCAAGATGTATTAATGCTCCTAAAGCAGCTCCAATCATCCAAGCATATCCTCCGCCACCACCTAAGTTAGCGAAGAAACTTATTAATCCATCAAAAATTAAAATGTTTGGCCAAACCGTACCAACTGCAATATAGCCAGATATAATCCAAGCTAACATTCCTTTGTGGTTAAAGCCATCGTTGTAATAATATTTTCCTCTAGGACGTGCATCAAATAAATCACTAACACTTAGTTTTTCTTTCTTGATGATATAATAGTCAGTTATCATAATACCAAATACAGGTGCAAGAATTGCCCCAAGTGTATTTACAAAAGGGAACATTCCCATTTGTGTAATTACTGAAACCCACAAAGCACCAATAATAAAACCACATATTGCTGTAATTAATCCACCCATTCTAAAATTTATTTTACTAGGGATTAAGTTAGCAAGGTCATATGCGGGAGGTATAAAGTTTGCTACCATGTTAATTCCAACTGTAGCTGAAAAGAATGCAAATGCCGCTATAAGCGTAAGAAACATATTATCAACTTTTGCAACCATATCGGTAGGTTGTGCAATATATTCGCCAAACACTGCAATAGTTCCACCAGTAATCATTAAAGTAATAAAAGAGAAGAAAATAACGTTACCTACTAATCCCCATAGATTACCTTTTTTCATTTCTTCTTCATTTTTAACAAATCTAGCAAAGTCACCAAAATTTATTACTACTGCTGCAAAGTATCCAACCATAATAGAAAATACTGCAAGAAAAGCTCCAAATGATCCTAAGCCTTCAAAACCACCCGAACGTTCTCCTCCAGAGAATATTTCTCCAACTTCTGATATAAGACCTCCGCCAGCTTGTGCCCAAATAGCTAACATTAAAACTATCATAACTATATAAACTGCAGGTCCAGCAAAGTTTAAGAATCTTTTAATTAAATCTATTCCTTGCCAGAATAAATATACTTGGAAAAGTGAAACAAATATAAATGAAATCCACATTATATTTGTCATACCTAAAAAATTGCCACTTCCACTTGATCCTGTAACTCCCATAATTAAGAGTGCTACAGCTGTTGATGCTGCATAAGTTTGTGCTCCATACCAAAACATTGCAACAAGTCCTCGTGCCATGGCTGGAAAGTTTGCTCCAAAGACACCCATACTAACTCTTGCAAATACAGGGTAAGGAATTCCATGTTTAACACTTGGTTTTCCTGATAGGTTTACAAGCCACATAATAAAAAATCCTGCAAGAATTAATGCAAGAAATACAGCCCAACCATTTAGTCCTGAAGCTAAAAATAACGATGCTGCCAAAGTATAACCAAATAAACTCTGAACATCGTTTGCCCATACGTTAAAAATCTCAAACCAACCCCATTTTTTATCCTTACTCGGTGTTGGAGCTAGATCTTTGTTGTATAGTTTTGACGATCTACTCATATTATTATCTCCTTATTAATATTAACTAATTTTTTTATTTGAAAACTATGATTATTTTATTGTTAAGTAAATTGTTTTTTGAGAAAAAGACTGATTTTCACAATTTATTAGTGATTAATAAGTCGAAAAATAGCTAAAATGCTCATATATTGAATTATTATAGAAATTTAATACAATGCTATTAAATTGATAGAACAATCCATAATATTTTTCCAAATTATCTTCATTGATATTGTTATGGCCGCAGATAATGCCATTATCATAGGTCTTATAGCAGCAAACTTTGCTCCAAAAAATAGAAAGCAAATAATAATGTATGGCGTATTTGCTGCATTTATTTTTAGAATTATTTTTGCGCTTTCAGCAACTTATTTATTTGAATTTGCAATAATTAAGATTATTGGTGGAGCACTATTAGTTTGGATTGTAAATGACCTTAGACAAGATTTGTTTGGGAAAAAAAAGAAAATTAAATCTCCAACTAAAGTATCCAAAGAACCTTCTTTTATGCAAGGTATGTATAAAGTAATTATAGCAGATATAACTTTAAGCTTTGATAATGTTATTGCCGTTGTAGGTGCCGCTAAAGACAATTTTGGATTAATGATTTTTGGTTTATTGTTGTCTGTTATTTTAATCGGTACTATAGCTACATATTTTGCTGAATACATACAAAAAAATAAATGGATAGGTTATGTTGGTCTTGTTGTTATTCTTATAGTTGCAATTCAATTAATAATTGGAGGTCTAAACGACTATGGAGTTCTGTCAATAAATGAAACTTTCAAAAAATACTTTTAATTTAATAAGAATATTTTTTTGAAGGATATTTTTTAGAAATAACTTCTTTTTTAAATTTTTTTATACCTTGATTTATTATTTTTTTTAAATTTACAAATTTCTTTACAAATCTTATGTTCGTTTCATTTAAACCTAAAAGATCATCAGTTACCAAAACCTGGCCATCACAATATTTTGAAGAACCAATTCCAATGGTTGGTATTTTAATTAGTTTAGTTATCATTTTAGCGGTTCCTGACTCAACGCATTCCAAAACTATAGAGAACACACCTAAATTTTGAAGTAATTTTGCATCATTAAGCAATTGTTTTTTTTCTTTTTCAGTTTTTCCTTTATGCTTAAATTTTCCTTTTACGCTTTGTGGTAAAACACCTATATGACCCATCACAGGCACATTATTTCTAACTAAATGTCTTATAATTTTCTTAATCTTAGATCCTCCTTCTAGCTTTACAGCATCGCATTTTGTTTCTTTAATAACTTTAATTGAATTTCTAAGAGCTTCTTTTTTATTTAGAAAAGTTTTGTATGGCATATCCACAACCATTAAACTTTTTTTTATACCCATTCGAACACTTTTTGAGTGTTCTATCATATTTTTTAGAGTAACTTTTCTAGTTGTATTGTAGTTGTAAAGAACTGATCCTAGCGAATCACCAACTAAAATTATGTCCGCATGTTTGTCAATTTCGGTTGCAAAGTTTTTTGAATAAGCGGTTAAACAAATAATTTTCTTTTTGTTTTTTTTTGAAATTATTTTTTTTATTTTTTGTAACATATTTGTTTAATTTAATAATTTTCACATACTATTTCATCAAGCATATTAATCATATCTGCTTTATATTTTTCATCAGTTCCCGAAGGAGAATCAATTACAGAAAAATAAGCAGCAACAATTCCAGTTTTTAAATTTATAGCTAAAAATTGTCCTCCTAATCCTGAATGACCAATCCAATTACCAGATTTCATTGTAGAATTTGAATAGTATAAAAATTTATCTTTTTTTAATTCCATATACTTCGTGCCTTTATTTTTTAATGTTTGGTCTATAAATGAAGCTGAACCAACTTTTCTATTTCCTACTCCTTGTCCTTTTCTAGAAAATAATAAGCCGTATCTAAGAAAATCTCTAGTGATTAAACATCCTCCTCCAGATATCCATGGCATAGAATTTCTATCAGTTCCCATATAAAGTGCGTCCTCGAATCCAGCGGCTTCAACTGCAGAAAGTAACCAATCTTTCAATGGTTTCCTGCTAACTTTCTCAACTAAAAGTCCTAAAACATCTGTGTTAGCTGATTTATAAAGAGAAAATTCAGAATTATTGACAAGATTTTTATCTTTTTTAGCTTCAATTTTATTTAAAAATTCTTCCTGATTTTTTATATCTTCTAAATTTTTTGGAAGTCTCCATCCTATTACTGACTCATGTAAATATGATGATGTATATGGATCGGTATAATCTTCTGAGTAAGAATTGTCTATATTCATGTTCAAAATATCTTGAATCTTTGCAGAACTATAGCCAGTTCCAATATTAGGCAGGTAATGAGATATGTTTTTATTTAAATCTATCATTTTTTTTTCTAAAAGTTCTCCAATAAATAAATTAATAAACATTTTTGTAATTGACATTATTGTTTGTGGTTGTGATTTTGAAAAATCATTAGCATATTTTTCATATAAAATTTCTTGATTTTTTCCTACTATTAAAGAACAAAAATATTTGTGATTGGTTATTTTTTTAACTGAATTTTTTTTTTCAATGTCTTTATTAAAATTTTCATTTAGTTTTAAAACTAAATCAGATCTAAACAAAAGACCGTATCTATTTATTTTATGTAAATTTCTATATCCGTCCCGTCTAGTTTCAGGCAAATACCATTTTGCCTTATTGTCTCTCAATAATACAAGGGTTGGATTAAGTTCGCTTGTAAGGTTACTTTTTTTGCTCATTATTCTAATTCAATTGTACTTGGTGGTTTAGAAGTAACATCATATACCACTCTATTTATACCTTTTATGTTATTTACGATTTTATTTGAAATTGTTTGCATAAAATCTTTTTTAAAATTAAAGAAATCTGCTGTCATTCCATCCTCTGATGTAATGGCTCTTAAGAGACATATGTATTCATATGTCCTATTATCTCCCATTACTCCTACCGTTTTAACGGGCAACAATGCTGCATAAGCTTGCCAAATTTTGTTATATAAATTATTTTTTTTTAATTCGTTTATAAAGTAATAATCAGCTTCTTTAAGTATTTTAATTTTTTGACTTGTAATTACTCCAGGTATTCTAATTGCTAAACCTGGTCCTGGAAATGGATGTCTAAATACAATATTTTTGGAAAGATTAAGTTCCAACCCAAGTTTTCTTACTTCATCTTTAAACAAAAATCTTAAAGGTTCTACTAACTTTAGTTTCATTTTTTTAGGTAAACCTCCAACGTTATGATGCGATTTTATTTTTGAAGTTTGACTGCCTGTAACTGATTTGCTTTCAATTAAATCCGGATAAAGTGTTCCTTGCGCTAAGAATTTTACATTTTTAATTTTTTTTGCATATCTTTCAAAAATTTCAATAAATAAATTACCAATAATTTTTCTTTTTTTTTCAGGATTGGAAACATTAGTTAATCTTTTAATAAATTCTTTCTCAGCATTTACATAAATTAAATTGATTTTTAGTTTTTTTTTAAATGTATCCACAACTTGTTTTGCTTCATTCTTTCTAAGAAGACCTGTATTCACAAAAATACAAATAAGTTTTTTTCCAATTGCTTTACTCAATAATTGAGCAACTACACTACTATCTACTCCGCCGGAAAGAGCACAAATAACTTTATTATTTCCTATATAATTCTTAACATCTTTAATTAATTTTAACTTTTGATGCTTGGCTGACCAATTTTTTTTTATCTTACATATTGAAAATAAAAAATTTTTTAATAGGATTTTACCTTTATTTGTATGAGTTACTTCTGGATGAAATTGAACTCCATAAAATCTTTTTTTATGATGTTCAACTATTGTAAATTTAGAATTTTTGCTAGATGCAATAACTTTAAAATCTTTTGGAAGTTTAAATACTTGGTCTGAGTGACTCATCCATACATTATTGGTATTTTTTTTATCAAAAAAATTTTTAATTAACTGGCTGTTACCGACCTTTTTAACTTGTGCTAAACCAAATTCTCTATATTTTGATTTTTTAACTTTGCCACCTAGTTCTTTAGAAATAATTTGATGACCAAAACATATTCCAAGAATAGGTATATTTAATGAAAGAATTTTTCTATTAAACTTAAATTTATTACTATCGTAAACATTTAATGGTCCACCTGATAAAATTATTCCTCTTATGTTATTATTAAATATATTTAAATTATTTGCTTTTTTATGATTAACAATTACAGAAAAAATGCCAAGTTCTCTTATTCTTCTGGCTATAAGCTGAGTAAATTGAGAACCAAAATCAATAATTAAAATTTTTTTTAAATTATTGTTAAGACTCATTTTTTGGTTCAATATTTTTTAATGCCTCGTCAATTACTTTAATTTTTTCACATAGATTTGAACAAATAACTAAAAAATTTTCCTTTAACTCTTTTATCTTTAGATAGTTTGATTTTTTTAAATAAATATTAATTAGCATGTACACCGCTTCTTCATTGTCAGGTTCTAACAATAAAGTGGTATTTAAATTTTTTTCTTCCTCTTTCTCATTTTCTTGAAAATTATAAATTTTTGCCAAATATAAGTATGATTTTGCATCTTTTGGATTAAAAACAATATTTCTTTGAAGTAAAAATTTAGAATCTTCTAATTTTTTTTCATTAAATTTATTTTTAGCCTCTTCAAAAAAATTTTCCTCAGCTAATGATAAATTAAAAAAATTTAAAAATAACGATATGCATAAAATTAATTTTACTTTTTTAAACATTAATATTTACTTTCTTTCTTCACTTCATCAATATTGTGAACCATACTTTCATAAAAACCGGCTTTTGTGATTTTTACAAAATTTGGTTTATTTCTTAAATTAATTATTTTTTTTGATCCTAAATAGCCCATTGATGATTTTAAACCTCCAATTAATTTATAAATTATTTTATCAACACTTCCTTTAAATTTAACTATACCTTCTACTCCTTCTGGAACATATTTTGATACATCTTTCTGTTTTTTTTGCAAATAACGATCAGCCGAGCCTTTATTCATTGCTCCAATTGATCCCATTCCTCTAAAATTTTTATAAAATTTTCCATTTTTTTTAATTAGCTTTCCAGGGGATTCGACTGTTCCTGCAAACAATGATCCTATCATTACTGCATCTGCGCCTGCAGCTAAAGCTTTTGGAATATCTCCTGAAAATTTTATTCCCCCGTCTGAAATAATTTTAATTTTTTTGTTTTTAACTCCCTTTTTTGCTTCTAAAATTGCACTTAGTTGAGGAACGCCAATTCCTGCAACTAATCTTGTTGTACAAATTGAGCCTGGTCCTATACCAACTTTAATTATATCTACACCAAGTTTAGCCAAAAATTTAGCTGCTTCAGATGTAGCAATATTACCAGCACATAATGTAGTTTTGTTTGTTTTTTTTTTCTTTATTTTTTTAATTATTTCAGCAACTCTTTTGCTGTGACCATGCGCGGTATCAACAACAATTAAATCAACTTTTTCTTTTAAAATGGCATCTGCTCTTTTTAGCTCTTGTGGGCCTGCGCCTACAGCGGCTCCAACTAATAACTTTTTTTTTTTTACTTTTTTAATTTCATTAATTTGTTTTTGTATATCTAAATTTCTATGAATAACTCCTATCCCACCAGCTTTAGCTACGGCTATAGCCATTTTTGCCTCGGTAACTGTATCCATTGCTGATGATAAAAGTGGTATTTTTAAAAATAAATTTTTAGATAGTGCTGTTCCAGTGTTTACTTCTGTTGGAAGTACATTTGAATATTTTGGTTTTAGCGTTACATCATCAAAGGTAAGAGCTTCTTTTATAGAAATCATGATCATTTATATATGATTCATTAAAAAGTTAAAGGCCCTATCTTAAATTCTTACAAATAATAAAACTTTCTTTAGAATCTTTTCTGCTAGATTTTGGTTTAAAAACTTTAAATTCTTTAAAAATTAATTTTGTTTCTGTGATTATTTCATTAAATGTAGAACCCATAAAAATTTTTGAAATAAATTTTCCATCTTTTTTAAGTATTTTTTTTGAGAAAAGCATTGCTTCTCTGCATAGTTCACCGGTATAGATTGAATCAATATTTTTATTACCTGTAGTATTTACGGCCATATCAGACAAAACAACATCTACATTTGATTTAAATAAATTTTTTATTTTAGTTTGATTTTCTTCTTCATTAAAGTCTCCTAAAATTTGAACTACATTTTCAACTTTCTCCATCTTGTTTAAGTCAATAGAAACAATTTTACCATTTTTAATTTTTTTTGATAAATATTGAGACCAGCTACCAGGAGCTGCACCAAGATCAATTACTGAAGTTCCATTTTTAAAAATTTTAAACTTTTCATCAATTTCTATTAATTTATAAGCAGCCCTTGATCTATATCCGTCTACTTTAGATCGTCTAACATAGATATCTCTCCGTTGTTTATTTATCCAGTTTTTTGAAATTTTATTTTTTTTCAATTAATCAATAAATCTTAAACTTTTAGATTTAATATTATTCTGCAAAGTTAATATTTTGATAGTAATATCTTTATTTAATCTCATATCTTTATCTTCTTGCCAAATACCAGCCGCTAGGTGCATAATTCCTATTTCATGGTTGGGAAGATAAGGCTCTACAAATGTTTTTTTATTTTCATCATATTTTGGAAGAAGATTGCTTGCTATCCAATTACAATTTAAAGGTAAAAATTCTGTTTCAATATTGTCAATATAAACACTTATATTCATTGCAAGACCTTCTGAGCCAAAAATTTTTCCTGATTTTAATGTTTGCTCAAGATTCTTTTGCCAAGATTTCCATCCTGGTGAATCATGTTCTAGTGAAAAAACTCCAATATTAATATGTGGGGCAAAAGCTAACTTTCTTGCTTTTTCTATTTCTATTTTAGAACTAATTGCATGTTTAAAGTTCTGAGATTTAATTATTGCTAATTTACCAAAAAGCCATTTCACTTTTGACATTATTTTATAGCCAGGACCTAATGTTTGTGTAATACCAAGTTTACCGTTATCACAAGCCCTAAAATATAATTCAACAGAACTCCAATCATTGACCCATGCGTCACAATCAATCCACAAATATTTTTCATAATTTGGAAAATATTTAGGTAAAAAAGCTCTCGATACTTGACTCTTTAACCATTCTTTACCTTTAACTTTAAATGCTGGGACATCTATATCCCACTCTGCAGGCTTAATTTCTTCAACTTTTTTTGACAATATTGTTTTTTGATTTTCAGTTAAACCAGCATCTAAAATACAAATTGCTATTTCCTTACTTTTTTCAAATCTAATAATTGAATTAACAAGTTCGTTTAAAAGTTCAAAATAATTTGAATCCGCTAAAGAAACTATTACATTCTTTTTCATTTTTCATTTTTCTTTTTTTTTAGTTCATTTATGTTTTTGAAGACGTCTTTTTTTTTTTGCTTAACGTTATCTTCAAGATATAAGAACCTATCATAAATAATCTCAACTCACTAGATCAACATTAAATTCTCTACACAGATAAAATGCTGCTATAAAGAATTTTTGAACCAAGATTATAAGTTTATTATTGCGTAATTTAAATTCTAGAAGTAAGGTTGATTTAACAAAAAAGGGTAAAATCAGAACAGTTTTGTTTGTTTAATAGTATGAAAAAAATCATTTGGATAAGCTCATACCCAAAAAGCGGCAACACATTTTTAAGAGCAATGCTCTCTGCTTTTTTTTATTCAAAAGATGGAATTTTTAAACAAGATTATTTAAAAAATGTTGCTGAGTTTCCAAGAGATTTTTTTGACCTAAAATCATCAAACAATTTCTTAAATGAAATTAAAGAATATGAAAAAATACAAAAAAAAATATCCAGCTCTGATAAAGAAATTATTTTTTTAAAAACTCATTTAGCAAATTTAACTATTAATAAAGTTTACCCAACAATAAATAAAGATTATTCAATTTGTTCAATTTACATTGTAAGAGATCCAAGAAATGTAATTCTATCTTTAAAAAATCACTATAATTTGGATATTAAAGAATGCCTTAATTTTTTGATGAATGATAAAAATTTTATTTGTATGAAAAATAAAGAATTATCAAAAGGTTACACATTAATACTTGATTGGGCTTCTAATTATTTAAGTTGGAAAAACCAAAAAAACATAAATACTATATTTATAAAATTTGAAGATTTAGTATTAGAGCAAGAGAAAACATTTATACACATACTAAACGAACTAAAAAAATTTATGAATTTAGATATTGACCAAAAAAAAATTGAAAATGTGGTTAAAACAACAAATTTTAACTACCTAAGACAACTTGAAGAAAAAGAAGGATTCATTGAAAATAAAATTATGGGAATTAAAGATAATAAGAATTTCTTTTTTAATAAAGGGATAGAACAGAATTTTAATAAAGATTTAGATCCAGGTATCATAGAAGAGATAAAAAAAAAATATAAAAATCTACTTTTAGAACTTAACTATTTGAAAAATTAGATTTATTTGCTGATTTAATGAAAATAAATTATAGACCAGAAATTGATGGATTAAGAGCTCTCGCAGTTATTGCTGTCATACTTTATCATGCTCAAATAACTCTGTTTGGATATGAGCCTTTTAAAGGTGGCTTTATTGGGGTTGATATCTTTTTTGTTATTTCTGGTTATCTTATTACTTCAATTATTTTAAAAGAATTAGTCTCTACAGGTAATTTTTCCTTTAAAAATTTTTATGAACGAAGAATAAGGCGAATACTTCCCGCATTATTGTTTGTAATGCTCGTATCACTATTTTTTGCTTGGAAATATTTACTTCCCGGTAGCTTTATAGATTTTTCTAAATCAATTTTATATTCTTTAGGATTTAGTTCTAATTTTTACTTTCATTTTTCAGGTCTTGAATACAATTCAGAAGATGGGCTATTAAAGCCCTTTCTTCATACTTGGTCATTATCTGTTGAAGAACAATATTATATAATTTTTCCAATAATTTTTTTAATAACATTTAAATACTTTAAAAAGTATATCCTTCATACACTAATACTAGGTCTTTTTCTAAGTTTAGGCTTGGCAGATTGGGGTAGTAGAAATTATCCGTCATTTAATTTTTATGCTTTGCCAACAAGAGGCTGGGAGTTAATTGCTGGTTCATTGTTAGCGTATTTTGAAATCAATCAAGGTAAAAGAAGTCAAAATCAAATACTCAATCAAATATTACCAGCTCTTGGTTTATTTCTAATTGTTCATTCCATTATTTTTTTCAATGACAACATGTTTCACCCCTCGCTTTATACAATTTCTCCAATTATTGGTGTTTGCTTAATAATATGGTTCACAAATAAGGAAGATGATTTGATTACACAAATACTATCTTTCAAACCAATTGTTGCTATTGGTCTTATCTCTTACTCGCTTTATATGTGGCATTATCCCATATTTGCATTTGCAAGAATCAAAGAAATTATGCAGTCACAATATGATAAATTTGAATTGATAGTTTTAACTTTAATTTTATCTATAATCAGTTTTTATTTAATTGAAAAACCAGCAAGAAACAAAAACAAATCTTTTAAATTTTTAATTTCTTTTATAATTGCAGCGATTTTAATAATTACAACATTCTCTTTGTTTGTAATAAAAACAAATGGTGTTCAAAAAAGAATTCCAGAAATAATTAAAAAAAATATTAAAGTTCAAATGGAATGGAATGTTTTGAAAGATGAGAAAGGAAATTTGTGTTATGACAGAATACGAGGATGTATATTTAATAAAAAATATAATAATAACATAATTTTGGTGGGTGATAGTCATGCAGGAAGTATAAGTAATGAATTAAAAAAAAAAGTAATTGAAAATAATTACGGTTTTATAACTTCACTAAAAAAAGGATGTAATTTTATATTAAATTTAAATCGTGTTAAAAAAAATAAGCTTAGAAGTGAAATTAAGTGTGATGAAAAAATGCAAAATCAAAGATTAGAATTTATAAATGAGTTTGATTCTTCAATAGTAGTCTTGCTCGGTAGATTGCCTTTAGTTTTAGAAGAGGATAGATTTAATAATTTAGAAGGTGCATATGAAGGAGAAATGTTTGATTTTCTCCAAAACAAAGATAATTCTTTGAATACAAAAGAAGAGAGAAAATCAGCAATTTTTGATAATTATCGTTTTACTGTTCAAAAATTAATTGATAATGGTCATAAAATTATTTTAGTTTATCCAATACCTGAAGTAGGGTGGCATGTTCCGTATAAATTATTTAATTCAATGTCAAAGAATAATTTAAGCAATATAAAATCTCATCTTGAACTAAAAAATTTTATAACCACATCTTATCAAGTTTATAAAGATAGAACAAATTCTAGCTTCAAATTGTTAGATTCTATAAAAAATGACAATGTTTATAGAGTTTATCCTCACAAATTATTTTGTGATACTTTGATTAAAAACAGATGTATTACGCATGATGACAAGGATATTTTTTATGCAGATGACGATCATCCTTCGCTCAAAGGTTCTGAAATGATCAATAATTTAATTTTTAAAAAAATTAAAAAAATAAATTAATAAAATTTTTTTGTATTCTTAATATTAAATTTTATATTCTGCTCGCTATATAATTTTTAATTACATCAACATAAGGGTCAAAGCATGAAGAATTAAAAATTAAATGACCATCCATTATTTTCTTATTGTTTTGTCCTTGAGAATCCCACCTGCATACAATTCCTTTAATTTTTATTTCTTTCTTTTCTTCATCAAGTTCTGGAAGCTTAATAAATTCAATACCTTTAATATTTTTTAAAAAACCAATTGATTCTGGTGTTTCAAATCTATCAGCATAACCTGAAAGGACTAGAGCGTTAATTTTTTTTGTTGATTTTAATTGGTAAGTGAACCATTCAAATTCTTTGGCTTGTACGCTTCCTTCTTTTTGATTTATTTTAAGGTCGCAGCACGCAGGATTTATTGCAACCGATGAATTAATCAACTCACTATTAAAAGCCGCTATTCTTAAAGCATTCCAGCCTCCCCAGGATGCTCCAGTTGTAAATATATTTTTTGGTTTTATTCCTTTGTTAATAAATTTCTTTACTAAGTTTACAGTTGCTTGTTTTCTATTAAAATAAACCACATTTTTACATAATGCTTTATCTTCAGAAAACTTATGTAAATCTATAAATTGATCTTTATTGCAAAGCTTTCCTCCTACTCGAGTATGTTCGCAATTCATAAAAACTTTAATTTCTTTACCATTAATTTTTTGCCCTGATAGTTTGGATATTTGTTGAACATTGCTTGGCCAATTACACCATTTTTGTTTTACCGCAACTAATCCATGGTTATAAATAACCAAAATAGTATTTTCTGCATTAGTTATTTTATAATTTTCTATATATTTAATTCTTTCACCATCATTAAATATAAAGCCGCTTTTGTTAAAAGGTTTTATTTCTGATGCAAGATTTGTGTTGCACCACAACAAACACAAAATTAAAGTTCCTAAAATTTTTTGCATTTATAATATGTCTTCAAGATCTTCGTTTTCATCTTTACTGACATCAGCATTATTTTGTTTTTTAATTTTTTTATAATGAAAAAAACTTATTGGAATTAAAATTAAATAAACTAAACCGCTTAATGCAAGGATCTTAAATGTATAGAATAACAACAAACCAAAAAACAAAACTATACCAAACAACAAAAATATCGTCATAGTACGAGGTATAACAATTCTTTTTAATGAATAAGTTGGAAATTTGCTAATTAATAAAAATGAAGTTATTATAAAAAAAGTTGGAACGATAAGGTTATAATTAAGATTAAATATATCTAACTCGCTTAAACTAAACATTAATGGCATTAATACTAAAATTCCACCCGCAGGAGATGGCACACCTTCAAAAAAATTATCTCTCCAAGAAGGTTCTGCATTTGAATTTATGTTAAATCTTGCAAGCCGTAATGCAACACAAACAACATAAATTAAACATAACAACCATCCAAATTTTCCTAAATTATTTAAATTCCAAAAATACATTATAAAAGCTGGCGCAACACCAAAACTTATTACATCTGTCAAAGAATCTAGTTCTTTGCCAACTTTAGATGTTCCTTTTATTAATCTTGCCACTCTTCCGTCTAAAGCATCAAACAATGCAGCAAAAATAATTGCAATTACAGAAAGTGCAAATTTTGAATCCAGGGCAAATTTAATTGAACTAAGTCCAATGCAAACTCCAATCAAAGTAAGTGCGTTTGGCAAAATCATTCTTGCCTTTTTATCAGATACAATTTTAAAATTATTTTTTGGCTGTTCCATAATTTACATTTTAGCCAATAGTGTTTCGCCTGCTACAGTTTTTTGATTTAGCTTAACTAGAGAAGTATAATTCTCAAAGTACACGTCAACTCTACTTCCAAATCTAATCATTCCAATTCTATCACCTTGTTTTAAATCTTGATCTTTTGATGTTTCGCAAACTATTCTTCTGGCTATTAAACCCGCAATCTGTACCACGATTATATCTTGTCCTTTGCTATTAGTAATCTTATAATAATTGCGTTCATTATCTTCACTTGCTTTGTCTAGTGATGCGTTTAAAAATTTTCCAGGTTTATATATTATTTCAGAAATTTTTCCGTCACATGGAGTTCTATTTACATGGCAATCAAATACATTCATAAATATACCAACTTTAGTAAATTTTTTACTTTCTAGATTTAATTCTTTTGGTCCCTGTATTTCTTCAACTTGAACTACCAAGCCATCTGCTGGACTAACTAAATAATTATCATCATTAATTGATGTTCTTTCTGGATCTCTAAAAAAATAATACACCCATACTGTTAAAGCTAAACTTAGCAATCCTAAAAAGCCGCTAAAAAAATATAAAAAAATTGTTATTAAGATAGCAATGGCTAGAAATTTGTATCCCTCTGTATGAATTTTTGGAAAAATGATATCAGTCATAATGTCAATTTGATAATTTTAATGTAATATGTATATAAGATAATCAAATTCAACTATTAAGATACATCTAAATTATGAGTAAAATTAAGGTAAAAAATGCAATTGTCGAGCTTGATGGTGATGAAATGACAAGAGTTATATGGAAATTTATTAAAGATAAATTGATTTTGCCATACATCGATTTAGGAATTGAATATTATGATCTTGGAATAAAGAGCCGAGACAACTCAAATGACCAGATAACAATTGATTGTGCTAAAGCAATTAAAAAAAATGGCGTTGGAATTAAATGCGCAACAATAACTCCTGACGAGGTAAGAGTTAAAGAGTTTAATCTTAAAAAAATGTGGAGATCTCCAAATGGAACAATTCGAAATATAATTGGAGGAACTGTTTTTAGGGAACCAATAATATGTAAGAATATTCCAAAATTAGTTCCGAGTTGGACTAATCCCATTTGTATAGGAAGACATGCGTTTGGTGATCAATATAGAGCAACAGATTTTCATGTTCCGGGCAAAGGTAAATTAGAAATAAAATGGACCTCGGAAGATGGAAAAGAAAAAAAAGAATTTGAAGTTTTTAATTTTCCAGGGCCTGGTATTGCGTTATCTATGTACAACTTAGATAAATCTATAATAGATTTTGCACGAGCATGTATGAATTATGGTCTTAATAGAAAGTGGCCTGTATATCTTTCAACTAAAAATACAATTTTGAAAAAATACGATGGTAGATTTAAAGATTTATTTCAGGAAGTTTATGAAAAAGAATTCAAAGAAAAATTTAAAGAAAGAAAAATAACTTACGAGCATAGACTTATTGATGATATGGTAGCATGTGCAATGAAATGGAATGGGAATTATATTTGGGCATGCAAAAACTATGATGGAGATGTACAATCGGATACGGTAGCTCAAGGATTTGGTTCTTTAGGTCTTATGACAAGTATGTTGATGTCACCTGACGGTAATACAATAGAATCTGAAGCTGCTCATGGTACAGTTACAAGACACTACAGACTACATCAACAAGGTAAAGAAACCTCAACAAACCCCATAGCTTCTATTTTTGCATGGGCGAGAGGTCTGTATCATAGAGGAAAGCTAGATGGCAACGAAGATTTAAAAAAATTTGTAAAAACTCTAGAAAAAGTTTGCATTGAAACAGTTGAAAATGGATCGATGACTAAAGATTTAGCCATTCTTATAGGCCCCTCTACAAAGTACTTAAACACCAATCAATTTTTAGATTTATTAACCAACAATTTAAGTAAAAAACTAAATTAAAGATTTTAGTTTTTCAAAAGCTTCATCAATTTTATTTGCTTCAATTCCTCCAGCTTGAGCAAAATCAGTTCTGCCACCTCCACCTTTGCCACCTATAACTGCAGATCCAGTTTTAACAAATTTAACAGCATCATATTTAGTTAAAAGTTTATTTGTAATTCCTACAGCTAAACCTATTTTTTCATCTTTAATTGCAAAAACTATAACAATTCCTTCTCCTAATTCTTTTTTACCTGTATCTACAAGTTTTCTTAGTTCTTTTGATGGTAAATCAATAACTTTTTGAAATCTAACTTTTGTTTCATTAACAATTTCATCCTTAATAATATTTTTTGATTTATTATTTAAAATAAAATTAACTGAGAGTTGATCAAGCTGTTTTGTTAAATCTTTTATTAAACCTTGTTGACTTTCACTTTTTAAATTAGGTGTGATACCAAATTTAATAACTTTTTCTGATAAACTTTTTATTATTTCTTCATTTTTTTGACTAGAAAGATCTGATAATTTTTCCTTTTTGCTTAAAAATTCTTGTAGTTGTTTTTCTCTTAATGCTTCAACTCTTCTAACGCCAGCGGCAATTGATGATTGGCTAACAATCTTAAATTTTCCTATATCTCCTGTATTTCTTACATGTGTTCCACCACATAATTCTGTAGAAAAATATTTATCTGTTTCGTTTCCCATGGATAAAACTCTAACTTCATCTCCATATTTTTCTCCAAACAAAGCTAATGCTCCATTGTCCACTGCTTCTTTTGGTGTCATTATTCTTGTTTTCACGTCAGTTTTTTTATCTATCATTGAATTAACAAACGTTTCAATTTTATCAATTTCTTGAGGAGAAATTGGCTTCATGTGACTAAAATCAAATCTCAATCTATCAGACTCAACTAAAGATCCTTTTTGAATTACATGATTACCTAAAACTCTCCTAAGCGACTCGTGAAGTAAATGTGTAGCTGAATGATAGGCTCTTATATTATGCCTTCTTTCAACATCTATTTTCATTTCAACGTTATCTTTTAATTGAATATTTCCACTTAAAACTTTTCCATAATGAACAAATAAATCTCCCAATTTCTTTTGAACATTTGTTACTTCAAATTTAAATTCTCCAGAAATAATATGTCCTGTATCGCCTACTTGGCCTCCTGACTCACCATAAAATGGCGTTTGGTTTGTAATTAACATGCCTTCATCTCCAGATTTTAAACTTTGAACTTCTTTATTATTTTTTAATAATGACAGTATAATTCCTTCAGCTTGATTTGTTTCGTAACCTAAAAATTCTGTTTGCCCTAGCTTGTCTTTTATGCCAAACCAAATTTCATCAACAGAACTATCACCAGAACCTTTCCAATTTTTCTTTGCAAGTTCTCTGCTCTCTTTCATTAAAGATTTAAATTTTTCATAATCTACTTTTAATGACTTATTTTTTAAAATGTCCTCGGTAAGATCTAATGGGAACCCATATGTATCATATAATTTAAATGCTACTTCTCCAGGCAAAGTTTTTTTTATCTTTGAAACTTCATCATTTAAAATTTTAATACCTCTATCAAGAAGTATCAAAAATTTTTCTTCTTCCATTTTTAAAGTTTCCTTAATTAAAGATTGAGCTCTTTCAAGTTCAGAGTAGCTTTCTTTCATTTCTTCCATTAAGGTTTTAAAAATATTAAAAAATATAGGATCTTTTGCACCTAATAAATGAGAATGTCTCATTCCTCTTCTCATAATTCTTCTTAAAACATAACCTCTACCTTCATTTGAAGGTAAAACTCCTTCAGCAATTAAAAATGAGCTTGCTCTTAAATGATCTGCTATGACTCTAAAACTTGAAATATTTTTTGTATCAGGTTTTTTTTTAACTGAGTCTGAAATTGAATTTATAATTTTTTTAAAATGATCTGTTTCATAATTGTCATGAGTGCCTTGAAGTAAAGCAGCTATTCTTTCCAATCCCATTCCAGTATCTACAGATGGTTTTGGTAAATCAATTCTTTTATCTTTTGAAATTTGTTCAAATTGCATAAACACAAGATTCCAAATCTCAATATATCTATCTCCATCTTGATCTTTTGTTCCTGGTAAGCCTCCCTTTAGATGATCACCATGATCAAAAAAAACCTCTGAACAAGGACCACACGGTCCAGTTTCTCCCATTGACCAAAAATTATCTGAAGTTTTAATTCTAATAATTCTATCATTTCCTAAACCTGAAATTTTTTTCCATAGGTTAAATGCTTCATCATCTTCATGAAAAACTGTGAAATAAAGCTTATTTTTATCCAATCCAAAATCTTTAGTTATTAAGTTCCAAGCTAATTCAATTGCTCTTTCTTTGAAATAATCACCAAATGAAAAATTACCCAACATCTCAAAAAATGTGTGATGCCTTGGTGTATAACCTACATTTTCTAAATCGTTATGTTTGCCACCTGCTCTTACACATTTTTGTGAGGTGGTTGCTGTTTTATAATCTCTTTTTTCCAGACCTGTAAAAACATTTTTAAACTGAACCATTCCAGAGTTGGCAAACATTAAAGTAGGATCATTATCTGGAACCAAATTACTAGATTCAACTATTCTATGTCCATTTTTCTCAAAATATTTTAAAAATCCATTTCTTATTTGATTTAACGATTTGCCAGCCATAATTTAAAATACAGCTTTTTTATTTGATGTCTATACAACTATACGGGAAAAAAGGCGCTTATTTTAAGCGCCTTTTATTAACTAAAAATGACTTTTAACTAATTTTTTTTTGCTGGAACTTCTTCTTTTGGATCAACTTTTTCTTTCTCTTTATCCAAAGGATTGCCTTCTATTTTTTTAGAAATAACTCCAGCTTTTTCTCTTATTGACATTTCAATTTCTGCAGCAACTTTTGGGTTTTGTTCTAAATAAACTTTAGCATTTTCTCTTCCTTGCCCTATTTTTTCACCTTTGTAGGCATACCACGCTCCTGACTTTTCAACTATCTCCGCCTTAGCTCCTAGATCAATTAATTCTCCAACTTTACTTATTCCTTTTCCATACATTAAATCAAATTCAACAACTTTAAATGGTGGAGAAACTTTATTTTTTACCACTTTAACTCTGGTAGAGTTTCCAATGATTTGTTCTTTATCTTTGATTGCTCCAATTCTTCTAATATCCATTCTTACTGATGAATAGAATTTTAATGCATTTCCACCTGATGTTGTTTCAGGACTGCCAAACATTACACCAATTTTCATTCTTATTTGGTTTATGAAAATAACCATCGTATTTGTTCGTGAAATTGAGCTTGTTAGCTTTCTTAAAGCTTGACTCATTAATCTTGACTGAAGACCCACATGATGATCTCCCATTTCTCCTTCAATTTCAGCTCGTGGAGTTAACGCCGCAACTGAGTCTATCACCAACACTGAAACTGAGCCTGATTTTATTAATGTATCAGCTATTTCTAAAGCTTGTTCTCCTGTATCTGGTTGAGAAATTAATAACTCTTCAGTATCTACTCCTAATTTTTTTGCATAAACTGGATCTAATGCATGCTCTGCATCTACAAAGCCACAAATGCCTCCTACTTTTTGAGCTTCAGCCACAACCTGTAAAGCAAGTGTAGTTTTTCCTGATGACTCAGGTCCATAAATTTCAATAACTCTTCCTTTAGGTAGTCCACCTATTCCAAGCGCTAAATCTAAACTTAGCGAACCTGTAGAAATGGACTCAATATCCATCGCTGTTTGCTGGCCAAGTTTCATTACCGAGCCTTTTCCAAAGGTATCCGTGATTTGGTTAATTGCTGCGTCTAAAGCTTTATTTTTTTCTTTTTTCTCTGAATCTTGTTCTTTGGTAGATTTAACTACCTTTAGGTTGTTTTTACTCATTTTTTGCCTCTTTTCTTGTAATAATTAGTGTTCGAATCATGAGTTTAAATGTACACATTTTGTTCTCTTTTGCAATAGTTATTAATTTTGATTAAAAAAATCCCCATTATTACTGGAGTTTTAGATAACTATTATTTAATAAACCTAGTGTTTGTAAAAGCTTAAACTGAGCTAAAAAATAATTTCTTTCAAAATTGGCTAGATCAATTTCAGAATTTAATAAAATAGAATTAGATTGAATAACATCAAGCGTAGATCTTCCAAGTCCACTTTCATATTCCACAGTTATACCTTCGTTGGCAATTTCTGCTGCTTTAACTTGCGATCTAACTGAATCTAATAAACTTTTTGAAGATTTTAAATTTGACCAGGCGCTGGCAACATTTGTGTCATTAGTTTTAAGAGCATTATCAAAAAGTAGCTTTTTTCTATTTTTTAAATTTTTACTTCTTTTTAGTGAGGCTGAATTTTTTCCACCTTGGAAAATTGGCCATGAAATAGTTGCTGTAATTATTTCTTTATCGCGTTCATCGTAAGTAGAACTTAAATCTTCTGTTTTTGATGATTCTAATGATAATGTTGCAGAAGGTGATAAATCTGATTTTGCAATTTTAACATCCTTTTCAGATTGTTCATATTCCAGCTTCGCAATAATTAAATCAGGATTATTCTCTTTTGAAATTTCAATAGCTTTGTTTAAACTGTTTGGAATTTCAAAATTTATATTTAAATTTTTATTTAAAGCGTTTGTATCTGTAATTGGTCCTATTACTTTTTCATAAGTTAATTTAGATGTCACTTCTTCGTTTTTTGCTTCTATAAATTTTGCTTGAGCGCCTGCTAAAGAAGATTCTGACTGAGCTAAATCCGCTACTGTAATTTTTCCGCTCTCTAATCTTAACTGGTCAGTTTCAACTTGTCTTTCTAATAAATTTACATTTCGTCTATTAATTTCAAGTTTTTCTTTTGCTAGTATTAATCCTGTATATGCTTCAATTGCTTTAAGTAATATTGTTTGTTCAGTTTTTAAAAGTTTCACTTCTGCTAAAACTAAACCAATTTTATTTTTTTCTAAATCAGCAATGCCACCAAATCCTTGAAATAATTTTTGCTCAATAGTAATTGATGTAGTTTTTGGATTTACATCAGTGATCGTTGCATTTCCTCCTGATTGATTGGTAAGCTTATCTGTATTTTCTTGGCTCTTAGATCCCGATATAGTTACCGATGGCAAAAATTCGCTTTTTGAAATTTGCAAATCTTGTTTAGAAACTTCAATGTTTTCTCTTTCTGCATTCAATTCTGGATTATTTTTATAAGCTTGCAAAAGTGCCTGTGACAAGGAAACAGCAAATACATTTTTCGAAAAGAATGTTATCAGAAATAAAATAATAATTGTTCTAATCATTTTAGTATTTAAATAAATTATTTTTTTTGATCTAGAGGATGGTTTTCACCATCGTTTATTCCAACATTTTTTAATTCGTAAGGGTTTATTCCTTCAACACAAGCTACATTAATTCCATATATTTTCGGATTGCTTCTTGGTCTGTTGTGAGTATTAATTCCACAAACTTTACAAAAATAATGTTTAGCTGTTTTTGTATAAAATTGATAAAGCGTTAAAAGATTTTCTCCTTTAATAAGCTTAAAATCATCTGAGCCAATTACACCAATAACATATCCTTTTCTTTTGCATATAGAGCAATTGCATCGCATTAGCTTTTGAAATCCATTTTCTGGTATTTTTACTTCGGCCTCTACTCCACCACAATGACAGGTTAATTTTTTCATTAGTTTTATTCAATTTTCATAACATTATTTTTCTTATCTGGTAATAGTTATCCACAATACTGATAAAACCTTTTTAAATGTTCATGTTTTGATTCACTTTTGATTCACTTGCAGACTCAAAATACAACCTGATTGACTGTATCTAAAATATGTTATAGAACAAAACAAGAACATGAAACTAACAATACCATTTTACTTACATAAAGCAGGCGCTGGTTTTCCATCTCCTGCAACAGATTATATAGAAGAAGACATAGATCTCAATATTCACTTAATCAAAAATGTCCCAGCAACTTTTATTATTAGAGTTCAGGGAAAATCAATGATTGATATTGGAATTAATGACGGTGATTTATTGGTTGTAGATAAAAGCTTAAATCCTAAAAATTTTTCAACAGTAATTGCAAACGTTCATGATGAATTGGTTGTTAAAAATTTTGTTAAAGAAGAAGGTAAAAAATTTTTAACATCTGGATCTAAGAAGTTTGAGGATCGAATTTTAATCAATGAAGAAGAAGATATATTTATTTGGGGAATTGTAACTTATGTCATCCACTCAGTATACTAAAAAAATAGCTTTAATAGATTGTAACTCTTTTTATGTATCTTGTGAAAGATTATTCAATCCTAAAATTAGAAAAAAACCTGTTGTGGTTCTATCCAATAATGATGGCTGTATTATTTCAAGATCTAATGAAGCAAAAGCTTTGGGAATTAAAATGGGTGAGCCCTATTTTAAAGAAAAAGATATAATTGTTAAAAACAATGTTCAAGTTTTTTCATCAAATTATTCTTTGTATGGCGATATATCAAGAAGGGTAATGAGGACTCTCAAGCGTTTTAATTCAGATATAGAAGTTTATTCAATTGATGAAGCTTTTTTAGATTTATCAAATTTTTCTGATGATGAAATTGAAAGCGTGGGTAATGAAATTAGAAGTGTGGTTTTAAAATGGACAGGCATACCAACAAGTATCGGAATCGCTAAAACTAAAACTTTAAGCAAAGTTGCAAATCATATCGCTAAAAAAAAACAGTCTGGTGTCGTTAGTTTAATAGGAATTGAAAATATTGATCCAATACTAGAAAAAGTAGAAATTAATGATGTGTGGGGAGTCGGTAAACAACTAACAAAATTCTATCAT
Source organism: uncultured Pelagibacteraceae bacterium (assembly GCA_902608385.1). Lineage (GTDB taxonomy): Bacteria > Pseudomonadota > Alphaproteobacteria > Pelagibacterales > Pelagibacteraceae > Pelagibacter. The sequence goes on from CACLNT010000011.1 coordinate 49,063, forward strand.
CAAAATGGAATCTATAATGCTAAACAGTTAAAAAATAAACCTAATACATGGATTAAAAAAAGCTCTAATGTTTTAAGTTCAAGAACAGCAATGGAGCTTAGAGGCATTGCTTGTATCAACTTGGAAACAAAAAAATCTAAGAGAAAAAGCTGTGTTGTATCACGTTCATTTGGACAAAGAATAGAAAATTTTCAAGAATTAAGAGAAGCAATCGCAGGTTATTCTTTAAATGCTTCAGAAAAAATTAGATCAGAGTCTTTATTTACAAAATCGATAACTGTTTTTATTAGAACAAGTCCTTTTCAAAATTGCTATGGTTTTTATTCAAACTCAAAAACAATTGATTTGCCAATAGCTACAAATAATAGCATTGAAATAGTGAAAGCAGCTCTAAATGGTTTAGAGAATATTTTTAAAAATGGTTATCGTTATCAAAAAGCAGGAGTGATGCTGTCTCACCTATCCGAGTCTGCTAATAATAAAAATTTATTTTCTTCTGAAAGAGATGAAAAAATAAATAGCTTAATGAAATGTATTGATAAAACTAATTACAGATATGGGAGATCAACTTTAAGTCTTGCTAGTGTTGGAATTTACAAAAGATGGAGTTCAAGAAGACAGCATTACTCAAAAATAGATACAGCTGACTTTTATTGTCTACCAACAATAAAAGCTATTTGAGATTTTCAATATTATTAATATTTTCTAAAGAATTATTTAATTCAGTTATATTTTCACGTCCTGAAAGAGCAAAAATAGAAAAAATCATAATGACAGTCAAAACTACAGGAATAAATGTAATCAGTGAAATGTGTTGTAAAACAAAAAAAATATAGACAACTAGAAAAATCACAGATCTAATTAGTGCCGTAATTTTAAACACAGCAATAATTGACAGGGAATGTTTTAAAAGATTAAAAAAACTCATCTTTGATGGACCAAAATATCTAGATCCTCTAATTGATGAAATAGATCTTCGTTCTCTAGTTATTTTGGATAATGATCCGGAAAAACTACTCCACGTTGCTGGCTCCTTTGTCATTTGAGATACTACTGATTTAGGCAAGCAAGTATAATTTCCAAATTTAATAGATTTTCCGGTAAAAATAAAAGTTAAATATTTATGAACTAAATAACAAAATTTAAAAAAGAATCCTTCAGATCTTTTAATCCTATCTGCTGTAATAACTTTTTCAGAATGTTCGTTTGTTTTATCAATAAGTAATTTCAATTCTTCAGGTCTATCTTCGCCATCACCATCCATGGGTATCACATAATCAAAATTTTCTTTATCATTAATATATTTTAATCCAGCAGCATAGCATCTTGCATGACCTCTGTTCTCTTTCATGTTAATAACCTGAACAGATTTTAAATTATTTAGGTTTAGATTAATTTCAGATCTTAATTCTGTAGATCCATCATTAATAATTAAAACAGAAGCTTCAACATTT
>CACLNT010000012.1 GCA_902608385.1 uncultured Pelagibacteraceae bacterium
GCAGGAAGACCATTAATGATAATTTCTGAAGATGTTGAAGGCGAAGCTCTTGCAACTTTAGTAGTTAACAAACTTAGAGGTGGTTTAAAAGTTGTGGCAGTAAAAGCTCCTGGTTTTGGTGATAGAAGAAAAGCTATGCTTGAAGATATTGCTATTTTAACTGGTGGTCAGGTTATATCTGAAGATTTAGGTATTAAATTAGAAAATGTTAAACTTACTAATCTTGGTTCTTGCAAAAGAGTAAAAGTAGATAAAGATAACAGCACAATTATAAGTGGAACGGGTAAAAAATCTGATATCGAAGCAAGATGTGCTCAAATCAAACAACAAGTAGAAGAAACAACATCTGACTATGATAAAGAAAAACTACAAGAAAGATTGGCTAAGCTTGCAGGTGGTGTTGCAGTAATTAAGGTTGGTGGTGCAACTGAGGTTGAGGTTAAAGAAAGAAAAGACAGAGTTGAAGATGCATTAAATGCTACTAGAGCTGCTGTTGAAGAAGGAATAGTAGCTGGTGGTGGTTGTGCTCTTTTGTATGCAGCACAAGATTTAGATAAAGTTAAAGTAAAAGGTGATGACCAAAAAGCTGGCGTTGACCTAGTTAAAAAAGCCTTAGAAGCTCCCATCAGACAAATAACAATGAATGCCGGAGTTGACGGCTCAGTTGTTGTAGGAAAACTAATTGAAAAAAATAAAGCTACACAAGGATATGATGCTCAAGCAGAAGAATATTGTGATATGTTTGAAAAAGGTATTATAGATCCTGTAAAAGTTGTTAGAACTGCTTTACAAGATGCTGCATCAATTGCTGGATTGTTAGTAACAACTGAAGCTATGGTTGCTGACAAACCTGAAGAAAAAGATAGTGCTGCTGGTGGAATGCCTCCTGGAGGAATGGGCGGTATGGGTGGTATGGGCGGTATGGGTGGTATGGGAATGTAATCCCCAATTTACTCAAACAAAAATTCAAAAAGGGCAGTTTTTACTGCCCTTTTTTTTATCTATAAAAAAATCTTACCTACAAAAAACAATCCTAAAGCGACAGCAGGTCCTATGCCAAAAGCAAACAATAAAGTTCCTATTCCAACAGTTCCTCCTAAATACCATCCAATGCTAACAACTGTAATCTCTAAAAAAGCCCTTACTAATGCAATAGGAAGATTTGTTTTTTTTTGAATTCCGGTCATGAGACCATCCCTTGGTCCTGGACCTAAATTGGCAACCAAATAAAAACCACTTCCTAATCCAACTATCAAAACTGCAAAAATAGCTAATAATAATTGGGAAATATAATTTTCTGGAGTTGGTATTAAAACTATTGAAATATCTATCATTATTGCAACTATTAATGCATTAAGTATCGTTCCAATTCCAGGTTTTTCATTTAAAGGTAGCCAAAAAAATAAAACACCAATACTTATAAATAGAGTAATTGTTCCAATTGATAAATCTATATTTAATGAAATACCTTGGGCCAAAACACTCCATGGAGAAGCTCCAGTAAATGAAACTATCAATAATCCTTCGCCTAATCCAAATAATGTTAAACCAAAGCATAAAAAAAGAAATGTAGAAATTTTTGGTTTAAAATTCAAAGGCTTTTCAGAACTCCAAGAAACTTTTGGTATTTTTTTTATAGATAAAAACATTTTTTTTTAAAATATTGATAATTTAACTGATATAAATTGTTTATATGATAAATAATTTTAATTCCAAGTATTTCATAATCTTTGCAATTTGTTTCTCGCTACTTTTCGGAGTGATATTAAGATTATACAACTTAAATTATGATAGTTTGTGGTTTGATGAAATAGTAAGTTTTTGGGTATCGGATCCTTTCATTTCGCTCAGTGAAAGCCATGAAAGACATTTAGCTGCAGAAGGTGTACCTTTCTTATTTAACTATTTGCTAAAACTAACTCATGAAGTTTTTGGTTACAAATCATATGTAGGAAGATATTTTGCAGCAACATTTGGAATTTTAAGTATAATTTCAATAACCTATTTATCAAGATTATTAAAAGAAAATAATTCTTTTATATTAGTTGCTTTTCTTATCTCCTTTAATGTTTTTTTAATTAAATACTCTCAAGAACTAAGAGTATATTCATTTTTATTTTTTATATGTTCATTATCTATCATTTTTTTAATTAAGGCATTTAAATCTTACGATTCTGGAGAAAATTTATTCTCAAATACTTTTTTGTACATCCTATTTCAATCTTTAGCTTTTTTGACAAATCCCTTTGCTTTAATATTTTTTTTCTCTTTGATTGCTTACTATTTTTTTTATTATTTAAAATATAAAAAAAATTTAGTTTTTTTGAATTATATAATTCTTGTTCTGCTAATATTTCTTTTTATATATTTTCCAATATATTTGAGAGAAGATCAGCCATTTCCTTATTGGATAGAGCAACCAGGTTTAAAATTTTTTACAAATTTTTATTTCTCAACTTTTTTTGGTTCTAGATTATTGGGATTAATACATTTAATTTTATTACTAAGCTTAATTTTTAATTTTAGAAATACAGTAATAAAAAATATAAATTTAATTACACTTTTAATTATATTTATTTTCTTATCTTACTTTACACCTTTACTGTATGGTTGGTTAAATAAACCTGTAATGCATTCAAGATATATTATCTTTGTATTAATTCCTATAATTATAGTTTTGTCATATTTAATATATGAAATTAAAAACAAGTATATAAAGAACTCAATAATATTAACTATAGTTTTTTTAACTTTCGGTAATCAATTTGCTGAAACAAATTTTAAACAATTTTATGAAGTCAGGCCTAAATATAAACCAGACTATTATAATTCTCTTAAAATAATCCATGATTCAGAACATAAAAAATATTTTATTAACCATGGCTTTCAAGATAGAAAAAAATTTTGGTCAGATGCATTTAATAATTACTTTAGTGTTTTGTCAAAAGAAAATAATTTTATTCTAACTCAATTAAACTTAGACGAGCTAAAAAAAGAAAATGATTACATTTGGATTATTTGCCCAAAAGATTTGCAAAATAAAAAATGTGAAAAAATACGTACAAAAAAATTAATTAATTTTAAAGTTTCAAAAAATATTAATTTTAACAATGTAAATATAAAATTAATTAAATTAAAATAAAAATGAAAAAAATTTTTTATATTTTTTTACTAGGATTAATTTTTACTTCAACCGCTCAATCACGTATGTCGCATTACAAAAATATATCAAAAATTGAAATGGAAATTTTTAGAAATGACGAGCTTATCGGGTATAGCAATTATTATTTTGAACACGGAGATGATGTTATGACAATAAAAAATTATACTCAATTTAAAGTTAAATTATTGGGTGTTATTATTTTTTCTATTTCAAGTGAAGCTATAGAAAAATATCAAAATAATAAATTGGTTTTTTTTAAATCAAACACATTTCAAAATAACAAAGAAAAATTTGTAAATCTAAAATATGATAAAAGTTTAAATAAATTTATAATAGATGGATCTTCTTTTAAAGGTGAGGCCGAGATACACAATGTTATTGGAAACTGGTGGGGTCATAAAATTTTATCTGCAAATAGTCAAATTAGCCCCCTTTCAGGAAGCATAAAAGAACAAACAGTAAGTTTGTTAAAAAGAGAAACAATTGAACTTTATGATAAAAATTATGAAGTTTTACATTTTAAATTAAAATCAAAAAATGAAAATTTACCTGAAGAAAAAAAACTTAATTTTGATATTTGGATGGATCCACAAAAAAGTTTGATAGTTAAGATTGCTTATGAAAGAATGGGCAAGTGGGAATATAGATTAAAAAAAATTGAATAATTAATGTCAATCTGGGGAAGTTTAATTGGTGGAATGGTAGGCTTGTCACTTGGGGGACCTTTTGGCATGCTACTTGGATCTGTAATTGGAGGAAAAATTTCAAGAACAAGATCTAGTGGTGCTAATTTTGGTGCATTTGCTCAGCCTCAGCAAGTTTTTGCTTTATCTTTAATAGTTTTATCTGCAAAGCTGAGCAAAGCAGATGGCCAGGTAAGCAAAGAAGAGCTGATTGCAATAAAAGATAAACTAAAAATACCTGAAAACGAAATAGATAACGTTGGAAAAATATTTAATAAAGCCAAGGAAGAGAGTTCAGGTTATGAGCCATATGCTCAACAAATAGCTCAAATTTATAAAAACAATTTAAATGTATTAGAAGAAGTTATTAATATTCTTTTTTATATTGCTGAAGCAGATGGAAATACAAGTCAAACTGAATTAAATATGATTCAACATACAGCTCAAATTTTTGGTCTAAACCAATCACAATTTAATTCAATTAGAGAAAGTAGAAAAAGTTCTGAAAAATTAAATCCATACATAGTTTTAGAAAGCAAACCTGAAGAAGATCTTCAAACTATTAGAAAAAAATATCTTAAATTAAGTAAAGAACATCACCCGGATATATTAATAAGCAAAGGCGTACCAAAAGAAGTCATTGAAGAAAGTAAAAAAAAAATGAGAGCGATAAATTCAGCTTGGAATAAAATTCAAAAACTTAAAGCCAACTAAAACTGTTCAGATTCTGTTGAGCCATCCATTGCTGTAGTTGAGCTTTTACCCGAGCTAATAGTGTTTGAAACTGCATCAAAATATGAAGTTCCTACTTCTCTTTGATGTTTAACGCTTGTATAGCCGTCTTTTTCTCTTGCAAATTCTTGTTCCTGGATTTTTGAGTAAGCTGTCATGCCTTGAGATTTGTACTTCTCTGCTAATTCAAATATTGCAATATTTTGAGTATGAAAACCAGCAAGAGTAATGAATTGAAACTTATATCCCATTTCGCTAATTTTAACTTGAAAGGAAGCTATTTCTTTATCTGACAAATGTTTTTTCCAATTAAATGATGGTGAACAATTGTATGCAAGAATTTTTCCAGGAAATTTATTGTGAATTGCGCCGGCAAATTTTTTAGCCTCTTCTAGGTTGGGTGTGGCTGTTTCACACCATATTAAGTCTGAATATGGTGCATAGGCCAATCCTCTTGATATTGCTTGTTCAATTCCAGCTTTAACATAAAAGAAACCTTCTGGTGATCTTTTACCTGTCAAAAAAGGTTGATCATTTTCATCATGATCATTTGTAATTAATTTTGCAGCATTGGCATCTGTTCTAGCTAAAATAATCAATGGCACATCAGCAATATCTGCTGCTAGTCTCGCAGCCTTTAAATTTTTTATCATAGTAGAAGTTGGAACTAATACTTTTCCTCCCATGTGACCACATTTCTTCTCACTAGCTAGTTGATCTTCAAAATGAACACCTGCAGCTCCTGCTTTAATAAATTTTTTAGTTAGTTCAAAAACATTCAATGGTCCGCCAAATCCTGCCTCTCCATCTGCAATAATAGGCAACATATAATCAACCTTATCTTTTGATTGGATGTCTCCATCTTTAATTTCCATATGTTGAATTTGATCTGCTCTAATTAATGCATTGTTCATCGCATCAACTAGTTTTGGAGCACTATCAAAGGGATATAAAGATTGATCTGGATACATTTCTCCTGCGCTATTTGCATCAGCTGCAACCTGCCATCCACTTAAATATATAGCTTTTAAACCTGCTTTAGCATGTTGCACTGCATGATTTCCCGATAAAGATCCCAATGTATTTATGTAAGCTTCAGAATTAAGAAGCTTCCATAGTTTTGTAGATTGATGTTTGCACATTGAATACTCAATCTTTATCGATCCTCTTAATCTTTCTACTTCTTCAGGTGTATAGTCTCTTATAATTCCAGAAAATCTTTTTAAATCGTATGACACTTTAGCTTCAGAACTCATATATATAATATATATCTATTATAAGTTATTGAAAATTTAAATTAGGTCTTATTTGCCTTCACTATATTCGTTAGTGAATTCATTCATGCCGCTAGAACCCCAATCACAATGATCGTCTCTTAAGTAAATTCCCGATTGATTATACTGTTTCTGATCTTCCTTTTGAGTAAACTGAAATTTTCCCTCTTGATTATTGCTATTATTCTTTTTGTCCATGTAAACCTTATAATTTACAAGATTTACAAAAAATAGAAAAATCTTTAAAATGCTTGTAAAACAACAAAATTTCTTGTAAATTATAATTTACAAAATTTACAAATAGAAAATATGAGTCAATTTGATTTAAAGATTGGTCCAAAAATAAAGGCTTTTAGAAGACAACTGGGTATTCAGGCCAATAAGCTTGCAGAACAATTAAATATTTCACCAAGTTATTTAAATTTAATTGAGAGTGGAAAAAGAAAAATAGATGGTGATTTACTTCTTAAAGTTTGCCAAGAATTAAAGATTGAGTTATCTGATTTGACATCAAAATCTGATCTTAATTTAGCAAATAATATTTCCGAACTGCTAGATGATCAATTGTTTGAAGATTTAGATATACTGGGTCCGGAAGTTCAGGATTTAGTCAATACCAATCCTAAAATTGCAAGAGCTTTAATTAAATTGGGAGATAATTTTAAAAAAAAAGATCATGATTTGATAAATAAAGTTGAAAATTTATCAGGAAAAATAATTGATAGTAGAAAAGCATCTTTTCCTGGAGAAGTTATTTCTGATTTTCTTCAAGAAAATAAAAACTATTTTCCTAAACTCGAAGAATTTGCAAATGCAGTTTTTGATAAAGTTCAAAAAAATAATAGAACAAGATATATAGCTTTATGTGATTTTTTGAAAACAGAATATGCCATAACTGTTAAAGATGTTATTCCTGAAGAGGGAAAGTCTTTTTCAAAAATTTATAATCAAGATAAAAAAGAACTTTTGCTAAGTGACTTTAATTCATTAGAAACAAAAAAATTATATGCTGCAGCACAGATAGCTCAAGAAGGTTCGATAAATCAAATTAATGAATATTTGTCAAAATTTACTTTTCCATCAGAAGAGTCAAAAAAATTAACAAAGATTGCTTTGCTAAATTATTGTGGTGCTGCAATTTTAATGCCTTACAAATTATTTCACATGGAGTGTAAAAAGCTTAAATATGATTTAGAGCTTTTACAAAACACATTTGCAACTTCTTTCGAGCAAGTGGCTCACAGGGTAACTTGCTTACAAGACCCCAAATTGCCTGGAATACCTTTTCATATGTTAAGAGTTGATGTGGCAGGAAATATTTCAAAAAGATTTTCTTTATCCGGAATAGAAATACCAAGATATGGGGGTGCATGTCCTAGGTGGAATGTTTATTCGGCATTCACAAGACCAGGCAAAATACAGGCCGCAGTTAGTAAAATGTCTAATGGAGAAAAATATGTTTGTATTGCAAGAACAGTTGAAAAAGGTATTGGAAGATTTGGGAAATCAAAAAGTATTTTATCAATTGGTCTTGGTTGTGAAGCTAAATATGCAAAAGATTTTATTTATACTGAAAATATGGATATTGCTAATAAAAAAACAGAAATACCAATTGGAGTGTCTTGTCGAACTTGTGACAGATTAGATTGTTCTCAAAGAGCTTTTCCTCCATTGCATAAAAAATTTGACGTAGATATTAATAATAGAGGCGTATCTGTTTTTGTTAGTGATAAAATTTAGATCTAATTTTTTTTCTCTCTAGTCTTTGCAATTAATCTAGTAAGTGAATCTACCATCATGTCAGAAGCTTTGAATATTTCATTAGGTTTATATTCGTGAGATAAATTTTTTTCTGGATTAGATTTATCTTCAATTACAATCCCTTCATCAGGTGAATTATTCTTAATATAAATTAAAATTAGCCATTCATCATCATTTGACTCATCCCATTTAATAAAAATTTCACCAGTCTCAAACCTTCTATCTATACATCTAAAAATTGACATGTGTCTTGTAATATGTCTTTTATTTAATTGAAAAACTAAACTATTTGCACTCCTATAAAAGCTTTCAAGAGAAAGTTCGATTTTATTTCTTGCAATAGTATAATCTTTTTCTTTTTGTAAAAGTGTTTCTCTATCATCATCTTCTTGAATTTTGACACCTAAAGCTTCTACTCTTTCTCTAATTTTTTGATCTCTAATGATTCTATATTTTTCTTTTAATTTTTCTATTCTCTCTTGAAGTCCAGCATAATCTTCTCTTTTTTCCTTAAGCGAAATTTTTTCTAATTTTTCAAGTTCTTTAACTTCTCTAATTCTAAATTTTTCAATTTGTTTATCTAATTTTAATTGTACTAAAAATTTTCTCTGTTTTTCAGCTTGTTCTTTTCTAACAATTGCTTGTTCTTTTCTTAAAAATAATTTTATATCTTTGGCTATTTCTTTCTCTATTTTTGTGTCTTCTTTAATTGCTTTTTCTTTTAGTTTAATCCTTATTTCTTCTTCTGCTTCTTCTTGTTTTTTTCTTTGTATTTTTTCATTTTCTTTGCTTTGAATTTCTTCTAATTTTTTTCTTTTTCCTTCTTCTTCCTTAATTATACGATAATCCTCAATAGAATCTTGAATTTTCTGAAAAAAGCTTCCTATAAATTTTTTTATAATTTCAAAAAAAGTAAATTTAAATTGAGGCTTTAATTTATCTTGGAGTCTAATAATTTTTAACATCACTCTTTTGGAGCCTGCTGAAATTTTCCTTTGTTTCTTTTTTTTATTTTTTACATTTTTTTTGAAAAATCTTATTTTTTTTTTTAATTTAAAAGTTCTTTTACTGGCTTCTTTTTTAATAGGTTTTTTCTTAATAGCTTTTCTTTTAATCGTTTTTTTCTTAATAGCTTTTATTTTAATAGGTTTTTTCTTAATAGCTTTTATTTTAATAGGTTTTTTCTTAATAACTTTTCTTTTAATAGGTCTTTTCTTAAGAACCTTATTTCTATTAAATTTTTTCTTAATATATTTTTTTTTACTTAATTTTTTTCTTTTTTTTTTCATATTTATGAGATTTGATAATTTATCAATTTATTATTTATAAATATAGTCTCTTGTAGTGGGTGTTGTTGAAAAATCTTTTGTTAGTTGAAGCTGAAATACAACCTGATCTCCCCATTTAAATGCCATTTCGCATGAAGTAAGGTAAAATTCCCACATTCTAAAAAATTTTTCGTCAAACATGTCTATAACTTTTGATTTGTTATTTAAAAATCTTTCTTTCCAATTTTTTAGCGTATAAGCATAATGCAATCTTAATATTTCTGTATCAGAAAGTACAAGTCCTGACTGTTCAATTGGTCCTGACAACTCACTCATACTTGGTGTATATCCTCCAGGAAAAATATACTTTGTGATCCAGGGTTGGGGGTCTCTTGGAGGCAAAATTGAACCTATAGTATGAATTAGAGCCAATCCATTATCATTAAGCAAATTGCTTACCTGTTTAAAAAAAGTATTGTAAAATTTTCTACCTACATGTTCAAACATTCCAACACTAACTATTCGATCAAATTTCGAATTCAATTGTCTATAATCTGCAAGTTTAAACCGAACTTGATTTTCTAAATTATTTTCTTTAGCCTTTTTTAAACTATATTGATATTGGTTTTCAGACAAAGTTATCCCCGTAACTTCACATTTTGTTTTTTTGGCAATTTCGATTGCAAGTGATCCCCAGCCACTTCCTATGTCTAAGCATTTTTGATTAGGCTTAAGATTTAGTTTTTTAATTATATGATCAATTTTATTATTTTGAGCAACTTCAAGAGTATCATTTTCATTTTTAAAATATGCGCAAGAATACTGCCTTTTTGGATCAAGAAACAAGTCATATAGATCATCTGAAATATCGTAGTGATGAGCAACATTATCTTTAGATTTTTTTACTAAATTAAAGTTTGTAAAATATCTATATGTGCCCCTAATTTTTTTTAATATTTGACCAAAAATATTAATTTCATTTATTCCTACATTTTTAACCACAATATTTAAAAAATCACTTAAATTTCCATTTTCAATTTTCAATGTACCTTCCATATAAGCTTCACCAAAATACAAATCAGGATAAAATAATAATTTATAATGAAGTTTTTTATCTAAAAGTTTAAGTGTAATTGGTTTATCTTTTTCTGGAGATCCAATAATATATTTTTTTAAATTAGCATCAATTAAAACAATGCCACCCGTTTTAAATAATTTGTTTAAAAAACTTGCAAGTTGCATTTATGCCGCCTCTGTAGTTTGTAAATTAAAATCTAATTTTTTAAGATCTGAAATTAATTTATTTTTATCAACATGGTCTAATAAACTAAGTGGTGGTAAAATATTTTTAAAAATACTATCTTGGTCCGACATAAAACTATGTAATCCGGATATTAAATTATATCGATCAAATGTTTTTCTTACATCACATAATTTTCCATTGTGAGTTTGAGATTTTTTAGAAAGAAAATCTTCATATACCTTCCTTGATAGTGATGCTGTAACGTTGCATGTAGCTGTAATAATTCCACTACAGCCTAATTCTAAACCACTTAGCAATTTTAATTCGGATCCTGGAAAAATTAAAAAATTTTCTATATTTAAATTTTCATATAAATTGTAAGTACTGTCTTTTACTCCTATTATTTGTTTTGGAAATTTTTTAACTAATTCTTCAACGCATGGAATGCTAAACCTGTAGCCACATAATTTTTCAAAATTGTAAAGAATAATTCTACTATCGGGCACAGCTTCAATAATTCTTGAATAAAAATCTATAACTTCTTCATCTCCATATTTATAATATGCTGGGGGCATAATTAAAAAATTTTTAAGATTTAGTGAACATGAAACTTTCATCGTATTAATTGTTTCAATCAAAGAATTAAAACCAGTTCCAATTAAATAATTACTTTTATATTTAGTTGTAGAAAGGTGATTCAATAAATCTATTTTTTCACTTACAGAAATTAGCTGCGCTTGACCTGTGCTTCCAAAAATTACAACACCATGACAGCCCTGATCAATTAAACTTTCGGCATGTTGAATCGTTCTATCTATATTTAAACTTAAATTTTTGTTTAAAATAGACATTGATGCCGCATAAATGCCCTTAATTTTGTTCATAAATTAAATTTATATAAAATATTTTTTTTAGTAAAGGTAATATAAGAACTATATGAAAATTTTAGCAGTTCAGAATCGAATGGGTATTGGAGATATGATTATATTTCTTCCCTTTATTGAAGCCATATCAAAAAAATATAATACACCTATAAGTATACTAGTTAAGGAAAGCACCAAGTCCTTAGAAATATTAAAAAATAATTCCTATATTAATAATATTATACTTCTAGATAGAAATGATCGCACAAAAGAAGGTAGACATTCTGGTTTTATCGGATCCTTAAATCTAGCTTCTGATGTTAAAAAATATAATTTTGATAAAGTTTTTATATTCAATTCTTCTTTGAGATTTAGGCTCATTATGAAAATAGCAAAAATTAAAGATATTTATCAATATAAACTTTTTGATAAAAAAAAACAAAATATAATAAAAGCAGCTCAAAATTTTTTATATAAATCGATCAACTTAGATGTGGAAAGCAAACCTACCATTTCAATAAATCCAAAAGATATAAATGAAGCAAATGTTAAATATAATATAGAAAAAAAAAATATTAATATTTTATTAGGAATTGGTGGTTCTGGAAATACCAAAAGAGTTTCAGCTGAAAAATATATAGAATTTATTAAATTATGTACAAATAGCTATAAATGTAAATTTTTTTTAGCAACAGGAAAAAAATATGAAGAACAAGAAATACTTAAAAAAATTTTAAACTCTAATTTCAAAAATCTTTGTATAGCTTTAGATGATTTAACAATTTCTGAAACTTTACCCATAATAAAAAATTGTAATTTGGCAGTTTGCAATGATACAAGTTTTAGTCATCTCTCAGCTGCTTTGAAAATTGAAACAATTGTACTAATGACTGATAGCCCTCTTCTTTATGGTAGTTATAGTCCAAAAATGCATCCTATTATTCCTGACGGTGAAAAAACTGTTACTCATAACACTTTGGGGAAAGATAAAATTAACCCAGAAAAAATATTTAATAAAATGAAAGAAATTTTAAAATTATCTTAGATTTTTTAGAACTATTTCTTTCGCCTCATTAACAATAGAAGCAAGACGTGTAAGTTCTGGACTTATGTCTGGATGTATTTTTTTCATTATATTTTTGTAAGAATTTAATACTTCATCTTTTGTGTATTTTTTCATTGGATCTAAATTTAATATTTTATATGCTTCTTCAACTGAAATAGTTTGTGTATTTAAATTTTGATTAAAATTATTGAAGTTAAATCTTCCAGAATTCTTTAGCACTCTCAACAAGCTCCAGATTCTTAATAACTGAAATAAAGATAAGCCAGCTTTTGTCTTTATTAATGGTAGTATCATTAGAACAAATGGCAAAGAAAATATAAATCTTCCCGCATAAACCATTACAAAAGCTAAAATTGCAGCTAAAATTATGGTAATAGACCTAATATTTTTAGAAATTTTTTTGCTTGATGTTTTTGCAAACCAATTAAGAGATAAATAAACTATGACAAAAATAACAAGTGTAAGAAAAAAAATATTCATATATTAGATTATAGTCTTATGAAAATACCACGGCTAGAAAAAAAACCAGAAGTTAAATCTTGTCATGATACAAAATGGGAAGATAATTATAGTTGGGTGCATCAAAAAAATATAATCGAAGTCTTAAAAGACAGCTCAAAGCTATTACCTGAGGTTAGAAAATATCTTGAAGAAGAAAATCATTACACTGATTTTTATTTATCAAACACAAAAGATATTCAAAAAAAGTTATTTGAAGAAATTAAAAGTCGTATAAAACTTGAAGATGAAGGTTTGCCCTATAAAGATTATGAATATGAGTATTGGACTAAAACAACAACTAAAGGAAATTACTCAATTAAATTAAGAAAAAAAATAGGTTCTAATAAAGTTGAAGAAATATGGAATGGAGATAAAGAAAAAGAAAAACTAAAAACTGAATACTTTGGTGTTGGTGACTTGGAAGCAAGTTTTAACGACAAATTTTTAGGTTACTCATTAGATTTAAAAGGTTCTGAATATTATACAATTTATATAAGAGACATTATAGCTGGAAAATTAGTAACTGAAAAAATAGAAGATACGTCTGGAAGCATTAGTTTTAGCCTAGATGATAAATATGTATATTATTCGAAACTAGACAAACATCACCGTCCAAAAAAAATATTTAGACATAAAATTGGCACTACAGTTAAAGAGGATAATTTAATTTTTGAAGAAAAAAATGAACCTTTTACAGTTGGAATCAGTTTAAGCTCAGATGAAAAATATTTTATTATTACTACCTCAGATCATAACACTTCTGAACAACATTATTTTTCAGTAAATGAAAAAAATCCAAAACCAAAGCTAATTAAACAAAGAAAAAAAGGTGTACTTTATTCTATTAATTCTTGGGATGGATTTTTTTATAATCATACCAATAAGGACGCTGAAGACTTTAAAATTGAAAAATGTAACAATTTATCTGATCAAAATTGGGAAACATTTATTGCGCCAAAAAACGAAGTATTAATTGGAGGATTAACTTTTTTAAATAATTGGATTATTAGATCTGAACAATCAAATGCACTTGAAAAAATTTTTGTTAAAAATGTTAAAACCAATACTGAAGAAGAAATTAAATTTGTTGATGAAAAAGTAATTGTTCCTGGAGTTTCTTTAATTCAAAGAGATAAAAATACTGACTTAGTTCGTTTAAGCTATTCTTCTCCCAAAACTCAAGCAAGAGTCTATGAATATAATTTAAAAACTAAGGAAAAAAAATTAGTCAAAGAACAGGAAATTCCGTCTGGTCACAATCCTGAAGATTATATTGTTGAACGTTTAGAGTGTAAATCTCATGATGGGAGAGCTGTTCCAATTACAATTACTAGACATAAAAAAACTAAAATTAATGGATCTGCTAATTTATTACTATATGGATATGGCTCTTATGGAAGTTCAATGAGTCCAGGTTTTTCATCAACTAGATTAAGTTTAATAAATAGAGATATAATTTGGGTGACTGCCCACATAAGAGGTGGCATGGAAAGAGGAATGAAATGGTGGAAAGAAGGAAAACTTTTAAATAAAAAAAATACTTTTGAAGATTACATTGCTGTTGCAAAGTTTCTAATAGAAAAAAAATATACATCAAGTGGTAAAATTATAGGTATGGGAGGTTCGGCTGGTGGATTATTAATGGGTGCAGTTGTAAACCAAGCGCCAAAATTATTTTTAGGAATAATAATGGCAGTTCCCTTTGTAGATTCTCTAACAACTAATTTAGATCATTCCTTGCCTTTAACCGTTGGAGAATTTGAAGAGTTTGGAAACGCTAAAAAAAATAAGGAACACTTTGAATACATCTATTCTTATGCTCCTTATAATAATATAAAAAAGATGGATTATCCCCACATGTTCATTACAACTAGTTTGAGCGATAATAGAGTTTTGTTTGATGAGCCTGTAAAATTTACAGCCAAGCTAAGAGAATACAAAACAGATAATAATCTTTTACTCTTAAAAACAGAAATGAATGCTGGTCATGGTGGTAAATCAGGAAGAGATGGTGCTATAGAAGAAATAGCAATTGATTATGCATTTGCATTAAAAATCTCAAAAAAAATCAATTCTTAAATATTGAAAATAACAAATTAGTACCCATATAAAATTTTGTAAGTCGCCTAATGGGACTTACATAAAATAACCTTGCTAACAAAAGGAGGATATTATGACAAGTAAGGATCTGTCTATATTTAACTCATTACGACCTTTTTCAATTGGTTTTGACGATATGTTTGATCAATTTGAAAACATGTTGGGAAATGGAGGTTTGAGCATGCAATCAAACTATCCGCCATACAACATAAGAAAAACTGGAAAGGACAAATACTCTATTGAGATTGCTCTTGCTGGTTTTAATAAAAAGGACGTAGAAGTCGAGTTTGAAGACAATTTATTAACTGTAAAAACTAAACAAGTTAATAAGTCTGAAGACAAAAATGAAGATGGTGAAATTATTCATAAGGGTATTTCTCAAAGACAGTTTGCTAGATCATTTACAATTGCAGATGATGTAAAAGTAGGTGGTGCTGAGCTAAAAGATGGTCTTTTAACAATAGCTTGTGAAAGAATTGTGCCAGAATACAAAAAGAAAAAACTTATTGAAATTAAATAAGTATTTGCCTTGCTTGTGGGGAACTTTCCCCACAAGTATTAAAAACATCCCTTAGAAGTAAAACCAATTACCATTTCATTATTATCAATTATGAACTTTCTTTCACACTTTATTCCATACTTTTTTGTACTATAAATTAGAAGTTTTGATCCATTTTCACTTTTACCTTCACTGTCAGGATTGCCCATAACAATTTTTAATTCAGAAACTGGTTGACCAATAAATTGACTTAACTTTTTATTTTCTTCTTTTGCAATTTGCTCCGACTTTTTATTTATCGTTTCGCATCCAGAAATTAGTATTAATAAAAATATTAACTTAATTAATAATAAATTTTTCATTTACTCGTTAAGTTATCATTTTAATATATATAAAAAATGATTAAAATATTAACTTCAAAGTTGTATTAAGATACAATTTAATTAAATAACTATGTTTTTTTGATAAATAAATAGAGATTTTATTTGTTAAATAAAATAAATTCCCATTAACTTTTAAATTGGAGGTCAAATGTTGGATAAATATTTTGATTATAAAAAACATAAAACTAATTTTGAGACAGAAGTAATTGCTGGGGTGTCGACTTTTCTTACCATGGCATACATTATGTTCTTAAATCCTGTCATCCTTGCTGATGGTGGGTTTGATTTTGGTGGAGTTTTCACAGCAACGGCTCTTGCAACCGCATTAGCTTGTTTTATAGCTGCGTTTTACGCTAAAACTTGGCCAGTAGGCCTTGCGCCAGGAATGGGGATAAACGCATTTATTGCATATGGAGTTTGCTTAGGTATGCAATATACGCCTGCTGAAGCACTTGGTGCTGTATTGGTTGCTGGTGTAGTCTTCTTAATAATTTCATTAACGCCAATAAGAGCTTGGTTAATAAACTCAATTCCAAAAAGTTTAAAACTTGGAATTGGAGCTGGTATAGGTTTATTTTTAGGAGTAATTGGTTTCGAAATTATGGGCCTAACCGCCGATCATCCAGTCACTCTAGTTACGCTGGGTGACCTAAGTAATCCATTGCTTCTTTTAGGTGCTGGAGCATTTATATCAATGATAGTAATGGAGAAAATGAAAATTAAGGGAAACATCATTATAGGAATTGTTGCCTTTAGTGCAATTGCTTGGGTAACTGGACTTGCTAAATTTAATGGAGTTGTTTCTTCTCCACCACCAATGACACACTTGTTTGCATTTGATTTAGGTGCCGCGCTATCAGCTTCGATGGTAACAGTAATTTTTACTCTGTTCTTCATTGACTTTTTTGATACTGCAGGAACTTTAACAAGTGTTGCAAATGTCTCTGGCAAAATTGGTAAAGATGGAAAAATCCAAGACATTGATAAAGCTATGCTTTCAGATAGTGTTGGTACTGTTGCAGGTGCAGTAATGGGTACTTCAACAGTTACAACTTATGTTGAAAGTGCAGCTGGAGTAAAAGCTGGTGGAAGAACAGGAATGACTTCACTTGTTATAGGAATTCTATTCTTGTGCTGTCTATTCTTTTCACCATTAGCAACAAGTCTTCCAAAAGAAATAGATGGAGCTGCTTTAATTTATATTGCAACTCTATTTGTTCGTAACATAGTGGATATTGAATGGGATGATATTGCAGAATCAGGACCAGCTGTTTTGGCCATGATTGCAATGCCTTTCACCTACTCTATATCGCATGGAATTGCACTAGCATTTATTTCTTATGCAGCTATCAAAATCTGCACAGGAAAAACAAATATTAACCCAGCTATTTGGGTAATTGCAATAGCAAGTGTAATAAGTTTTTGGGTAGCTTAAAAATTTAGATTTTTTACTAAAAGGGCCGGATTTGTTCTGGCCCTTTTTTTATTTACTGTGTTTTCTTTTGATTTCTTCTATTCTAATTTCTTCGTAAATTTCAAAAGGCTGCACAATCCAGGGATTATCTGGAAGTCTAACTGCACAGTAGTCTGGTTCAAATGTTGATTTCTTTTTTTTCCAAAGAGTAGCTGTTTTAATATCTTCAATTTTATCTTTTATAGGTTCATATTTTTTTAGCCAATCTACGCTTTTGTTTAATGTAATCCCTGTATCAGAAAGATCGTCACATAATAAAATCTTGCCTCCCATACTTTTTGCAATTGAACTCATTTCTCTTGAAAAAACTATGTTTCCCTGTTCATCTTCAATTCCTTTTCCACTGTAAGATTCAACCGCCAAGTATGCGCATTTCAACTTAAAAACTCTGCTTAAAACATCAATCATTGGAGCACCACCACGCATTATGCCCACTAATAAAGTTGGTTTATAACCACTTTCATGAATTTGTATTGCTAGCTTCTCTACTGTTTTGTTATATTCGTCCCAACTAACAATTAATTTTTCAGACATATATTTCTATATTCTTAATTTTTAAAAATGAAAAGAAAAACTGCAAGTGTTATTAAAGCCAAAATAGAAAAAATTAAAATATTCAACCTGTGAATGTTTTTTCCTCTTAAATTAAAGAAATGTCTTGCTGTTGCAGAAATTAAAGCAACTACACATAAAATCAACCAGTTATATTTGTGATAAACTATAAAGCTATAGTGGCCAGATAGCATAATAAATAAAACTAAGAATGTTGAATAATTATTATGAATAGATCTTTGTTTTGCAGCTAGTGAAAGACTATCATCGAACTTTTCATTTTTTAAACTACTGTTAATAATATTTTTTTGATTTGGAATAATTACAGTAAAAACATTTCCAAACATATTTGAGCCAATTATTAAACCAACACTTAAAAAAGCAAATTTTGGACCAAATATTTTTGTCAAAACAAAAGAAACTAAAATTAATAGAACAAAAATAATTGATACAAAAAGTAAATTATTTTTAATTATTTTAGATTTACATAATAAATCATAAATAAACCAAGAGATAACTAGAGATAAAACTGAAATTAGTATTGCATTAAAAGAGGTTATATCTAAAACTCGTTTATCAACCATTAAAACTGCAGAATTATGATAGTAAATTATAATTAGAAGAAGAATTCCTGTCACAAATGTTAAATAGCTTTGCCATTTAAATATTACCAAACTATTAAGATACTCTAAAGAAGGTGATTTTTTTAATCTTGTTAATTTATAATAGTATCCAGAGTGCATAAGATATCCTTCTCCATCAATATCATTGCTGGAAATACTTTTGTTAAGTTTATTATCTAGATAGTTAAATAAAAAACTATTACCAACCCAAAGAATTGCAAACAAAACATGCCCCCATCTCAATATAAGCTCTAACCATTTTAACGTGTAAGGTATTAATTCCATACTTTAATATTCAATTTTATCGATTTTTTTATCCCAAAGCTCAAAAGCTTTTAAGGCTTGATCTCTCAACATTTGTTTAATTGGAATTTTTCTGTCTTCATTTTTTTTTGGGATCTCAGAATATATTAATGAATCATCAAAATTAATTTTTTTTGCATCATCCCTAGTATTTGCATAAAAAATATTATCAATATGTGACCAATAAATAGCAGATAGACACATTGGACACGGTTCACAGCTTGTATATAAATCACATCCAGCAAGATTAAATGTGTTTAACTTTTTGCAGGCTTCTCTAATAGCCACTATTTCAGCGTGAGCAGTAGGATCATTTAAAGAAGTAACTTTATTTGAACCTTCGGCAATTATCTTCTTTTCTTTAACAATAACACAACCAAATGGACCTCCTGCAGTATTAACACTATTTATTGAAAGTTCTATTGCTCGTAGCATAAATTTATTTTTTGAATTCATTTTTTTCTAGTGTCTATTATAATTAAATCTATTTTTTAATTCATTTAAACTCATTAAAATTTTTTCTGGGGTTGCAGGAGCATCAAGAATTGGTGTTTTTTTATATTTTCCAATAGAAGCAATAGCATCCTTAATTGCATAAAATACACTCATAGCTAACATGAGAGGTGGTTCTCCTGTTGTTTTGGCCTTATTAACTACATTTTCTTTATTTTTTCCTTGTTTAAAAATTTCTACATTGAATTTTTTTGGCATATCACTGACTGCTGGTATTTTATAAGTTGAAGGTGAAACAGTAGTAATTTGGCCATTATCTTTCCAGTTTACTTCTTCTATTGTTAGCCAACCTTGTCCCTGAATAAATCCTCCTTCAATTTGTCCTAACTCTAAAGCTGGATTAATGGCTTTGCCTGCGTCATGTAAAATATCAACACGTTCTACTATATTCTCTCCTGTTAGCGTATCTATTGTAACTTCAGTTACTGCAGCGCCATAACAAAAATATAAAAAAGGTCTTCCTGAAAATGTTTCCTTATTAAAATAAATTTTTGGTGTTGAATAAAAACCCGATGAAGACAATGAAATTCTATTTAAGTACGCCTCTTTAATTATTGTCTCAAATTTAAAGGATCTTTTATTGAATTTAATTAATCCTTTTTCATAAAATATTTTAATATTTCTAATATTATATTTTTTCTTAATAAATTTTTCTAAATTTTTTTTAATTTTAGAAACCGCGTCAAGAGCTGCAGCACCATTTAAATCTGTTGTAGATGATGCAGCACTAGCAGAAGTATTAGGAACTTTTGATGTATTTGTTGAGGAAATCTTTATTTTTTCAAATGGTAGACCTAATTCATTTGCAACAAGTTGAGCAATTTTAGTATTAGTGCCCTGGCCCATTTCTACTCCTCCATGATTTAAGTGAACACTTCCATCAGTATAAATATGTACCAATGCTCCTGCTTGGTTAAGATGAGTAGTTGTAAATGATATACCAAATTTAACTGGTGTAATAGCAATACCTTTTTTTAAATATTTGTTTTTTAAATTAAATTTTTTAATTTTAGAATATCTTTTTTTGTAGTTTGATTTTTTTAGCAGTTTATTAAAAATTTCTTGAATAACATTATCCTCAATCTTCATTCCATAATGTGTAATATTTTTTTTATTTTTTTGATAAAAATTATTTTTTCTAATTTGAGAAGGATCTTTACGCAAGTATCTTGAAATATTATCTACTATATTTTCAATAGCCATCATTCCTTGATTTCCACCAAATCCTCTAAAGGCTGTTGAAGAGGCAGTATTAGTTTTACAAAGGTAATTCTGCACTTGAACATTTGGAAGATAATATGCATTATCAACATGTAATATAGCTCTCCCATTAATTGCGCCTGATAAATCTGGAGATATTCCACATCTTGAAGCTAATTTAATTTTTAGCCCTTCAATAATTCCTAAATTATTAAAACCAACTTCGTACTCTGAATAAAAATCATGTCTTTTTCCAGTTATAATAATATCATCATCTCTGTCCAATCTAAGTTTAACAGGTCTCTTAGTTTTGTGAGCAAGCAATGAACAAATGCTCGAAGTCATAAAATTTGTTTCTTTTCCACCAAAACCACCACCAAGTCTTCGAACTAATACTGTGATTGAATTACTTTTTTGATTAAGCATCTTTGCAATAATTTGTTGTGTTTCTGATGGATGTTGTGTTGAGCTATAAACTAATAAATCTTTATCCTCTTTAGGTATTGCAAATGCAACTTGTCCTTCTAAATAAAAATGTTCCTGACTTCCTGTGGTAAAGTTGCCTTTTAAATAGTTTTTAGATCTACGAATTGCTTTTGCAGGATTCCCTCTCTGTACTTTTATTCCTTTTAAAACAAATTTTTTTTTCTTTAATGCTTCTTTTATTGTTATTATAGGTTTTAAAGTCTTGTAAGTAACTTTAGCTTTTAAAACAGCTTTTCTCGCAAGCTCAGTAGAAATTGCAGCAACAGCAAATAAAGGTTGTCCATAATACTCAACTTTATTAGGCGGAAATATTGGGTCGCCATCAAAAACTGGACCTACATCATTTCTTCCAGGAACATCTTTGTACCCAATTACTGAGATAACACCTTCGCTTTTCCATACTTCTCTTAAGTCCATTTTCTTAATTATGGCATGTGATTTTTTGCTCCATCCAATAGCTCCATGCAAGGTTCCCTTTGGTTCGTTGATATCGTCTGTATAATCTGCATATCCAGTTACATGCTTAGAGGCGCTGTCATGTGGTCTTTTTTCGTTAATAAAAGAATTTTTTTTCATTGTTTAATTTAATCTTAATAATTTATTATTATTAATTTCCATAAAACATTTCATTAATAAATTTTTTGCTATTTTCATGCGATAATTTTTACTTGCCCTCATATCGCTAATAGGTTTGAAATCTTTCTCTAAGATTTTTTTTGCTTTTTCAATATTTTCTTTAGATATATTTTTGTTAATAAGAATTTTTTCACAATTAATTGCTCTTTTAGGAATTGGTGCCATGCCACCATATGCAATTTTTATACTTTTTATTTTTTTATTTTTTATTTCTAAATTAAAAGATGCACAAACTGACGATATATCATCATCTATTCTTTTTGATATTTTATATGCTTTAAAAATATTTTTTTTAGATATTGGTATTATTATTGAGTGAATAAACTGTCTTTTTTTTAATTTTGTTTTACGATAACTTACGAAAAAATTTTTTAGAGGCAAAATTGTTTTTTTATTTAAATTCTGCAAAACAACTTTAGCATCAAGAGATAACAATAATGGTAAAGTATCTCCAATTGGTGAGGCTGTTGCAATATTACCCGCAATTGTTGCAACATTTCTTATTTGAACTGAACCATATCTATTCAGTATAGCATTGAAGTCAGAGTAATATTTTTTTATAAATAATTCAAATTCCCTTAATGAAGTTGATGCGCCCACTACTATTTGTTCATTTTTTTTTTCAATAAAATTAAGTTCGTTAATTGAATTTAGAGAAATAATATTATCTATATCTTTTCTTTCTTTAGTAACAATCAAAGAAAGATCAGTGCCTCCACTTAAAAATTTTGAATTTGGATTATCTTTAATTATTTTTTTTAATTCAATAATAGTTCTTGGTGCAAAATATTTTTTATTTCTATTATTTATATTTATATTTTCTGGTTTTATTTTCCTTAAAAGATTTATAATTTTTTTTTTATCCTTAACAAATTTATCTGAACTGTTTTTATTGTTTAAACTTTTAGCGGCATCTATGATTGGTCTATAACCTGTGCAACGACATAAATTTCCAGAAATAGAATCTTTAATATTTTCATTATTATAAGATGAGTAATTTTTTTGCATTGCAAACAAAGACATCACAAATCCTGGTGTACAAAACCCACATTGTGAGCCATGATAATCTACCATTGCTTTTTGCACCGGGTGTAAAGATCCATTGTTATTTACAAGATCCTCGACAATGATTAATTGTTTTCCTTGTAAAACCGTAACAAAAGAAATGCACGCGTTAACCGTTTTATAAATTAAGTTATTTTTTTTTAGCTCAGCTAAAACAACTGTACATGCACCACAGCCACCTTCGGCACAACCTTCTTTGGTTCCAGTTTTTTTTATTTTTAACCTAATAAAATTAAGTAAAGTTTCGTTGGGATCTGGATTATTAATTTTTAAAATTTCATTATTCCAAACAAAATTAATAGCACTGGAAGTCATTTAACTTCCTCTATAAGTGGAATAACTCCAAGGTGAAACAAGCAAAGGCACATGATAATGTTCTTTAGCGTTAGAAATTCCAAATTTTACAACAACATCATCTAAAAAAGGAATTTGGGGTACTTCTGTTATTTTTTTAAAATAATCACCTACAAAAAAAACAAGTTCGTACTGTCCTTCTTTAAAATTTGAGCCTTCAGCTAAAGGCTGATCAGTTCGACCATTATTATTTAAAGTAACACTATTTAACTTTTCTCTTTTGTTATTTTTAATCTGGTATAAATCAACCTTAATGCCGCTGCCTGGCTTGCCAGAATAAATATCTAAAACATGTGTAGTTAATTTTGTCATAAAGATATGTATATAATATACAATAAATGCATAATTAAAATATTAAAACTAAGATAAGAAAAAGTCTTATATGAATTCAATAGATAAGATTAATAAATTAAGTAAACCTGATTTTATATCCATTTTTGGAAATATTTTTGAAAAGACAGAGTGGATTGCACAAAAATCCTACGATTTGAAACCTTATAAAAATTTTGAAGAATTATTTTCAAAAATGATGGAAATATTTGAAAACACTAATAAAGAAAACCATTTAAAAATTCTAAATGCCCACCCTGACTTGGCTGTTGAAAAAAAATTGACCAAAGATTCAAAAAATGAGCAAAAAAATGCAAGCTTAAACCAATGTACTGATGAAGAATTTGCAGAGTTTAAAAAGCTAAATGAAGAGTATAAAAAAAAATTTGATTTTCCTTTTATTATTGCAGTTAAAGGAAAAAATAAAGAAGAAATATTGAATAGTTTTAGACAAAGAATAACAAATAATATAAATTTAGAATTTGAAGAAGCAAAAAGACAAGTAAAAAGAATTGCGAGCTTTCGTCTGAGTGAAATAATTAAATAAATAATATGAAAAAATTTATCAATGGTAAGATGATTAATTTAGCTGAGCCAAGGCTTGGTTCAAAAGTAATTTTTAAAACTGATGACTTTTTTGCATCTGCTAATAGAATAATTAATCCAGACCCACCGATCTTTAAAGAAGGAGTTTTTGATAAACATGGAAAATGGATGGATGGATGGGAAACAAGAAGAAGAAGAAGAAAAGGTTTTGACTATTTAATAATAAAACTTGGAAGACCAGGTAAAATTTTTAACGTTGATATTGATACATCTCATTTCAATGGCAACCAACCAACATATGCTTCACTAGAAGCTTGTCATTCTAATAAAAAGCTAAACGTCAAAACAAGGTGGATTAAAATATTAAATAAAAAAAAACTTAAGCCAAACAAGAATCATAATTTTAAAATTAAAAATAAATCTATTTTCACTCACATTAAATTAAATATTTTTCCCGATGGTGGAGTCGCGAGGCTTAGAGTTTATGGAGAAGTTGAAATTAAAAAAATTAATTTTGGAAATAAATTAATTAATCTCACTTCTGTGTTAAATGGGGCTTCGATTATAGGTTGTAATAATGAACATTTTGGAAAAGCAGAAAATATTTTAGCACCAGGCAAAGGTAAAAATATGGGAGATGGATGGGAAACAAGAAGAAGTAGAGGAAAAAATTTTGACTGGCTTATAATAAAGTTAGGAAGAACAGGAATTATTAATAAAATTGAAATTGATACTCACCACTTTAAAGGAAACTACCCAGATAGATGTTCAGTACAAGCAACATATATTCCTAAAAAAATATCAAATTATATAATAGTAAAAAAATCTAATAGATGGAGGTCGCTCTTAAACAAGGCTCAACTTAATGCTAATAAAAAGCATAGTTTTAAAAATAAAATAATGAAAAAAAATAAAATTAATTATATTAGGATTAATATTTATCCTGATGGTGGTATTTCAAGAATTAGAACTTTTGGAAAAGTGATCAAATGAAAATCATTATAAAAGCAAAAAAAATAACGCGAAAAAATTTTCAAAAATTTGGTGACTTAATATCTGTAAAAAAAATAAAACCAATAAATATCAACAATGGTTATGCAAAAAGATTTGATAACTTGTGTAAAATCAATACCTCCTCAAAAAAAGGAAAAGCAATTATGAGTATTTTTTCAGCAAAAAAAAGAAAATTTCCAATGAATATAAAAATGATGGAAAAACACCCGCTTGGAAGCCAAGCATTTGTTCCAATGAATGAAACTACTTTTTTAGTATTTGTTGCTCCAAAAGGCAAAAGACCAAATACCAAAAAAATAGAATCTTTTATTGTGCCAAAGGAAACTGGAATAAACTACAAACCTGGAATATGGCATTTTCCTTTAATATCTACAAAAAATATGAATTTTTTAGTAATAGACAGAAAAGGAATAGGTAATAATTTAGTAATTCATAATTTTAAAAATGAAAAAATATCGCTCAAATACAAGTAAGAAATATCCTAGGGATATGATCGGTTATGGTTCAAAGAAGCCTAAAGTAAATTGGCCTAACAATGCAAGAATAGCTCTTCAAATAGTTTTAAACTATGAAGAGGGGGCAGAAAATTGCGTGCTACATGGAGACAAGAGTTCTGAGGTTTTTTTATCTGAAATCATAGGTGCTAAACCAATCAAAGGTCGTCATATAAATATGGAGTCATTCTATGAATATGGTTCCAGAAGAGGTTTTTGGAGAGTCCATGAATTATTTCAAGAAAAAAAAATTCCTATAACAATATTTGGTGTTGGTATGGCTTTGGAAAGAAACCGAGAAGTTTGTGAAGCTATTAAAAAATCAAATTATGAAGTTGCCTCACACGGTTGGAAATGGATTGATTATCAAAACATTTCTAAATCTGAAGAAAAAAAACATATGAAACTTGCTATTCAATCTATAAAAAAAATATTTGGTCAAAGACCATTGGGTTGGTACACAGGTCGTTGCAGTCCTAATACTAGGAGTTTGGTGATGGAAGAAGGGGGTTTTCTTTACGATAGCGATTCGTACAGTGATGATCTGCCTTACTGGGAAAAGAGAGGAAATAAAAAACAATTAATTATTCCATACTCCTTAGATAATAACGATATGAGATTTGCAACAAATCAAGGGTTTAATAGTGGAGATCAATTTTATACATATCTTAAAGATAGCTTTGATGCTTTATACAACGAAGGTAAGACATTTCCAAAAATGATGTCGGTTGGACTACACTGTAGATTAATTGGTAGACCAGGAAGAATACAGTCTTTAAAAAAATTTTTAGATTATGTTTTAAATCATGAAGATGTTTGGATATGCAAAAGAATAGATATAGCAAAACATTGGATAAAAAGTTGTCCATCTAAGTAATTTATTTATGAAAATTTTTGATTGCTTTATGTTTTATGATGAAGATTTATTGCTTGATCTTAGGTTAAATATCTTAGATCAATATGTAGATTTTTTTGTAATTGTAGAAAGTAAATATTTTCATAACGGAAAAGAAAGGCAACTCAAATTTGACATAAAAAAATACAAAAAATTTGAGAATAAAATTATATATATAGTGCATGACAATGAACCACCAAAAATACATAAGGTAAATATAGAAGATGAAGAAGGTATTAAATCATACAAATTAATAACAAATGCACATTTAAGAGAAAATGATCAAAGAAATCATATATCCAAAGGGCTAAATAACGCTACAGATGATGATTTAATTTTAATTTCAGATGTTGACGAAATACCAAATTTTGAATCGATTAAGCTTGAAAAAATTAAGAACCAAATAATTATGTTTGAACAAAGTATTTTTTATTACAAATTAAATAGATACCTTCCAAATTTTACTTGGTATGGCACCAAAGGTTGTAAAAAAAAAAATTTAAAAAGTCCACAATGGTTAAGAAATATTAAAAGTAAAAAATTTCTTTTTTGGAGGCTTGACACATTATTTTCTGATACAAAATATATTAATAAATATTTTGTTAATGATGGAGGTTGGCATTTTTCTAATTTAAAAAATGCTGAAGGGTTAGAACTTAAACTTAAATCATATTTGCACCATAGAGACTATGAAGTGGAAGAGATTGGCATAAAAAAAATTGATGAGCTTATTAAAAATAATCAAACAATTTATGATATGTTTGCTGATAAAAGTTCAAAAAAATATGGAGACAATAAAAGAAAAAAACTTGAAAAATATGAATTTAATTGTTTACCTGAATTTATTAAACTCAATAAAAACAGATTAAAAGAATGGATAGACTAAAATGAAAGGATATTGGATAGCTTTATATAAAAAAATTGAAAGTATGGATAATCTTAAAAGTTATGCAGCTAAGGTAACTCCAATAATAAAAAGTTATGGAGGAAAACCATTGGTTAGAGGTGGAAAATCTATAAAATTAGAAGGAGACGATTTTAAAAGATTAGTAGTTTGGGAATTTCCAACTTATGAAAAAGCAGTTCAGTGTCATAATTCAAAAGAATATAAAGATGGCTGGTCTCTAGCCAAAGACACAACGGAAAGAAATTTGCAAATTGTTGAAGGTGTTTAATACTGTATTGGCTCATCATCTATAGATCTCCATAAATACCAGGTAGCAACTGAACAATAAGGCGAAAATCTTTTATATAATTTATTTATAAAAGTTTTTGGTGGTAAATATTTTTTTTTATAATTTTTAGATATAGCTCTTAATAAACCTATATCTTGAACAGGCCATATATTTTCTCTGTTAAAAGTAAAAAGAAGTATCATCTCAGCAGACCATCTGCCAATTTGTCTTAAACTTGAAAGATAAATAATTGCCTCTTCATCATTCATGTTTTTTATTAATTTTGGATTAAATGATTTATTAACAAATTTAATTGAAAGTTCTTTTATTCCTTTTACTTTTTGTCTACTTAGCCCGCACTTTTTAAGTTTTGGGTTGCTAATTCCCCTTACAATTTTAGGATTAATTTTTCCATTACAAACTTTATAAATTTTTTTAAATACTGAACTAGCCGCAGAAACGCTTATTTGTTGGCCCGTAATACTTTTGACTAAAGAAAAAAAAATATCTTTTCTGGTAGTTAAAGTTTTGTCTCTATATTTTTTTATTAGAATTTTCATTGTATTATCTTTTTTTGATAGATAATTCTTTGCCTTGTTCCAATATTTTGGAGGCTTAGTCATGTCGAGGGGTAGAAACTTCTTTTTGAAGAATAATTTCTCTTCTAAAAATAATTATTGATGAAATAATAACCAATAAAGCGCCTAATAAAGTTTTAATTGTAGGTATTTCATTCCAAATAAAATATCCAAAAATTATTGCAAACACTAACGCCATATATTTTAATGGTGTAACAAGAGAAACCTCACTAAATTTATAAGATTGACTTAACCATAAATTTGCGAAACCACCTAAAACTCCTACCATAGATAGAAGAAATAAATCTTTTAAAGTGGGTAATATCCAGCCCATAGGTAAAGTAAAAAAACTAACAATCGTTATGGAAAAAGAAAAGTAAAGACCTATAAGCCAAACTGGTTCAGTTGATGATAATTGTCTTATTGTAATTGCAACATACGAGAGTCCAAAGCAAAAAATTATTGGATATATATAGTAAATATTAAGAGAATTAAATCCAGGTTCTGAAATTATTAATATACCAATAAAACCAACTATTACTGCTAACCATCTATACAAGCCAACTTTTTCATTTAAAAAAAAAATTGACATAATTGTTGCAAAAATTGGTGCAGCAAATGAAATACTAACAACCGTTGCCAGAGGAAGGTTTCTTAAACCTATAAAAATTGCAACAATTGCAATTAATCCAGATACACACCTCTTAAAATGAAGAAAAAGTCTATTCGTTTTGTAAAAATTAAAATATCTTTCTCTAGGGACTACAAAACAAAATAAAGTAAATAGTCCGAAAAAACCTCTGAAAAACAAAACTTGTCCAACGGGATAATTTTCCGACCATTTAACTATTAAATCCATTACAGAAAATGCACATATGGAAAGAAACATGTACAAAAAGCCTAATTGATTTTTTGTCAACATACGAATAACTTTTAAATTAATTAAAACAATAATCAATGGAAATAGCAATCTTAGCTCTTGGATGTTTTTGGAAGCCAGAAATGGAATTTGATAAATTTGATGGCATAGTTAAAACGGAGGTAGGCTACTGCGGAGGGAATGTAAACAAAACAAATTATGAAGAAGTTTGTACGGGCAAAACTAATCATGCAGAAGTCGTAAAAATAGAGTTTGATAGTTCAAAAGTATCTTACGAAGATATATTAAATTATTTTTTTAAAATACATGATCCAACTACACTTAATAAACAAGGTCCAGACATTGGAACACAATACAGAAGTGAAATATTTTATTGTAACAATTCTCAAAAAGAAATTGCGGAAAAAATCTTAAATAAAATTAATCAAAAGCTAAATGGTAAAGCTGTTACAAAAATATCTAAAGAAAAAAATTATTGTAAAGCTGAAGAATACCACCAAAAGTACTTTAAAAAAAATCATTGAAATGAATTTAGTTTCAACTGAATGGCTCAATAACAACTTAAAAAATGTTAAAATTTTTGATGCTAGTTGGCATATGCCAAATTCGAAAAGAAATCCTAAAAAAGAATATTTAGACAAACACATACCAGGAGCAATCTTTTTTGATATTGAAGAACATAGTGATAAAGACTCGCCTTTTCCCCATATGCTTTCCAATTCGGATTACTGGACCAAGATGCTTTGTTCATTTGGAATTAAAAATAATGATCATATAGTTGTTTATGATTTTAGCGATGTTTACAGTTCATGTAGATTATGGTTTTCTCTAAAATACTTTGGACATAAAAAAGTTTCAGTATTAGATGGAGGTTTAATAAAATGGTTAAAAGAAGAAAAACCCACAATAAAAAAAAAAGAAAAAATAGAACAAATAGATAGCTACCAAACTAATGAAAATACTACTCTTGTAAAAGATAAAAAACAAATTGATGAAAATATTATTAAAAAAGAATTTATAGTTGTTGACGCAAGAAGCAGAGGTAGATTTGAAGGAAAAGAATCTGAGCCCAGAAAAGATTTAAAAAGTGGCTCTATTCCAAATTCAATTTGTTTGCCGTTTAAAGAGTGTATTAATGAAGATCACACTTTTAAAAATAAAGAACAACTTTTGATAAAATTCAAAGAAGTCTTAAAGTGTAAAAAACTCCCAGTTAATTTAGTATTTTCGTGTGGATCAGGAATTACAGCTACTGTTTTAAGTCTAGCTTATTCCTTAATTAATGATAAATATTTGCCTACAATTTATGATGGCTCTTGGGCCGAATACGGTAAGATAAAATAATTAAAATGAAAAGATCTACAAAAATAACTTCTATAATAATAATTATATTTATTATAATTGCTGCTGTCATTGTTGGAAGAACGATGGTTGGAAAACATTTTCAAAAAAAGTTTAGCAAAAGACCTCCTCCTGGAATAATAGTAACTGAAGTAGTTAAATATAAATTTTCTGAAAAAATTGAAAGTTATGGAACAGCTATTCCAAAAAAAACTCAATCTTTTAGAATTAAAAAAAATGAATTAATTTCTGAATTAGAACTTAAAGAATATGTAAAAAAAGGTGAGGAAATTATTAAACTGAAAGAAAGAAGTATTGTAGCTCCTTTTAGTGGAATAGTTGGAAAAAGAGGCTTATCTGAAGATGCACTAGGATCTGAAAACTCAATAATAATTACCTTAGATGACACTTCAATAATTTATTGTGATCTTAAAATTCCAGAAACTTTTGTCGCTGTTGTAAAAAAAGGCTTAACAGTAGAAGCAACATTTGCAGGGTACAAAAATAAAATTTATAATGGAGAAGTAGATGGTGTTTCAAGTAGAATTAATGCTGAAACAAGAAGTCTTTTAACAAGAGTTAAAATTGAAAATGAAAATTTTGAATTAGTTCCTGGATCTCTTTTAGAAGTAACAGTTAAATACAATCAAAGAGATTCTCTTAGTATCCCAGACACGAGTATCTTGTTGGAAGGAAACAAAGCCTATGTATATAAAGTGTCTAAAGATAATATCGCAAATAGAACAGAAATTAAATTTAGATCAAGGAATAATGGAAGAGTTGAGGTTATTTCTGGTTTAATTGAAGGAGACTTAGTTGTAGCAGAAGGTTTAAAAAAAGTCATACCAAGAGGCAAGATAAAACCAATAAAAAAATAAACAATGTATATAACTGATGTTAGCATAAGAAGACCGGTAGTTGCATGGGTAATGTCTCTAATTTTAGTTCTATTTGGAATTTTTGTTTTTTGGCAATTGCCAGTAAGAGAACTTCCTTCAGGTCTACAGCCACCCATTGTACAGATCAAAGTTGAATATAAGTCAGCATCTGCTCCAATAATTGATGAAGAAGTTACGCAGGTAATTGAAGATGTAATTGGTGGTGCCGAAGGTGTTAAAAATATTGATTCAAAGTCTGAAAATGGAAAAAGTACTATAAATATAGAATTCGACACAGATATTGATTTAGATAATGCGGCAAATGATATTAGAGAAAGAGTTGCCAGAGTTGTAAAAAGTTTACCTAGCGAATCTGAACCCCCTCAAATACTTAAACAAGCAGCAGGTTTTACTACTACAATGTGGCTAGCGTTATCGTCATCTACTTGGAGTGATCTAGAACTTGGTGATTATGCTGAAAGATACTTGGTCGATCAATTTTCTAGTGTTAAAAATGTTGGACGAATAAGAGTTGGTGGATTACGTGAATTATCAGTTAGAGTTTGGATTGATCCAATTAAGTTAGCAGCTAACAATCTAACAATTCAAGAGGTTGAAAACGCTATTAGAAATGAAAATGTAAGCTTGCCAGCTGGCACATTAGAATCAAACAACATAGATTTAACAATTAATCTCGATAAATCTTATAATGATTTAGAAAAACTGAAACAATTACCAATAAAAAAAGGTAAAGATAATTTGGTCAGACTTGCAGATGTTGCTAATATTGAATTTGGTCCAGTATCTGAAAAAGCGTTATTTAGAACACAAAGTAAAGATGCATTAAACCTAGAAACAGTAGGAATTGGTATTTACGCTAGAAGTGGAGCTTCAACCGTAGAACTTTCTAAAGAAATTAAAAAAAAAATTAAAGAAGTAAAAAAAAATTTACCAGAAGGACTCAATCTAGAAATAGCCTTTAATAGAGCCACATATATTGGAGCTGCAATTAACGAAGTATATAAAACTTTAATTATTGCTTTTGTTTTAGTTGTTGCAATTATTTATTTATTTCTCGGCAACCTTAAAGCAGTCATTGTACCTGCTGTTGCTTTGCCTGTATCTTTAATTGCAACTTTTCTAGGAATTTATTTGTTTGGGTTATCAATAAACATATTTGTTTTATTAAGTTTTATTCTCGCAATAGGTATAATTACCGATGATTCTGTAATCATGACAGATGCAATTTATAGAAGAATAGAAAATGGAGAAACTCCTTTAGTTGCTGCTTACAGAGGATCAAAGCAGATAACTTTTGCAATTGTTGCTACAACACTAATTTTAATTGCAGTTTTTTTACCACTTATTTTCATAGAAGGTATAGCTGGAACTTTGTTTAAAGAAACAGCTATTGCTCTTTCTTTTGCAATTCTTGTTTCATCTTTTGTTGCCCTTACTTTATCACCAATGCTTGGAAGTAAATTTTTAAATAAAAAAACAAAGACAAATTTTTTTGTAGTTAAGTTTGATAAATTTTTTAAAGGTTTTTTAAATTTTTATAGTGACACTTTAAAATTTTGGTTAAACAAACAAAAAACTATAATCACATTTATAATCTTAATGGTTATAGCATCAGGATTATTATATAGTTATGGAAAAAAAGAACTTCTCCCATCAGAGGATAGAGGAGTATATTTGGTTATAGGTTTTACAGATGAAGGAAGCTCCTTTCAATATACCCAAAAAAGAGCTGAGGATGTAGAAAAAAGACTTATACCATTCCTGCAAACTGATGATAGTACGTACAATAAGCTTTTGATGATAGTTCCAGGATTTGGTTCCGAAAATAGTTTTTTGATTATTGCACTTTTAGATGAATGGAAAAACAGAAAACAAAGTTCTCAAACAATTATGAGACAAGCAATAGGAAAAATAGTAACTGTTCCCCAAACAGTAGCATTTCCAATATCTCCTCAGTCAATAAGAGTGTCCAATTATAATAAACCAGTCCAAATGGTTATATTAGGAAATACTTACGAGGAATTAGAAAGAATCCAGTCAAAAGTAATAAGAATGTTAAGAAAAAATAAAAATTTATCTAGAATAGAATCTGATTATTCAAGGAACAAACCGGAGATAAAATTAATTATAAATAAAAATAAAGTAAAAGATTTAGGTGTCTCTACTCAGTCAATTGGGGAAACCCTTGAAAGTCTTTATGGAGGCAAAACAGTTACAAAATTTAATAAATTAGGAAAAGAATATCCAATTATTCTTCAACAATATTTAAAAGATAGAAAAGATAAAGAAGGCCTGAGTAAAATTTTTATCAGATCAGAAACTACTAATAAATTAATTTCATTAACAAATTTAGTTAATTTTAAAGAAGAAGGTTCGGCAGATAAATTAGCAAGATATAATAGACAAAGAGCAGTTACTATATCTGCAAATATAGGCGAAAATTACACCTTATCTGAAGCAATAAAATACTTAGAAAAAACTATGTCTGAAGTTGCGCCTGAAAAACAAATTACATGGAAAGGCAAATCAGAAGAATTAAAAGAAACTAGTAATGAATTATATATTATTTTCGCATTAGCTCTATTAACAGCCTATCTAGTAATGGCAGCAACTTTCAATTCATTTATACATCCATTTATAATAGTTCTTACAGTTCCATTAGCCGTATTTGGAGGCTTGGTGTTTATTTTATTCTTAAATACTTCTATAAATATTTTTTCTCAAATCGCACTCGTTATTCTTATTGGAATTAGCACTAAAAATTCTATACTAATTGTCGACTACACTAACCAGCTCAGGTTAACAGGAAAAAATATTGAAAGCTCAGTTAAAGAAGCATGTGAACTTAGATTTAGACCTATTATTATGACATCTCTAAGTACCATGATTGCAATGATGCCTTTGGTTGTTGGAAATATTGGACCTGGGGCCGGTGAAGGATCTAGGCTTGCCGTCGGTGCAACAATATTGGGCGGAATGATAATTTCAACATTTTTTACATTATATGTAACTCCAACAATGTATTTAGCATTAGCAAAAAATACAAAAAGAATAGACGTTGTTGATATAGAGCTTAAAAAACAGTTACGTTAAAAAATTATATATTTATTTCTATTAAGTTTTTTATGACATTTTTTTAACTGCAATTTATACTTATCGCCTTGTCGTTGTACTTTTTTGGCTAATAAAATTGCTTTTTGATCTGTCTGATATTTTTTGTTTTTATAACCACCCCAGCCTAAATAATAATTCAGATACTGGCGATAAACATCGGTAAGAGATATCTGATTAATTTCTTTAGTTTTATTTGTATACCAACCTATAAAATCTACACTGTCTTTAAATCTTACTCTAGTTGCTAATTTGTTATTAGTTTCTTTCTTATATTGTTCCCACGTTCCTTTAACCGCTTGAGAATATCCTAAGGAACTTGATGGTCTTTTATATGGAATTATTTTAAAAATTTTTTGTCTAGGTGGTTTAGCTAACCAGTCAAAATCAGATTCCATTTTAATAAATGCAATTTGAATATAAACTGGTGTTCCCCATTTTTTTTTCAACTTTCTTTGCATGTTTATACCAGAGATACCTTTCAGAAAAGATTGAACAACCATCAGCGGTATTTTTTGGAATTGAAGAACAGGCTGAAATTAAAAAAAATAAAAATACTAGAAAACTACTTAAATTCAGACTTTGCTTTTTCATTAAGTTCATTCATTTTTTTTCTTATATCTTCATCAGAAATATTGTGGTCTACTAAGTCTGCTTTTAATTTTCTAAAAACATCCTCATCTCCTGCTTCTTCAAAATCAGCTTTTATAACTGATTGTATATATTCTTTTTCTTTTTCAAGATCATGACCTAAAATTTGAGAAACCCACTGACCTAGATATTTATTTTTTCGTGCACTAATTTTAAATTGTAACTCTTCATCATGTGCAAATTTTTTTTCAAAACTTTTTTCCCTGTCATCAAAAGTACTCATCTTTTTCTCCTATAATTAAATATATTCATTATCATAATTGACAATAAAACTCCTAGGATATTACCAAACAAGTCTCCAAATTGAAATCCTCTGTTTGGAATAATTAAATGTAAAAGTTCAAGAATTATTGAAATTAAAATTAAGTAATTAATAATAAAAATTTTTTTATCGTTGTGGTACACAAAAAGACCTAATACTGATAAAAAAAAAAATGTATAAACATGATTTGATGATATTTCAAAAAAATCAGTAGTTAATTGTGGTTGTTTGCCAAAATCTCCAAAAATTAAATAGCCTAGTATACTGCCTGGATAAATGTATAAAATAATGAGAATTACATTGAGAGCATGAAATAATATTTTTGTCTTTGACATAATTATTTTATACTTAAAATTTATATATGAGTCATTTGATATTAGTAAGACATGGACAAAGTGAGTGGAATCTGGAAAATAGATTTACAGGATGGGTTGATGTAGATCTTGCTCCAAAAGGTAAACTTGAAGCATGTAAGTCAGGAGAACTTATAAAAGAACAAAAATTTAAAATTGATTATTTTTTTACCTCATACCAAAAAAGAGCAATAAATACTCTTAAATTAATACTTAATACTTTGAGAATTAAAGACATTGAAACAATTAAAGCTTGGCAATTAAATGAACGACATTACGGAGCACTAACAGGACTGAATAAAGATGAAATGAAAAAAACTTATGGAGAAAAAAAAATACATGAGTTTAGAAGGTCATGGAATACTGCTCCTGATCCTTTAAATAAAAATAATCCTTATCACCCAATCAACATTGAAACTTATAAGGATGTACCGTTAGAAAATATACCTGATACAGAATCTCTTAAAGATACATATGAAAGAGTATTACCTTATTTTAAAAAAGAAATTCAAAACAAATTAGAAAATAACAAAAACGTGCTTGTGGCCGCACATGGTAATTCTATAAGAGCCATATGTAAATTTTTATTCAATTTGGATGAAAAAAAAATACCTCTACTTGAAATTCCTACTGGAAATCCATTGATGATTGTGTTCAATTCAAAAAATGAAATTACAAAATGTAATTATTTAGATCAAGAAAGAGCAAAAGATTTAATAGCTTTTTAACAATTTATTATAGATTTCTAAATCAGTAACATGATAAAATTTATTTTTGCTTTCATATCCATACAATTTATTTTCCTTAATTAAATCATTCCATATTTGCAAAATTGAAAAACTTTTATTTTTAACTGATGAAAATAATTTTTTATTTATAATTTGGCATCCTGTAAAAATGTACTGATTTAATTTTTTTTTATTTAATTGATTCTCTAATAAACTAAAATCACCATTTAAATTCTTATCAAAGCTTAAATTTTTGTTTACAACCATTAAAATATTTTGAATTTTTTTCGAAAAATAAAAATTTTCCATTTCTTTAATACAATTTAAATAGTCAATGCTCCATACTGTGTCTGGGTTAAAAACTAAAAAATCTTCCTCATTTATTGAATTGGTCATATTAAGAATTCCACCACCAGTGTCTAAAATTTGATTTCCATCTTCAATTATTTCAATTTTTACATCAAAATTTTTTTGCTCAATAAAAATCTTTATCTGATCTTTTAAGTAAAAAGTATTTAATTTAATATCACTAATACCTAATTTATTTATTAAATTAATTGTATTTTCTAACAGTGTTAAATCATTTAATTTTAAAAGTGGTTTTGGATTCTTTAAAGTTAATGGGTTTAATCTTTTACCATAGCCTGCACATAACACTAATGCTGTATTAATTTTAAACATTTTCATATTTTTTTTGTACTGACATTATATATTCGTTAAGTTCATCTAAGAATTTTAGTTTTTCTTCATCGTTTTGATCTGAATATTTGTCTCTTAGAGTATCAATTTCTGTAAAACATGTTGAAACTGTCCACCATTTTTCTCTCTTTTCGCTTAAAATTCTTTTTGCTATTCCGCGTTGAATTGTTTTAAAAATATCTGGAGGTAATACTTCTGGCGCTTCTTGAAAAATTATTTTTTTTCCAAAACCTATTAACCTTTTATCCTCAAATTTATCCAGTAAATTTAATTTATCTTTCCAGGAAGCAGCGTGCCAGGCTCCAAATCGTGAAGTATCTTTATTTGATGTAAATTTAGTATAAATGCTTTCCTCCGCATAAATGTCTTCTTGAGATTTTGATTGCTCTTTTTCTTCTGCTATCTCTCTTAATGCTGTTAGAATATTCTTAGAAAATTTCTCATTATTTCTTACTAGTTGAGCTCTTTGTTTAATTAAGCTTGGATCAATTGCGTTATATGGCTCTACCTTCATTCCATATGCAGCATCAATAATTATTGGTGCTTTATTAGATCTAATTGTTCTTAAAAATTTAGGTGTTTTTTTCATCTCAATTTTTAATTCATTGATTGACATTTTAAACAATGGTTCAACATCAACTCTAAGATCTACTGCCTGGCCCCATTTATAAATGGGATGAATGCAATGTTTTGGGTGCAAAGGGGCACATAAATACAATCTAGATTTTCCATAAAAATATTCATTCAAAGTTATTATGTTCTCTTTCTGAAAGATTGTTTCAGTATCTGCTTTGCTAGCTGTTCTTAAAAACATGTCCCAAGTAGTGGGTTGTTTTTTTTTTATTAATCTTAGTATTTTCATAGTTAATGTTGCATCAAAAAAAGCGGAGTGAG
The DNA here is from genome assembly GCA_902608385.1 of uncultured Pelagibacteraceae bacterium. Lineage (GTDB taxonomy): Bacteria > Pseudomonadota > Alphaproteobacteria > Pelagibacterales > Pelagibacteraceae > Pelagibacter. The sequence goes on from CACLNT010000012.1 coordinate 37,593, forward strand.
CATCACTAGAATCAAATCCATTCATCCGACTTAAGGATTCAAGTTTAAATACCGGGTTATTTTTCTCATTAATCTCTGTTTCCAATACATTTGAGTCTATAGCGTAGGCTCCTCTTGCAATATTAATACCATCATGTCTTTTATTGGGTGATGCATTTGTAATATAAGGATATCTAATCCCTTTAAAAAACTCCTTCCGAAGCATTTCATCGTCAAATCCAATGTTACTCCAACCAAGAAAAATTATAGGTCCCCATTTCTTTCCCCAATGAGTAAAGATTCGCTCTACTTCACTAAGCATTTGATAATGACTTAAATTAGTTTTGGTTAATTGATCAATAGTTGTCTTGTTAACAATTAAGGCCATTGCCTGAGGAATCTCACCTTCTGGCAATCTACATCTTAAATTAAACCTGTCTTTTTCTTTAAAATTTTCATCAACCAGCACGCCTCCAATTTCAATTATGCTGGCCCAGTCTGTTGCTGCCGAACTACTTTCTATATCCCAAATAGCTAAATTCATATTTTTAAAAATCTTCTATAATGCTATGTTTTGATGAATGTTTAGATTATTTTTATGAGGACTAAACCATTTGCATCTAAACGAGTAGCTTCTAGTTAGTAATATCTCTTGTAAGTACTGGTATTTAAAAGTCAAGATAAATTATTCATTTCATTAAATTTCTTTAATCTTCCTAGAAATAAATTTTGATACATGAGTAATTCTGGTCCTTCAATTTTAAAATCCTGAAATAAATTATCTACAGTACATAGTAAAATTACTCCTAAAGTAATATTAGTTTTATAAACAACATTGTGTGCCAAGGTATAAGCGCCTAATTGAAGAAAATAATCTTGTATATAATCAACCTTTTTTGGTTTATTTGCTTGTTTAAAATCTATAATTGTTTCTTGTCCTTGGTAAATACCAACTAGATCAGCTGTCCCAGCATATTTCTCTGGATAATATAACGTAGTTTCCATTCCATAAATTTCTTCTAACTTGCCTTTAATTCCTTTATCTATTATTTCTTTAGACATTCGAATATATTGTTCATTGTTATCAAAAAAACTTTCATTAATCCTTCCTCTTAAAAAATCTTCTATATAAGAATGCATTGATGTTCCTCTGCTAGATGCTTCATTTTTAATTCTGTTCGCTTCTTTCTGTCCAACTCGTTCTTTCCAATTTTCTAGAGAAGCTTTATCCTCTTCAGATTTAGTGGCTTGCAAAATAGAAGTAACACTTGGCAATTTTTCTTCACCAAATAAATATTTTCTAAAGCCATTTTCTATTGACCGTGATGATTTTGGATAAGTAAATTTGTTATTCCACTCCATTTTGTAATTTATAATTGTATTTGATTTAAAAATGAAATTAATTTTTAAGTTGTTTTGAGTGGTCAACAAATTTTTCTACATTTTCTGTTTTAGCGGCTATTTCAACTTGCTCGGGATCTTTTATATTTTCTAAAGTTCTTGTAATTGACCTTGCATCTTTTCCAAAACTATCAACAACACCCATAGCTTCTTCTAATTTTTTTCTAAGAAGAAGCACGTTATCAAAATGTTTTGAAAATCTCGTACTAATATTTCTTAGATGATCATAAATTTCGGTTGCATGTTTTTGAACTTTAAGTGTTTGAAAACCCATATGTAAAGATTGTAAGTAAGCTGAAAGAGTATTGGGTCCTAAGATCACAACCTTATACTTTTTCATTAACTCCTGCGTTAATAATTCTTTTGTGCTTGGATCTTGATATGAGCTCAATTCTGAGAATAAACTTTCAGTTGGGGCATAAACTATTGCAAAATCTGTGCTTTTTGGTGGAACAATATATTTTTCATTCACACTTTTAGCTTTATCTCTAAACGCTCTAGCTAATTTTGTTCTAGCATCTCCAGCAGCTTTTTTGTCATCAGCTTGATAGGCATCATCAATGGCTTTAAATTTTTCTACTGGAAAATGACTATCCACGGGAACCAAAACTCCATCTTGAAGTTTAATCGCAAATTCAACATTTTCGCCTGTATCCTCTTTCATCTTAACATTTGAGATAAATTGAGAGGCAGGTAATAAATCTTTTAATAAAGAAGCCAAACTAAACTCAGCCAAGGTTCCATATTTCTTAACTCCAGCTAAAATCTTATTAATCCCATCTTGGCTTTTATTTAAATTTTCAACTTGAGTATTAAAAGCAGAAACTTTTTCATTAACAGAGGTTAATGTTTGTGTCATGTCTCTTGTAACATCCTTGGATAAATTATTAAATGAAGCAGACATTGTGTTAAAAGAATTATTTATACTTTCTTTTAAGTTATTGAGCTCCTGAGTGTTATCTATAGGCTCTTCCTTTTTTTTACGCTGAGTAATTAATAGATAAATAACGACTCCTATTAGAGCTAAAATTATATAAGATAACGAATCTTGCATAAGTAATGAGATACTAAAATAAATTATCTGCTAAGCAAGTTTATAATCTTTTTAATTCCTGATTTTTTTGAAGAAAATTTTGATATCATTAAACAAGCTTGTGATTTTAAAATTTCACCATCCTTTAAAATTCTTAAATTATTAGCTTTTAATGTTGCACCTGTACTCGTTATATCTGATATTGCTTCTGCTGTACCGGTAAATGGCGACACTTCCGTACTTCCTAGACTTTGAACTAATTGAAATTGCGTCACTCCTTTGGAGTATAAAAATTGTCTAGTTAAGTTTGGATATTTTGTTGCAACTCTTAAAAGTCTTTTTTTCTTTTTTTTAAATTCGTCTGCAACTTCATCTAAGTCTAATAATGTTTGAACATCTATCCACAAATCAGGAATAGCTAAAACCAAATTTGCATTACCAAAATTATACTTTTTCCTAATTAAAATTTTGTTTTGTACATTAACTTCACTTTCTTTAAACAAATCATATCCTGAAAAACCAATATCAATATTACCTAATGATAACTGTTCAATGCATTCTCTAGCATGCAAATAAATAATTTTAACATTTGGAATTTTTTTAATGTATCCAAATAAATCTCTCTCTCCTCTTTCAGAATAAATATTTAATTTATTCCTTTTAAAGATATTAATTGTGTCATGCTTTAATCTTCCTTTGGATGGAAGTCCTATATTGATAACTTTTTTAGTCATATAAATTCATATTTACAGCAGCACCTACCGCAGAAACTTTTCTAAATCCTAAATTGGTTGTTAATTGATCGTATCTTCCTCCAGATATGAAATTTTTTAATTTTGATTTTATTTTAACTTCTATGGAAAAAATCATAGAACTATAAAATTCAACTTCTCTACCATTAGCGGCTGAAAATTCTATTTTTATACTCTTATTATTATTTTTGCTTAAAGGAAAAAAACCTTTTCCAACAATTATATTAATTTTATTTTTTTTAAAAAAAGCATTTAAAACATTTGGAGCATTTTTTAATGGACATTTTATTTTTAAAAACTGTTTTATAATATTCGTATTTTTTTTTCCTGTTGAAGATTTTCTTGGGTCTTTAATCTTCATATTAAATCTGCCTAATACCTCATTATAAGTTCTGCCAGCAATAATTTTATTTTGGTTTTCTTTTCTCATTTTTTGATATCTTGATTTATCCGTTTCAACAAATACTGGATCAATATCTGAATTTGTTTCTAATCTTTTTAATAATTCGTTAAAATAATTTTCATTCCAATAATATCTTTTAAGTCTATTTTTCCATCTTCTTGGAATGTCTAGTTTGTTAATTAATAAATTAAACAACTCAACATTGCCAATTTTTAAAACTGACTTTTTAAAACCACTGTTTTTTAATATTTTTAAAGACGTGTCTATAATCTCCTTGTCGTCTTTCTGTTTATTGTTAGATCCTAAAATTTCATAACCAATTTGATTTTTTATAATACTGTCCTTTTTTTGGTAAGTTTTTCTAAATGCTTCAGCGCTATAAAAAACTTTTTCTCTAATATCTTTTTTGTTTTGTATAAATCTTATTGCTGAGGAAATTGTTAAATCTGGTCTTAAACAAAGTTCTTTTCCATTTAAATCATAAAATGAAAATAAGAATTTCTTAAAATTTTCTCCAGATCTTTGAAGTATATATTTGGTTTCAAGAACTGGATCTAAAGCAATATTACTAAAACCCTTGGACTTGATAGATCTAAGAATTTTTTTAGATAATTTTTTTGATTTCATTTATTAAACTTTCTTTTGTAACGATTTTTTGATCGTTTTCTTTTGAAGACTTTAGGTTTTTTAAAGTAAATTTATTTTCTTTAATCTCTGACTCGCCTACTATAATTGCTAATGGGCAACCTTTTTTATCTGCATAAGTTAACTGTTTTTTTAAATTTTTTGATGAATCTAAATATAATTCAGAGCTTATTCCATTTTCTCTTAAATAATCTAAAATTTCATAATATTTTTTTAAATATTTACTATCTAAAATACAAATGAGGACTGGCTCATTATTTTTTGTTTTAATTAAGTTAATTTGACTCAAAACAAATAGTAATCTATCAACTCCAATACTCATCCCAGTTCCTGGAAAATCTGCGCCTTTAAATCTTGATATAAGTTTGTCATAACGACCTCCTGAGGCGATACTTCCTACATCAATTTCTTTCCCTTTAGGATTTTTAACCTTAAAATTAAGATTAGTTTCAAAACAAAATCCATCATAGTAAGCAAGACCGCGAACTATTGTAAAGTTGGGTTGAATTACCTTTTCATAGTTTCCATAACTTAGAATTTCTAAAAGATCTTCAGTTTCCTTAATTCCTTCAACAGATAATGAATTTTTTAAAATAGATTTTAAATCTTTAAGGTTTTTAATTTTTAAAAAATTTAAAATTTCTGACGCCTGCGTATCAGATAGGTTGGCGCCCCTTGTAATTGCTCCAGAAGGATCTACTCTTTCTTTTTTAAGTAAATCTTCAACTCCTTTTAATCCAATTCTATCTAACTTATCAATAGCTCTAATTACTTTTAATTCTTGATTCTTGTCAGTAATCTTCAGCTGATTAATTAATCCTTGAACAATTTTTCTATTGCTTATACTTACTTTAAATTGTTTTTCACTCAATCCACATTTTGTTAAGGTATCAGCAATAATATTGCAAATCTCTCCATCAGCTTGGCTCTTATTTACATTTCCAATAATATCAACATCTGCTTGTGTAAACTCTCTGTACCTTGCATTTCCACTTTTTTCATTTCTCCAAACATTTCCTGTTGCATATCTCTTGTAAGGAAAAGGAAGAAATCTATATTGTCCAGCAACAAATCTACTTAAAGGACTACTTAAATCATATCGAAGAGTAATTTTTTCTTTACCGTCATTAAATGTGAATACATCTGACATAGAATTATCTTCTTCGTCTGCCAAAAACGATCCTATATTTTTGCTAATCTCAAAAGATGGTGTTTCTAAAGGGCTAAAACCAAACTTTAAAAAATTATTTTCAATTATCTCAAGCAATTTCTTTTTAAGCGATAATTGTTTATTCCATCTATCTTCAAAACCTGAAGGTAATCCAGGTATTAATTTTTCTTCTTTTTTCATTTTTTGGTACCGCCTCTTGGAATTGAACCAAGATTGAGAGTTCCACAAACTCCAGGATTAACCATTATCCGAAGGCGGCATTCCTTCCTTTGTTTTATACTAATTGTTATTAATTTTAAATTTATAAAATGATTAAATTGCTAGCGTGCAGCCAGCATGAGAATGATGTCTGTGAGTGTTTCTTAATACTTTAATTGTTCTAACCATTGCGAGTTAAATAACACTTATTCTTATAAATGCAAGTAGGTTTTGTATAGGAACAAAAAAAGCTTACTTTAGTTTTTAATATTCCTATACAAATTTATGTGAATTAGATTTAAGAGGTTTTTTGCAATTTTACTGCAGATGGGCCTTTATCTCCGTCTTCAACTTCAAATGTTAATTCGTCACCTTCATTAAGAAATCTTAACCCAGCTTCTCTTACCGCGCTAGCGTGAACAAAAACATCTTTTTCTTTATCTTCTCGTTCAATGAAACCATAACCTTTTTTGCCATTGAACCATTTTACTTTACCTTTTAGACTCATTTTACTCTTCCTTTTATTGTTTTACTTTAAGCTAAACTTTAGCTTGTGACTAATTATTAGATTTTAATATTGATTGCAAGATTAATTAAATTAACTTTTATTGGAATATATGGTGCCTCGGGAAGGATTCGCACCTCCGACACAAGCCTTTTCAGGGCTCTGCTCTACTCCTGAGCTACCGAGGCAAAAATCAAAATCTAAAAATAATTCTGCCTTTTGTAAGATCGTAAGGAGTTACTTCAACAGTAACGTTATCACCTTGTAAAACTCGAATTCTATTTTTTCTCAACTTTCCAGCTGTATGTGCTGTAACAATATGATTGTTTTCTAATTTCACTCTAAACATAGCATTTGGTAGCAAATCAATTACCTTGCCTTTAAATTCAAGTAAATCTTGTTTTGACAAATTTATTTTCTCCTAATTCTTAATTCGACAGATTTAGCATGTCCTTCTAACCCTTCGAAATTTGCAAGAGTTATAACTGAAGGACCAAGAGTTTCAATACCCTTTTTTGATAAATTTATATATGAAATTCTTTTATAAAAATCATAAACGCTTAATCCTGATGAAAATTTGGCAGATCCTGCTGTTGGCAATACATGATTAGTTCCAGCTAAATAATCTCCTACTGCTTCTGTAGAATATTTTCCAAGAAAAATTGAACCAGCATTTGTAATTCGATTTACATAATTTTTATAATTTTTTATATTTAATTCTAAATGTTCTGGAGCAATCATATTAATTATTTCAATCAATTTTTGATCTGATGAGACGCTTATTAAAATGCCATTAGATTTTAAACTCTTCGTTGCAATTGATTTTCTTGGAAGTTTTTTTAATTGATAAAACAATAATTTTTTAACTTTATTAATAAGATTTTTATCTTTTGAAATTAATATACTTTGTGATTGCTCATCATGTTCTGCTTGAGCAATTAAATCAGATGCAATCCAATTAGGATTACTATACTTGTCGCCCACAACAGTAATTTCTGATGGTCCAGCAATCATATCAATTCCTACATCACCAAATATTTCTTTTTTGGAAGTTGTTACATATAAGTTGCCTGGGCCAACAATTTTACTAACTTTAATAATTTTTTTTGTACCATATGCAAGAGTCGCTACTGCCTGAGCTCCACCAATAGAGTAAATTTCTTTAATTCCACATTTTTTTGCAGCATATAAAACACCTGAATTTTGCTTTCCTTTATTTCGTGGATTAACCATAACTATCCTTTTAACACCAGCAATGATTGCTGGAATTGCATTCATTAAGACAGTACTTGGATAAGAAGCAGTTCCTCCAGGAACATATATTCCTACTGAATCTAACGGTATATATTTATAGCTTAATTTATTTTGTAATTTATCCTTATAATAAATATTTTTTACTTTTTGTTTTAAGTGAAATTCAAAAATTCTTTTATATGAAAGATCGATAGATTTTTTAACTTTTTTATCTAGATTTCTAATTTGTTTTTTAATTTCCTTAGGTTTTAAAAAAATTGTTGAATTTTTTGAAAATTTTTTTTCATATTTTTTCAAAGCTTTGTCTCCATTTTTTTTTATATCTTTAATTATATTTACAACTATGCTGCGATTAAATTTTATCTTATTTTTTCTTTTTGAAAGCAAATTATTCAACAATGGATTGAAGTTATTTTTTTTACTATCTAAAATTTTAATCATTTATAAATCTTTGGTTTGGTCTTCTAAAGTAACCTCAACTATTTCAGTTGATAATGTTATATACGCATTATCAGAAAAAATTAAGTTTATCTCGAAGTTTTCTTTATTTTTTAAAACTTCAATAGTAAATAATTCCAACATTAAATTTAAATCATTTTGATCAATGTTTTTTGACCTAACACTATCTACAAATTCAAATTTACAAATACTATTAATTTTTAAACTATCATCATTTGATTCTTTGGTAAGTCTTTCTAAAGATAGTAAAAATATTTTATTTCTAGACAAATACTTTATATCAGTTATTTTTGCCTTTGCACCAGCACAACAAGCCGATATCACTTGCAAGCCTTGTCTGTCTTTAGCTAGAATTTTTGCTAAATATCTTTTTATCATTTAATAAGATAATCTTTTTATTTTAGCTCCAATTTTTTTTAATTTTATTTCAATTTTTTCATACCCTCTGTCCAGATGGTAAATTCTATTAATTACAGATTTATTTTTTGATGTTAATGCAGCTAAAATTAAAGAAACTGATGCTCTCAAATCAGTTGCCATTAATTCCGCTCCTTCAAATTTAATATTTCCTTCAATTATTGCTCTATTGCCTTTAATTTTTATTTTTGCCCCCATACGATTAAGCTCAGAAACATGCATAAATCTATTTTCAAAAATTTTTTCAATAATTTGAGATCTTTTATTAGCTTTGCACAACAAAACCATCATTTGTGCTTGAAGATCAGTGCTAAAACCTGGGTAGGGCGCCGTCTTTATATTGACATTGTTAATTTTTTTATTTCCCTGAATAAAAATGTTATTATTTTTTAATTTTATTTTTGCTCCTATTTTTTTTAAGATATCTATTTCTGTTTTAATAATTTTAGGATCAATTCCTAATATTTTTATCTTTCCTGTTGTTATAGCCGCGGCAATTAAATAAGTTCCTGCTTCTATTCTATCGGGCATTATTTTATAATTTACTTCATTAAATTTTTTAACTCCTAAAATTTTTACTGTTCTTTTTCCAATCCATTTAATTTTACATCCCATTTTATTTAGAAAGTTAACCAAATCCTTTATTTCTGGTTCAATAGCACAATTAGACAAAATAGTTTTTCCTTTTGCTAAACACGCTGCAATGATTAAATTTTCAGTTGCTCCTACTGAAATTTTTGGAAATTTTATTTTAGTTCCAACTAAACCTTTTGGAGCTTTGGCGTAAACATATCCTTGAGAAATTTTATAATTTACACCAAGTTTTGATAACGCTTTTAAATGAATGTCTATAGGTCTTGTTCCAATTGCACAACCGCCTGGCAATGACACTTTAGCATTTGAATATCTTGCAAGCAATGGACCAAGAACTAAAATTCCAGCTCTCATAGTTTTAACTAAATTATAGGAAACAAAGGTTTTATTTTTTTTATTATTTTTAATTGAAACTAATTTCTTGTTTTTAATATATTTTATTTTTGTATCTAGAGATTTTAAAAGCAATAACATAGTTTCAATATCTTTTACTTTTGGAAGATTGCTTAAATGTATTTTTTTATCTGAAAGTAAAGTTGCAGCCAGTATTGGCAATGAAGCGTTTTTTGAACCTGAGATTCTTACTTGTCCTTTGAGCATATTTGCTCCAAAGACTTCCAATTTTTCCATTTATACTTTAGGTAAAGTTACTCCAGTTTGTCCCATATATTTTCCATTTCTATCAGAATAGGTTGTTTCTGGAGTTTCATTTCCTTTTAAAAATATAAATTGAGCAACACCTTCGTTAGCATATATTTTTGCAGGTAAAGGTGTTGTGTTTGAAAATTCTAAAGTTACATGACCTTCCCAGCCTGGTTCTAAAGGAGTAACATTTACTATTATTCCACATCTTGCATAAGTTGATTTTCCTAAACAAACAACCAAAACATTCTTTGGTATTCTAAAACGCTCAACTGTACTTGCTAATACAAATGAATTAGGTGGAATAATACATTCTGAAACATTTTTTGTAATAAAATTGCTTGCCTTAAAATTTTTAGGATCAACAATCTCTGAATTAAGATTAGTAAATATCTTAAATTCATTTGAAACTCTTGCGTCATAACCAAATGATGATAGTCCATAAGAAATTTTGTTTTCCCTTATTTGCTTATCTTCAAATGGAGAGATCATCTCATGTTCAGATGCCATTTTTCTTATCCATTTATCAGAAAGAACAGCCATCTATTTATTCTTTTTCTTAAGTTTTTTTTGAAATAGTTTTCTTTTTTTTAAATTTTTCCTTAAAGCTAATTCAAGTTTATTAATTTTGTCTTTATCGCTATTATTCATTTTTTGTCTGGATTTGTTAAATCATCAAGAGTAATTGGTTTAGTAACATCTGAGATCATATTGATATCAGATTTTTTTTTAACTCCTTCTTTAGCCTGTCGTTTAGCCTTCCTTTCAGCAAGTTTTTTCTCTCTCTTGGCTTGCTTCTCCATAGCTTTCATGCCTCTTGTTGATTTATAATCGTAATGAATTCCCATAACAATTTTTCCTATGCTAGATATAGATCATTATAAGAAAAAAATTAAGGCAATAATTTGAATAAATTTGTTTAATACATTAGTTTCTTTAAGATAGTCAATTTTGCCCCTATAGTTAAATGGCATAACACATCCATGGTAAGGATGAGTTTCAAGTTCGATTCTTGGTGGGGGCACCATTATAATAAAATTTTATTTTTTACTACAAAAGTAGATATTTCTTTTTGAAGATATTTCTATCTTATCTAAAACCTTTAAGTATTTTTTTATATAGTTTGATTTTTCTTTACTTAAATTAATTAAAACTAAATACTTTTTTTTCTTTATTCTTAAAATTTTATTAATAAGTTTTTTTAAGTCAGAAAATTTTTTAAGAGGATCATTAATT
>CACLNT010000013.1 GCA_902608385.1 uncultured Pelagibacteraceae bacterium
TGTTTTGCAGATTCTTTTTTCAAAAATTTATTTAAAGAATTATTTTTATTCATTCCAATTACTGAATTGTAATCACCACACATTCCTGCATCTGTTAAATAAGCGGTGCCATTTTGTAAAATTCTAGCATCATTGGTTGGAACGTGCGTGTGGGTGCCTACAACTAAAGTTGCTTTGCCGTCAAAGAAATGTCCCATTGCCATTTTTTCACTTGTAATTTCACCATGTAAATCAACTATTAAAAAATCATAATTTTTTTTTAAATTATTTTTTTGAATAAATTTTTGTGCAGTTTCAAATACATCATCGCATTTTTTCATAAATATATTTCCCATTAAGTTAAGAACGCCGATTTTAAAATTACTTTTTGTATTAAATATTTCAAATCCTTTTCCTGGTGATGGATTAGTTAAATTTTCAGGTCTTAAAAGTCTGTTTTCTTTATCAATATAATTTATTGCTTCTTTCTGGTCCCAAACATGATTGCCAGTAGTTATTACGTCAGCTCCAGAATTAAAAAAATCACTACTAATTTTTTCTGTGATGCCCACCCCTTGATCGGCTGCATTTTCTCCATTTATAATTACAAAATCTATTTTTTTATTTTTTATTAAAACTGGCAAATTTTCAGTTACAGCCTGACAGCCTGATTTTCCAACTACATCGCCTAAAAAAAGTATTCTCATTATAAAATATATTTATCGGTTACGATATAATCTAATTTTTTATCATATTTTGTAACAGGTACATTATTAATTTTTTGAACTGAAAAAGCTAAACCAATTTTTAAAATTTTTTTTCTTCTACTTAATTTTTCAATTACACGATCATAATAACCTCCTCCATAACCTAAACGATTTAAATTATTATCAAAAGCAACTAATGGAATTAGAATTATATCGGGATAAATTATTTTTTTTGAATTAGGTTCAGGAATTCCATATTGGTTAATTTTCATCGGATCAGAAAAAGACCATTTATAAAAATCCATTTGAAAATTTTTTTTAATTACAGGTAATGAAACTTGATAATTTTTTTTATCAAATTCATTTAAAATCTCTAAATCGTCTATTTCATAATTTACTGGAAAATATCCTCCTACAGTTTTTTTTTTTAAATTTTTTTTTTTAATTAAGCTAAAAACTTTATTGAAATCAATTTTAAGATTATTTTTATATGCAATTTTTCTAATTTTAAGAACTTTATTTCTTAATTTAGATTTAAGCACAAATTTTATTGTATTGAATTTTCTGAATTTATTTTTTGAACAAAGTTTTCTATTTGGTCAGCGGCATCATCTATAATTTTTGCATAATCTTCTTTATTTTTTTCAATTTCTTTTTTAAAATTATTTTGTTGATTAATTAATTGATCAATTTCTTGTTCTTTTTCATTTTTGTAATCAAAAACTAAAGATTTTAATTCTCTAAATTTATTTGATAAATTTTTTAATTCTTGTTTTTTTTCATCTATTTTTTTTCTTGTTTCAAAATATTCATCCATTATTTTAATTGATGTAATAAGCAAAAGTTTATTTTCACCAATATTTCCTAGGTTATTCTTTAATTCATTAAATTTTTTATTTAGATGTAATGACAATTCTTCTAAATGATCTTCTTGTCCATCGTCACAAGATAAAAGAAATTCTTTTCCATTAAATTTAATATTTACATTTGCCATTTATCAATTTCTTCTAAGAGAGTATCCGTTTCTTGATTTAATTCATCAATTTTCTCTGAAAATTCTATTTCTTTCTCTTTTTGATTCTCTTTATTTTTATTTATTTTATCTAACTTTTGTTTAAGTTGTTCATAATCTTGCATTAAATTTCCATATTTTGTTTCAATTTGTTTTTTTTCAATTTCTAATTGATTTTTTTGATCATCTAGATTTTGTAAATCATTTGCAAGAGCGGGATTTTCATAGTTTAAATTTTTTAATTTAGAAAGTGCTAAAACAAGTTTTTTTTCTTTTTCGTTAGAAGTTTTCATATATATATTTATATTATTAAATAGAATCTTCTTAGTCTAGATAGGATATTTTTTGAACATACAACATAAAGATTTGTCTAATGCAATTAGGTTTTTATCAATCGATGCTGTGGAAAAAGCTAATTCTGGGCACCCTGGAATGCCAATGGGTATGGCAGATGTTGCCACAGTGCTTTTTAAAAATTTTCTAAAATTTAACCCGAGAAACCCAAATTGGCTCAACAGAGATAGATTCGTTTTATCAGCTGGACATGGATCAATGCTTCTATACTCTTTGCTATATTTAACCGGTTACAAAAGTGTTTCTATTAATGACATTAAAAATTTTAGACAATTGAATTCCATTTGTGCTGGACATCCAGAATATCATCCAAATAGCGGAATTGAGACTACCACGGGACCTCTTGGACAAGGAATTGCTAATGCAGTTGGATTTGCGATAGCAGAAGAAGTTCTTAAAAAAAGATTTGGTAAAAATATTTTTAATCACAAAACTTATGTTTTGGCAGGCGATGGCTGTCTAATGGAAGGTATAAGCCATGAAGCATTAAGTCTTGCTGGGCATTTAAAGCTTAAAAATTTAATTATGTTATTTGATAACAATTCAATTTCAATTGATGGTCCAACTAGTTTGGCAGTATCGGATAATTTTGAAAAAAGATTCAATAGTTACGGTTGGAATTATATACAAATTGATGGTCACAATGAAAAACAAATTTTTAAGGCATTACAAAAAGTTCAAGAAGCAAAAAAACCAACAGTAATTTCATGTAAAACTAAAATTGGTTATGGTGCTCCAAACAAATCTGGAACAGCATCGGCCCACGGAAGTCCATTAGGTGGAGATGAAATAAAGTTGGTAAGAAAAAAATTAAAATGGAAGCACAAACCTTTTGAAATACCTAAAAGTATATTGCAAGAGTGGAGAAATATTGGAAATAAAAGTTCTAGAGAAGAAAAAAAATGGAAAAAACATTATAATAAAAAGAGAAACGCTTTAAATAAAGCTTTTTCAAATAAGTTTGAAAATATTTTTCAACTTGAAAAAAAAAATATTATTAAAAATTCAGATTCTATTGCTACAAGAAAATCTTCAGAAAAAATTTTATCAATTCTTGTAGAAAAAAACTTGAACATTATTGGTGGTTCCGCAGATCTTGCGGGTTCAAATAATACTAAAACTAAAAATCACAAAATAATTAAACCTGGTGATTTTAAAGGCAATTATATTCACTATGGAGTTAGAGAGCATGCAATGTGTGGAATAATGAATGGCCTTGCATTACATAGTAATTTAATTCCTTACGGCGGAACTTTTCTTATTTTTAGTGATTATTGTAAACCATCCATAAGATTATCTGCTTTAATGAAACAAAGAGTTATATATGTAATGACACATGATTCCATTGGTCTTGGAGAAGATGGTCCAACTCATCAACCTATTGAACAACTATCAGGATTAAGATCAATTCCTAACTTAAATGTTTTTAGACCTGCTGATACAACGGAAACTTATGAGTGTTGGGAACTTGCACTGAAAAATTTATATTCCCCAAGTATTCTCGCTTTAACAAGACAAAAACTTAATCCTATCCGTAAAGAATTTTTAAAAGAAAACAAATGTTCAATGGGAGCTTATGAAATTTCAAGAAGCAATCAAGATATTAGAGTTACAATAATGGCAAGTGGATCCGAAGTAAATTTAGCTCAACAAGTAAGCCATAAATTAGCCACAGAAAACATTTATTCAAAAGTTATATCTGTTCCTTGCCAAGATTTATTTAAGCAACAATCAGATAGTTATAAAGACAAAATTTTAAATGAAACAGAATTTCTAATAACAATTGAAGCTGGATCAACATCTTGTTGGCAAGAATATATTGTTAATAAAGGGCTAAATTTTGGCATCGATGATTTTGGAAAAAGCGCTCCTTATAAAAAAATATATAATTATTTTGGATTAACATTTGAAAATATTGCAAAAAAAACTAAGGAAATGATAAACAAATAAATATGGCTTTAAAAATTGGAATTAATGGTTTGGGAAGAATTGGTAGGATGGTCATTAGATCAATAATTGAAAATAAAAATAAAAACATAGAAATTAAACATATCAATAATAGATCAAATTCTGAGATTAGTTGTGCACTTTTAAAATATGATTCAGTTCATGGAAAATTTAATGCAGACATTAAATTTAATAATAACAATTTAATAATTAATAAAAAAAAAATATCATTTTCTCAAGAACTAGATATCAGTAATATAAAATGGAAAAAATTTGGTGTTGATTATGTTTTTGAATGCACTGGTAAATTTAATTCTAAAGAAAAATTATTAGCTCACATAAAAAATGGTGTAAAACAAGTTATTGTTTCTGCACCTTGTAAAAATGCAGACAAGACAATTGTTTATGGTGTAAATCACAAAAAAATAAACAAAAATGATTTAATAATTTCAGCGGCTTCTTGTACTACCAACTGTCTTGCTCCAGTTGCTTATGTGTTGAATAAAGAATTTAAAATTGAAAAAGGTTTTATGACAACTATTCATTCTTACACTTCTGACCAAAGATTATTGGACAATTCTCATAAAGATTTAAGACGAGCCAGATCTGCTGGTCAATCTATTGTGCCAACTTCTACAGGAGCTTCAAAATCGCTTGGTGAAATTATACCTGAACTAAAAGGAAAACTTGAAGGTTTAGCAGTAAGAGTACCAACTCCAAATGTTTCATTAGTAGATTTAGTTTTTAACTCGAAAAGCAAGTTATCTGTAAATAAAATTAACAACTCTTTTAAAAAAGCTTCAAAAAAAGAATTAAAAAATATTCTTGAAACAACTAATGAAAAACTAGTTTCTATGGATTTCAACCACAATCCAAATTCTGCAATTGTGGATTTATCTTTAACTAATGTTGTTGGAGATAAAATGGGTAAAGTTTCAGCATGGTATGATAATGAATGGGGATTTGCATCAAGAATGTGTGATTTAGCAGAATATATTCATAAAATTTAATTTTTAATGAATAATCTTTTAGATCAAAACTTGGTAATTAAAGATAAAAAGGTATTATTGAGAGTTGATTTGAATGTTCCAATGAAAAATGGAGCAATAACTGAAACCTCAAGAATAGAAAAAATAATACCAACAATAAAACTATTAATTGAAAAACAAGCGAAGATAATAATTTTATCTCATATTGGCAGGCCAAAAGGGAAAATTGTTGAAGGAATGTCTTTAGAGCCTATTTCAAAAAAATTAGCTTCATTATTAAATAAAGAAGTTTTGTTTAACAAAGATATAATAAATGAAAATACTCTTTCCGAGGTAAACAAAATTCCAAATGGTTCAGTAATGATGCTAGAAAATATCCGTTTTAATGAAGGAGAAGAATCAAATGAAAGTGAATTTTCAAAAAAACTATCAAATTTAGGAAATATATATGTCAATGATGCTTTTTCCTGTTCTCACAGAGCTCATGCTTCCATCGAAGGAATTACAAAACATATTCCTTCATATTTTGGCTTGCAAATTAATGAAGAAATCAGTGCATTAAAAAAAATAACTTCTGAAATAAAAAACCCAATTACTCTCATCATTGGCGGTTCAAAAATTTCTACAAAAATTAAAATTATAAATAATTTAATAAAAAAATTTAATAATATAATTATTGTGGGTGGTATGGCTAACACAATGTTAAAGCATACTGGTTCAAAAGTAGGAAAATCAATATGTGAAAATGATTGTGAAATTTTAATAAAAAAAATTTTAGAAAATTCGAATAAATATAATTGTAAAATTACATGCCCTGTAGATGTTGTAGTTTCAAAAAGCCTTGAAAATAAAGGAAAAGATAAAGATATAAATGAAATTGATGATAATGAAATGATATTGGATATTGGTCCAAAAACAATTTCTTCAATCGAAAAAATAATTAATAATTCAAATACAGTATTATGGAATGGTCCAGCTGGGTATTTTGAAAATCCAAATTTTCAAAATGGTACGAAAAAAATTCTAGAAATAATTTCAAAAAAAACAAAAAAAGATAAAATTTTTTCTGTAGCTGGTGGTGGAGAAACGGTTGCGGCAATAAACAAATTTAAAAAACTGGATTCATTTACATTTGTTTCAACTGCTGGTGGAGCTTTTTTAGAATACCTTGAAGGAAAAACTCTACCTGGTATAAAAGCTTTAAATCAAAATGTCTGAATTAAATAATATTGCATTAAAAATCATTGGAAACGGAAAAGGAATTCTAGCTGCTGATGAAAGCACTGGAACAATGACCAAAAGACTTCAGAGCGTTAACGTAGAATCTAGTTCTGAAAATAGATTAAAATTTAGACATACGCTCTTTTCTTCTAAAAGCATGACAACATGCATAGGAGGTGTGATCCTATACGACGAAACAATTAAACAAGAGTTTGATTCTAAAAAAATTCCTAAAATAATTTCTGATAAAGGTGCCGTGCCAGGAATCAAAGTAGATACTGGAACAAAAAGTTTAGCAAACTCTTCTGAAGAAAAAATCACAGAGGGGCTAGATGATTTAAGAGACAGACTAAAAGAATATTATAAACTTGGTGCTAGATTCACAAAATGGAGAGGTGTGTACATAATTACAAATAATTACCCAAGTAAAATTGCAATTTCGGCGAATGCACATGCGTTAGCTAGATATTCTGCTTTGGTACAAGAGGCAGGCATGGTTCCTATAGTAGAACCAGAAGTTTTAATGGATGGCAATCATTCTGCAGAAATTTGTTTAACAAAAACTTCAGAAGTAATAAAAAAATGTTTTGAAGAATTAATATTGCAAAAAGTAGATTTAAAAGGAGTAATATTAAAACCAAACATGATATTGCCTGGATCAAAATCTGATCAAAAAATATCAAGCGATGAAATTGCTGAACTTACTCTCAAATGTTTAAATGAAAGTGTTCCAAATGAAGTTCCTGGAATAGCTTTTTTATCCGGTGGACAAACAGAAATAGAAGCAACAAAAAATTTAGATACTATAAATAAAAAAAACAAATCAACTTTTATAATGAGCTATTCATATGGTAGAGCTTTGCAGCAAGGCGCTCTTAAATATTGGTCAAAAAATTTGGATGATGTCGATGGTACTCAAAATGTTTTTAATCACAGAGCTAATATGTGTAGCCTAGCCTCTCAAGGTAAATGGACTGAACAGGTTGAAAAAAAATAAAAAATTCATTTATTTAATTTCACCAAGAAAAATTAAAGATAACATATTTTATAATGATCTAGTTTCTGTTTTTAAATCAAAAAAAATATCATTTTTTCAATTAAGATTAAAAAAAGAAAGTTCACAAAAAATTATCCATATTGGAAAAAAGATTAATAAAATATGTAAAAAATTTAATGTTAAATTAATAATTAATGATAATCCATTATTAGCAAAAAAAATTGATGCTGATGGATGTCATCTTGGACAATCGGATTCGAAAGTTTTTGAAGCTAGAAAAATTTTAAAAAACAAGATAATTGGTGTTACATGTCATAATTCTAAGAAATTAATTAAAAAAGCTATATACGATAAAGTAGATTACGTAGCATTAGGTGCGTTTTATCCTACTAAAACTAAGAAAGTTAAGTTCAGAGCTAAAATAAAACTTATAAAAGAAGCCAAAAAAATTACAAAAATTCCTATAGTTGCAATTGGAGGAATAAATTTAAGAAATTACAAAAAACTCTTATTGAATAAAGCTAACTTTTTGGCTATCTCAAGCTACATTTGGAATAATAAAAAATATAAACCATTAGCGGCTATATTAAAATTAAAATGAAGATATCTGGAAACGAAATTAGAGTTGGTATGTTAATTGAACATAAAAATGATTTATGGGAAGTGCTAAAAACTCAACACGTAAAACCTGGAAAAGGAGGAGCTTTTGCTCAAGTAGAAATGAAAAGCATGAACAAAAATACTAAACTAAATGAAAGATTTAGATCTAGTGATACAGTCGAAAAAGCATCATTAGATGAAATAAAATTTAATTTTTTATATGAAGATGAATCTGATTATTATTTTATAAATCAAAAATCTTTTGAACAAATTAACATTAAAAAAAATATCATTGGTGAGAAAGGTAAAATGCTTAGTGAGAATTTAGAAGTTAATATAAATTTTTATAATGATCGTCCTTTAACAGTAGATTTGCCAAATCAAGTAACTTGTAAAATCGAAAGCACAGATGTGGCATTAAAAGGTCAAACTGTTTCTTCGTCCTATAAGCCCGCAACTTTAGATAACGGTATAAATATACAAGTTCCACCTTTTATTGAAAGTGGAGACACAATCATAGTTGACACAAGAACTATAGAATACGTTAAAAAAATTTAATTTAATATGAATTCTATATCAGCAAATCTTAATATTATGATTAAAGCAAGTGAAAAAGCTTCCAAAATTTTAATTAGGGACTTTGGAGAAATTGAAAAATTACAAATATCAGTTAAAGGCCCTTCCGATTTTGTATCTAGTGCAGATACCAAGGCAGAAAAAATAATTATTAGTGAACTAACGAAAGCTAAAAAAAACTATTCAATATTAAGCGAAGAAGATGGATCTAAAATAAATACAGATTCTCAAAATGTTTGGATTATAGATCCAATTGACGGTACTACAAATTTTTTACATGGAGTGCCTCATTTTGCAATTTCTATTGCTCTAAAATCTGACAATGAAATTGTTTCAGGTGTAATTTACGATCCAATTAAAGATGAAATGTTTTACGCTGAAAAAAATAATGGTGCCTTTTTTAATAATCAAAGAATAAAAGTTTCAAAAAAGAAAGACATACAAAGCTGTCTATTTGGAACTGGAGGAAAAGAAAAAATAGAAACTGATCTAATAACTCGAAAATCTGGATCTGCGGCTTTAGATATGGCCTATGTGGCTGCTGGAAGATATGATGGTTATTTTCAAAACAATTTAAATTTATGGGATATTGCCGCTGGAATAATAATTGTTAAAGAAGCTGGGGGAGCAATTAATGAAATTAATTTATCAGAAAACAATAATATTAAAATAAGAGCTTCAAGCACTGCAATTAATGAAAAAATGTTGGAAAAACTAACGAACTTTTAATTGTTTTCCTAAAATCATTTGCTATAAGTCACGATATGAAAAAAAGCATTCATCCAAACTATCATACTATTAAAGTTGAAATGACTGATGGTACGCAATTTGAAACGAGATCAACTTGGGGGTCCGAAGGTGAGGTTTTAAAACTAGAAATTGATCCAAAATCTCATTCTGCTTGGACTGGTGGTAAACAAAAATTGCTGGATAAAGGTCGTGTAAGCAAATTTAATAAAAAATTCCAAAATTTTAGATCAGAAAAAAAAAATTAAATGTCAAACGCTCCACTAATGCCAATGGCTACTGCTGTTTGGTTGGTCGAAAATACAACTTTAACTTTTAAACAAATTGCTAATTTTTGTAATCTACATGAAGTAGAAATCCAAGGTATTGCTGATGGAGAAGTGGCTAAAGGAATAAAAGCATATAATCCTATCATCTCTGGACAATTATCTAGAGAAGAAATTGAACTATCTTCAAAAGATGAAAATAGACCTTTAGAAATCAAAGATACAGATATCGAAATTTCTAGTGTAGGTGAAAAAATTAAAAAATATGTTCCCTTGTCAAAAAGACAAGATAAACCAGATTCTGCATTATGGTTATTGAAAAATCATCCTCAGTTAAAAGATTCCCAAATTGCAAAATTAATTGGAATAACAAAAAATTCAGTAACTTCAATAAGAAATAAAAGTTACTGGAATTATAATAGCTTAAATCCTAAAGATCCTGTAGCTATGAGTTTATTTTCGCAAAAAAATTTAATTGAAGCTATAGAAAAAGCGGAACGAAGAATAAAAAGAGAAAAAAAAGAGAAAGAGAAAAAAACAAGTAATATTAATAAAAAAATTTATGTATAAATTTAATAGACATTAAATTATTAAAGTGATATTTACTCATTTTTTTGGAGGTGTTTATTAAAATAGAAGTTAAAGATAACAATGTTGAACAAGCTCTTAGAGTTCTCAAGAGAAAACTTCAGAGAGATGGATTCTTTAAAATTATAAAATTGAAGAATACATATGAAAAACCTTCAGAGAAAAAAAAGAGAATTCTTCAAGAAAATATTAAAAGAGTTAAAAAACTAAATAAACTTAAAAATAGAATTTAAACACCGCGGGGTGGAGCAGTCTGGTAGCTCGTCAGGCTCATAACCTGAAGGTCGCTGGTTCAAATCCAGCCCCCGCAACCAATCAAACGAAATAAGCATTTTTTATAATTCTTAGAAAAATAAAAAATAAACTGTAGAAATACAAAAATAACAAACTTTTTTTATTGGAAAAAAAATTTTTGTAATTTAAGTTTTTAAACAAAACAAAAATCATAATTAAAATTAAAGGTTCGTAATATTTATGGTAAATCGAATTTTGTATATTTGAAATTATTGTTAAAAATATTATAAAAAAATTACTAATATTAAGGTTTGATAGATAAAACAATATTGTTAATGAAAAAAAACTAATTATAAAAAATAAGATGTTGTTCTCAAATATTATTTGAGATGATTGAAAAATAACTCCACCACCAGTAAAATTTAACTGATAATTAAAAAAATAAAACAAAATTAAAGATCCTAATATGATGAATATTAATTTTTTTTTAAAAAATGAAATAAATTTTTTAAAATCAATTAAATAAAATATTATTGGGATTAAATGAAAAAATATAATTGAACTTATAATTAAAATCTTATTTGAAAAATTAAAATTTAAACTAGCAGAATTCATGTTTAATAAAGGTGTCTTTCCTGCTAAAATAAAATTTACATCTAAAACAAACAAATAATAAAGCATTGGCATAGAGGCAACTAAGTTGGCTAACATCAAATTTATAAATCTGCTTATTTTCATTTTCTTATAAAAAATAAAATAAAAATAAATTGCAAATAAAGAAAAATTTGGACTGATATAAGAAGTTATTATTAATGAAATAGAGCATAACCATGAATATTTATAATTAAGTGAAATTAAAAATTTTAAAAAAAAATATATTGATAGTGTAAAAAAAATAAGACCAGGAAGTCTGCTATCAGGCCAAATAGAAAGTGATCTAAATGTAGGGGAAAGAAAAATTATAAAGGCTAAAATTTGTAAAGTATATTTATTAATTTCTTTAAAATGTAATTTTAAACAATGATAAAATATAAAAATTAAACTTAAAGATAAGTGTAAATGAATCAGTCTTATAATTTCAAAGTTTAGACCTAATTTTAAAAAAAAAGATAAAAAAATTAAATATATCGGAGAGTGTCTATGTCCATATTTTTCATATGATAATAAAGTGTCATAAAAATTTGTAGAAAAATCTTTAATTGGAGGAAGGTTTACACTCACCCAATCATAATAAGAACCATAGTTTAAATTTTCATTTAAAAAAAAACCTATAATTAATGAAATATATAATAAAAAAAAAAATATAATATTTTTATAATCGGTCACTTTTGTTTTCTAAATTTTAAATTTAGATTTTTTACTATCAATTAAGAATGTTCTTACAGTTCCTGTTGTCAAAGTTTGAAAAGATTTACCGAAATTTTCAATTTTTTCTATTATTGCTGGAGGTATTGTAATTATATGACAACCTAATTGCTTTGCTTGAATATAATTATAAGGTTCTCTTACACTTGCCCACAAAATCTCCACATTCTTAAATTTTTTAGACAGAGCTATACTTTTCTTAATTTCTGGAACTGGATCTTTTCCAACATCTCCCGCTCTTCCAGCAAATATTGAAATTATAACTTTTGATTTTTTATTAATTGACTTAAGAATTCTTTGAGTTTGTTTCGCTGTGTACACTGCAGTAATATTTAATTTTATATTTTTATTATTAAGCTCTTTAATTATTTTGCCCATAAAAACACCCTTTGAATTTACAACTGGAATTTTCACATAAATATTTTTTCCCCAAGTGTTGATCAGCAAAGCTTGCTTTTTCATACTAAAGTAGTCATCTGCAAACACCTCAAGGGAGACAAATTTATTATAGCAAATTTTAAGAATTTTTTTAGAGTAAGATTTATAATCTTTTGCACCAGCTTTTCTCATTAAGCTTGGATTTGTTGTAAAACCTTTAACAATTTTTTTTTTACTGAATTTTTTAATTTTATCTAATTCTGCAATGTCACAAAAAATTTTTGTTTTCAATTTTAATCCTATAGATTATTAGTTATATCCTCTGTCATTTTTTTTGCATCCGCAAATAACATTAGTGTATTTTCCTTGTAAAATAGGTCATTATCAATACCTGCATAACCAGGAGATAAACTTCTTTTTACAAATAAAACAGACTTACATTTTTCCACATCTAAAACTGGCATTCCATATATTGGACTTTGAGGATCTGTTTTTGCTGCTGGGTTTGTCACATCGTTTGCTCCTATAACAAAAGCAACATCTGCATTAGAAAAATCATTATTAATTTCTTCTAATTCAAAAACTTCATCATAAGGAACATTCGCTTCTGCAAGCAAAACATTCATATGTCCAGGCATTCTTCCTGCAACAGGATGTATTGCATAAGAAACTTTAATATCATTTTTTTTAAGCGTATCCACCATCTCTCTTAATGCATGCTGTGCCTGTGCAACGGCCATTCCATAGCCTGGTACAATTATAACTGATGAAGCGTTCTTCATTAAGAATGCTGCATCTTCCGCATTTCCACTTTTAACTGGTTTTTGTTCTTTGCTTTTAGATGAAGAATATTGTTCTGTTCCTCCAAATCCTCCCAAAATTACACTAAAAAATGAACGGTTCATGCCTTTACACATGATATATGATAAAATTGCTCCGGATGATCCAACTAAAGCTCCGGTAATAATTAAAGCACTATTTTCTAAAGTAAAACCAATTCCAGCTGCAGCCCAACCAGAGTATGAGTTTAACATCGAAATTACTACAGGCATATCTGCACCACCAATTGGAATTATTAATAAAAATCCTATTAAAAAAGAAATGGCAATTAAGATCCAAAATAAATTGGCAGATTGAGTAAAACATAGCAAATAAGTTAAAATTATTATCGAAATTAATATTAATGCATTAAGTAAATGTTGACCTTTAAATGTAATTGGAGAACCTGACATTATTCCTTGAAGTTTTAAAAAAGCGATTATTGATCCCGAAAATGTGATTGCACCAATGGATGCACCAATCGACATTTCAATTAAACTTCCAAGTTTAATATTTCCTAAAATTCCAAGATTAAAAGATTCGGGATTTAAAAATGCTGAAATAGCAACAAAAACTGCAGCCAAACCTACAAGACTGTGAAATCCAGCAACCAATTCTGGCATAGCAGTCATTGGTATTTTAAATGCTATAAAAGCTCCAACTGAGCCTCCTATTAATAAAATAATTAAAACATAAATAAAACCTGATGAAAAATTTCCAATAGATAAAAAAGTTACTATAATAGCAATTGCCATTCCAAGAATTCCAAAAAAATTTCCTCTTCTTGATGTCTCTGGAGAAGATAGTCCTCTTAAAGCTAAAATAAATAGAACTCCAGAAATTAGATAAAATATTGCTGATAAATTTGCCGACATCCCTATTTATCTTTCTTTTTCTTTTTATACATTTGGAGCATTCTTTGAGTGACTAAAAAACCTCCAAAAATATTTATTGCAGCCAAAAAAATTGCCAAAAAACCAAAGATATTAGGAATGTCAAAAATATTTTCTGAACTACCTGATAAACCAGCAATTATAGCTCCAACTATAATTACAGAAGAAATAGCATTTGTTACAGACATTAATGGAGTGTGTAAAGACGGAGTAACGCTCCATACCACGTAGTAACCAATAAAAATTGATAATATAAAAATACTTAATCTAAATATAAAAGGGTCTATTTCCATAATTTTATTTAATTATTGTTTTTGCAATAATTTCATCTTCTAAATTAATGTTAATTTTTTTACTTTCTTTATCATAAAGATTTGAAACAAAATTAAATACATTTTGTGAGTACAAGCTAGAAGCAGAAACTGGCAGTTTATTAAGAATATTTGCTTCACCTATAATTTTTATGCCATTTTTATCTATAACTTTATCTAGCTCTGTATAAGCGGTATTTCCTCCTTGAACTGCCGCCAAGTCAAAAATAACAGAACCAGGTTGCATATTATTTATCATGGACTCTTTAATGATCAAAGGTGCTTTCTTTCCTGGGATTAAAGCGGTACATATAACAATATCAATTTTTTTTAAAGTCTCACCTAATAATTTTTCTTGTTTTTTTTTAAATTCTTCTGAAGCTTCTTTTGCATATCCGCCTTCAGTTTCTAAATTTTCTGATTCCTTAATCGTTAAAAATTTTCCTCCTAGACTTTCAACTTGCTCTTTAGAAGCAATTCTAACATCTGTGGCAAATACAACAGCCCCCATTCTTTTAGCTGTTGCAATAGCTTGAAGTCCTGCGACGCCAGCGCCAACAACTAATACTTTTGCTGGTGGTATCGTTCCTGCGGCCGTCATCATCATTGGTATTGCTTTTTTAAAATTTGAAAAGGAATCTATTACTGCTTTATATCCAGCTAGATTAGCTTGTGATGAAAGCACATCCATTGATTGTGCTCTTGTTATTCTTGGAAGTAATTCTAAAGAAAAAATATTAATATTTTTTTTTGATAAATTGTTAATTTTATCCTTATTATTATAAGGATTAAATAGTCCAACTAATGTTTGATTTTCTTTGACTAAAGAACTTTTATCATCTGATAATAAAGCTAGCTGAACAATTATATCAGATTTGTTAATTAACTCTTTTTCATCTTTAATAATATTTACACCTAATTCTTTATACTGATTATCATCATAACCCAAATGTGAACCATAATTTTCTATTAAAGAGACTTCAAGACCTAAACTAATATATTTCTTTGCGGTCTCGGGTGTTACAGAAATTCTTTTTTCAAATTTTTTATTTTCAGAAATTGAACAAATTTTCATAAAAACAAATTACGCTAAGAAAATTCTCATGTGTATTAAAATTACTTCTGTCTTGCTTTAAATTTGGGATTTGTTTTATTAATTATATAAACTCTTCCTCTTCTTCTTACCAATTTAGAGTTTAGATCTCTTTTTTTTAATGATTTTAATGAACTTTTAATTTTCATAATTTTATAGCCTGGCAACGTCCTACTCTTCCATGTCTTAAGACAAAGTACCATCGGCGCAGAAGGGCTTGACTTCCGAGTTCGGAATGGGATCGGGTATTACACCTTCGCAATAATCACCAGGCAGAGAGTTTATATATAAAAAAAAAATATTGTAAATACTCAATTATTTGAACTTTTATAGCTTTTAATGGCTTTTTAATATTTTAATTAATTTCTTTTAAATATGAATTGGATTAAATACAACTATATTTTCTTTATATCTACTAATGCACAAAGTTACTTTAATTATTCCTGCAAAAGAAGAACCAAATGCTTTGCCAATGGTGCTTAATGAAATTTCTGAAAAAAAATTAGATCTCGATATAATTATCGTAATTGATGAAAAAGATAAAGAAACCTATGACGCTATTAAAAACTTTAGATGTAAAGTAATATTTCAATCTCAAAAAGGATATGGAAATGCAATTATTGAAGGAATTAATGCCTGTGAAACAGAATATTCTTGTATTTTTTATGCTGATGGATCAACTGATCCTCAATACATAAGTCTTATGAAACAAAAATTAGAAAAGGAAGAACATGACTTTATTTTTGGTTCAAGATACGAAAAAAATGCCTACTCTTATGATGACAATTTTATAACAAAAATAGGAAACTTTTTTTTTACTTTTTTAGGCAATTTTTTAATGAAATTTAATATATCAGACGTATTATTTACATACATATTTGCAAAAACAAAAAGTTTCAAATCACTAAATTTAAAATGCAATGATTATTGCTTATGCCTAGAAATTCCTTTTAAAATAAAACTAAATAAATTTAGTTACTCTTCTTTTCCATGTATCGAAAGAAAGAGATTTGCTGATAAAAAGAAAGTTAAAGCTTTTTCTGATGGGATGAAAATACTTATATATTTTTTTAAAAATTATTTAAATTTTATCAATAAGAAATAAACAATCTTTTATAAAATTTATCTCAATATTAGATATTTTAGTGGTGTGAAGTCCAATAACAAATCCTAATTTTTCTATTTTTTCAGCTCCTTTAAATCGAATTTTTTTTGGATTTAATTTATAAAGACTAGTAGCTGGTTGATTAACAAAAGAGCCACTAATAATTGGTCTTGTTTGCAGCCCTCTTTTCTCTATTTCATTAATAAATTGTTTTTTTTTATTTTTGAATTTTGGATTTAAAATTATTGGAAATACCATATAACTAGGTTTCATTTTTAACGGTACTTCAATAAAATGAAATTGATTTTTCCACTTTGAATCTTTTTTTAAAGAATCGATAATTTTTTTTCTATTTTCAATTCTAATTTTTTTAAATTTATCTAATTTTTTAAATTGATTTAAAGCTATTGCAGCTTGAATATCTAATGGTCTAACGTTAAATCCTGAGTTAACAAAAATGTATCTAGGATCTAAATTGGGATATTTTTTAGATGTTTTTTTATTTCTTGACCATCCATGTGATCTTAAAGATTTTAAAATATTATAATCTTCTTTGTCATTACAAACAATCATGCCTCCTTCGCCAGAAGTAATTGGATGTGAATAAAAAAATGAGAAGGTTCCAAAGTCTCCATATGTCCCAAGATACTTTTCATTATATTTGGCACCTAAAGACTCGCAATTATCTTCAATTAAAATTATTTTTTTTTTTCTACAAAAATTTTTCAATCTTAAAATATCGCATGAAAGTCCAAGAACATTTATAATCATTATTACTTTTGTTTTTAAGTTAACTTTTGAAATTATATCTTCAACGTTAACATTTAATGAAAGAGGATTTACATCAACAAATTTAACTTTTAATCCTGCTTGGACAAGTGGCCATAAAGATGTTGACCAACACAAAGACTGAATTATTGCATGATCACCTTTTTTAAATCTATTTTTTCTCAATGGATTACAAGAGGCAAAGGTAGCAAGTAAATTGGCTGAAGAACCTGAATTGACCATTACCGCATATTTTGTTTTTAATTTTTTTGCAAATTTTTTTTCAAAAATTTCCGTATGTTTATTCATCGTAATATGTCCTGATTGAATAACTTGAATTCCTTTTTTTAAATCAAATTTATCTAAACCATTTCTTAAAAGAGGGTACCTATATTTTTTTCTTGAAAGTAATATTGAGTGATTAAATTTATTTTTTAATTGCATTAAATCTATTTATTAAATAATTTTTTTATTTAAAAAATTTTTAAAAGTTATATCAAAACCCTTTTTAAAATTATTTTTTGGTTTCCAGCCATATTTTCTAGCTAAAGTTATATCTAAAGATTTTATCAGCATTCCATCTGGTTTATTTCTATTATGAATAATTTTAAGCTTGGTTTTCATATATTTCATTAAAAGTTTCGCATACCAATTAATTTCAAAAACTTTTCCATTTCCTACATTTATAAATGGTTCTTTAATTTTTTTGTTCATAAAAAAAACTGCAGCTTCAGCAAAATCTTCTACAAACATTAATTCTCTCTTTACTTTGCCGCTTCCCCATATTTCTAAAGTTTTTAGATTCTTCTTTTTAGCATTATAAATTTTTTTAAGTAATGCTGGATAAAAATGAGAATTATTTAAGCTATAATTATCATTTGGACCATAAAGATTAGGTGGCATTAAACTTTTATAATTAAGTTTTAAAAATTGATTATAATATTCGCACATTTTTAGTCCCGCAATCTTAGCGATGGCGTAACCTTCATTACTTTCCTCAAGTTTTCCTGTCAACAAATATTTTTCTTTCATGGGTTGTTTAGAATGCTTTGGATAAATACAACTTGAACCAAGGAAAATTAAATTTTTGGTTCCTGCTAAATAAGAACCATGAATAATATTACTCTGAATTTGAATATTTTGGTAAATAAACTGATGTTTAAATTTTGAATTAAACATTATACCGCCAACTTTTGCTGCAGCTATAATTACTAAATGTGGTTTATGTCTCTTTAAAAATTTAAATGTTTGAGTTTGGTTTATTAAATCAAGCTCTTTTCTTGGTTTTGTTAAAATATTTTTATAGCCTTTTTCTATAAGTTTTCTTTTTATTGCAGAACCAACCATTCCATTGTGCCCTGCTATAAATATTTTACTATTTTTAGTTAATTTCATTTTAATTTGAAAGATTTATATTCGTATTCAATCATTTCTCTTATTAATGAATTAATTTTAATAGAAGGTTTCCATTTTAATTTTGTTCTAGCTTTTCTAGCATCTCCCAGCAACGTATTAACATCTAGGGGTCTAAAATAATTTTTGTCACATTCAATTATAGATTTGCCTTTTTCATTATATCCTTTTTCTTTCGTTCCTTTACCTTTCCACTTAATTTTCATTTTCAGCTCTTTTGCGGTTAAATTTATAAATTCTTTAATAGAATACTGAACTCCTGTAGCTATCACATAATCATCAGGTTTTTTTTGTTGAAGTATTTTCCACATTGCATAGCAATAGTCCTTTGCGTGACCCCAATCTCTACGTGCGTTCAAATTCCCTAAAAAAAGTTTTTTTTGTTTTCCTTCTTTTATCCTGCATAATGCAGAAATGATTTTTTTTGTTACAAATGTTTCTCCTCTTCTTGGACTTTCATGATTAAACAATATCCCATTACATCCAAAAATATTGTAAGCTTCTCTATAATTTTTGGTAATCCAATGAGCATATAGTTTAGCCACCCCATAAGGACTTAAAGGGTAAAAATTAGTTTTTTCGTTTTGTGGTATAGTTTGAACCTTACCATACATTTCAGATGTTCCAGCTTGATAAAATTTACATTTTTTTTCTAGTTTATGAAATTTTATTGCCTCTAATATTCTAAGAGCTCCCAGGGCATCTGCATTTGCAGTATATTCAGGAACTTCAAATGAAACTGCTACATGAGATTGGGCAGCCAAATTATAAATCTCAGTAGGCTTTGTTAGTTTTATAATACTTGAAACTGATGATGAGTCTGTAATATCACCATAATGTAATCTAAATTTGTAATTTTTTTCATGTGGATCTTGATAAATATGATCAATTCTATAAGTATTTCTAGAAGATGATCTTCTCTTAACACCATGAACTATATAATTTTTTTTTAATAAAAGTTCTGCCAAGTACGATCCATCTTGACCTGTAATACCAAAAATTAATGCCTTTTTTTTATTCATAATTTTTACCCATAAAGTGATTTACATATATATATTCAAATGATTTTCTAAAAGCCATTTTATACTTATAAATTTGTTTTTTTTAATAAACTATGAATATCGCTAAAAGTATAGTTTTTTGTACCATTAATTTCTATTAAATTTGAAAGTATAAAATACTTTTTCAATTTTTTTAGCTTTAATTATATCACAATCTACTTTTTTTAATTCACAGTTTTCATAATTTTTCAAAAGCCCTTCTATTTCTCTAAAATTTCTATAATGATGTTCATTTATTCTAAAAGAAAAATCATTAAAAGGCCTGAAATTGTATTTTTCTACTTCGTTAATAATTCGATCAATATTTCTTCCAAGAAAAATAACAAAAGATAAAGTTATAAGTATAAGAAATTTTTTTTTCAAATCAGTATATTTAATTTTAAACTTACTAAAATAAATTGCCGAAGGTATAAATAAAATTGATGCAATTAAACTATATCCTCCATATCTTAGTGCTGGATGATTATAAAACCATTCAATAAAAAGAATGAATAAAATTAATAATAATATATAAACATTTTTATTAATTTTGATTTTTTGTTTTTTTTGAGATCTAAGCATGAAGATTAAAATTGATATTAAAAAAAATACCCCAATTAAAAAATCACTTACCTTGTTAAAAAAATAATTTTCTAACCAGTTACTTACCCAATTAAATTTTAAAATATACAATTCTGGATTATCAACTCTAAAATTTGGAGTTGCTCCTGCTTTTGACCACTGTTCATACCAATTATTCATTTTTAAAACATCTTCAGGCAAAAATGACCATGAAAAATTTTCAAGACAGGTAAAACTGATTGGATATACAAAACATGCAGTATTGTAAAAATTTGTTAATAGCAATATTGAAATAAAAAAAATTAACAAATATGTAATAGGTAATCTTATTAGTTTAATAATTAAATTTTTTAAAGAATTTTTTTTTAGTAAAATATAAAAAACAGGAATTAAGGTTAAGATGTATAATATGTAAAAAGCTTTTAAGGAAATAATTATTCCTATTAAGACAAATATTTTAAATAATTTTATATGATTAAAAACTTTTCCATCTATAAAATATAAAATTTCAAAAATAAGCAAAAATACAAGAATTTGTGCAGATCTATCGGTACCGTGTTCAGCAATTCTATAAAAAAAAATATTAATAAATATTATGCTTAATATAGAAAAGTAATCTACATAGTTTATATTTTTATTTTTAAAATTTTTTAATAATTTATTAATAAAAGCAATATTTACAAATCCTAAAAATAGTAATGACGACAAATGAAAAAAGTAAAATTTAATTATTGGTAAATAAAATAAAGAATTCAAATAAAAGATAGAAGATTGTGTTCTAAATCCGTGATTAAATTGACCTATTCCAATTAGGAGCGGATTTTGAGTTAAATAATAGCTATATCCAAAATGATAATAAGGAAAGTCATCATGAGTTTTAATTATTAATAAAGATATATATAAACATAAAAAAATTATTGAGGTAAAAAAAATTTCTTTAACTCTTTTATTTAATAAATAAATAAAAAAAACAAAACCTAATAAAATAAAAATTAAATTATGAATTTGAGAGTGAGGATAAAATAAATGACTTACATAGGAGTAAAATATAGAAAAAAAAACTCCAAAAATACCATAATATCCAAAGTTAAATTTTTTATCTTTTATAAATAAATCACTGAAAAATTTTCCATAACCAATTACAGAAAAAATTGTTACAAAATATAAGATAAAAACAAAAAGATATTTGAAATTCATTTTTATTTGAATTGTAATTAATTTATCTATTTTATAATTTATTTCTAGATATAAGTATCCATAACTTAAAAAATTATAATATTATGGAGGAATTGACTTTATTAATACCTGCTAAAAATGAAAATGAGTCTCTTCCGCAAGTTTTGAGAGAGCTAGAAATATATGAATTACAAATTATTATTATTTTAGAAAAAACTGATTTAAAAACAATAGAGTCAATAAAAGAGTTTAACTGTAAAATTATTTATCAAGAAAATAAAGGATATGGTAATGCTTTAATTCAAGGAATAAAAAATGCTCAAACAGAATTTTTTTGTATTTTTAATGCGGACGGTTCATTTAATCCTAAAGAATTAAAAGTGATGTATCAATTAATAAATAGAAATAGTGCTGATTTTGTTTTTGCTTCAAGATACATGGAAAGTGCTGGGAGTGAAGATGACACTATAGTGACATACGTGGGAAATAAAATTTTTACATTGATTGGAAATTTATTTTTTTCCCTTAACATATCCGACATTTTATACACATTTGTTATGGGTATAACTAAAAAAGCTCAGACACTAAATTTAATGGAAAAGCATTTTGGTTTTTGTGTAGAATTGCCAATTAAAGCAAAAAAATCTAATCTTTCGATGTTAACCTCTCCGTCTAATGAAAGAAAAAGAATTGCTGGTAAAAAAAAAGTTAATGAATTTAGAGATGGATTTAATATTTTAATTTCAATGATAAAACTTTTTTTCAAATGATCGCTTGAATGTTAAAAAATAAAAATAAGCAATCATATAAATAATCACGTTTACTAATAATATAGCAATTTGTAACTTAGTATAATAATAATAAATACTTGCAAAAAGCAATATGACCACGTTGTAGGAATTAATAATTAAGCCTGTAATAGAGTTATTCCAATTTTTTTTAAAATTTTTAGTTTTATCTAAATAGAAAAAAATTAACTGGTGCAAATGGATTGTGTCTGGATCCATCGGTGAGAACTTATTTTTAAATTTTCTAATTAATGAAAATAAAGTCTCAAATGCAGGATACCATAATAAAACACCTATAAAGTAAGGCGAAACATAAAAATTACTATTAAATATATCTATAAGGACGACTCCAGTATAAATCGAAATCAAATATATTCCGCTATCGCCTAAATATAATTTGTTTAATAAATTAAATATTAATAAAATAAAAAGTAAAATTAAAAAAAATAAATTTTTTTCAATTTCAAAAAAAATTAAATCATTATAATTCAAATAGATTATGATTAAAAATATCAAAAAATAATAACCAATTGATAAACAATTATTTCCATCAATAAAATTTGAACCATTAATTAAGACTAAAAAACAAAAAGAACAAAAAAATATATTAAATAAATTATTTAAAAGTAATTTGTTAAACCAATCAATTCTCACATCTTCTATTTGAATATTTAAACTTATTACAAATAAAATGATTAAACATATTTGTATTATAAACCTCTTAAGTGGTGATTTTAATAAATTTAAGTCTGCTATTAATCCAATTACAAATAAGGCTGAAATAAATATTAAAAACTCAACATTTGTTTCAAAAAAATAAAAAAATAATAAAACATAAATTCCCCCAGAAAGAGGTACTTGATTTAAATTTGCATAATTTTGATGTAGCTTTCCTGTGTCATTTATCAAAAATTTTTTTTTAATCAAAAAAAAGTTTATTAATATAATTAAAGGTATTAGAAAAAGAAAAAAAAAATAATCAATCATTTTTTAATATAATTAACTGATAATATAAACAAACTCAAAAATGATTTAAAAATTGATTGTTTAAGAAACACCCTATAAACATAGTATCCATCTACTAGTTTCCTTATCGCAGATGAAGAAAGAGAATTATCTAATTTTCTCCAAGATGTAAGAGTTTCTTCAAGAGCAAAAAAAATGACTCCTTTTTTTGACAGTTTTAACCATAATATATAATCTTCCTTTGTTTTAATTTTTCCAAAAAAATTTTTCTTCAATAAACTTTTTTTTATCATTACTGTTGATAAACCAATATCACATGATTTTAATAATTGTTCGTATTCTAATTTTTTTGCTTCTCTAAATCCAACTGTTCTACCGTTTTTATCAATAATATTGTAAGATGTATGACTTATATAAATATCATTTTTAATCATATAGCCTAATTGCTTTTTCAATTTATTAGGGTGCCAAAGATCATCTGAGTCTAAAAAAGCAACATATTTACCTACAGATAATTTAATACCTTTATTTCTAGATATTCCTGCGCCGAAGTTTTTATTATTATTAATTATTTTAATTTTCTTGAAATACTTAAATTCTTTGTAAATTTTCTCAGATAAATTTTTTTCTTTTTTTAAGTTATCATTAATTATAATTATTTCAAAATTTTTATAAGTTTGTCTTAAAACTGATCTAATAGCTTTTCTTAAATAATAATAATTTTTATAGAAAGGTATTATAACACTGACTTTTTGTTGCATAGATATTTTATTTTCATAATAATAAGTCTCTCTAACTTTTTTGTTATTATTATATCCTTAAAATTTTTTCTATTTATTATAAGGGATCCATTAAATTTATAAGATCCATTCTAAATTTAACTATTTATATTATCAAATTTATAAAAAGATATAACAAAATTAATTTCGATAATCTTTAAGTTTATATATGGTTATTCAAACTTAACTAATTTGAATTTGAAATTTTATGTTTAATTTTATCTGAATTGACTATATTAATTAATTTTGATGACTATCTTTCTGTTTATTTTAAATATTTATAAATAATGAAAAAAAAAATTATTATTTTTATGCCCTCAATAGAAGGAGGCGGCGTGGAAAAAAATCTTTATTTGGTAAGTAATTATTTAGCAAAAAAAAAAATGAGATTATCATTAATTACTATTTCAAATAAGTATAAATACAAATTTCACAAATCTATAAAATTTATTTCTTTACCTGGCAATATTTGGGATAAAATGACTAGGAGAATTAAATATTTTTTTTCATTAATTTTATTAATAAAAGAGATATTATTAGATAGAAATGTTGTTGTTTTTTCGTTTCAGGCAAATATTTATTGTATCATCGTTTGTAAGTTATTATTTATCAAAGTAATTACTAGATCAAATTCAGCACCGATAGGTTGGTCTATAAATCCCTTAAAACGTTATATTTTTAAAATATTTTTAAGTCTTGCTGACGATGTTATGGTAAATAGTTATCAATTTAAAAAAGATTTAAAAAAAGAATTCAATTTAAATTCTATTTGTATCTACAATCCTTTAAATAAAAATGAGATATTAAAAAAATCAAAGATAAAAACTAAAAAAACATTTAATAAAAAAAATAATTTAAAGATTTTAAATATTGGAAGATTTACTGATCAAAAAGATCAAATTACTCTTTTAAAAGCTCTTAAAATTTTAAAAAATAAAATTGATTACGAAGCTATAATTATTGGCAGAGGTATTTGCAAAGAATACTTGCAAAGCTACATAATGAAAAATAAATTAGAAAAGTATGTAAAGCTGAAGAATTTTGTTGAAAACCCTTACCCAATAATTAAACAATGTAATTTATTTATTTTATCTTCAAAATTCGAAGGTTTGCCAAATGTATTACTTGAGTCATTGACTTTAAAAAAGTTTGTAATTTCAAGTAATTGTCCAACAGGGCCGAAAGAAATTTTACTGAATGGTGAAGGCGGTTTATTATTTAAGGTTGGAGATTTTAAAAAATTATCTCAACACATTTACTATTATAAAAAAAATAAAAAAAGATGTTCAAAAATGTTAAATAAATCATTTAAAGAGTTAAAAAGGTTTGATTTTAACAACAATTTAGAGAAATATTTTAAATTAGTTAGCAATTATATCTAATATCAAAATATTATAAAAACAAGATTTTGAAAATAAATAAAAAAAAGTGTTGATGGAAAAAAATATATTATTAATTATTTAAATAAGGATCATAAAAACTTTTTTAAAACTCAGCTGTATTTACTAAATTTTTTTTTTAAAAAAATTTTTATTTGAATATATCTTAGAGTTTTTGCTAGCAATTTGAATAAAACCAGCAAAAAGTTCTCGTATTTAAGTCTGATTTTATATTCAGCATAAAGATTTGAAAAAAAACTAACCTTACTTGAATAACCTTTGAGGTCAAATACAGTAATTACTTTATTTTTTTTGGTAGCATACCATTTGATGTCCTTTTTTTTTATACATTTATAAAAAAAATCATAATCACTATAATTAACCAAGCTTGTATCAAATAAACCGATTTCTTTATACATACTTAACTTCACAAATGTTGACATTAAACTTGGTATTATGTTTAGTCTAAAAAATATTTTATTAGGATAGAAACCTGAAATTTTTTTCTTCTTTAAAACAGTGCCAAATAGAATATCCAAATTTTTTTTTTCTAAAATTTTTTTTACTATAAAATTAATTGAATTTTCTGTAAAATAGTCACCTGAATTTAGGATACAAATATAATTACCGCTACTTAATCTCAGTCCCTTGTTGAAAGCATCAAATATCCCTCTATCTTTTTGGCTTATCCAATAATCAATATGATTTTCATATTTTTTTATTACAGAAATTGTATCATCCGACGATCCACCATCTATTATTATAAATTCTAAATTGCTATAATTTTGTAATATTACACTTTTTATAGTGGTCTCCAATTCTTTAGCATGATTTAATACTACAGTTACTATTGTAATTAGAGGCTTATTTTTAAAACTTTTTCTGCATAAATTTTTAACTCTTTTGCCACCTTCTTTAATTATTGGATTATTATCAAATGAATTATTTACTCTAAAAAAAGATTTAAATTTTTCATTTTTGAACTTTTTGCGATTGTGCTTGCTAAAATATATTTGTTTAGATTTTATTGATCCGGTTTTAATATATTTTAGATATTGAGTATTTTGCATATGTTAATATCAATTTTTTTTTTAATTATTTTATTCCATCTTGGTTAATATCAAACCCCTTTATAAAATATTTATGCTGCAATCTTAAAAAAACAGGCAAACCTACATATCCTAAGCCAACAGCGCGTGGATACAATTTCTTTATACTTTTTTGTAATTTTTGATATTTTAATATATACAGCTCTTATTTATGAAAATACTTATCACAGGAATAGCTGGATTTATAGCATTTAATTTTGCAGAAAAATTACTTAAACAAAAAAATGTAAAAGTTATTGGTATTGATAATTTTAGTTCTTATTATTCTGTAAAACTTAAAAAAAAAAGAATAATTCATCTAAAAAAAAATAAAAATTTTAAATTTTTTAAAATAGACCTTATTGAAAAAAATAAACTTGTTAAACTATTCCAAAAAAATAAATTTGACGAAGTTCATAATTTTGCAGCACAAGCAGGTGTAAGATATTCAATGCAGAATCCTACGGCATATGTGGATACAAATGTTAGTGGATTTAGTAATATTATGAGTTTATCAAAAGATTTTAAAATAAAAAAATTTTTTTACGCGTCATCTAGTTCAGTTTACGGGGATAACAATAAATTTCCTTTAAAAGAAACTGAAAAAATTTACCCTAAAAATATTTATGGTTTAACAAAAAAATTTAATGAGGAAATAGCACAAAATTTTTATGATATGCATAATTTTAGATCGATTGGTTTAAGATTTTTTACTGTTTTCGGTGAGTGGGGAAGACCAGATATGTTTCTTTTTAAAATTTTAAATGCCTCTTTTTCAAAAAAAATATTTTATTTAAATAATAAAGGTAACCATTATAGAGACTTTACTTATATTGATGATGTAATTTCAATACTTTTAAGACTGAGAAAAATAAAAATAGTAAATCATGAAATATATAACATTTGTTCAAATAATCCAGTTGGCTTAAAAAAGGTGATAAAATTTATCTCAAATTATATTCCCAAAACTAAGATTGTATTAAGAAAAAAACAACTTGCAGATATTTTTAAAACTCATGGGTGTAATAAAAAAGTAACTAGAAAATTAAAAAATTTAAAGTTTACCAAACTTGAAAAATCCTTGTTGAATACAGTAAGATGGTTCGAAAGAAATAAAAAATTATTTAATTAAATTTTTATCAAATAAAGCTTCATGCTTTTTAACTTTTTCCTGCTGCAAAATTTGGTAGAAAAAAAATTAAATTTTTTTTGTTCATTTGTTTAACAAATATTTTTCTAGATTTTTATAATGTGAAAATATTGTAAACGCTTTAATTTTTTTTTTAGCTTTAATTATTTTTTCCTTTTTTTCATTTTCACTTATATTCAAAGCTTTTTCTAAATTTTGCAAAAGTGATTTTGGTGAATTATTTTCAAATAAAAAACCTGCAGAATTATTATCTAAAAATTCTTTTGGACCATTTGGACAATCACTGGAAACAATTAAAGTATTGCAGTAAGCAGCCTCAATCAATACAAACCCAGGGTCTTCCCACAAGGATGTTAAAAGAAAAATATTACTTTGATTTAAATACTTGAAAATATTATTTGAATATCCATGCATAATTATTCTATTTTCAATATCTTCTTTAATTATTAATTTTTTAAGTAGTATTTCTAACTCTCCCTTGCCAAATATGTTTACATATAAATTTGGATATAATTGTAATATTTTTTTGAAATTATTAATTAATAGCTGATAATTTTTTTGTTTAGTAAGTCTTCCAATCATAATCAAATGATTTTTCTTAAAATTACTAGCATTATCTATTTTCTCGTTTTTTTTTTTTATTAAATCTTTTTGAAAAATAACAGGATCTTGCAAAAGTAGAATTTCTGTATTAAAAATTTTCTCTTTTATCAAAGTTTGTCTTGTTTCTTCAGTTGGGCAAAAAACTAAGAATACTTGATCGGCACATATTTTCCAAAAAAATTTTCTAAATAAATTTAGCTTTGGTTTTCCTGATATTCTTAAACATAACTTTGTTTTAAAATTAAATAATTTAAATAAAATAAGAGGAAGCGATACGATTAAATGAATAATTAAAAAATCGGGTTTGTCATCTGAAATTAGTTTCTTTAAAGGAAAGAATGATCTAAAAAAAATTATTAAATAAGATAATCTGCTATGAATAAAATTATAGCGTGGTAATTTTTTGTAAAATTTATTTTTAAAATTTATAAATCGAACATATTTTTTTTGATAATTTAATTGAGTTTCATCCCACTCTCCTATTGCATTTATGATATAAGTTTCGAAAAAATTAGAATATCTATTTATTGAATATGCAGAATTAGATATTGCTTTTACTGTTGCAACTTTATCTATAAATGGACCCCAATAGTATATTTTTTTTTTCATAGAAATTTTGCAAACTTAATTACACATTGTGCTCTCTTATTCCAATTGTAAAATTTAGCGGTTTCCCTTGCTTCACTTCTAATATGATTTAATTTACTATAATTTTTAAACACATATTGAATTGTTTTAACCCAGTCATCAATTTTGTCAGGGTTTACCAAAAAACAATTTTTTTTGTTTTTTAGAATATGACTATATCCACTCATTTTGGATGCAATTAAAATTTTGCCTGATGCTAAATAATCAAATAATTTTAAAGGAGAAATATATTTCTCATTTGAAATTTTATCAGCATTAATAAAAGTTTTTTTTGAGTAAGGCATTAAACAAACTTTATGTTTAGATAAAAGATTTGGAATTTTTCTATAAAATGTGTAACCACAAAAAATAGCATTTCTAGTAAACTTTTTTTTTTGATCATTAGGAATGATTTTATCATTCCCGTACAAATAAAACTTTGTTTTTACCATTCTTTTTGATATTTTTTTAATAATCTCGATACTCTTACCTTTAAAAAAACTTCCTATATATATACAAGAATTTGTTTCTAAATTTGATTTTTTTTGAATTTTAAAATTTTCAATATCAGATGCATCATCTAAAACTATAAAATCTTTTTTTTGGAATTTAAATACTTTATTTAAATTTTTTGATATTAAGATAAATTTTTGATTTTTTGATTTAAAGAAAAAAAATTTTATTTTAAATAATAATTTGGTTATACCATAATTTTCTATGTGAATTTCTAAAATATTCTTTATCCCGGATAAAGACAAAAACAAACTAATTAATACACTTCTAGTAATAAACAGTGATTTTTTTTTATTTTTAAATAAAAAAAATAATTTATAAAAAAAAATTAATCTTACTAATAGGTTGTGTTTTTTTGATGAATTAAATAGACCTGTTATATCGAATTTATTTTTTAGTAAATAATTCTTTTTAAAATAATTAAACTTCTTATTGCAAAAAAAAACAAACAATTTCGTTTTATAATTTGATGCAAATGCTGAGCACATTTTTAATGTTTGAAGTGATTGCGCAGAGATATTTGGTAAGTTTAACTCAGATATATATATAATTTCCTTAAAATGTTTCATTGCGAAAAATTTTCTACTTATAATTTTGATTTGCAGGTTGAAATTATATCGGAGATTTGGAGAAAAAAAGGCAAGATTTCTTTTTTCATTAAATATTTAAGTTATTTTTTTTTTATTAAAATTAGTTTTAAAAATCTAATTAAATATTGTTTAAATAGATAAATATTGCTTGTAAGTATTGTTAAATTTTTTTTGTGTGTGTCTATATTATAATCTCTTTCAGATAGTATTAGACAATCTTTTGAAAACCTTGTTCTTTCACAATTTTCATAATTGTAAGTTTTGAGATTTTCAATAAGAAATTTTAATCTGTGTAACTTTCTGGTAGAACCAACAAATAACAAATTATCATCAAAATTATTTACAGAATAATGAATGCACTTTTTAATCCAGTTTTTCTCTTGTTCTTTATCGTTGTTATTGTTTAAAAAATTTTCTCTTAAATTTTTTTTATATCTACCTCCAAAAAATTGCATTTGGAGGAATGTTTTTTTATTTTTTAATATACAATTAAAATTATCAATATCTAATTGTGCTTCATTTGGATAAGCATAAAATGCAAAACCATCAAAAAAATTCAGCAATTTTGTTTCTTCAAGCTTATGTTGTCCAGGTCTAATTTGTAAAAATAATTTTTTTACAAATTTTTTATTTTTTAAATCTTCTAAATATTTAATTATTTTTTCTAATTCGATATAGTCAATTTTTTTTTGAGAATTGAAAGGAACTTCATCCCAAAATTGAATGCCGTAAAAATCTTCTATATCAAATGCTGCAACACTTTTGTCAAGCTCATATCTAAATTGATCAAAATTATAACCTGCGATTTTA
Source organism: uncultured Pelagibacteraceae bacterium (assembly GCA_902608385.1). Lineage (GTDB taxonomy): Bacteria > Pseudomonadota > Alphaproteobacteria > Pelagibacterales > Pelagibacteraceae > Pelagibacter. The sequence continues at coordinate 30,454 of CACLNT010000013.1, forward strand.
ATTATTAAATCAATCTCTTTTCTTTCTCTATTTGAGGTTAATTTTTTTAGAAATAATGCAGACCCAGGATAATAAATTGACGAATGAATCTTAATTTTGTTTTTAATTACCTCATGAAAACATTTTCTGTGATTGTTATTAAATAAATTAAAGAAACTGCCCATTCCATAAACAAACTTATTTAATATATTTTTTTCCAAGTATCTATTTTTTTGAATTTTTTATATAATATAATTAATATATATAATGAAGTTAACAAAAAAAAAAATTTTTTTATTAATCTTTGCTTTTTCAATTTTAATTTATTTTTTTGCTTCAAAGGTTATTTTAACTGATAATAAGAAAGGCATATGGTTTGATAAAATTCATCAAAATATGCCTGAGAGTGTTAAAAAGTTTCTTAAAAAAACAGTTTTTATAATTCCAGACTTAAAACGAAAGCTTAAAAATGAAAAAAAGAAGGTTGCAGAACTAAAAGCTTTAAATCAAAAATATAAAGAAATTTATTTAGAAAATTTCTACGAAAATATTGATTCTATCAATTTTAATTTGATGTCAGAGAATTCTATTCAAACTAATAGCAATAAATTTAATTTGAAAAAATTCCAAAATGATTCATTGATGGTTGGAAAAAATAAAGAAGCTCAAACATCTGCATATATAGAGTTTTATGATGGAAACTTGTTTTTAATCGATGGGAATGGATTATTTTCTTATATTGAGAATTTTAATGAAATAAATGATAGTTTTAAATCTAAAGTAATCAAAACTAATTTTAAAGATTTTTTAAATAATAAAGAATTTTTTAGTAGTTATAAATATGGTGTTAAAGATATTTATATTGATGACAACAAGATATTTTTATCTTTTACAAATAAACAAAAACAAGATTGTTATAATACAGCAGTTTTATTTGGTGAACTAAATTACAACTATATTAATTTTGAAAAGTTTTTTTATCCAAATGAATGTATTGCTAGAAATAGTGAAATTTGCTTATTTGATTTTAATGCACATGCATCTGGAGGTAGGATAGTAGGTTTTAAAGATAATAAAATACTTTTAAGTGTTGGGTCTTACCTGTGTAAAGAAATGGTGCAAAAAAATAAAAGTATTTTTGGAAAAATAATTTCAATTGATATCGAAAACAAAAAATATTCTATTATTTCAAAAGGTCATCGAAATCCACAAGGATTATATTATGATTTTGAGGATAATATTATAATCTCAACTGAACACGGCCCATATGGTGGGGATGAAATTAACATAATTAGTGAACCGGGGAATAAAATTAAAAACTATGGATGGCCTATATCTTCTTATGGAGAACATTATTCAACAACAATTGAAAGACATAAAGCAAAAGGTACTTTGGATAAGCTTTTAGAAATTTCACCTTTGCATAAATCACACAAGAAATATGGTTTTGAGGAACCTATAAAATATTTTTCTCCATCAATTGGTATAAGTGAAGTAATTAAAGTTAAAGATTTTGAGGAGTCGGTTCCAACAAATGATTATTTCGCAACCTCAATGGGACGAGACCTATTCGAAGGCGATTTATCTATCCATCATATAAAAATGGACAAAAAAAATTCAAAAATCTTGAATCATGAAATTATTCCCATAGGTGAAAGAATTCGTGATATAAAATTTATAAAGGAAACTAAATCGATAATTCTTTTTCTAGAAACATCTGGGTCAATTGGTGTGTTAAAATTTAATTAAATTTTTTTGTCAGATGGTGAAATAATCTTGTACCCAAAGTCATTATAGTCCAAGTAGGGTTCGTAAATCCGTTTGAGGGAAAAACATCAGAACCACAAACATATAAATTTTTAAATTGTTTGATTTTAAGATTTTTATCTAAAATGAATTTTTTACTAATACCAAATGAATTTGCACAACTTGGGTGTATTCCAACATAAACTTTTTTCTCAAAATTTTTAATATTAATTTTTTTGTTTTTTAGAGGTTTAGTACTATTAATAAATTTATGAATTATTTTATTATAAATACTAAGTTCACGTTTATCTATTGACCAATTTATATCTATTTTATTTAAGCCAAATTTATCCTTTTTTTTATTTATCTTTAGATTATTTGAATAATTTTTTTGTTGAGAAAAAAAAAATTCGAATGAATATTTTCCTGGCTTTCCTATTTTATCTATTATTTTGTAATAAACTTTAAATAAAAGATTAACCACAAAAATTATAAATTTAATAATATTTTTTGCAAATCTATAGGGTGACCCTAATAAATTAAAAAAATTGGTTTTTAAATATAATCTACCCAAAATTAGGGTAGGATCTAAATTAGTTGTCAATTGTATCCCTGCAAAGTGGTTTTTGATATTCATATACATATTCCATTCTTTATTTTTATTCTTTTTACTTTTCTGATCAGAAAAAATAAAGACTTTAGAATATTTTTTAAAATTTTTTGCTGTACTAGTATTAAGTTTTAAAATCTGTATATGAGGATGATCACAAAAAAACTGACCAGATTGTTTACCAAGATCTTTTATTAAATTTTTAATCAGAAAAGAATTTCCTAATCCTCCTGCACAAAATACTAAGGCTTTAGAGATATTTAACTTAATAATTTTTCTTTCTTGAGAATTAAAAATTTCCACTCCTGAAATTTTTTTATTTTTTTTATGAAAAAGTTTAATTGGACTAGAATTTTTGAAAGTTTTAACATTATATTTGCTTCTTAAATCAAAATGATCATATAAATTAGAAAAATTAGCTCGTATAGATTGGGAAAATTTGAATAAAGTATTCTTTTTTTTATTTGGATAAATCAAATCACTATGCTTTATGCCCAATTTATTGGCTAATAATTTTGAATATTTTAATATTTCTGAATATTTTAAAGGCCATTTTCCTTTGGTTATTTCATCTTTAGAAATTAAGTAGATTTTTTTATGCCACAGAGCTGAGTTGCCTCCCAACTGATCGCTAAAAGATGGTGAATAATACTTGGGGCATTTATCTACATATGGATTAAATATAAAGCTTTTTCTACCCTTATTTTTATCTGAAGCTCTATCAACTAAAGCTATTTTGAATTTTTTTTCACATAAAAATTTAGATATCGTAGACCCTGCTGGTCCAGTTCCTATAATTACAAAATCAAAATTATTTTCCACAATTTATATTTCAAGAATAATTTTTTGAAGATAAAAAAAAATTGTATATTTCTGTCATAACGACTTATTTCATTATTTTTAATATAAACTTTCTTAAAAAATTTTTAATTGATATTTGTCTATAATTAATTTTTTTAGGTTTTTTTAATAAGTTATTATTAAGTTTCTGAATTTTGGCAATTCCAGTCCCAACAAAAGAAAATTCTAAATCAATGTTTTCATGATTTTCATTAAAAATTTCTAATATTCTATCAAAAGTTTCTTGGTTATTTATTTCTTGAGAAAAATTATTTTTTTCTCTTGATTTAAGATATGGCAAGGAAGATGTATCATCTATAAAAAAAAATCCTGATTTTTTAAGATACTTAAAATAATAAAATAAAATTTTTTCTACATGATCTGCTTTGTGAATTGTATCTAAATAAATAACATCAAGTTTTTTATCTTTAATAAATTTCTCTATCTCTAAAAAATTATCATCTCTAGTATTAATAAAAGTCCATTTATTTGAATCAAATTTTTTTGAGTCAGCATTTATATCTATTGAAATTAGTTCTCCTTGATTTTTTTCACAAACATTTAAAAAAAGATTTGTAGATAATCCTCTCTCACTTACACCGAACTCTAATATTTTTATCTCTTTTTTATTATCAATATGTTTATAAATAAAATCTAAAAATTTTCTTTTATGTCTATAAGATTCAATATTTTCAGTCATAAGCTATTATATCTTAACTTTCTTATTAAAGAACTGTGAAATTTTGTTATTGTGACTTATGCATATGAATGTTTTATCATTATAAAATTTTTTGATATTTTTATAAATTTTATTTTCTGTCTTTTCATCAAGGGCATTGGTTGCTTCATCAAAAATAATTATAGGTGTATCTTTGTATAAAGCTCTTGCAATTCCAATTCTTTGTTTTTGACCGCCAGACATATTTTGACCATCTAAAGCTAAAATATAATCTAAATTATTTTTTTTATTATTAACAAATTTTTCTAATTCTGCGCATTTAATTGCTAATTTCAGTTGATCTAAATCTACTTTATGATTTGATGTTTTATTAATAATATTTTCTAAAATAGTAGCCTCAAATATAAAAATGTCTTGGGGCACAATTGAAAAAAAATCTCTGATATTTTCTAATTTATCTTTTTTAATTTTTTTTTTGTTCAAAATTATATCTCCTTGAAAATTATCATTTAAACCTGAAATTATTTCTACTAATGATGTTTTCCCTGCTCCTGTTTTGCCAGTTATTAAAACTTTATCTTTAGATTTAATTATTAAATTTAAATTTTTAAAAAGAATTTTCTTATTTATTTTATAATTAACATTGTTGAGTCTAATTTCTTGAAAATCTTTGATATCTATATTTTTTCTATTTGTAATTTTTTCTTTTTTTGCATTTTTAATCTTTTTTATAAAAATAAGAGCATCCACTAAAGGTTCTTGTAAAAAAATAATTTTTTGATAATTATTAAAAATATTATTTAGACTAGTAATTAATTTTTGAGAACCAAATGAAATAGCAACAATTTTAGATAAATAATTGCCAAAATTGTTGTTTGTACTCAATTGAAAAATGATTATCGTAACAAAGATAAATAACAAAGTTATAAAAAAATTTGATGCAAGTGCTGTTATCCATTTAGTTTTGATATTTGAAGTTGCCCAATTGAATATAGCTGCTCTAAAATTTTTTATATAAAATTTATGTATTTTGTCTAAAATAATATTTTTATAATAATTAAATGAATAATTTAAGATCCTAAACTTTATATCTGTGCTAATTGCATTTTTTTTGCTTTCAATTTGTATAAGTTTTTTTGTGAATGAATTAATTATAGAATAATAAATTAATGTAAAAATCCCTAATAAACTTATTATATAAGAATCGATATAAAACAAACTAACTATAATAAAAGTAGAAAATATTGTGTAACAAAATATGAGTAAGATTGAATGTAATGTCTTAAATATATTTTGAATTTTTTCAAAACTTGATAAAGTTTCGTTTATATTTAATTTTTTTCTAAAATTTAAACTTGAATAATTTATTTTTTCAAAGGTGAAGTTTTTAAAATCAAAATCAGTAAGATAAGCAATTTTTATATTTAAATAATATAAAATAAACCTAAATAAAGCTGATAATATAATTGTAATTACAAATACAAAAGTAACAAATAATTTAATTTCATAATCTGAATAATCATTTATGTTTAGAGCAGTAAAGTTTAAAAAGGATAAATAATCTAAATATTTTGTTACCGATCCTGGATCTAGCAAAATGTCTATGAAAGGCATAATTGCTCCAATAGAAACAACCTCAAAAAAACCAGAAAATAAAGATAATACGAATAATAATATTATTTGTATTTTTCTGACAGTTTTAAGTACTTGCCAAATATCTAAAAAATTTGAAAAAATGTTTTTTTTAATTTGCATAATTAAAAATTTTATTCTGATTTAGGTAAAAAAATCCCTGAGTTATTTGAAAAAATTGATATTCCATCAAATACAGGATAAAGGCGACTAGAATCATCAGAATAATAAAAATTTTTTAATTTTCTCAAATTTTTTCTGCTAATTGGATCTATAAATTTCAATTTCGGAATTTTTTTTGACTGGTTCTTTTTAATAACAAAAATAGATGATGGATTATTAGGATTTATATGAAAGTCTTTTTTTATAATTTTATAATTATACTTTTCTTTTTTTAAAAACACAGGTATCCCTTTAACATATTTATAATAATCCATTCTTTTTTTTTGATAAATATTCCCTAGCTCATAGTGAGGTTCCATTAAACATAACCCCATTTTGCTTACTCTATAAAGTTCTTTAATTATATTTTTCATATTTTTTTGATTTGGTTCAATCGCATGGCAAGTTATAACAACATCAATAGAGTTATCAGGCAAAGGAATTCTTAAATTATCAATTGTAAAAACTTCAAGATTAATTTTATTTTTTAAAATCTTCTTTTTATAAAAATTTTTTCCTAAAAAAAGCCTATTTAAAGATAAATCACATGCAAAATATTTGATTTTTTTTTTTCTTTTTAAATGGTCTATTACGTACATGAATCTAGTTAATTCTCCTGATCCAAAATCTAAAATAGAATTAATATTCTTAAAGTTATTCGTCAAAGTTTTATTAAAAATATTAAATACTTTTTTATCAATTTTTTTATATTTACTTAATTTTTTTATATAAGATCCAGATTGCAAATCATAAGATAGTTGTATTACTTTTTGACTAATGAGTTTTTTTTTATTTAAAAATTTTTGAATATTTAATTTTTTTTTATAGGCAACTTTAAGGGTTTTATATAGTTTTGAAATTTCTAAAATATCTTTATCTTTTATCATGATTTATAAAATTTTAAAAAATCTGAATTTATTTTACCTAGTGGTTTTTCATCTAAATATAAAATATTTTGATCATTTTTTTTATCATGTATATAAATCCAATTTCTTTTAAGATTATTTTTTAAAAATATCATATTTGCAGTACGCCCATCAGATAAAATTATAGTTCCAGGAATTAAAAACGGTTCAATGTTTAAAATATTTGCAACCATTGGCATCATATCGTGATGTTTATTAGTAAAATTATTTATAGAATTTTTTATCTTAAACAGATTTGGCCCATCTAAATAAATAAAGTCGGGATTACAAACTGGTATTTTTTTATATAAATTACAAAACTGGTTATTAATCTTCTCAAATGACACATCTGAAAATAAAAAATTAATATTGTGTTTTGAATCTTTTATTGTCTTTTTGTATTTAAAAATTCTTTTTTTTGAAACATTTAAATATTTCTTTTCATTATCAACAACAAAAACTTTAAATTTGTCTTTTTTTCTTAATTTATTTACTTTAAATAAATATTTTTTCTCTAATTCAATTATTGCCGACAAAATGACTAAAGTTGACCAACCTGTTCCAAATTCTAATACAGTCGTTCTCTTATTCTCAATGATAAATTGTCTTAGTCTATATAAATCATTAAGTTCTGGATAATAGGGTCTAGATTGAATTAACTTTTTATTTTCTTTTTTATTTTGAAGAAAACTGAAGAAATCTTTTCTTTTAAAATATTTTAAAACTTTTTCTTTTGATACATTTTTTGGAATTTTAATCTTAAGATGCTTCATTCAGTATATTAAATAAAACTTATTTCCTGTTTTTTCAATTAGTTCAAACGAACTATCGATTTTTTTTTTACAAAGATTTGCTAAAAATCTTATTGAAGAATTGTTCCAAAGAGTAAAATGTTGGATCGCTATACCTTTTCTTAAATGATCATTTCCACTTTCAAGAATTATGCCACATGATTTTGATCTTTTTAACAAGCTTTGAATTAATTTTAGAGGTCTTAAAGTATGATCAAGGTATAAATAAACCCCAGTGAAATCATATTCTCTGTAAACTTTATTGATTATCTTCACGTTTTTATTAAGAGTTTTGATACAATTTACACCTTTCATTTCACATTTTTTATTCCAGTAACCACACGTTTTTTTTCTTAGGAATGAACTATTGCTAACTTTTATTTTCTTATTATTTAAAAAACCCCATCTTGGACAACCTATTTCTAAAATATTATCAATCTTTCCTACTACATTCTCAATGTGATTAAATAATTGTTTACTTCCAAAACCACTGTATCTGGAAAAAATTTTAGGTTTATTTATTCTCATTGCTATATTATTTTTTTTTTTATCTAGAAAGTTAGTATTTAATTTTTTTAAGTGTTTTATAAAATTATTTATTAATCTTTGTTCATTTTTATTCACTTCAATACTATTTAGAATTGAAATAACCGATCTTACGTATTTATTTTTTTCCAATTTATCTAAATCTTTATTGAGCAAAATATTCAAATTATATAAAAAAAAACTTTTAGAA
>CACLNT010000014.1 GCA_902608385.1 uncultured Pelagibacteraceae bacterium
TTTTACAATTATCAATAAATTTTACTTGATTGATTAATCTATATTGCTCAACTAATCTTAAAAGCTTCTTCTTATATAATTTTCTTCCTTGGTCGCTACCCAAAATAATAACATTAAAAGATTCGGGATCTAATTCTTTATTAATAAGATTAATAGCCTCAATAAACATTTCTTGTCCTTTCCATGAAGCCAGTCTTCCAGGAAGTAAAATTAATTTTTTATTTTTTTGAACACCCCAATCTAAAAGTAATTTTTTTTCATCTAAGGGTTTTGTTTTATTTGAATCATAATAATCAGTATTGATGCCTCTAAAAATAACTAAAAATTTTTTTTTCAAATTTTTTAAATATTTTGAATAATTTTCATTTATGTGAGAAAAAATAAAATTTGTACCTGCAATTATTAAATCTGATCTTAACATGACAGAGTTATAAAATTTTTTTACTGATCCATTAAAATTATAAGTGCCATGAAAAGTAGTAACAAATTTTCTTCCGGTAATTTTTGTAGCTAACAAACAAGACCACGCAGGAGCTCTACTACGTGCATGAACAATTGATATATTTGAAAATAATATAATCAATATTAGTATAAATGAATTTAAAAGCATTAAAATTGGATTTTTACTATGAACGGGTAGTCTTATAACTTTTACTTTTTTTTTATTTACATATCTTAATAAATCTCCACCACTTGTAACTATGTAAGAAGAACAGTCATTCTCAGTCAAGTAATGAGCAAAATCATAACAGCCTATTTCAGCACCTCCATATCCTAGTTTTGGAATAACTTGTAAAACTTTTATTTTAGATCCCATTTGATAAAACTATATAATAAGAAATAACTCTTATAAACTTTTATGAATAAATTTAAGTATTTAAAAATATCAAATACAAAGAAAATTAGATATTTATCACAAAATTATAATAATAATCTTTATATAATTTTCCTGCATGGATTTATGTCCGACTTAGAAGGAGATAAGCCCAAAACATTTTTAAAATATTGTAAAAAACAAAAATTAGGATTTCTTGGACTAGAATATTCTGGTCATGGAAAATCTTCAGGAAAGTTTACTCACGGCAACATTAGTAAATGGAGTAAAGAAATTCAAATCACAATAAAAAAAATAGTAAAAAAAAATAATTTTATTTTAGTAGGTTCAAGCATGGGCTCTTGGCTTTCGCTAAATCAATTTAAATATTTTAAAAAACAAATTAAAGGATTCTTGGGTATTGGTTCAGCTCCAGAATTTTTAGAAAGATTAATGTGGAAAAAGTTTACAAAAAAAATGAAGAAAGAAACGATTAAAAAAAAAATATACAACTTAAAACATGGTGATTATGAATATCCAATTTCTTATCAACTAATAAAGGATGGAAGAAAAAATAAAGTATTAAATAAAAAAATAAATTCAAAAATTCAAGTCACCATGATACATGGACGTAAAGACGAAGTAGTTCCAGTCGTTTATTCAAGAAAAGTTTTGGGTTTATTTAGTAAAGCAAAAAAAAAATTAATAATTTTTAATAATGGTGACCACAGTCTTTCTAGTAAAAAAAATCTTAAAAAAATTATAACAGAATTAGACAAGATTGTTTCTAATGTAATTTAAACCTTCTACATAAGTTGGAAACTTTAATTTATAATCAAAAAAACTTTTCATTTTTTTATTGCTCACTTTTTTTGAATCTTTATAAAAACTTTTAAGCATCTCGCTGTCTATGTCTTTAACCTCAATAATTTTTGGAATATCGAAATTTAAAAGCTTAACACCATACAATGTCACTTCTTCCATTGAAGCAGGTTTGTCGTCAGAAATATTATATATTTCTCCTGTTTTAAAATTGGATAAAGATTTAAATAAAACATTTGCAATATCTTCAACATGAATTCTTGAGAAAAATTGATTTTTTTTATTAATTAAATTTACATTACCAGACTTTAATCTAGCTAATATATTTTTTTGATTGGAATAAATTCCAGACAATCTAAATATTTGGAATGGCAATTTTGAATTTGCTGTAAATGATATCCAAGATTTCTCAGCTTTAAGTCTACCTATTCCACTTGTAGACTTTGGATTTGTTTCACTTTCTTCATTTACCCATTCACCTTTATGATCTCCATAAACACTAGTCGCTGACAAATATGTTATCCATTTAGGATTGCATTCTTTAATGACTTCTCCGAAATATTTAATAACTATATCTTTTCCATTAATTGGTGGTATTGAAATTAAAATATGATCTGAATTTTTAAGATTTTCAATCAATCCGTTATCAAAAATTTCATCATTAAATATAAAATTATTATATTTTATTTCGTTAAATTGTTTTGCTTTACTTTGTTCTCTTGTGGTAACTGTTAGATTAATACTAAATTTTTCTGTATTAATTTTTTTTATAAAATTTTTTGCTACTTGGCCAAATCCAAAACAAAAAATATTTATTTTTTTCATTTTAACTTACTTCTTTTATGTGCAAATTAGCTGAAATTGGATTTTCTAATTTATTGATCATTTCTTTTGGACAAACTTGAAAGAAATTATTAATTTCATTTTCAAAATTACTAAGTATTTTTTTTGATAACATAGAATCTGTTTCCTTGTAATGTTCTATTATCAAATCTTTGAGATGGCTAATCCAATATTTTCTCTCGGGCCTTTGCCATACTACAGTTTCTGGATTAACTCTTTTTTCAAATTCATCTTTTAAATCATAAATAAATGCCATACCACCAGTCATACCTGCTGCAAAATTATCTCCCGTTTTTCCAAGAATTACAATCGTGCCTCCTGTCATATATTCACATCCATTGGAACCACATCCTTCAATAACTGAAATAGCTCCTGAGTTTCTTACGGCAAATCTTTCACCAGCTTGTCCAGCAGCAAAAAGTTTTCCTGATGTTGCTCCATATAAAACTGTATTTCCAATAATTGTATTTTCGCTTTCTATTAAATTACTTTCTTCAGGCAACTTAATTGAAATTGAAGCTCCTGATAAACTTTTACCAACATAATCATTTGCGTCACCTTTGAGTAAAAGTTTTAAACCTTTAGTTCCAAAAGCACCAAATGATTGACCAGCCGATCCCTTAAATTTCAAAGATAAAAAATTCTCCTCTAGTTTGTTGTGGCCATATTTTTTTAATAAATGATGAGATATTCTTGTGCCAACTGCTCTATGAGTATTTTTTATATTAAATTCTTTTTCAATTATATTAGTTTTTCCAATTTTATCTTGGATTTCATTCAGTAATTCTTGATCCAAAGTATCTGGAACTTTATTAATATCTTTTTTGTCACAATATCTTTTATGATTGCCAGGATCAGTAAGAATAAAAAGTGGATGTAGATCTAAATCATCTAAATTTGATGATCCAGTGCTGACTTGTTTTAATAAATCTGTTCTTCCAACAATCTCATTTAATGTTTTAAAACCTAATTCAGCTAATATTTCTCTTACTTCTTGAGCAATAAATGTGAACAAATTTACAACTTTTTCAGGAGTTCCACTAAATTTTTCTCTTAATTTTTGATCTTGAGTGCAAACTCCAACTGGACAAGTATTAGAATGACATTGTCTAACCATAATACATCCCATAGCCACAAGAGCTGTCGTTGCTACACCATATTCTTCTGCTCCCATCATCGCTGCAATAATAACATCCCTCCCAGTTTTTATTCCACCATCAGTTCTTAAGGTAACGCTGTCTCTTAAGTTGTTTAAAGTTAAAACCTGATTTACTTCTGTTAATCCCATTTCCCATGGAATTCCAACATACTTAACACTAGTTTGAGGTGTTGCTCCTGTTCCTCCATTGTGCCCTGAAATTAATATTATATCTGCTTTAGCTTTGGCAACACCTGCTGCAATCGTTCCAATCCCTGATGAAGCAACTAACTTAACTCCTACTCTAGCTTTTGGGTTAACTTGTTTTAAGTCATAGATTAATTGAGCCAAGTCTTCTATAGAATAAATATCATGATGTGGAGGAGGAGATATTAATGTAACTCCAGGTGTAGAATGTCTTAACCTAGCAATTTCAGATGTTACTTTAAAACCTGGTAACTGACCTCCTTCTCCTGGTTTAGCTCCTTGAGCAATTTTAATTTCTATCTCATTACAATTATTTAAATAATTAATTGTTACACCAAATCTTGCTGAAGCAATTTGTTTAACTCTCGAGTTTGCGCTGTCTTTATTTTCCATTAAAACAAATCTTTTTTCGTCTTCTCCGCCCTCTCCGCTACAGGATGCACCTTTAATTCTGTTCATTGCTATTGCTAAAGTTTCATGAGCTTCTTTAGATAATGCACCATGAGACATGCTACCACTGCCAAATCTTTTTAATATTTCTGATACTGATTCAACTGTCGAAATATCAACAGGAGATTTTAAATATCTCTTTCTAAAATCCATTAAGTCTCTTAAATGTATTGGTGGAAGATCGTAAATTCCTTTCACATATTTTTTATAAGTATTATATGAATTGTTTGTCACTGCGCTTTGAAGCAAGTGAATCAATTTACCTTGGTATTGATGAATTTCTCCGTTTTCCCTATATTTATAGATTCCTCCAATAGGCAATACACTATCATTATTCTGAAATGCTTCTTTGTGAATATTTTTTATTTTCTTTTCTATCCCACTCAGACCAATTCCAGATATTTTTGAAGTTACTCCTTGAAAATATTCAGAAACTACTGTTCTACTTAGTCCAACAGCTTCGAAGTTGCACCCTCCTCTATAGGAACTTAAAACAGATATTCCCATTTTAGACATTATTTTTAAAAGTCCAAAATTTACCGACTTAATGTATCTTTTAATGCATTCTTCATATCTAAATTTTCCAAAAAGTTTTTTTTCATATCTTTGATACAAACTATCTAGAGCCAAATATGGATTAATAGTTGTTGCACCAACTCCTAAAAGAGTCGCAAATGAATGTGTATCTAAAACTTCTCCTGTTTCAGCATTTATAGAAACATAGCCTCTTAATTTTTTATCAATTAAATGCTTATTAATTGCTCCAACACATAAAAGCATTGGAATTGCTATTTTTTCTTCAGATATTTTTTTATCAGATAATATTATTTGGGTTGCTCCTTGCCTTACAAAAATTTCAGCTTCTTTAAGAATATAATCTAAAGATTTTTTAAGAGATTGATCGTGTGTAAAAGTGCAATCAATAGTCTTTGAATTCTTGCCAAAAAAACTTACAAATTTTTGAAATTGTGAATTAGATAAAATAGGATTTTCCAAAACATAAATATTATCTTTGGTTAATTTGTCAAAATTTAATATATTTCCTAAATTTCCAAATCTAGTCTTCAAGCTCATAACTTTATTTTCTCTTAATGAATCTATTGGTGGGTTTGTAACTTGACTGAAGTTTTGTCTGAAAAAATGATATAATGGTCTATAACGATCGGATAAAACTGCAAGTGGAGTATCATCTCCCATAGAGCCAACTGCTTCTTTAGCATCTTCTGCCATTGGATGAAGAATTAACTCAAGGTCTTCAATACTTACTCCAAAAGCATGTTGTCTTTTTCTTAGTGCAGATCCAGTAAAAATAAATTTTTCTTTATTAATTGAAATTTTTTTATCAAGATCAATAATTTGATTGTTAAAATGTTTATATTCTTTTGCTAAATAGTTTTTTATTTCAATATTATTAAAAACTTTTCCTTTGTTAATTCTTATTCCAATAATTTCTCCAGGACCTAATCTTCCTTTAGAAATAATTTTGTTCTCATCTAGTTTAATCATGCCTGTTTCAGATCCTGCAAAAAGCAAATTGTCTTTTGTTATGGTATATCTTAAGGGACGCAGACCATTTCTATCATTAGCAGCTATTACCCATTCATTATCAGTTGCTGCAATTGCAGCTGGTCCATCCCATGGTTCCATTGTGCTATTTAAAAAATTAAATAACCTTTGATGATCTCTTGGTAAAATTTTGCTTTTTTTGGACCAAGCATCTGGAATCAACATTAATTTTGCCAAAGGTGCAGGCTGTCCTGAAATATTTAACAATTCAAAAACATTATCTAAAGCTGAAGAGTCTGAGGCTCCTGGTTGTATTACTGGTTTTAAATTTTCTATATTCTCAAAAAATGAACTTGCTATTTCATCTTCATGAATTTTCATCCAATTACAATTACCTCTAAAAGTATTTATTTCTCCATTATGGGCAATAGCTCTAAAAGGCTGTGCCAAATCCCAGCTTGGAAATGTATTTGTAGAAAATCTCTGATGGAAAATTGCATACCTTGATATAAATCTTTCATCATTTAAATCTGGATAGAAATCAGATAAAGCCTCTGCCAAAAACATGCCTTTGTAAATTATTGATTTAGAACTTAAGGAACAGATATAAAATCCTTCTAGATTATTTTTTATAATGTCATTTTCAATTTTTCTTCTGATCTCATAAAGCTTTCTTTCTAATTTTTTGTCGACAAAATTTTTATCATTATGTTTAAATAATACTTGGGTGATTTCAGGCCTGTTATTATTTGCTTTTTCGCCTAAAACTTTTGTATTTATTGGAACTTGTCTCCACCCATAAATTTTAAAATTGGATTTAGTAAGCTCTTTTTCAACTATAGTCTTACAATTTTCTTGAACGTTGAAATTGTCTCTTGGCAAGAAGATCATTCCAACACATATCTCAGAGTTGTTATGCTTATGTCCTTTAGTTTCTATCTTTTCTACAAAAAAATCATAAGGAATTTCAATATGTATACCAGCACCATCTCCCGTTTTCCCATCAGCATCAACAGCTCCTCTGTGCCATACTGCTTTTAGAGCTTCAATTCCATATTCTACAATCTTTCTTGATTTTTTTCCTTCCGTAGATGCAACTAATCCAACACCACATGCATCATGTTCCATACTTTTTGAATAAATATGATTTTTTTCTAAAATTTTTAAATTCTTTTTATAATTTTTCATTATGCAACTTTCGCTCTTTTATTTTCTATAAATTTTTTAATAGAAACTGCTGCATCTCTTCCATCTTTAATGGCCCAAACTACTAATGAAGCACCTCTCGCTATATCACCCGCGGCAAAAACACCAGTCAAATTAGTTTCCATCGTATCAAAATTTATTTTTAAGGTTCCGCGGTCTGTGATTTTTAAATCTTTTGAATTAAACATTTCTGGAAGATTTTCTGGATCAAATCCCAAAGCTTTAATAACCATATCTGCTTTAATTTTAAATTCAGAGTTTTCTTGAACCTGTGGCTTTCTTCTACCGCTATCATCGGTTTCGCCTAATTTAATTTTATCAACAATTATATTTTCAATTTTATTTTTTCCTAAAAATTCTTTCGGATTTGATAACCACAGAAATTCTATTCCTTCTTCTTCAGCATTACCAACTTCTCTTGCAGAGCCTGGCATATTTTTTTTATCTCTTCTGTAAAGACATTTAACCGATTTTGCATTTTGTCTTACTGCTGTTCTTACACAATCCATTGCAGTATCGCCACCACCAATCACAACTACATCTTTGCCCTCTGCGTTTAATGTGCCATTATCAAATAATTCTACTTTGTAACCTAAACCTTTTTTATTTGATGCTGTTAGAAATTCCATTGCAGGAAAAATATTTTGTAAGTTACTTCCTAATATTTCTAATTTTTTTGCTTTATAAACTCCTGTTGCAATTAAAATTGCGTCATGTTTTTCTCTTAATTCACCTAAAGTTGAATCTTTTCCAACTTCAAAGTTTTGAATAAAATTTATTCCACTTGATTTTAATATTTTTATTCTTCTTTCAATTACATACTTTTCTAATTTAAAATTAGGAATTCCATAAATCAACAGTCCGCCAGGCCTATCGTACCTATCGTATATTGTAATTTGATAACCGTGTTTTCTTAACTGTTCTGCACAGGCTAACCCCGCAGGGCCTGCCCCTATTATGCCAATGCTTTTGTTTTTTTCATTTATAACTTTAATTGGTTTTATCCAACCTTTGTTCCAAGCGTTTTCTGTAATGTATTTTTCTACAGATCCTATTGTTACTGTTCCATGACCAGATTTCTCTATTACACAATTACCTTCACATAACCTATCTTGAGGGCATATTCTTCCACACACTTCTGGCATATTATTTGTGCTTTGAGCTAATTCGTAGGCTTCTTCCAGTCTTCCTTCTGCAGTTAGTTTTAGCCAATCTGGAATATTATTACTTAAAGGGCAATGAACTTGGCAAAAAGGAATTCCACATTGCGAACATCTACTTGATTGCTCCACTGCTTTTTCATGAATGTATTCACCATAAATTTCACTAAAATCATCTTTTCTAATTGAGACTTCCCTTTTAGTTGGGCTCTGTTGGTCTATATCAGTAAATTTCAGCATTTTATCTGGCATAACAAAAGCAGAATACATTAGCCTTTTATATTATTGAAGCTAAACTAGGTCATAATATATGACCTTATTTTTAAAATAGTAAGCATTTTAAGCGTTTTTTGCTTTAAATGCATGGCAGCCATGCATTTAATTTTATTAAGAATTAGACACAATTTTAAGTTATTTATAAGCAATCTAGATGATATCTGACTTATTCGAAATTTTATTGCTTTCCTTGATTCAGGGTGTTTCAGAGTTTTTGCCTATAAGCTCTGCCGCACACTTAATTTTAGCATCTAATATTTATGAGTTCAAAAATCAATCCTTGTTGATTGATATTAGTCTACATTTAGGTTCTCTATTAGCAATATTATTTTATTTTAGGAATGAGATTTTTAATCTTAAAAATAATTTAAATTTATTTTATAAAATAATTGTTGCAACTCTACCTTTAATAATAATAGGATATTTTTTATATTCTACGGGAATAATATATGAATTTAGAAATATAAAAGTTATCGTTTGGACTACTTTTGCTGGTGCAATTTTACTTCATATAGCAGATAGAAGAAAAATTTTTAATAATTTAGAAAATAGCTTTAACTTTAAGTCTGCCTTAATAATTGGTTTATTTCAAATTATAGCTTTAATACCTGGGACAAGTAGAGCAGGTATAACAATTACGGCTGGAAGAATATTGGGATTCGATAGAACTGACTCTACAAAAATTTCATTTTATTTATCTATACCTGCTTTAGCAGGTGCAAGCGCAATAGGAATAAAAGATTTATTAAAAGAAAATATTGAATTCAATTTTATTGTATTAGTTGGAATATTTTTATCATTTATTTTCTCATTAATAACAATTAAATACTTTTTAAAATTTATTAAGAAGTTTTCTTTTAAAATATTCGTTTTTTACAGGATAATATTATCTTTGATTTTATTATATATTATTTATTTTTAATTTTAGAGTCATAAATTGGTAAAAGTTGAGAAAGTAAAACTGCAAAGAGAATTAAAAAACATCCAATTATACTATCTAAGTCTAAAATTTGATTTAAAATTATCCATGCCGCAATAGCTGCAAAAACTCCTTCTAAAGAAAATATAATTGCTGCAGGTGCAGAAGAAATATTTTTTTGAGCAAATATTTGTAAAGTAAATGCTATACCACCAGATAATATTCCAGCATAAATTATTGATATTGATTCATTTAATATATTTGGAATTGTTATTGTTTCAAAAAATATTGCAAAAACAAATGAAAAAAATGAAACTACCAAAGCCTGCATAGCACCAAAA
The DNA here is from genome assembly GCA_902608385.1 of uncultured Pelagibacteraceae bacterium. Lineage (GTDB taxonomy): Bacteria > Pseudomonadota > Alphaproteobacteria > Pelagibacterales > Pelagibacteraceae > Pelagibacter. Next base: position 9,683 of record CACLNT010000014.1, read on the forward strand.
AATAAGGGTAAATTAAAATTTTTGATAAAATTACCAATAAATATTATATGTAAAGCCCAAAAAAAAGCACATAAAATTACTAATGAATCTCCTAATCTAACTGTAGCATCTGAAAAATCACTTAATAAATAAACTCCAACTATACAAAATAAAGCTGATGGCCAAATACTCCAATGTATCGACTTAGAATAAAAAAAAAAAAGAATAATTGGAACCATTGGAACATAAAAAATTGTAAAAAAAGCTGCATTTGCAACATCTGTGTAAAGTAATGCAGTCTGTTGAAAATAAGTTCCTAAAAATAAGAATAATCCTACCCAAAAAAGCATTTTATAAAATAACTGCTTATTATCATTTATTTCTTTAATGATTTTTTTTTTTTCAAATAATAATGCAAATGGAATTATCGATAAAAAACCAACAAAAAATCTTGTTGCATTAAAAGTTAAAGGGCCAATTTTGTCCATTCCAGTGTCCTGAGCAATAAAAGTTGTTCCCCATATAAAAGTACAAAAAAGAGCACTGAATAAAGATTTTGATTTAGTCATTTTCTTATACTGCTAACTTATAAGCAAAATTTTTTCCAAGATTTTCTTTTATCTCATTACAAAATTTTGCTGCTTCTGCGCCATCAATTATTCTGTGATCATAGGATAAAGACAATGGAAGCATCACTCTTATTTGAGGTTCTTCATCAATTAATATTTGTTTTTTGGATGATTTACCAATTCCTAAAATTGCAACTTCTGGATAATTTATTATAGGTGTAAAAAAAGATCCACCAATCCCTCCCAAGCTAGTAATGGTCATTGATCCACCAAAAAATTCATTTTTGTCTATTTTAAGATTTCTACATTTTTCGCTCAATATTTTTAATTCATTGTTAATTTTATTAATATTTTTTTTATCCGCATTTCTCATTTTGGGAACCATAAGACCATGAGGAGTATCTACTGCAATTCCTATATGAAAATATTTTTTAATTACAATTTTTCCATTTTCAATATCATCAATTGATGAATTAAAATTTGGAAATAATTTTAATGTTGTTACTAATGCTTTTACGATAAATGATAAAGGAGTAAATTTTTTTTTTTCTCCAGTAAAAGTGTCTGTAATGGAATTTCTAAATTCTTCCATTTCTGTAATATCTGCTTCATCATGATGAGTAACATGTGGAATAGTAGTCCATGAATTAACAAGATGAGGTGCCGCTATTTTTTTAATTCTTGGCATATCTTTAATTTCAACTTCTCCAAATTCTGAGTGATTGAATTCAGTTTTATTTTTTTTTGAAAATTTTTCGGTTTCAGAATTTAACTGGTTAGCTATGTAACTTTTAACATCATGTTCTGTTATTCGTCCTTTTCTTTCTGTACCTTTTATATCAGAAACATTTGCTCCTAATTCCCTTGCAAACTTTCTAACTTTTGGGGTTGCTAATATTTTTTTATCTTCTGTCATTTATTATAATTTTGTAGGAATTGGTTTATCTGGGTCTATTTTATATTTTTTCATAGCATCTTTTGCATACTTTGAAGAAATTAATTGTTCCTTTGCCAGCACACTTAAAGAGTACGTTACAATATGTTCTTTATCTACTTCAAAAAATTTTCTTAAATTTTTTCTCGTATCACTTCTTCCATATCCATCAGTACCCAAAGAATAAAAACTTTTTGAAGTAAAAGATCTTATTTGATCTGAATTTAATCTAATGTAATCTGATGCGGCAACTACAGGTCCTTCTGTTGATGACAAACATTCTTCTATGTATGTTTTTTTTGCTTCTTTATCTGGGTTTAAAAGATTATATCTTTCAATTTCTAAGGCCTCTTTTCTTAATTCATTAAAGCTTGTAACGCTCCAAACATTACTATCTATTTCGTACTCATCTTGAAGAATTTCTGCTGCAGCAATCATTTCTCTTAAAATTGTTCCTGACCCAAGTAATTGAATCTTTGTTTTCTTAAATTTGTGATGTTCTTTAAATAAATACATTCCTTTTAATATTCCTTCTTCAACAAATTTATTTTTTGGTATTTCTGGATGAGAATAATTTTCATTCATAGTTGTAATGTAATAAAAAATATTTTCTTGTTTTTCATGCATTCTTCTCAGTCCTTCTCTAAAAATAATTGCTAATTCATATGCAAATGTTGGGTCATAGGACTTGCAGTTAGGAATAACTGAAGCCATTATGTGGCTATGTCCATCCCCGTGCTGTAATCCTTCGCCAGCAAGAGTTGTTCTGCCTGCGGTCGCTCCTATTAAAAAACCTCTAGTTTGATTGTCTCCTGCTGCCCAAGCAAAATCACCAATTCTTTGAAAACCAAACATCGAATAAAATAAATAGATTGGAATCATTGAAATATCGTGATTTGTGTAAGAAGTTCCAGCAGCAATCCATGATGAAATTGCTCCAGCTTCTGTTATTCCTTCTTCTAAAACTTGCCCTTTTTTATCTTCTCTATACGAGCTTAGCTGTTCTGAATCTACTGGTTCATATTTTTGTCCTTCATGAGCATAAATACCAACTTTTTGAAAAAAGCCTTCCATTCCAAAAGTTCTTGCTTCATCAGGAATAATTGGAACTAAACGAGGAGCAACATTTTTATCCCTTAATAAATTAGTTAACATTCTTACTAACACCATTGTTGTAGACATTTCTTTTTTTCCAGTAGATTCTTTCATTGCCTTAAATATATCTTGAGAAGGAGTTTTAATTGATTTAGCAAAAGAGGATCTTTCAGGTAAATTTCCACCTAATTTAAATCTACATTTCTTTAAATATTTTATTTCTGGAGAATTATCTGCTGGTTTATAATATTCAATATTTTTAACCTGTTGATCTGTTAGAGGAACATCAAATCTATCACGATAGTATAATAAATCTTTTTCATCTAATTTTTTTTGTTGATGAGTAGTGTTAATACTTTCCCCAGATTTACCCATTCCATAACCTTTAATTGTTTTTGCCAAAATTACAGTAGGTGTTCCAGTATTTTGCATTGCTGAATGGTATGCTGCATAAACTTTATGTGGATCATGTCCACCTCTATTTAATTTCCATATATCTTTATCTGTCATTTGTGAAACAAGATTTAATAATTCTGGATATTTGCCAAAAAATTTTTCTCTCACAAAAGCTCCACCTTTAGCTTTAAATGCTTGGTATTCACCATCAACAGCTTCGTTCATACGTTTAATTAATAATCCAGATTTATCTTTAGCTAATAGAGAATCCCAATAGGAACCCCATATAACTTTAATTACATTCCATCCGGCTCCTCTAAATATTCCTTCTAGTTCTTGAATAATTTTTCCATTACCTCTGACAGGGCCATCTAGCCTTTGTAAGTTACAATTAACAACAAAAATTAAATTATCTAATTTTTCTCTGGCAGCTAAACCAATTGCTCCTAACGACTCTGGTTCATCTGTTTCTCCATCACCTAAAAAACACCAAATTTTTCTTCCTTCATCTTTTAACAATCCTCTATTAATTAAATATTTTGTAAATCTTGCTTGATAAATTGACATGATTGGACCAAGTCCCATTGAAACGGTAGGAAACTGCCAAAACTTTGGCATCAACCAAGGATGTGGATAAGATGAAAGACCACCAGGATTAACTTCTTGCCTAAAGTTATCCAGTTGTTTTGCTGTAATTCTTCCTTCTAAAAATGCTCTTGCATACATTCCAGGTGCGCTGTGTCCTTGAAAGTAAATCAAGTCTCCACCAAATTTATTATTTTTTGCTCTCCAAAAATGGTTCATCCCAACATCATAAAGTGTAGCTGCTGACGCAAACGTTCCTATATGACCGCCTAGCTCTGGATTTTTTTTGTTTGCTCTAACTACCATAGCGGCAGCATTCCATCTAATTAATGATCTTATTTTTCTCTCAAGATTCTGGTCTCCTGGAGATTTTTGTTCTTCTTCTGGTTTTATAGTGTTTATGTAAGGTGTATTCCTTGATAAAATTAAATCTGAACCTTCTTTATAAGAATGTTCTATTAATTGTTTTATTAAAAATTGAGCTCGATTTTTACCATCATTATCAAGAACTGCAGAAAGAGATTCTAACCACTCCTTTGTTTCAACAGGATCTATATCTCCATCTCTTACTACTTCAATTTTTTCTTTATCGTCTTTTTTAATTTTAGTTTTTTTCTCAACAACTTCCTTCTCTAAAACTAAAGTTTTTTCTGCCTCTTTGATAATTTTTTCAGTATCAACAGGTAATATTTCATCTACATTTTTTTTTGGTTTTTTTTCTGAGCCTTTTATATCAGCTAATGTTACAAGCAAATCTCCTTTGGAAACTTTATCTCCTATCTTAACATTTATAGAATCAACTTTACCTTCCGATACTGATGGAACTTCAACGCTAGATTTATCACTTTCTATTGTAACAATAGAATCATTTACTTTAAGGTTGTCACCGACTTTTACTAATATTTCTATAACTTCAACTTTTTCAAAATCTCCAATATCAGGAACAAGCAGTTTTTGATTCATTGTTTAATAGGTTTATATACTTATAATTAAGTATATTTGATATATTTTTACCACATTTAAAGCCTTTTTTGGACAAGCTTAAATGTCACTTATATGTAATGTTTACAATTATATTAAAGAAAATAATCAAATATAAAGACAAACAGGATTTGGATGGTCGATATTGGATACAAAAAATATTATTAAGAAAAAGTTTAAAAAATTAATCTCTTTCAATACACATTGCAATTCCCATACCACCACCTATGCAAAGAGTTGCTAAGCCTTTTTTTGAATTTCTCTTAATCATTTCATGAATTAATGTAACTACAATTCTAGTTCCCGAAGCTCCAATTGGATGACCTAAAGCTATTGCTCCACCATTAACATTAATTTTTTCAATAGGTATTTTTAAATCTTTAATTACAGCAATACTTTGTGCTGCAAATGCCTCATTGGACTCAAACAAATCTAAATCATTAATATTCCACCCAGCTTTTTCTAAAGCTTTCCTTGAAGCTGGAATAGGGCCTGATCCCATTAAAGCAGGATCTACTCCACATGTTGCCCATGATACTATTTTAGCAAGAGGCTCCAATCCTCTTCTGTCAGATTCATCTCTACTCATTAATAATACAGCAGCCGCACCATCATTAATACCAGATGAGTTACCTGCGGTTACAGTTCCATTTTTTTTAAATGCTGGTTTAAGATTTGATAAACTTTCAATTGTAACCTCTTTCCTTGGGTGTTCATCTTCTGATGACTTATCAATTATTTCTTCTAAAAAATTTTTATTTTTTATTGCTTCTTGTGCCTTTAATTGAGAAGAGGCTGCAAATGCATCTTGCTCTTGTCTTGAAATGTTCCATTTTTCAGCAAGATTTTCCGCTGTAATTCCCATATGATAATTATTGTATGCATCAATTAAACCATCTTTTAACATCATTTCCTCTTTTGAATTGGTCATGCTTTCTTGACCTCCAGCAATAACTATTTTTGCATCATCTAGTAAAATTGATTGATAACCAGCAACAATAGATCTTAAACCTGATCCACATACTTGATTTATTACATATCCAGTTTTTTCTTTGGGTATTCCAGCTCTAATTGCTGCTTGTCGTGCTGGGTTTTGCCCAGTACCTCCAGTAAGAACTTGTCCCATAATAACTTCATCAACAAGTTTTGGTTCAACTTTTGACTTCTTTAAAATATTTTTTATAACAGATTCACCTAAATCATGAGCTTGATATTTGCTCCACATGCCTTTGTATTTTCCTATAGCTGTACGTAAGGCTGTTGTAAAAACAATATCTTTAAATTTTTTTGTCATGCAACTACAATAATTGTTAAATTACAAAATTACATTAAAAAATATATGTGTTATAGTAATGCTAATGTTGCGCCTGTAGCTCAATTGGATAGAGCGCTTGGCTACGGACCAGGAGGTTCTGGGTTCAACTCCTAGCAGGCGCGCCAAAATATGAAATAAATATGAAAATATCTTTACAAAAAGCAGTTATATATTTTTTTATATTAGTCTTAATAATACTAATGATAATTTCCTTGGTAATCTAAATAATAATGTCTAAACAATTTGAACAAATAAGCATTAAACCTGGTTTTATGAAACATAATGGTGGCTTATTATTTAGAGAAATTTCAGAAAATGAATATGAGTTTAAAACAACTATTGAAGAAAATAATTTAAACACTGCAGGTATTACTCATGGAGGTTATATTGCTTCAATTATAGATTCAGGGGCTGGCACTGGGGCTTATAGAGCTGCCAATAACTCAATGTGTGTTACAATTTCTTTAGATATAAAATTTATTGGCGCTACTAAGTTAGGTGATGAAATTACTGGTTTTGTAAAAATTTTAAAACGAACTAAATCAATGATATTTTTAATTTGTCATTTAAAAAATAATGAAAAAATTGTTGCTTCTGCCTCCGGTATTTGGAAAATTCTTAGTAAGTAGGTTTTTATATTTATGGTATTAAATTCTTATAAGACAAGTTTCAATTTGAAGCTAACGAAACTATAATTACTAATAATGAAATTTTTAGTTATTTTTTTTTTAGATATTTTTGATTTTTTTTATAGATTAAATTTAATAAATTTTTTAAAAAAAAATAATATCCATGAATTTCATACAATATTTGACATAGGTGCACATAAAGGTGAATCCATTAAATTTTTTAACAAATATTTCAAAGTAAATAAAATCTATTCATTTGAACCAAGCCCTATAAATTTTAAATATTTACAAAAATATATTAAGAGCAAAAAATTTAAGTCATCAGTTATTTTAGAAAATTTTGGACTCGGTATTCGATCAGAGAAAAAAATATTAAATCAAGCCATTGAAAGCTCATCATCTACTTTTAATGAGATAAATTATGATTCAAAATATTTTAAAAAAAAAAAAAAATTGTTAAACTTTTTTAGTTATAAAGAATATAGCTCTAAAATTGAAGTTAATATAATTAGTCTAAAAAATTACCTAATTGATAATAAAATTAAAAAAATTGATTTACTTAAAATTGATACAGAAGGTTTTGAGTTTGATGTATTGTCAGGGTTAGAAGAAAAAATAAAAAAGGTTAAATTTGTTTTTTTTGAACATCATTATGATGACATGTATAAAAAAAATTACAAATATTCTAATGTTAGCAAATTACTAAAAAAAAATAATTTTAAAATATTACACAAAAATAAAATGCCTTTTAGAAAAGCATTTGAATACCTGTGGTGTAATAACGAAAAAATTTAACTCAAATAATTCTTAATAAATAGGTTTTCTTTTATAGTTAAAATAACCAAAAATAATTAATACCAACAAAGCAAATGGATAAACTATTGCTTTATTTGGTCTGTCTAAATTTTCTATTTTAAATTCGCTTATAATATCACCTGTTTCAAATCCTGCTTTTTTTGCTAAACCATTCCATTTTAAAGTATCTACAATAATTTTATTTTGGTCTTTAACTAAATTTATTCCATAATTTTCTAAATTGAAATTATTTTCAAAGGTATTTTTTTCAATAACAAATAATTTATATCTTTCACCGTATTCACTTAACCTAGTAACTTTTAAATGCACTTCTTTATTCGATTCTAAATTTACTAAGTGAAGATTGTCTAATTTTTTATAATCATATTTTGGATAAAGCTTATTAAGAGCAAAATTTGGTGATAATAATGATATTGAAATAATTAAAAAAACTATAATTTCATACCAACGCAGTTTATTAAAAAACCATCTTTGTGTAGCAGCAGTAAATACTAGTATTCCAATTAAAGAAGTTGTTATTACTAATAGTGCATGCCAAATATTTTCAATACCTATTAAAAGCAATTCATGATTAAATAAAAAAACAACTGGAAGAATACCTGTTCTTAAACTATACCAAAAAGCTTGTACTCCTGTTTTAAGTGGATCTCCTCCTGAAATACCTGCCGCTGCATAAGAAGCAAGACCTACAGGTGGGGTCACATCAGCCATTAATCCAAAGTAAAATACAAATAAATGAACAGCTATAAGTGGAAATATGTATCCAGAAGCATTACCAACATCTACTAAAACCATTGACATCAATGATGCTACAACAACATAATTTGCAGTTGTCGGTAACCCCATACCTAACAATAAACACAAAACTATAGTTAATAATATTAAAATTATAACGTTATCTTTAGCGACAGACTCTATAACAATAATTAAATTTGTACTTAAACCTGTAGAACCTACTGCTCCAACTATTACTCCAGCTGTTGCAATTGCAATACCAACAGCAACCATATTTATTGCACCTTTTTTAAAACCTACAACAGTTTGGTCAAACCAAATTGTAAAGGCATCTTTAAAATTAGATTGTTTAATTAACTTATATAATAAATTTACTAAAATTAATGAGACTGTTGCATAAAATATAGAGTAAGAAGCTGTAAATCTTAGATAGACCAATAAATATATTAAAACAAAAATTGGAATTAAAAAATGCAAGCCAGCCAAAAAAGTTTTTTTTAAATTTGGTACATCTTCTTCTTCCATTCCCTTAAGATTTAATTTTAAAGCTTCAAGATGAGAAATATAAAACAATGCTATATATGATATAATAGCGGGTAAAAAAGCATGTTTAACAACTTCAAAATATGTAACTCCTATAAAGCTTGCCATAACAAAAGCTGCTGCTCCCATAACTGGAGGCATAATTTGACCATTAACAGATGATGAAACTTCTATTGCTCCGGCTTTTTCCTTTGAAAATCCAGTTTTTTTCATGATGGGAATTGTAAAAGTTCCAGTGGTAACTGTATTAGCCACTGATGACCCAGAAATCATACCAGTCATTCCTGATCCTAAAATCGCAGCTTTTGCTGGACCACCTCTCATTTTTCCAACCAAAGCAAATGCTAAATCTAAAAAATATTTTCCACCACCTGCAGTTTCTAAAAGCGCTCCAAATAAAACAAATAAAAAAATAAAATCAACTGACACACCAATAGGGATCCCAAATATCGCTTCTTGATCAAACCATTGAAATCCAACAAGTCTCTTTAATGAAAGTCCTCCATGAGAAATTATATCTGGAGCATATTGTCCAAAATAAGAAAATAACAAAAAACATGATGCTATTATAACTAAAGGTGTTCCAATTACTCTTCTCGTTGCTTCGAGTAAAATTAAAATTCCAATCATTCCAATAATTAACTCAATTGGTATAATATATTTACCTAGTGTAATTTTTAATAGAATGCCTCCTCTATCTACTAATTGATCATAAAAAAAATAAATATAGAGACAACAAAATGCTCCAATTATGCTTATTAAAATATCTATAATTGAAATTTTTTTTGACCTAGAAAAAGGAAAAATTAAAAAAGCCAATAATAATGCAAAACCTAAATGGATCGCCCTTGCGGGTAAACCCTTAAACATTCCGATGTTAAACCAGAAAGGAAATGGTGAAGCATACCAAAGTTGAAATAATGACCAAATAATCGCTATAGCTCCAACAATTTTTAAATGTAATCCAGTAAGATTCCTAGTTGGGGATAAATCTTCTTTAATTTTACTTTCTACATTTGTGCTAGTATTTTGATTCATTTATGAAGGATACTTTACTACAAAAAAAAGGCCCAATAAATATATCGGGCCTTTTTTAATTTAATTAAGTATTTGGATTACATTAATCCAGCTTCTTTATAGTATTTAATTGCACCAGGATGTAATGGAGCTGATAAACCATCAGCTATCATGTTTTTCTTTTCCAATGGTCCAAAAGCTGGATGTTGTTTTCTAAAATCATCAAAGTTTTCAAAAACAGCTTTTGTTACTAAATAAACTAGCTCTTCAGAAACATCAGCGCTAGTTACTACAGTAGCTTTAACACCAAAAGTAGTTACATCTTTTTTTTGTCCTGTGTAAGTTCCCGCAGGTATTGTAGCTGCTGCATAATAAGGCGCACCATCTATTAAACCTTGAACAGGTCCTCCAGTAAGATTAATTGGTAATGCTTTTGCTGCGCATGTTGCTGCTTGCTCCATGGCACCATTTGGAAATCCTACGGAATATCCATAAGCATCTATTTTGCCATCGCAAAGTGCTTTAACTTGTTCAGAAGAAGTCAACTCTGTAACTCCTTTGAAATAGCTATTGTCAACTCCCATTGCTGCCATAAGTACTTCCATGGTTCCTCTTTGACCTGAACCTGGATTACCTATATTAACAGTTTTACCTTTAAGACCTTTAAAGTCTTTTACTTTTGCTTTTTTCCTAGCCCAAATTTGGAAAGGTTCGTTGTGAACTGAAAAAACAGCTCTTAAATTGCTAAACTGTTTTCCTTCCCATTTGCTTGAACCATTGTAAGCATGAAATTGCCAGTCAGATTGAGCTACACCAAATTGAAACTCACCATCTTTAATTTGACCAATGTTGTAGTTTGATCCACCAGTAGATGGAGCTGTACATCTGTAGGCTTTATCAGTCGCAGCTTTTTTTCTTCCATGTTCAGAACTAGTTGCATATTTATGTAACATTTTACAAATAGCGTTACCAGTCTGAAAATAAACTCCAGTTGGTCCTCCTGTTCCTATCGTAAAAAACTCTGCAGATTTTGCAACTGTAGAAAAAGACAAAGTAGTTACAAAAATTACAAGAGCGCTCGATAGTAATGTAAGTATTTTTTTCATTATTTTTCCCTCCATAATGTTTTTAATTTATTGATCCTAACAGCTCTTTATGGTGTAAGTCTAGAATAATTCTAAAGTATTATGAAAGTTTGTTAAACTTAATTCAGTTAGTTTTATAACGATTCTGACCAAAGTTTAAGCTTATTTACGCCTTCTACAATTTTAGGAGCAAATTTTGCTATTGAGTTTATGTCTAATTTGTTATTTTTTTTTATATAATCCATAAATTCTTGTCCGTTAAAATCTGTAAAGCTTAATCTAACTATCATTCGTTCTTTTGAAAATCCAAAATCAGAACCTGGTAATAAAGCTACTCCAGTTTTTTCTAGAATATCACTACACATATCCTGGGATGTAGAAAATTTTTTAATTAAAAATTCAGGCATGAGATAAAAACCACCTTGAGGTTTATTCATATTTATTTTATTTGATTTTAAATTGTTATAAACATATTCGCCAACTGCCTTAAGAATAGAGCGAGAATTATTAATATATTCATCATGATTATTACTATAGGCAGCTATAGCAGCATATTGTATTGGTGCACTTACCGACGAAAAAGTTTCGCTTGCTAAAATTTTAAGAGAATCTCTTAATTCTTTTAAACCTTCGGGAATTATAAAATGTCCTAATCTCCAACCACCTGCTCCACACCATTTACTTAGACCTGTACTAATAATAGTTTTTTTAGGATAAAATTGTGAAATTGATTGAAAATTTTCATGAAAGCTCAACTCTGAGTAAATTTCATCTGACAATATCAAAATATTATATTTTTTTGCAATAGTGCTAATTTCTTTTAAGTTATTACAGATTTGACCTGAAGGATTGTTAGGAGAATTTAAAAATAACAAATAATTTTTTTTCCTATCTTTTAAAATAACTTTTTCTATTTCCTCTCCTGTTGGAAACCAATTATTTTCACTTTTTGTTATAATCCAGTGCATCCTATTTCTGTTTAACAAGGCTTGCGGAGCGTAAGATACCCAGCTAGGTGCTGGAAGCAATATATCTCCATCAAAAAGAAGTTGAAGCAAGAACATTAGTTCTTTGGTACCAGGTCCAACAATTATATTTTCAGGTTTATAATTTTTACTATATTTATTACTTGAATATTTGGAAATTGCTGTCCTTAGTTCACTTAAACCTTGCATAGATAAATATTTGTTTTGATGGGCATTATTTTTTAGTTCATTAACAACATCATCTGGAACCTGAAATGGTGACTGTCCAAAACCAAATCTATAAATTTTTTTACCCTTTGATTCCAGATTATTTGAAATTTCATTCATTCTAAGCGTTGAAGAAGGTTTTAAATTTTTAATTATTTTTTTTAACATTTAATAATTTAATTCTTTTAAATTTTTATACTGTTCTAAAACTTCTGGATTAGCTAATGCTTCTTTGTTTTTAATTACATTACCTTCTATTATATTTTTAACTGCTAATTCAACTATTTTTCCATTTTTAGTTCTAGGAATATCATTTACAGCAATTACTTTATCTGGAACGTGTCTTGGAGAAGCATTTTTTCTTATTTTTTTTTTTATCTTAATAAATAATTCTTCATTAAGTTCATAGTTAGGATTAAGCACTATAAATAAGATTATCCTAATATCATTATCCCAAGTTTGCCCAATAACTATGGATTCTTTAATTTCCATAAACTTTTCTACCTCTGAATATATTTCAGCCGTTCCAAGTCTTACTCCACCTGGATTAAGTGTGGTATCTGACCGACCATAAATAATAAAGCCTCCAGATTTTTTTCTTTCAATATAGTCACCATGATGCCAAATGTTTAAAAACTTATTAAAATATGCATCTTTAAATTTAACATTATGTTTATCATTCCAAAATTTTAATGGCATTGATGGAAAAGGGCTTTTGCATACTAGCTCACCTTTAATACTTTTTATAGATTTTCCTTTTTCATTAAAAACATCAACATCTAAGCCTAGTCCTTTATTTTGAATTTCACCTGAAATTACCGGTTCAAATAAATTGCCTAATACAAAGCAAGAAACAATGTCAGTTCCTCCTGATATCGAAGACAAATGTACATCTTTTTTAATATTTTTATATATATATTCAAATCCGTCGTTTGATAATGGAGATCCAGTAGAACAGATTGTTTTTAATTTATTAAGTTTATATTTGTTTTTAATTAAAATTTTTGATTTACGAAGAGCATCAATATATTTTGCACTTACACCAAACAAAGTAATTTTTTCTTTTTCTGCAATTTTAAATAACAAATCTTCTTTTTTATACATTGGCGAACCGTCAAATAAAACTATTGAGGCTTTAGAGGCTAGGGAACTAACTAACCAGTTCCACATCATCCATCCGCACGTAGTAAAGTAAAACACATTATCATTTTCCTTAATATCGCAATGTAATTGATGCTCTTTTTTGTGTTGAAGCAAAACACCACCACTTCTATGACAAATACATTTTGGTTTACCAGTAGTTCCACTAGAATAAAGTATTGCTATAGGATGTTCAAAATCAAAGCTAGAAAATTTAATTTTATCTGGTTTAATTTTACTCAACTCTTTCCAATGATATATTTTAACTTTTTTAATTTCTAATTTATTTAATATATTTTTTTTACCAGGGTAGTTAACAACTACAACATGTTTAATTGATTTTATTTTCTGTAATATTTTAGGAAGTCTTTCTAGTACATTAATTTCTTTTCCATTATAATAATATTTATCAACTATAAATAAAACTTTTGGCTTAATTTGTGAAAAACGTTCTATTACTCCATTTATACCAAAATCTGGAGAACATGAAGACCAAATAGCTCCCAAAGAAGAAGTTGCAAGAAATGCCTCTACTGTTTCAATAAAATTTGGTAAATAAGCTGCAACTCTATCATTTTTTTTTAATTTTATTTTATTAAAAAATTTAAAAATTTTACTTACATTATTATTCAATTCTAACCAATTACGTTCTTCTCTAAAACCATTTTCACTAATAAATGTAATTGCTTTACTTTTATTATTTTTTGTAATTAAATTTTCTGCAAAATTTAACTTAGATTTAGGTAAAAAAAAATTTTTATAAAATATTTTTGAAACTATTAATTCTATATTACTCTTAGTTCCTTTAATTTTGCAATAATCCCAAATAGAACTCCAAAATTTTCCAGAATTTTTAATACTCCAATTAAAAATTTTATTATAATTATGATCTAATTTTAAATTAAATTTTTTTGAAATAAATTTCTCATAGGCATACAAATTAGAATTTGTTTTTTTGTTTTTAGAAGCTTCCCACAATTTTTTGCCCATAATTTTTTCTAAATAACTATTGTAGAATTAATTTTATTTATGTTATTCTAAGTTATAAAAACCACTAAATGAGAACTTTTATCCCAACGATTCGGTCATGTTTTATACTATTTTTGTTCTTCGCTGCCAACAACATGTAGTACAAAATTAATTTAACATACTAAAGATTGAAATGGCAAAAAATAAAATTACAGCTGTTCTAGGTCCTACCAATACTGGAAAAACCTTTCTAGCTATTGAAACAATGCTTTCATTTGACTCAGGAATGATTGGCTTTCCTTTAAGATTATTAGCAAGAGAAGTTTACGATAAAATTATAAAAAAAATAAATCCTAATAAGGTTGCATTAATAACAGGTGAAGAAAAAATTATACCTGCAAATGCAAAATATTATCTTTGTACCGTGGAATCTATGCCAATAGATAAAAATTTAGAATTTGTTGGAATTGATGAAATTCAAATGTGTGCAGATCATGAAAGAGGACATATTTTTACTGATCGATTATTAAATCTCAGAGGTGAAAAACTTACAATGTTAATGGGATCAAATACAATTAAAAATATTATTATTAAATTAAATGAGGATACAGAGTTCATTAATAAAAAAAGATTATCAAAGCTTTCTTATGTGGGTCATAAAAAAATTTCTAGAATAGATAGAAAAACTGCAATTATAGCATTTTCGGCAGAAGAAGTTTATGCAATTGCTGAGCTAGTAAGAAGACAAAAAGGTGGTGCAGCTATTGTTATGGGTTCTCTAAGTCCAAAAACTAGAAATGCACAAGTTGAATTATATCAATCAGGCGATGTTGATTTTTTAGTAGCAACAGATGCAATTGGAATGGGAATAAATATGGATTTAGAAAATATTTATTTTTCAAATTTAAAAAAATTTGATGGGAAAAAATTAAGAAGATTAAATTTATCAGAAATTGGACAAATAGCTGGAAGAGCTGGTAGATATTTAAGTGATGGAAGTTTTGGAATAACAGGGGACTGTAAAGAAATTAATGCTGAAGAGGTAGAATTATTAGAAAACCATAAATTTGAGGAAATAAGAACTTTATTTTGGAGAAACTCTAATCTAAATTTTAATAATGCATTTAGCTTAATTAAGTCACTTGAAGAAAAATCCAATAAAGATTGGTTAAAAAAAGTCCATGAATGTGAAGATGAAAAAGTTTTAAAATATTTCTTAAAAGATTTAAATACGCACAAAATATCTGAAAACCAAGAAGTCTTAAGTTTATTATGGGAATGTTGCCAAATTCCTGATTTTGTCAAAAAAACCTATGGTCATCACTTGGAAGTTGTAAGCAAAGTTTTTGGTTTCCTTAATGGAAAAGGGAAAAAAATTACTAGTAATTACATGAAACAACAACTATCTATTTTAAACAAATTAGAGGGAAACGTTGACTCTTTATCAAATCGAATTGCAAATGTTAGAACATGGTCTTATGTATCTAATAAAGTTAATTGGGTTGAAAACCAAGATTATTGGATTGAAAGAACAAAATTATTAGAAGATAAATTATCAGATAGATTGCATGAAGAACTTACAAAAAGTTTTATTGATAAAAGAGCAAGTATTTTGGCTAGAGGATTAAAACAAGATATGACTTTTAAAACAGAAATCATTGAAGATGATAAAGTTATAATAAACAATCAATTTATTGGAAAATTGAAAGGTTTAAAATTGGAGTTAGATTTAAAAGTTGATACGCTTGATACTGACATAAAATCGCTAAAAAAAGCCGCAAGACAAACTATTGGTCCAGAATTAAACAAAAGAATTAAACAAATTATTGAAGCTAGTTTACTTGAGTTAAAAGATGATTTTAAAATTTACTGGGAAAAATTCCCAATTGCAAAATTGTTACCGGGAAAAGATTATCTAGATCCAGAACTGTCTTTAATTATTGATGATATTGTTGAAATAAATGAACAAAAAAAACTTTTAAACCATTTGGAAAAATGGCTTAAAGAAAAAATTAATTTTATATTGAAAAGCTTAATTGAACTTAGAAGTTTAAAAGAAAGCAATTCTTCTGTTAGAGCTTTAGCCTATCAATTATATGAAAATAATGGCGTGTTAAAAAGAGATAAGGTTTCAGAATATCTAAAAAAACTTGGCCAAGATGAAAGAAAAATTTTAAGAAAATTAGGAGTAAAATTTGGTAGATATCATGTTTTTCTCTTTAAATTATTAAAACCAGAATCAGTTTCCTTAAGAATTTTACTTTGGAAAAATTACCATCAAAAATCATTTAATCTAAAACCTCCAACTTTTGGTTTAAATTTTTTAGAGGATAAAGATTATAAAAATAAAAATTTTATGCTTTTATGTGGGTTTGAAAATTTTGATAAATATTTTGTTAGAATAGATATTTTAGAAAGATTGTTTGTACAAATTATAAACACAAATCCAAACAGTAAAGCAAAAATAAAATTAGTTCCCGAAATGCTAAATTTACTTGGTTGTAGTAAAAATAATTTTATTAAATTAATTAAAAAAATGAGCTATAAAACCTTTGAAGAAAATAATGAACTTTACTTCAAATATGCTCCAACTAAACAAAAAATGAGAAAAACTATTAAAAAAATTAATGAAACTGATAATCCTTTTAATATATTAAAAAATATTAATTTTAAATAATGTTTAAATTTTTCAAAAACAATGATTCAAACGATTATAGTAAAAAAAATGAAGAATTGTTGACTAAAACTGCATCATTACTTATTCATACGGCAAAAATTGACGAAAACTACACTGATAATGAAAAAAAAATTATAAAAAAAACCCTTATTCAGCTAGGAATAAAAGAATCTAAAGCGGATCAAATTATGCTAACTGCTGAAATAAATGAAGAAAAATCAAATCAAATACTAGATTTTACAAAAGAAATTAAAAATGCTGATAGTGAATTTAAAATTAAAATTATCGAAACTCTTTGGACCATTATTTATTCTAACGAAGAAGAAGATATCTACGAATCTAATTTAATGAGAAGACTATCTGGTTTGTTATATTTAGATAATAAAACAGTAGGTGATATAAAGAAAAAAATAAAAACTAAATTTACCAAATGACTTATATCGTCAATGATAAATGTATTAAATGTAAATTGACAGACTGTGTGGAAGTTTGCCCAGTTGATTGTTTCTATGAAGGAAAAAATATGCTTGTAATTAAACCTGATGAGTGTATAGATTGTGGCGTTTGTGAACCTGAGTGCCCAATAGATGCTATAGTTGCAGACACAGAAGACGGTAATGAGAAATGGTTAGAATTAAATACAAAATATTCAGAAATTTGGCCCAATATAACAAAAAAAAAAGACCCACCAAAAGATAGTAAAGAACATGAAAATGAAAAAAATAAATTTGAAAAATATTTTAAAGAAAACATTTAAAAATAAAAAGAAGAAAAAGAAGAAAGTTTCTAAAAAATTTAAGGTTTCTAAAGTTAAAAAAATTAAAAAACCCAAAATTAAAACTTTAGCTAAGAATGAAAAAACTATTAAGCAAGATAATAAAGCTGATAACTTAAGAATTCCTAAAACCAACGAACTAAAACCAGAAATAAAAAAAATAAAAAAACAAGAAACTGAAAAAAAAGAATATAAATCTAAAGATTATGTAGTATATCCAAAACATGGTGTTGGGCAAATTTTATCGGTAAGCGCAAAAATCATTGGTGGAATTGAGGTTCAATGTTATGATATTAAATTTGAAAAAGATAAAGCTATAGGATTACTTCCAATTAATAAACAATCTCATTTAAGACCTCTGGCTACAATTAATCAAATAAATAAATCTATATCTATACTAAAAAGCAAACCAAAGATTAAAAGATCAATGTGGAGTAGAAGGGCACAAGAATATGAACAAAAAATAACTTCTGGAAAAATTTATGATTTAGCTGAAGTTGTTAGAGACCTAAACAAGGGTGATGATATAATGGTAGACCAATCATATAGCGAAAGACAGCTTTTTGAAAAAGCATATGAAAGAATATTGTCAGAATTTCAAGTAGTTATGGATTTGTCATTAGAAGATACCAAAAAAAAATTAGACAAAGCTCTTAAACGAAACCTAGAAATTCAAACTTCTAAAGTGGAAATAAAAACCGAGGAACCTGTCGTAACACCAGAATAAAAAAAACGCTCCCTATAAAGTATTTTATAAGAAGCGTTCTTTTTTTAAAAAAAGAATATTTAATTATCTTCTTCTTCTTCTTTTTTTAGCTTTTTTCTTAGCTTTCTTTTTAGCTTTTTTTCTTCTTTTAGCCATCTTTAGCTCCCTGTTTTTGTTACGAATCAAAGTGATTCGTTAGTTACTAATTTTTATTTTTTTTAATTAGTTATGTCAAATATTTATTTTTTTGTATTTGTAAATTATTTTTTTATTTTTTTATAAAAAATTAATTTTAGTTAAAAACGCTTTGTTTTACTTGTTTAATTGATGCTTAAAACTTTTTATTTTATTTAGTTATGAGTAAAGATTTTCTAACTTTTTTTTATATTTTTCTATTACTTTTTTTCTTTTTACTTTCATTGTTGGTGTTAACAAACCATTTTCTATAGAAAAATTTTCATCTATTAATTGAATTTTTTTTATTTTTTCTACTAAAGTTAATTTTTTATTTATAATTTCAATTATATTATTAATTATTTCATTATTTTTTAAAAATTCTTTGTTTGGAACTATCAAAGCTACTAGATAATTTTTTTTATCACCATAAACCATGCATTGATCAATTTCTGCTGCATTAGTAATCATGTTTTCTATTTTTGCTGGTGAGATATTATCTCCCCCAGCACTAACAATAATATCTTTTTTTCTATCTGTAATTTTAAGATAACCATCTTGAGCGTCTATTTCTCCAATATCTCCGGTGTGTAACCAACCATCTACAATAACTTTTTCTGTTTCCTCTTTTTTATTCCAGTATCCCAACATTACGTTTTCGCCCTTAACTAATATTTCTCCATCTTCGGCAATTTTAACTTTATTTCCTTTAAAAGGTGGTCCTACAGTTTCTACCTTTATTTTGTGAATGGGATTACAACTAACAACAGGAGAAGTTTCTGTTAAACCATATCCTTGAAGAGTAGGAAGTCCAATAGAATTTAAAAATTCTCCTATTTCCTTATCCAAAGCTCCTCCTCCAGAAATAAAAGCTTTTAAATTTCCACCAAACTGTTTTTTAATCTTCCTTCTAACTAATGCATCTGCCAGTGAATTTAGTAATTTTTCTAAAAAGCTCATTTTTTCTTTTAACAATTTTTTTTTACCCAGTTTAATAGTTGCGCTAATTAACTTAGCTTTCAAACCAGTTTGTTTTTTCATATTAATATTAATTTTGTTATAAAGATTTTGATAGAATCTAGGAACAGCTGTCATGATTGTTGGTTTAGCTTCAGATATATTGTCTAAAAGTTTTTCTATTTTTTCTGCATAATAAACTTTAGCTCCTACAGCTATTTGCGCAAATTGGACACAATGTTCATATGAATGTGAAAGAGGTAACCAAGTTAAAAAAACTGGCCTTGAATTAATTAATGGTTTCATAATTTCACATGCTCCTACAAGATTGTTTAAAATACCACCATGACTTAAAATTACCCCTTTTGGATTGCCTCCAGTTCCTGAAGTGTAAATTATACAAGCAGCCGAAGTTCTCTTTAAATTTAACTTTTGTATTTTATCTTTTTCAGATAAATCATTTTTCATTATAAAATTAAAATCTAAATATTTTTCTTTATGTATTATATTTAAATTATGATGTGTTTTTTCAACTTCATCAAAAGTAATTACTTTTTTTATGAAATTTTTTTCATCAATAACTACATTTAATTTTTTCAGCAGATCATTGTTAGAAACAATAACGACTGTTGGTTCGCAATCTTCAATTAAATATTTATAATCTTGTTCTGTATAAGTTACATACGCAGGTACTGTAATTGCGCCGGACAACATGATAGCTAAATCAGAAATAAACCATTCCGGTCTATTTTCTGAAACTAAAAGACATCTATCACCTTCTTGGACATTTTCTTTTATTGTTTTTGAAAGCTTAAATATATTTATTTTTGTTTCCTCCCAAGTAAATTTTTTATTATTGTTTGGATTTAACCATTGTAAAAAAACACTTTTAGATTCTTGTTTTTCTGACTGATAAAAAAATAATTCAATTAAACTATTAAAATTATCTAAATTCATAACATTTTTTGGTGGGCGAAGAGAGAATCGAACTCTCACTTCTTACAAAACACGATTTTGAGTCGTGCGCGTCTACCAGTTCCGCCATTCGCCCTTATATAACTTTTGTTTTGACAACTATTCATTAAAATTGCCACTAAAATACACAATTAAATAGTATAAGAACTTAAATTATATTAAAACCAAAAAATGTTTAAAGAATTATATGAAAAGTCTTTAAAATTAGCAGCACATAAAAGTTCAAAAGTTTTTTTAGGTATAGTTTCATTTATTGAAAGCTCTTTTTTCCCAATACCTCCAGACATTATGATTGTTCCAATGGTAATAGCAAAAAAAAATGATTATTTAAAAATATTTTTAATTGCTACGATATTTTCCTCTTTGGGTGGTCTATTTGGATATTTTATTGGTTCAGCTTTTTTAGAATTATCAATGACTGTTATTGAATTTTATGGTTATGAAGAAAAAGTTTTAGATCTTCAAAATAAAATGTCGACTAAAAGTGGCATTATATTTTGGCTAGGAACATTATTTCTTGCAGGTTTTACTCCACTACCTTTTAAAGTATTTACAATAACAAGCGGCATGATAGGCTTTAATGTAATTGTATTCTTTTTTATCTGTCTAATTTCACGTGGATTAAGGTTTTATATTGTGGCCTTTTTTTCAGTAAAATTTGGCAAAACTTTTGAGTCTTTTATAGAAAAAAATGGTGCAATATGGTTTTCAATTATAGGTGTCGCTTTAGTGGCCATTGCCATGATTATATATTTTATTATTTATTAAAATGTCTCAAATAAAAAATAAAAAGACACTTAATTTAATTTTATTATTTAGTATTTTTGCCTTAACTATAGCATATTTTGTTGAATACGTTTTGGGTCACAAACCTTGCAATCTTTGTCTAATAGAAAGATTGCCTTATGTTCTTGCAATAATAATTATTTCTTTAGGATTAATTTTAAAAAAATTTGAAAAAACTATAATTATTTTTCTAATCTTAATTTTTGTAGTCGCAACTATTATATCATTTTACCATTTTGGGATCGAGCAGGGTTTTTTTGAAGAATCTTTAGTTTGCAAACTAGACAACAATATTACTAATTTATCTAAAGATGAACTGTTAAAAGAACTACAAAAAGAAACTATTAGCTGTAAAGATGTTAGTTTTAGAGTTTTTGGTTTTTCACTTGCTACAATAAATACAATTATATCTTTAATATTAAGTGTTATAAATATCAAACTTTTTTTTAATTATGAAAAAAACAAATAAAACTAAAGTTGAAGAGTTTATAAGAGTTGATCATGCTGGTGAGCGTGGTGCTATAAAAATATATGAAGGACAATTGCTAGCATTAGAAACTTTAGTAAAAGATGATAACTTAAAAAAAACAATTCAGGAAATGAAGACTCATGAAAAAGAACACTGTGATTACTTCGAAAATGAAATAAAAAAACGAAATATTAAACCTACAAAATTAATGCCTTTATGGGATTTATTAGGTGTTGGTCTTGGTTTTAGTTCAACATTACTTGGAAAAAAAGCTGCAATGCTTTGTACTGCATCTGTTGAGGAAGTTATTGATGAACATTATAAAAAGCAAATAAATCAATTAGAGCCTGATGAAAATATATTAAAAGAAAAAATTAAAAAATTTAGAGAAGATGAATTGCATCATAAAGACATTGCTTATGAAGAAGGAGCAACTAAAAAAGGTTTATATAAAATTTTAGATAAAATTATTAAAACAGGCTCTAAAGTAGCTATAAATATTTCAGAAAAAATTTAATTACGGCTCTAACTCAACATCCCAATATAAATAATCTATCCAACTTTTATGAAGAAAGTTTGGAGGAAAATTTTTTCCATTTCTATGCAGATCTTCTGTTGAGGGTTGATAGGGTTTTTGATTTAATATCATTTCGGAATGATTAATAAGATCACCACCTTTTTTAACATTACAACTCGAACAAGCTGTTACAACATTATTCCAATCAGTTTTTCCACCTTTTGATCTTGGTAATAAGTGATCAAATGTCAATTCACTTTTGCTTCCACAATACTGACAACTAAACTTATCTCTTAAAAAAACATTAAATCTAGTAAAATTTGGATTTGATTGTGGCGTAACATAATTTTTTAATGCAATTACGCTTGGCAACTTCATAGAAAATGAAGGACTCCTTATCACTCGGTCATAATTATTTACAATTGTAACTCTATCTAAATAAATTGATTTAATAGAATCCTGCCAACTCCAAAGCGATAAAGGATAATAACTTAAAGGTCTATAATCAGCATTTAAAACTAATGCTGGACATTTTTCTAATGAAATATTCTCATCAATAAAGGTCATATGTAAACAAAGAGTAACTTAAATTATTTTATTAATCAATAGGAGTAAATCTTTATTAAATTTTAAAGTTTTGCTTTATATATTCTAAGGCTAAGCTCGAAGCCTCAACTGAAATGTGATGACCACAATTTTTTATCATATTTATTTCTACTTCTATATCATTTCTAATTAAAAAATCTTTAGCTTCTAATAAATTTACAGAAGGAACAACTTCATCAATATCTCCATGTAATAATAACATTTTAGTGTTAGAAGTTTTTCTTCTAGAAAGATTATCTTTATTTATAATTTTTCCAGAAAAACCAACAATACAATTTAAATTTTCATTACTAGTTAAACCCAAATTTATAGACATCATACATCCTTGGCTAAAACCACATAAACAAATCTGAGAATTTTTTAAATTATATTCTTTTTTAACTTCATCAATAAATTGATGAAGTTGTTTTTCAGCTTTTATTGATTGTTCTAAAATGTATTGGGAATCCTCTTTTGTTAAATCAAACCATTGGAATCCATTAGGGTTTACTGGACATCTTTCATGGGCATCAGGACATAAAAAAATGGTATTAGTTAAAAACCTTTTCCAATTTAGACTTAACATGCTTATATCTTTTCCATCACCTCCATATCCATGAAGTAATATTATTGCATTTTTAATTGGAATGTCATTTTCAGGTTTTATAATTATTGTTTTAAGACAGAATGCCATAAGAATTTAATACTAAAAATTTTACACCAAATGAGTATAGTTAAATATCATGAACAAAAATAAAAACAACAAAACAATCTGGAATGTAAGAATTAAAAAAAATACCTCAACTACATTTCAAAAAGTTGGAAGCTCTATAGAGATTGACAAAAAACTTTATAAAGAAGATATTGCTGGATCTATTGCACACGTTGAAATGTTATTTAGACAAAAAATAATATCATTCAAAATAAAAAACAAAATTACTTATGGTTTA
>CACLNT010000015.1 GCA_902608385.1 uncultured Pelagibacteraceae bacterium
TATGTGATGAAAAGCAGTCTATAGCTACTCCTTATAAAACAATTGATAGAGTTAACACAGCTAATTTTATAGATGAATTAAAAGAAATTATTAAAGAGAATAATATTAAAGGAATAGTGATAGGAAATCCAATCAATATGGATGGTTCTTCAGGGCCATCTGCTCAATCAGTTAAAGATATTTCAATTAATATATCTAAATCTATTGATTTGCCGGTTTGCCTATGGGATGAAAGACTATCAACAGTTGGGGCTTTTAATTTATCTAGCCAACTTGATGTGAATATTTCTAAAAAAATAAAAAAAATAGATCAAAATGCTGCTGCTTTCATACTCCAGGGAGCTCTAGATTACTTAAAAAATTAATACTTGCGTTATTGAAGGTTAATAGTTATAGAGTTAGTTTTAATGGCAATTAAATCAGATAAAGCTGTTAAAATTTCTCAAAAACATCTTCTAGGTATCCAAAATTTATCAGTTTCAGATGTCAATTTTATACTTAACGAGGCTAAACAATTTATTAGCTTGAATAAAAGCAAGAGTAAAAAGTTAGATGTTCTTAGAGGAAAAACACAAATCAATTTGTTTTTTGAACCTTCTACAAGAACACAAAGCTCTTTTGAGTTAGCTGGAAAAAGGTTAGGTGCAGATGTTATGTCAATGAACATAGTAAATTCAGCAATTAAAAAAGGAGAAACATTAATTGATACTGCAATGACATTGAATGCGATGCATCCAGATTTAATTGTTATCAGACATCAAGATTCAGGAGCTTGTAACTTATTATCACAAAAAGTTAATTGTTCTGTAATTAATGCTGGTGATGGAAGACGCGAGCATCCAACTCAAGCATTATTGGATGCATTAACAATAATTGAAAAAAAAGAAAAAATTCAAGGTTTAAAAATTGCTATATGTGGTGACATTTTACATTCAAGAGTAGCTAGATCAAATATTTATTTGTTAACTATGCTTGGTGCTGAGGTAAATATAATTTCTCCAACAAACTTAATGCCTGAAGATATTGAAAAATTTGGTGTTAATAAATTTTCGGATATGAAAAAAGGATTAAAAGATTGTGATATCGTCATGATGTTAAGGTTACAAAATGAAAGAATGACTAGTTCATTTTTATCATCAAATAGAGAATATTATGAATATTACGGTTTAACTCAAGACAAGCTAAGTTGCGCTAAAGATGATGCATTAATTATGCATCCAGGTCCTATGAACAGAGGTATTGAAATAGATACAAATTTAGCTGACGACATAAATAGAAGTGTAATTAAAGAACAAGTTGAATTAGGTGTAGCTGTAAGAATGGCTTGTCTAAAAATATTTTGTGAAAAATGAAAAAACAATATTTCTTAAATGCTCATATAATTGATCCTCACAATTCTCTAAGTGAAGTTGGTGGATTAATTATCAGTGAAAATGGTACAATTGAAGCTGTAGGAAAAAAAGTCAATAAAAACAATATACCTTCAAGAGAAAAAACAATTGACCTTCATGGTAAACATATATTCCCAGGGTTAATTGACATGCGAGTCTTTGTTGGAGAACCAGGCTATGAATATAAGGAAAATTTTAGAACCTTAAGTAACGCTGCTTTATCGGGTGGAGTTACTTCTGTAGTTACAATGCCTAATACAGATCCTGTTATTGACAATGTATCTATAGTAGATTTTTTAAAAAGAAGAGGTAGAGATAAATCTAAAATAAATATTTTTCCAACTGCATCATTAACAAAAAATTTAGAAGGAAGTAATATGACTGAGTTTGGTCTTCTCCAAAAAAAAGGAATTGTTGCATTCACAGATGGTATAAAAACTATTCAAAATACAAGATTAATGTCTAGAATTATGAAATCTGCACACGATTTGAACACTTTGATAATACAACACGCTGAAGATTTAGAGTTGTCGAAAAATGGAATGATAAATGATGGAATTATTGCAACAAAACTAGGCCTACAAGGAATTCCAGATTTAGCAGAGTTAATTATTATTGAAAGAGACTTAACATTACTAGAAAGTATTGAATGCAGATACCATATTTCACAAATCTCATCTAAAAAATCTGTAGAAATTATTAACGAAAGAAAGAACAAAGTTAAATTTACATGCGGTGTTTCAATAAATAATTTATCCTTAAATGAAAATGATATAGGAGATTTTAGAACCTTTTTAAAACTCTCCCCTCCACTAAGAACTGAAGACGATAGATTAGCTTTAGTTAACGGTTTAAATAATAATGTAATTGATGTTATTGTTTCAGATCACAAGCCTGAAGATGAAGAACAAAAAAGATTAACTTTTGCACAGGCTGCTACAGGCTCTTCTGGTATTGAAACATTATTGCCTTTAAGTCTTGAGCTTTATCACAATGGCTCTGTTAAATTAGAAAAAATAATCCAAGCTTTATCATCTAATCCAGCAAAAATATTGAAAATTGATAAAGGCAATCTTACGATTGGTAATGATGCTGATTTTTGTATTGTTGATATAAATAAACCTTGGATTGTAAAAAAAGAAAAATTAATCTCAAAATCAAAAAATACTTCTATAGAAAATAAAAAACTCCAAGGAAAAATTACAAATACATTTGTAAAAGGTGTTGAATTATTTAAGCTATAAATATGGAAATTTTATTAATATCTATTCTTTCATATTTTATTGGATCAATTCCTTTTGGTTTTGTTTTAACAAAATTTTTTTTAAAAAAAGACATTAGAAATATTGGCTCTGGTAATATTGGAGCAACAAATGTATTGCGAACTGGAAATAAAACCATTGGATATACAACTTTATTTTTAGATATAATGAAAGCTGTAATCCCAATTATTTATATAAAATTATATTATACTGATTATATTTTTATTGCTTCATTATGTATTTTTTTAGGTCACGTTTTTCCTATTTGGCTCAGGTTTAAAGGTGGAAAAGGTGTAGCAACATATATTGGAATATTATTTTCAATTAATTTATCTATAGGATTAGTTTTTATAGGAGTTTGGTTTATAACTTTTTTAATTTCAAAATATTCTTCTTTATCATCGCTCTTTGCAAGTTTGAGTATTCCTATTTATTTATTTTTTTTTACAAATCAAAATTTTATATTTTTTTCGATAATGTTTATTTTAACATTTTATACACATAGAGAAAATATTAAACGCTTGAAAAATAAAGAAGAATCTAAGACAAAAATTTATTAATTTGACTATCTAAACCTTTTAGGTAGTTTGTTGAATATGAATCTCGTCATTGTAGAAAGTCCAGCAAAAGCTAAAACTATTAACAAATATCTTGGTAATAATTATACAGTTTTGGCAAGCTATGGTCATATTAGAGACCTTCCTTCAAAAAATGGATCTGTTGATCCTGACCATAATTTTAAAATGGAATGGGAAGTAGACAGTTTTTCAAAAAAATATTTAAAAGAAATTACAGATGCTGCGAAAGACTCCAAAAAAATTATACTTGCTACGGATCCAGATCGAGAAGGCGAAGCTATTGCTTGGCATGTGAAAGAGTACCTTAATGAAAAAAAACTCTTAAAAGATAAAGAAATTGAGCGAGTAGTTTTTAACGAAATAACAAAAAAAGCTGTAATACACGGCATAGAAAATCCAAGACAAATTGAACCACTATTAGTTGATGCTTATATGGCAAGACGAGCTTTGGATTATTTGGTAGGTTTTAATATTTCTCCAATTCTATGGACTAAATTACCAGGCTCTAAGTCTGCTGGAAGAGTTCAATCTGTAGCTCTTAAGTTAGTTACAGAAAGAGAACATGAAATTGAATCTTTCAAACCTGAAGAATTTTGGACCTTAAGTGTAAAATTTACAGATAACAAAAAACAATCTATTACGGCTAATATTAACCAACTTGATAACAAAAAAATTGAAAAATTTTCTTTTAAAAACAAAAATGATATTGATAAGGCAATATCTAGTATTAAAGATAAAAAATTCAATATTACAGATATCTCTAGAAAAATAATAAAGCGAAATCCCTCTGGACCATTTACAACGTCTACTCTTCAACAAGTTGCATCTAGTAGGCTTGGATTTGGAGCATCTAGAACAATGCAAATTGCACAAAGACTTTATCAAGGTATTGAAATTGATGGTGAAACTATAGGTTTAATAACCTATATGAGAACTGACGGTACAAATTTATCTGTAGATGCTGTTTCAACATTTAGAGATTATATAAAAAATGAATTTGGAAATGAATATTTGCCTAAAAGTTCATTAAATTATTCAGGAAAAAAAGCAAAAAATGCACAAGAAGCACACGAAGCAATAAGACCAACAGATGTTAAAAGATCTCCACAAAATGTTAAAAAATATTTAAGTACTGATCAAAACAAATTGTATAATTTAATTTGGAGCAGAGCTCTTTCTTCACAAATGGAGACTGCTCAATTTGACAGAAATACAATTACTATTACTACTGATAATAATGACACGACATGTAAAGTGAGTGGTTCAGTTTTAAAATTTGATGGTTTTTTAAAAGTTTATAACAACCCAAATAAAGATGATGATGAAAGTATATTGCCCGAAATGTCTAAAGGACCAGTTAATATTGAAGCTTTATTGGACGAGCAACACTTCACTCAACCACCACCAAGATATTCAGAGGCAAGCTTAGTAAAAAAATTAGAAGAATTGGGCATTGGAAGACCCTCAACATATGCTAGCATTATCTCAACTATTGCTAATAGAGGTTATGCTGAAATACTTAATAAAAGATTTTTTCCTACAGATCGAGGCAAATTAATATCTGCTTTTCTTGAAAAATTATTTTCAAAATATGTTGATTATAATTTTACAGCAAGTTTAGAAGATCAATTAGATGAAATAACAAGTGGCAAAGAAAGTTGGATAAAAGTTTTAGAATTATTTTGGAAAGATTTTAATCATAATGTATCTGAAGTTAAAGAAAAAAGAACTAGAGAAGTTTTAGATTTGTTAAATGACAGTCTGGGAGATTTGGTTTTTGATAAAGATAATGATGGAAATATTGTAAGAAAATGCCAATTATGTAATACAGGTACTTTGAGCCTTAAAAATAGTTTTAGAGGCGGTGCTTTTATTGGTTGTTCAAATTATCCTAATTGTAAATTTACAAGACCTTTATCTAAAGTAAAAGCAGCAGCTCAAGCACAGTTAGCTGAACCTAAGTTTATTGGCAAGCATGAAAATGGAAAAGATATATATTTGAAAAATGGTAGATTTGGCCCCTATCTTCAATATGAAATGCTAAAAACTGAAGAAGATATACTAAATGAAAAAACAAAAAAGAAAAAATCCAAAAAAAGAAAAAAAACTGATGATAATTTTAAAAACATTTCGATTCCAAAAGGAATAGAATTAGAATCGATTGATTTAAACAAAGCTCAATTTTTATGTTTGCTTCCAAAAAAACTTGGAGTAAACCCTGAAAATAAAAAAGAAATAATTTTGAACACTGGTAGGTTCGGTCCTTATTTAAAATGTGAAAATAAATCAGCAAGAATAGAAAATGTTGAAGAAATATTTTCAATAGGATTAAATAGAGCAATTACATTAATCGCTGAAGCTAAACCAGGTAGAATCTCATCATCGGTTATAAAAGATTTAGGCGAACATCCTGAAGATAAAAAACCTGTAAGAGTAATGAAGGGACAATATGGACCTTATATTAAATATAAATCTTTAAATGCTACTATACCAGAAGAAAAAGATCCTTTGGAACTAACAATGGAAGAAGCTTTAATTTTAATTGAGAAAAGAAAAGAATACGATAAAAATAAAAAAAAAACAAAGAAATGAAAAAAATATTAATTTTTATTATTTTGATTAACATATTAACATTAAATTCTTTTTCAGCTGAAATAAAAGATTGTTCAAAATATAGTGTACTATCAACTGAATATTATAAATGTAAAACTGATAATTTAATTATAAATACAAAAAATTATACTGATTATTTCATGAAAAAAACTAAAAATTATCAAGAAAAAGAGTGGACAGAAGAAAAATCTAAGTTAGAACTTACCAAAGAAAAGTTAAAAGATGCTAAAAATAAAATTTTAGATTAATGAGTGCTGAAGATAATATAAAAAAAAATAATATAATTTTACCTAAAGCTCCAGATCCAGTTGGATCTTATCTTGCTACAAAAATTGTAGATAAACTCTTATTCATCTCAGGTCAAATATCAATTAATGATAAAGGTGAACTAATTAAAGGCAAACTTGGTAAAGATTTGACTACAGATGACGGGTACAATGCTGCTAAAAGATGCGCCATAAGTATAATTGCTCAAGCTAAAAAAGCATGTTCTGGAGATTTAAATAAAATAAAATCATGCAACAAATTAACGGGATTTGTTAATTCAACAAATGACTTTACTGAACAACCAAAAGTTATTAATGGGGCGTCAGATCTTATAGTTTCTGTTTTTGGAGATTTAGGCAAACACACAAGAGCAGCTGTAAGCACTAATAGCCTGCCATTAGGAGTTGCTGTTGAAGTTGATGCTATTTTTGAATTGAATTAAATTATCTACCTATACCAAAATATTTAATTTTGGCTTTTTTCATTTTTAAAGGTGAGTATATGTTTCTCATATCATAAACAATAAAATTTTTCTTTTTAATCAATGATTTAAAGTTAATCGATTTAAAGTCATTCCATTCAGTATGTATTATAACTAAATCTGAGTTATGTATTGCTGATTTTATATTGTTAATAAAAGTTACATTTTTAATTTTTTTAAAAACATTTTTTTCACCTGTAGGATCATAATAATTAATTTTAGCACCTTTTTTAGCTAAAGATGGGATCATTGCTAAAGCAGATGAATCTCTCATATCGTCAGTATTGGCTTTAAATGTAACTCCTAAAAAACATATATTTTTATTTTTTATTTTACCTTTTAATATTTCAATTAACTTATTTAGAAGCAATAAAGATCTTTTTTCATTAGACTTAATTACACTCTTAACTAATGACAAATTTATCTTAAATTTTTCTGCTGTATTAACAATGGCTTTTGTATCTTTTGGGAAACAAGATCCACCATATGCAGGGCCTGCTCTTAAAAAACGACTGCCAATTCTTTTATCTAGACCCATACCAATTGAAATATCTTCAACATTTATATTGATTTTTTCACATAAATTAGCAATTTCGTTAATAAATGTAATTTTGGTTGCTAAGAAAGAATTAGAAGCATATTTAATTAACTCGGAAGCTCTTCTTGTTGTATTAATATATTTGGCTCCCTTTGAAATTAATGGAGAATAAAGATTTTTAAGAATTTTATTAGATCTAGAACTATCTGTTCCAATTACTATTCTATCTGGATAAATAAAGTCTCTAATAGCCTCACCTTCCCTAAGAAATTCAGGATTTGATACAACTGAAAAAAGTTTCTTTGATTTGCCTTTAGAAATAATTTTTTCAATTATATCGCCAGTGGTTACTGGAACAGTAGATTTTGTAATTATGATTTTAAATTTCGATTTAATAAAACGACTAATTTTTTTTGACACATCAAAAACTTGGCTTAAATCAGCAGCATTAGTTTTTTTTTTGGTAGGAGTTCCTACACAAATGAAAATAATATCAGATTTAATAACTGAATCTTTCAAATTGGTAGAAAATTTTAATCTACCAATTTTATAATTTTTTTTAATTAATTCACTCAAACCAGGTTCATAAATTGGGCTAATTCCTTTTTTTAAATTTTCAATTTTATTTAAATCTTTGTCAACACATACAACATCATTTCCTAAATCTGAAAAACATACACCGCTAACTAATCCAACGTAGCCAGTTCCTATCATACAAATTTTCATATTTTTGAAATTTCTAAAGATGAGTTAATATATCCCTTCATTGTACCGCAGTCTAAATATTTCCCTGAAAAATTATGTCCAATAAACATTTGGTTATTTTTTATTAGAGATTGAATAGCATCAGTAATATGAATTTCTCCACCTTTTCCAGATTTTTGTTTTGAAAGGCTATTAAAAATTGTTTTAGGCAATATATATCTCCCAATAACAGCTTTATTTGATGGTGCATTTATTGGAGATGGTTTTTCAACAACATCTTGAATTATAAAATTCTGTTTATTAATTTTTTTTTTAACATTGTAGATTCCCCAACGAGAAACATTTTTGCTATTAACATTCATGCTTGCCATAACTGAAGATTTATATTTTTTATGAACAGATATCATTGATTTTGTACAGTTTTTTTTTATAATCAGATCATCAGGTAAAAGTATAAGAAAATATTTTTCTTTGATAAATTTTCTAGTTTTTAGAACAGCGTCACCAGTTCCACGTGGTTTATTTTGATAAACAAACTTAATCATTTTTCTATATTTTAAAATTTTTTTGTATTCTTTTAAGATTCTTTTATCTTTTTTTTTTTTTATAATTTTTTTAAAAAGTTTATCATTATAAAAATAATTTTTAATCACAGATTTCTTTTTGGAAATAATAAAAATAATTTCTTTAATTCCGGCGTCTATACATTCATCAATAATATATTCAATGCCAGGTTTGCCATTTATTGGTAATAACTCTTTAGGAAAAACGCTTGTTAAAGGAAGCAATCTAGTACCCAAACCTGCTAAAGGAATTATTGCTTGTTTAATCATTTAAATGTTTTACTTATAAAGTTTATTTATTACAAATGAAAATTTTAAGAACTAAAGATGACCTAAAAGAGGCAATAAGCAAAGTCAGAAATTTAGGTTTTGTTCCAACTATGGGTTCATTTCATGATGGTCATATATCTTTAATAAAAAAATCAAAAAGTAAATGTTATAAAACTTTGGTTAGTATTTATATTAATCCAAAGCAGTTTAATAAAAAAAAAGATTTTGATGACTATCCAAGAAATTTAACTAGAGATTTAAATATTTTAAAAAAATTGAATGTAAATTTTGTTTTTTTACCTTCAACTAATGAAATTTTTAAAGAAAAAAGAAAAAAAAAAATTATTTTGACACAAAAACAAAAAATACTATGTGCAAAGTTTAGAAAAGGTCATTTTGAAGGAGTTTTAGACATAATGGATCGTTTAATTAAATTAATAAATCCAAAATATACATTTATGGGTGAAAAAGATTTTCAGCAATTATTTCTAGTTAAAAAATTTATGTCCAAAAGACATAAAAATAATATATTTCCTTGTAAAACTGTTAGAGATAAAAATTTATTAGCTTTATCATCAAGAAATTTTTTGTTATCCAAAGTACAACTTATCAAGGCTGCTCTAATAGCTAAATATCTATTTAAATTAAAATTTTCCTTAAAAAAAAATGTTAAAATTCACAATTCCCTTTTAATTAAAAAAAAAGAATTACAGAAAAAATTTAATATTAAAATAGATTATCTGGAAATCAGAAATGAAAAAAATTTAACTACTTCGTACAAAAATAGAAAAATTAGATTATTTGTTGCCTATTATATTAATAAAATCAGACTTATTGATAACTTTTAATTATCCATAAAAAAAATACGCACCAATACCTAAAAAAGATAAAAACCCTATTACATCAGTTATTGTTGTTACAAATACACTTGATGCTACGGCTGGATCTATATTAAATTTTTTAAGTGTTATTGGAACTAAAATTCCAAATAAACCTGCCACTATCATGTTTAATACCATTGAGATTGATATTATTAATGAAAGTGTTGTGTCATTGAACCAAAACTGAACTATAATTGCACTAATAATGGCAAAAATTATACCATTCAATATTCCAATTGAAAATTCTTTTAAAACATTTTGAGAAAAATTATTTTTGGTTAATTCATTTGTAGCTATTGTTCTAATAGTCACAGCAAGTGTTTGCATCCCAGCATTTCCTCCCATCGATGCAACAATTGGCATTAGAACTGCTAATGCAACAACTTTTTCTATATCTTCCTGAAAAAATCCTATAACTATTGAAGCAATAACTGCAGTAAACAAATTTAATAAAAGCCAAGTAAATCTTCTTTTAGTTTTTTTAAAAACACCATCTGTAATTTCTTCATCACCTACTCCGGCAAGCCTCAACGCATCCTCTTCAGCTTCTTCTTTTAAAACTGTAAGAACGTCATCACTTGTAATCATTCCAACTAATTTATTGTTTTTATCAACAACGCATGCTGAATTTAAATTATAATTTTCAAATAAGTGACCCACTTCTTCCTTATCCATGTCAACAGGTATAGAAAGTTGTGTTTCGGACATTATAGAAATCATTTTAGCATCTCTTGGTGTTCTTAAAACTTTTGAAGATGGAACTGTTCCTATGGGTCCAAATTCATTATCTACTATAAATATTTCTAAAAATTGCTCTGGTAAATCTTTGTTCTCTCTTAGATAATCTATTGTTTGTCCTACAGACCAATTGCTTGGTATTGCTGTAAATTCTCTCTGCATGATTCTTGCTGCAGAATCTTCTGGGTAACTTAAACTTTCTAACAA
Organism: uncultured Pelagibacteraceae bacterium; assembly: GCA_902608385.1. Taxonomy (GTDB): domain Bacteria; phylum Pseudomonadota; class Alphaproteobacteria; order Pelagibacterales; family Pelagibacteraceae; genus Pelagibacter. The sequence goes on from CACLNT010000015.1 coordinate 10,495, forward strand.
TGCGAAACGATCTTTTGGTGGCAATGAACCTAATATTGCATTTTTGTTTTTTTCATCAATATTTTCTAAAATCTTGATTGCATCATCAGACTCTAGATTTTTTAATATTGTTACAATTGTTTCTGATGAAAGATATTTTATGATTTCTGATTGGATAGATTCATTTAGCTCTACAAATACTTCGGGATCTATTTTAAAATTATTAAGTTTAATAAGTTTTTCTCGATCATTTTCACTTAAATGTTCTATAATATCTGCTGCATCAGCAGGGTGCATTTCTTTGAATGAATTCGTAATAAATAAAGCATCGCTACTTGCAATTTTGCTTGTAACAACATTTATGTATTCTTTATTAAATTCAAAATTTACCTTTTTATCTTTTATTTTTTTTACTAAAGACATAAATTTACCTATAATCTAATAGGGCACTATTAATACATAATTCATATAATACAATTTATTAATGAAAATTGAGATCAAAAAATCAACAAAACCAATAGAATATAAAGAAGCCGTTGATTTTCTTGAAAAAAGACTAATTAGAGTTAACGAAAAAAAATTAAATGATCTTATTTGGATATTGGAGCATCCAAATACTTACACTGCTGGCACTGGTTATGATAAAAATGACATTTTAGATAAATCGATTAAAGTAATTCAAACAAATCGTGGTGGAAAAATTACATACCATGGTCCTGGTCAAACTATTTGCTATTTTGTTATTGATCTAAATAAAAAAAAAAAAGATATAAGAAAATTCACAAAGATTATAGAAAAAACAATCATAGAGACTTTAAATGAATACAAAATAAATTCATTTAATGATAATAAAAATATTGGAATATGGGTTAATCATGAAAAAAAAATAAAAAAAATTGCTGCAATAGGTATTAGAATTAAGAAATGGATCGCATATCATGGATTTTCAATTAATGTTAATAATAATTTAGAAAATTATAATAAAATTATTCCTTGTGGAATAAAAGATAAAGGTATTATAAATCTTAAATTAGTTAAGGATCAAAACTATGATGAATTAAGTGATAAAATAATAAATAACTTTATTAAAAATTTGGAAATCTGAGTCTTTTTATTGTCAACAATTTTTTAAAATAATCAGGTAACAATGCTGTATAAGTATATTTTTTATCATTAATCATAAATTTTATTTGATAAGAATGTAGCATTAAATTTTTATTAATACCTTTTTGATTATTTCTAAGATTATATTTTTGATCGCCATAGATTGGGTTTCCTACTTCGTATAATTGTTTTCTTAACTGGTGTTTTCGACCAGTTATTGGTTTCATTTCAACTAATGTGCAAATAGAATTTTTATCTAAAACTTTATAAATTGTTCTAGATTTTTCAATAATTTTTTTATCTTTTTCATATCGAACTAAATCATTTTTCCATTCTCCTGAATTAGATGATAACTCACCATGACATATACCTAGATAGGTTTTATGAACTTTTCTTAATCTAAATAGAGATGTAAGTAATTGAGCTGATTTATGATGTTTAGCCATTATAAAAACACCAGATGTATCTTTGTCTAATCTATGGACAGAAAATGGCTTTGTATTTTGAAAAATTTTACTTTTTGCAAATATATCTACTAAATTTTTTTTTGATTTTGTTCCACCTTGTACAGAAATTCCTGCTTTTTTATTTAAAACAATAAAATCCTCGTTGTCATCAATAATGAGTTCTTCATTTTCTTTTATTACATCTTTAGATGGCTGGAATTTAGTTTTTTTTTGTTTAATAGATTCATTAAAATCAAAATTAAATAAATCTATCTGATCATTTTTTTTAATTTTATGAGAACTTTTAATTTTTTGATTATTTATTTTAATTTTTCCATTTCTTAGATTTTTTTCAATAAATCCTTGTGGTAAATTTCCAATATTATTTCTAATCCATCTATCTAAACGCATATTATTAGACGTTTCATCAACGTTATAAGTCTTTTTCATGATGCAATATTGTAATATATTAAATTACTTTGTTGGCAATTTTTTTGATTCTTTTTGATCTTTTGTTGATTCTTTTTGATCATTAGCCGGTTCTTTTTTCTTTCTATCTACCTTTTTAGCTTGAACATCTCTATCTACAAATTCAATAACCGCCATAGGTGCATTATCTCCATATCTAAAACCAGCTTTAATAATCCTTGTATAGCCACCATTTCTTTTTTCATATCTCTTTGATAAAGTTTTTTTAACTTTATTTGTTGATTTTTTATCTTGTAATTTTGACATCAAAATCTTTGTTGTTTGTAAACTTTCTTTTTTTCCTAATGTAATAATTTTATCAGCCTGAGGTTTTAAAAACTTAGCTTTAGGTAATGTGGTAGTAATCTGTTCATACTTAATAAGAGAATTTAGCATATTTTTTAGCAATGCTTTTCTATGTTCAGAAGTCCTATTCAACTTCTTATTTGCCATTGCGTGTCTCATTATTATATTGCTTCCTCAAGTTTTTTAGACATTTCAGCTATATTGTCTGGGGGCCAATTAGGAATTTCCATTCCTAAATATAGAGACATACCAGTTAATACTTCTTTAATTTCATTAAGTGATTTTCTACCAAAATTTGGAGTTCTTAACATTTCACCTTCAGATTTTTGAACAAGGTCACCAATGTAGATAATATTGTCATTTTTTAAACAGTTCATAGATCTAACCGACAATTCTAATTCATCAACTTTTCTTAATAAGTTTTTGTTAAATTCAGGTTCGCTTGGTTGTTCACGAGTTGGAATTTCTTCTGGTTCATCAAAATTAACAAACATATTAAGTTGGTCTTGAAAAATTTTTGCAGCATAAGCAACTGCATCTTCAGCTGATATTGAACCATTAGTTTCAATTTCCATAGTTAATTTATCATAATCAAGAGCTTTTCCTTCTCTAGCAGTGCTAATAGAATAAGATACTTTTTTAACTGGGCTAAATAATGAATCTACTGGTATTAATCCCAGTGGTGGCTCTTCAGGTTTGTTCATTATAGAAGGCACATATCCTTTGCCTGAACCAACAGTCATTTCCATATGAAAATTAGTATTTTCATCTAGGTTACAAATTACTAAATCTGGATTTAATATCTCTATATCCGAAGTAAGGGTAATATCAGATGCTTTAATTATACCTGGTCCTTTGGAGTCTAAAATTAGTTTTTTAACACCTTCAGATGAGCTTTTTAGTGCGAGAGATTTAACATTTAAGATAATGTCCGTTACATCTTCTCTAACGCCTTTAATTGATGTAAATTCATGTAGAACACCATCTATTTGAACTGAAGTTACTGCAGCTCCTCTAATTGATGATAATAAAATTCTTCTTAATGAATTTCCCAATGTTAATCCATAACCTTTTTCTAATGGTTCAGCTATGACCTTTGCATAAGTTTTATCATCACTTAACTGAATATCTAACTTTGATGGTTTAATTAATGATTTCCAATTTTTTATATTTACATCTACATTTTCCATTATACTCTCCTTTTTTTTGGTGGCCTTGCTCCATTATGTGGCATTGGGGTTGTGTCTTTAATTGAAATAATTTTAAAACCTCTAGCTTGTAAAGCTCTAAGAGCAGTTTCTCTTCCAGAGCCTGGCCCTTTTACTTCTACTGATAAAACTTTCATGCCAAATTCAAGCGCTTTAGATGCAGCAGCATCAGCAGCAACCTGCGCAGCATAAGGAGTAGATTTTCTTGATCCTTTAAAACCTTTCTGTCCAGATGATGCCCAAGATATTACATTTCCACTAGTGTCCGCTATTGAAATAATCGTATTGTTAAATGTTGATTGAACATAAGCAATACCATTCAATATATTTTTTTTAACTTTTCTTTTTTTTTTTGAATATGAACTTTTTTTTAAATTTTTTACAGGTTTTTCTTGATCTTGTGTTTTGGTTTCTTTATTTTTATCTTTGCTCATTTTTATTTTTTAAGTGGAGTTAATTTTTTACCTGCAATAGCAATCGCTTTTCCTTTTCTAGTCCTAGCATTACATCTAGTTCTCTGACCTCTTACTGGTAATTTTTTTTTATGTCTTGAGCCACGATATGAAGCAAGATCAATTAATCTCTTAATACTCAATGAGTAATCTCTTCTAAGATCTCCTTCTACTTTAAAATTTTGATCAATATATTCTCTTATTTTTAAAATTTGATCATCTGTTAACTCATTTACTCTTTTTGAATTTGATATTTCTAATGCTGTGCATATTTGTTTTGAGAATTTATTGCCAATTCCATAAATATAAGTAAGTCCAATTTGAACAAGTTTATTTTGTGGGATGTTTACACCTGCTATACGAGCCATATTATTTGAGAATAAATTTAGCCTTTTATATAAGAAGATCTTTTAAAGTCAACGTCTTAAACATTGAGAAAAACCTTTATTTTGGCTGTTATTTGCTCAATTTTAAGATTGCCATCTATCTCATAAAAATTTGGATTTTTAGAATAGAAATCTAAGACAGGTTTAGTTGTTTCCATGTAAGTATCATACCTTTTTAGAATAGTATTTAAGTCATCGTCTGACCTTTTTTCTAAAATTTTTCTTTTTTCAATTCTTTTTATTATTGTATCTTTGTTCACATTGAGAAAAAAAATAAAATCTATTTTTTGATTGGAGCCATTTAACAATAAATCTAAATTTTTAGCCTGACTTAATGATCTAGGATATCCGTCAAATATTAGTTTATTTTTTTTTTGAGGATCAATTATCACATTTTTTATAAGATTATTAACTATTTCATCATTTACAAATTTTCCATCATTCATATCATTAATTATCTTTTTCCCAATTTCTGAACTTTTTTGAATTTCATCTCTTAAGATATCGCCTGTTGATATTTGAAAACCATTCAATTTATTTACCAAATATTTAGCCTGAGTGCCTTTTCCGGCTCCTGGAGGTCCAAATAAAATTAAATTCACTTTTTTTTATCTACCAAATTTAGTTTTTTTAATTAATTGCTCATATTGTGAACTCATTAATCTGGTTTGTACTTGTGTAACTGTGTCAATAGCAACTACAACAACAATCAATATAGATGTTCCTCCAAGATAAAAAGGAATTGGGTAATTTGCTATTAAAAATTCTGGCATTAAACAAACCAACGTTAAATAAAGAGCTCCAATAGTTGTCAGTTTAGTTAAAATATTATCTATATAAAACGCTGTACTTTCACCTGGTCTTATTCCTGGAATAAAACCTCCATGTTTTCTCAAATTTTCTGCAGTTTCATTTGGATTAAATGTAATTGATGTGTAAAAAAAAGTAAAAAATATAATACCTGATGCATATAAAAGCATATAAAGAGGTTGTCCTTGAGAAAAGTATGAAGTTATATTTAAAAACGTATCATTACTAGAAAAATTAAAATTAGAAAAAGTTATTGGAAGCAATAATAATGCAGAAGCAAAGATTGCAGGAATTACTCCAGCATTATTTACTTTTAATGGTAAATGAGACGATTCTCCACCATACATTTTATTTCCCATTTGTCTTTTTGGATAATTTATAAGTATTTTTCTTAAAGCTCTTTCCATAAAAACAATAAACATAATCGTTAATACCAATAGAACAAAAATTCCTACAATCATTATTGTTGAAATTGCACCTGTTCTACCAAGCTCAAAAGTTGTAACCAATGCTCTTGGGATTTCAGCAACAATACCAGAAAAAATAATTAAAGAAATTCCATTACCAATCCCTCTTTGAGTAATCTGTTCACCTAGCCACATTAAAAAAATAGTACCAGCAACTATAGTTGTAACAGTAGTTATTTTAAAAAATACACCTGGATTGATAACTAAATTTGCTGACGACTCTAAACCAACTGACAAACCATATCCTTGAATTGTTCCCAATAATACTGTTCCATATCTTGTAATTTGAGAAATTTTTCTTCTACCAGTTTCACCCTGACTTTTTAAATTTTTAAAATAATCAGATACACCAGTTAATAATTGAACAATAATAGATGAAGAAATGTACGGCATTATTCCTAAAGCAAAAATAGCCATACGACCGACTGCTCCTCCAGCAAAAACATTAAACATTCCCAATAAACCTTTCTGATTACCCGCCATAAGTATTTGTAATTGCTCAGGATCAATTCCTGGTAAAGGAACAAAAGTTCCCAGTCTATACACAGCTAGAATGAATACTGTAAATAATATTCTATTTTTTAGATCGTTAGATTGAGGTGCAACACTCATATTTAGTCATTATTTTTTTTAATTAATATTGACGCGCCAATTTTTTCCAATTTATCTTTTGCTGATTTTGAAATTAAATCTGCTTCAACATTAATTTTGACTTTAATCTCTCCATTTCCTAAAATTTTTAGCATTTCAGAATTTTTATTAATGATTTTTAACTTCTTTAAAAGATTTGCATTAATTATGTCACTGGATTTTATAGTTTTTTTCTCAATGTATGTTTGAATTTTTTCTAGATTAATTTTTGCAACTTTTTTTTTATGAATCGCATTAAAGCCTCTTTTTGGCAATCTTCTATATAATGGCATTTGACCACCTTCAAAACTTTTAATAGCAACACCCGATCTAGATTTTTGGCCTTTAATGCCTCTTCCTGAGGTTTTTCCTTTCCCTGAGCCTATACCTCTTCCAACTCTTATTTTTTTCCTAATTACTTTATCTGTAGAGTTAAGTGTAATCATTATCCTCTTTTCTCAATAATTTCAGAAATTTTTTTATTTCTTATTATAGATATTTGTTTAGGCGAATTTTGTTTGGATAAAGCTTTCATTGTGGCTCTTATAACATTATGTGGATTTGCTGTACCAACAGATTTAGCTACAATATCTTTAACGCCTAATACTTCACATACTGCTCTTACAGGGCCTCCGGCAATTATTCCTGTTCCTTTTGGAGCTGATCTTAATTTAATTTTTCCAGCACCATCTTTTCCAAAAACATCATGATGTATGGTTCTGCCTTCTTTTAATGGTACTTGTTGTAAATTTCTTCTTGCCATTTCATTTGCTTTTTTAATTGCATCAGGAACTTGTTTAGCTTTTGCATGAGCAATTCCAATTTTTCCATTTTGATTTCCCACAACAACTAATGCTGAAAAGCCAAATCTTCGACCACCTTTAACAACCTTTGTTATTCTGTTAATATGTACAAGTTTTTCTAGAATATCATCTTTTTTATTTTCTATCATTTATAATTCCATTCCATTTTTTCTTAAAGTTTCTGCTAAAATTTTCACTCTTCCATGGTATTTGTAGATACCACGATCAAAATAAATTTTAGTAATTTTTTTTTCTTGTGCTGCTTTAGCAAGTCTTTCAGCAACAATTTTTGATAATTCAGTTTTATTTTTTTTATTCATATTTTTAATATCTTTTTCAATTGAAGATACTGATAATAAAGTTACATTATTAACGTCATCTATAATTTGTGCAGAAATATTTTTTGTTGAACGAAAAATACTTAATCTAAATCTATCATTTTGTGCAACTTTTTTTAACTTTTTCCTTACTCTAAATTTTTTTCTATCTGAAGTGCTTAGTTTCATTATTTTTTCTTTCCTTCTTTTCTTATTATGTATTGATCTTTTTCTCTAATACCTTTACCTTTAAATGGCTCTGGTGGTCTTAGTGATTTAATTTGTGAGACAATCATTCCAACTTGTTGTTTATCAAATCCAGTAATTTTGATAATTGTTTGTTTTTCTACTGACATTTTAATTCCTTCTGGAATGTCAACATTAACATCATGGCTAAAACCTAATTGTAAATTTAACTGTTTGCCTTTAAGCGCAGCTCTAAATCCAACTCCTACAAGTTCAAGTGTTTTTTCATACCCTTCGTTAGTTCCAATAATTGCACCATTAACAAGACTTCTATTCATTCCCCACAATCTTTTTGTATCTTTATTGATTTTTTTGGGTTTAATTGAGATTTCTTTCCCGTCGTTTATATTTAAATCAAAAATATCTAAATCTATATGTAGAGATTTTTTTCCTAATGGTCCCTCTACATTAAGCACATTGCCACTTAGACCAACTTTTACTTTTTCTGGAATAGATATATTTATTTTACCAATTTTAGACATTAAAATACCTTACAAATTATTTCACCGCCAACTCTTTGTTTTCTTGCATCTACATCTGTCATTACTCCCTTTGGTGTAGATATAATAGCAATTCCCAATCCATTATTAATTTTGGGCAAACTTTCAGCTCTTGAAAAGATTCTTCGACCAGGCTTTGAAACTCTTTCAATTGTTCCAATTACAGGATTTCCTGAATGATATTTTAAGTTAATTGATAATATTGATTTATTATTTTTCAAATTAACTTTAAAATCTATAATAAAACCTTCGATTTTTAAAATTTCAGCAATTTTGGTTTTAAAGTTTGATGATGGTAAATCAACTTTTTTGTGACTACGCATTTGTGCGTTTTTTATTCTTACTATCATATCTCCAATTGGATCTGTTAAACTCATATTTTCCTTTCTACCAGCTTGACTTTACCATTCCTGGTATTTTACCTTGTAGACCTAGTTGTCTTAAAGCTATCCTTGATATTTTTAACTTTCTATATACCCCATGCGGTCTACCTGTTATTTGACATCTGTTTCTTACCCTGATTTTTGCAGAATTTCTTGGTAAATTAGACAATTTTTGTTGCGCCTTAAATCTTTCTTCCAAAGTCAAATTTTTATTCATAATAATTGCTTTTAAATCTTTTCTTTTTTTATAAAATTTATTAGAAAGTTTAACTCTTTTATTATTTTTATTTATTGAGCTCATTTTTGCCATATTAATTATCTCCTTTTTTAATAAATGGAAAATTCAATTTACTTAATAATTCAAAGCTGTGATTTTTATCTATAGAAGATATTACTATAGTAATATCTAAACCTCTTATTTTATCAACTCGATCAAAATTCACTTCTGGAAATATTATATGTTCTTTAATTCCAAAAGTATAATTACCAAAATTATCAAAACCATCTGGTGATAGACCTCTAAAATCTTTTATTCTTGGCAATGCAATATTTACAAGTCTATCAATAAATTCGTACATTTTATTTTTCCTTAGTGTTACTTTTAATCCTGCACTAGTATTTTTTCTTGTTTTAAAATTAGATATAGATTTTTTAAATTTAGTTATTACAGGTTTTTGACCAGTAATATTTGACAAATCTTCACTACAAGATTTTATAATTTTTGAATCATTTCCATCGATACCTAGGCCCATATTTAAAACTACTTTTTGTAATTTGGGGCCCATATATTTATTTTTAAAACCAAACTTTTTCTTAATGCTTGGTTGTATTTCTTTAGAATATATTTCTTTTAATCTTGGTGTCATTTTTTAATTTCAGTTTTTTTTATTTTCTTACTATCTTTAATAATTGAAAGGTTTGAAATATGTATAAAGTTTTCTTTATCAAAAATTCCACCTTTTTTTTCTTTTGTTGTTTTAGTATGTTTTTTAACAATGTTAATTCCTTTAACTTTAGCTCTATTGTTTGATCTATCTATTTCTATTACTTCACCATCTTTATTTTTATCCTTGCCTACCAAAATCTTTACTTTAAGTCCTTTTTTAATCATTGCTATATTACCTCAGGTGCTAAAGAGATTATTTTCATTTGACCTCTATTTCTTAACTCTCTTGTTACAGGTCCAAATATTCTTGTTCCAACAGGTTCGCCTTTATCATCGACTAATACTGCTGCATTATTATCAAAGCGTACTTTTGATCCATCATTTCTGTGTATGCCTTTTTTTACCCTCACTACCACTGCCTTATATACAGATCCCTTTTTTACTTTTCCTCTTGGTATCGCTTCTTTTACGGCAATTACTATTGTGTCACCAATACTTGCATATCGTCTTTTAGATCCACCAAGAACCTTTATACACTCAATTTTTTTTGCTCCAGTATTGTCCGCAACTAATAATTCAGTTTGTACTTGTATCATTTATTTTTTTCCATAACTTGAAATTTTTTATTTTTTGAAAATGGTTTACATTCAATAATAGAAACTCTGTCACCATTTTTAAATTTATTGTTTTCATCATGAGCATTATATTTTTTTTTTACTTTAAGTACTTTTTTAAGTACTGGATGTTGATATTTTCTCTCAACTAAAACTGTTACAGTTTTATTTGGTTTGTCACTCACTATTATTCCTGTTAAAATTTTTTTAGGCACTTAATTTTCCTTTTATTAATGTTTTTAATCTTGCAATTGTTTTTTTAGTTTCGTTAATTTTTGATGGATTTGTTATTTGAGAATTAACTTTTTGAAACCTAAAGTTAAACAAATCTTTCTTTAATTTATCAATATTTTTTAATGCCTGGTCCTTTGTCAATTTTTTTATTTCTTTTTGTTTCATATTATCCAACTCTTTTTATAAATTTTGTTTTAATGGGTAATTTTGCTGAGGCTTTGTATAATGCTTCCTTGGCTACTTCTTCAGACACACCATCAATTTCAAATAAAATTCTTCCTGGTTTTACTCTACATACCCAAAATTCAGGTGAACCTTTCCCTTTTCCCATTCTAACTTCAACAGGTTTTTTTGAAACAGGAATATTTGGAAAAACTCTTGTCCATACCCTACCTTGTCTTTTCATATGACGTGTTAGCGCAACTCTGGCTGCTTCTATTTGTTTTGAAATAACTCTATCTGGTTGAATTGCTTTTAAACCATATGCTCCATAATTCATAAAATTACATCTAGAAGCCTTACCATGAATTCTTCCTTTATGTGCTTTTCTATATTTTGTTCTAGTTGGTTGTAGCATATTTATTTTTTATTAGTTTCTTGACTAAACTCCTTGTTAAAAATTTCACCTTTATAAATCCACACTTTAATTCCAATAATTCCATAAGTTGTTAAAGCTTCAGCTTCAGCATAATCTATGTCTGCTCTTAATGTGTGCGATGGAATACTGCCTTCTCTAAGCCATTCGGTTCTTGCTATTTCATTTCCACCCAATCTTCCACTGATTGAAACTTTTATGCCTTTGGCTCCAAGTCTAAGTGCGGATTGCATAGCTCTTTTCATTGCTCTTCTATATGAAATTCTTTTAACTAATTGTTGAGCTATATTTTCAGCAACTAGAAAGCTGTTAGTTTCAGGTTTTTTTACCTCTTTTATATTCAAAGCAACTTCATTAACAGTTAGTTTAGATAGTTTATTTTTAATTTTTTCTATATCACTACCTTTTTTACCAATTACAAATCCAGGTCTTGAAGTATAAATGGTTACAAAGCATTTTTTTGCGGTTCTTTCTATCATAACTTTAGATACACCTGAATTTACAACATTTTTTTTTATATATTCTCTAATTTTGAAATCTTCTATTAAATAATCTCCAAAATTCTTTTTTTTGGCATACCAAAGAGAATCCCATCCTCTGTTAATACCTAATCTCAAACCTACTGGATTAACTTTTTGACCCATGACTCTCCATTTCTTTCTGTTCAGATAAAATTATTGTTACATTTGAATAAGGTTTTAGTATTGGTGCTGCACGACCTTTTGCTCTAGCTCTGAATCTTTTCATGACAATTTGTTTTCCACAATAAGCCTCTTTAACAATCAATTTATCAATATTATATTGAAAATTATTCTCTGCATTTGCTACAGCAGATGAAATTGTTTTACTAATGTCTTTTGCAATTCTTTTTTCTGAAAAATAAAGATTTCTTAGTGCAATATCAACTTTTTTCCCAACTAAATGTTTTAAAATTGGTTTAAGTTTTCTAGTGCTTGATCTGACATTTTTATTTATAGATTTAACTAATTTGTCTTTATTTTTGTTAATTTTTTTTTTCTTGCCCATAATTATTTAGGATCCTTTTTATCTGTTGATGTACTTTCAACTTTAGCCGCTTTTTTATCTGCTGGTGTATGACCCGTGAAAGTTCTGGTTGGTGCAAACTCACCAAGTTTATGACCCACCATATCTTCAGAGATTGTAAGTGGAATAAATTTTCTGCCGTTATAAATTAAAAAACTTAACCCAACAAATTCTGGTATAATTGTTGACTTTCTTGACCAGGTTTTAATTGGTTTTTTGTTTGTTTGATTTTGTTGTTTTTCAACTTTTTTAATTAAACTTTCTTCAACAAATGGTCCTTTCCAAACTGCTCTAGACATAATTAATTACCCTTTTTCTTCTTCCTTCTTCTAATTATATATTTATCTGTTCTTTTGTTATCTCTTGTTTTTAAACCTTTGGCAGACTGACCAGTTCTTGATACCGGATGTCTTCCTCCTGCTGATTTACCTTCTCCACCACCATGTGGGTGGTCTACCGGGTTCATTACAACACCTCTAGTATGAGGTCTTCTGCCTAACCATCTTGACCTGCCAGCTTTACCAATTTTAATATTTTTTTGATCTGGATTAGACAGAACTCCTATTGTTGCTAATGACCTAGAATCAATTTTCCTCACTTCACCTGATGGCATTTTTATTAAAGAATAATTTCCATCAATTCCTGAAATAGAAACTGAAGAGCCTGCTGATCTTGCAACTTTACCACCAGATCCAGGTTCTAATTCAACATTATGGATATCTATACCAACCGGAATATCTTTTAATGGCATGCAGTTTCCTGTTTTAATTTCTTTATTAGAGCCATTTACTATTTTGTCACCAACTTTAATTTTTCGTGGTGCTAAATAATATGAATTTTGACCATCTTCAAATTTTACTAACATTATGTAACAACTTCTATTAGGGTCGTACTCAAGTCTTTCAACTGTAGCCTCAATGTCAAATTTTTTTCTATAAAAATCCACTTGTCTGTACATTTTTTTATGACCACCGGCACGATTCCTTGATGTTATGTGGCCAATATTATTTCTACCTTTGGAAGCATTTTTTTTAAAAACAAGTGATTTAAAAGGTTTGCCCTTCCATAGTTCACTTTTTTCAACCAGAATTGTTCCTCTACTAGATTTTGTATATGGTTTGAATGTTTTTAAAGTCATAAATTAAATTCCTGTTGTTAAGTCAATATTTTGACCTTTTTTAAGTGTAATGATTGCTTTTTTATAACCAGATACCTTAATTTTTTTTCCTCTTACTATTTTTTTTCTTGGTTGTTTATTAATTATGTTAATTTTTGTTACATTTACTTTAAAAATTTTCTCAATATTTTTTTTTAAAATTATTTTGTTAGTTTTGCTAGGTACTTTAAATATAATTTTATTTTGTTCAGATATATTTGTTGATTTTTCTGTAACCAAAGGTGATAAAATTTTATCGTATATATGAATTTTTTCCATTTTATGAGTATTTCTTTTCTAATTCCTTCACAGAAGTCTCTGTGAAAACTATTTTTTCAAATTTAACAATATCAAAAGCGTTAAAATGATTTATGTCTGTTACTTTTATATTTGGTATATTTCTAGACGATTTATAAATTTTTTCTTTTGAGACTTTGTCTAAAATAATTAGTGAATTATTAATTTTAAATTTAACTAAAATCTTATTCATCTCTTTGGTTTTTTTAATTTCATTTTTAAAATCACTCATAACTACAAGATTGTCTGATTTATTTTTTTGACTTACTAAAGAAGATATGCTTAATTTTTTCTCCATCTTGTTTAGTTTTCTTTTTTTGTAATTTGACTGGCCTTTTGGTCCATGAGCAACACCACCTCCTACAAAAATAGGTGCTTTTCTACTTGCGTGTCTAGCTCCACCCGTTCCTTTTTGTGCATAAATTTTTGACGTTGATCCTATTATTTCATTTTTTTGTTTTGTTTTAGCTTTCCTTCCTTTGTAATTTGCATTTGCTTTATATAAAACATTGTGAACAAGTTTTTTATAAATCTTAGTTGAAAAAACACTATCTAAAACTTCAATAGTATCTTTTTTTCCATCTAAATTTAATTTTTCTATTTTCATATTATTTTTTTTTCTTTTCAGGTATTTTTTTTGCTTTTTCAATCACTTCGATCTTTTCTTTCATTGTTAACTTTCTAATATTTTTTACAGCTTGTTTAATCAATACTTCTGTATCTTTAGATCCTGGAATTGATCCTTTTAAGTATAGTAAATTATTTTCAGTATCAGATTTTATAATTTCAATATTTTGCGCAGTACGAAATTTATCACCCATATGACCAGCCATCTTTTTCCCTTTAAATACTTTTCCTGGATCTTGTCTTTGACCTGTTGAACCGTGTGATCTGTGAGAAACTGATACACCGTGTGTTGCTCGTAAACCTGAAAAATTATGTCTTTTCATAGGTCCAGCAAAACCTTTACCAATAGTTTTTGATCTAACATCTACAAATTTTATATCTTTGAATATTTCTAATCCAAATTCATTCCCTTCTTTATAATTTTCTGTTTTTTTAACCTTAAATTCTTTTAATTTTTTTTTGGGTTCAGTATTTTTTTTTGTATAAAAACCTTTCATCGCTTTTGATAATTTTGAGTTTTTAATTTTACCAAAGCCTAATTGAACAGCTTTATATCCTCTTTTTTCTTCTTCTATTACTTGGATAATTCTAGCTTTTTCCATTTTTACAACTGTTACAGGTACTGATTGACCAGTTTTATAAAACTCTCTAGTCATACCAATTTTTTTTCCTATTAATGCTATTTCATTCATAATTATATTTTAATCTCCACATCAACACCTGATGCCAAATCTAACTTCATTAAAGCTTCCACTGTTTGTGGTGTTGGTTCAATTATATCAATCAATCTTTTGTGTGTTCTTGTTTCAAATTGTTCTCTACTTTTTTTATCAATATGTGGTGATCTTAAAACTGTATATTTTTCTATTCTTGTTGGTAGAGGTATTGGCCCTTTAATATTTGCTCCAGTACGCTTAACAGTATTTACAATCTCTTCTGTAGATTGATCTAAAATCTTATTATCGTAAGCTCTTAATTTAATTCTAATATTTTGCTTTTCCATAATTAACCTGTTTTTTTTGTTACTTCGTCCTGCACATTTTGTGGAACTTTATCATAATGATCAAAAAACATAGAGTATTGAGCTCTTCCTTGTGACATTGATCTTAAATTATTTATATAACCAAACATATTTGCTAAAGGAACCATTGCTGTTATGACAGTGGCATTTCCTCTTTGTTCTTGTGTATTAATTTGTCCACGTCTACTATTTAAATCTCCAATTACATCGCCCATGTAGTCTTCAGGTGTAACAACTTCAACTCTCATTACAGGTTCTAATAATTTTAAAGTTGCTTTTTGACATACTTCTTTAAAACATTGTCGTGAAGCTAGTTCAAAAGCTAAAACACTAGAGTCAACATCGTGATGTAGGCCATCCAGAATAGTGATTTTATAATCTATAATTGGAAAACCTGCCAAGATTCCTGAATCTGAAACAGTTTCTACACCTTTTTCAACTCCGGGAATAAATTCTTTTGGTATAGCTCCACCTTTAATTTTATTTTCTATTTCTCTTCCTTTTCCTGGATCTAGCGGTTCAATTTGAAGTTTAACTCTAGCAAATTGTCCTGCGCCTCCACTCTGTTTCTTGTGAATGTAGTCAGCTGTTGCACTTCCTAGTATAGTTTCCCTATAAGCAACTTGTGGGGCTCCAATATTTGCCTCAACTTTAAATTCTCTTTTCATTCTATCTACAATTATATCTAAGTGAAGTTCTCCCATTCCTTTTATGATAGTTTGTCCAGATTCTTCATCAGATGTTACTCTAAATGATGGATCTTCTTTAGCTAAACGCCCTAATGCTTCTCCCATTTTTTCTTGATCACCTTTAGTTTTTGGTTCAACGGCTATTTCTATTACAGGGTCTGGAAATTCCATTGGTTCTAATAAAACTTGCGTTTCCTCATTTGATAAAGTGTGACCTGTAACAGTGTATTTTAATCCTGCTAACGCTACGATATCACCTGTGTTTGCTTCTTTAATGTCCTCTCTCGAGTTAGCGTGCATTAACAACATTCTGCCAACTCTTTCTTCTTTATCTCTCGATGTATTATAAATCCCAGTTCCTGATTTTATTGTGCCTGAATATATTCTAATAAATGTTAGTGAGCCTACAAATGGGTCATTAGCAACCTTAAATGCAAGTGCTGAAAAAGGTGCATTATCATCAAATTTCATTTCCAATTCTTCTTCAGAACCAGGTTTAGTGCCTTTTATAAAACCAATATCTTCAGGACTTGGTAAATAATCAACAACCGCATCTAATAATGGTTGAACACCTTTATTTTTAAAGGCTGATCCAGTTAAAACTGGAACAAAATCAAATTTTAAACATCCTTTTCTAATACATTTAATTAAGTCTTTTTCAGGAATTTCTTTTCCATTTAAATAATCTTCCATTAACTTTTCATCTTGTTCGACTGCTGTTTCTACTAATTCTTGACGATATTTATTTGCACTTTCTTTTAAATCTTCTGGAATGTCAGTAACTTCAAACTCTGCACCTAATGTTTCATCTTTCCATATAATTGCTTTCATTTTTATTAAATCAACGATTCCTTTTAAAGAGGCCTCAATGCCTACAGGTATTTGAGTTACCAAAGGTTTGGCTCCCAATCTGTCTTTAATCATATCCACGCACATGAAAAAATTAGCTCCAGTTCTATCTAATTTATTTATAAAACAAATTCTTGGAACTTTGTATTTATCAGCTTGCCTCCAAACAGTTTCAGATTGAGGTTCAACTCCTGCAACACCATCAAATACTGCAACAGCGCCATCTAGAACTTTTAAAGATCTTTCAACTTCAATAGTAAAATCTACATGTCCAGGTGTGTCTATTATATTAATTCTATTTTCTCTCCAAAAACAGGTTGTTGCAGCTGAAGTTATTGTAATTCCTCTTTCTTGTTCTTGTTCCATCCAATCCATAGTTGCTGCGCCATCATGAACTTCACCAATTTTATGACTTTTTCCTGTATAGTATAAAATTCTTTCTGTTGTTGTTGTTTTGCCAGCATCAATATGAGCCATGATACCAATATTTCTATATTTATCTAATGAATGAGTTCTAGGCATATTTTATTACCATCTAAAATGAGCAAAAGCTTTATTGGATTCTGCCATTTTGTGTGTATCTTCTTTTTTTTTTATTGCTGATCCTTTTTTTTGATAAGCGTCAAATATTTCATTAAAAATTTTATCTGACATTTTTTTATCTTTTCTTTTTCTGGAAGCATCAATTAACCATCTTAATGCTAAAGCTTGAGA
This sequence comes from uncultured Pelagibacteraceae bacterium, assembly GCA_902608385.1. Classification (GTDB taxonomy): domain Bacteria; phylum Pseudomonadota; class Alphaproteobacteria; order Pelagibacterales; family Pelagibacteraceae; genus Pelagibacter. Next base: position 27,726 of record CACLNT010000015.1, read on the forward strand.
TCTTTTTGATTTAACTTCAACGGGAACTTGATATGTGGCTCCCCCAACTCTTCTTGACCTAACTTCTACAGTTGGTTTAAGATTGTTAATAGCTTCATTGAATACATTTATTGGCTCTTCTTTTACTTTAGATTTAATTTTACCTATGGCGTCATAAATTATTTTTTCTGCAATTGTTTTTTTACCATCATACATTATTGAATTGACTAATTTTGGAATTATTGTTGATTTGTAAACTGGATCAATTGGTTGAATTTTTTTGGGTGCACTTCTTTTTCTAGACATGAACTATTTACCTTTTTTCGCTCCGTACTTAGAACGTTGCTGTTTACGCGTTGTTACTCCTTGTGTATCAAGGTTTCCCCTAAGTATGTGGTATCTTACACCAGGTAAATCTTTAACACGTCCACCTCTAATTAAAACAACTGAATGCTCTTGTAAATTATGACCTTCACCAGGAATATATGATGTAACTTCATGTCCATTAGATAATCTAACTCTTGCAACTTTTCTTAATGCAGAGTTAGGTTTTTTTGGAGTTGTTGTATAAACTTTTACACACACACCTCTTTTTTGAGGAGATTTTTCTAAAGCAGGAACTTTATCTCTAGATTTAACTTTAACTCTTTTTTTTCTTAACAACTGATTAATAGTTGGCATAAAATTTATAATTTTAATTATTTAATTATTTTTGATGAAATAACTGACAGGTTATTTTGTGGCAGTGTTTAGTACATTAAAGTACTACATTCCAACCAAAAATATCGCCAAAATACTATAGAATAGTACTTTGTCAAATTAAAACTACAATCTAAAAGTGTTTTTTTTTACTGATTTGCTTGATTTTCTGAAGGTTCTAAAGGTTCTATCTTTTGCTGTTCGCTTATAAATTTTTGATCGTCCTGTAAAGCTTTTTTATTCCAATTATTTTTAATTGATCCAGTTCCTGCAGGTACAAGTCTTCCAACAATAACGTTTTCTTTTAATCCTTGTAATTTATCAACTTTACCTTTTATTGCAGCATCAGTTA
>CACLNT010000016.1 GCA_902608385.1 uncultured Pelagibacteraceae bacterium
GCGAGATAAAAATCTCGCCTTTTTTAATTATATTACGAATTATTAGTTACCTTTCCAAGCACCAAATCTTTCAGATACTTCAGCGCCATTATCAGCCCACCAAACTGGGTCAGCTACAATAGCTCTCTTAAGTACTTTTGGATGTGTTGGCATGTGAGGCATAATATCAATGTTACCAGAATCTGTTATGAACCAAGGTTCACCTTTTTTGATAATATCAATACTAGATTTTCTCATAGGGCCGTATGGAATGTATTTAGCTTGCTCAGCATTAGACTCTGCTGTTGAAGCATGCGCCATAAACGCAAGTGCTTCAGCTTCATTTCCACCTTTGATTGCTACAAGGTATTCCTGTTCAAGAACTGTAGCGTCCCAAATGTATTCGAAGTTTTTACCTTCAGAAAGGATAGCAGCACCAATTCTACCATTGTATGCTAATGCCATTACAACTTCACCGCTTGAAACTAACTCAAGTGGTTTAGAACCTGCTGACCAAAATACAACATGATCTTTAATTGTATCTAGTTTTGCAAATGCTCTGTCTATTCCTTCAGGAGTACTCATTACATCGTATACTTTGCTAGCTTTAACTCCGTCAGCAACTAATGCCATTTCGATTAAAGCGTTTGCCCATGTATGTATTCCTCTTTTTCCAGGAAACTTTTTAACATTAAAGAAATCTTTAATGTTTTTTGGTTTTTTTCCTGGGAATGCTGCTTTGTCATAAAATGCAGTGTAAGCCCAAAAGATTTGCGGAACTACACAGTCAGAAACTGGTGGTACCACTAAGTCACTTAGAAACTCACTTTGGTCTACTTTAACAAATAAACCTTCGTCGCATCCTGTGATCGCTTGGTCTGGAAGTACGTCTACTACATCCCAAGTTACATTTCCTGCTTCTACTTGTGCTTTAATTTCTCCAAGACCACCATTGTAGTTTTCAACAGTAATTGAAGAACCTTTAGCATAAGTATCTATGTAAGCTTTTTGTTGACTGGCTGTATATGCACCACCCCAAGAAACGAAAGTTATATCTGCAATTGCAGATCCAACAAACGCCATTGAGATTAAACCAAAAAAAGCTGCTTTGATTGTTTTTCTCATTATTTTCCCCTTTAAATTAAGTTAAACTTAAGTTTTAAAGGCGGAAGTAAAACATAATTACTTAAATACTGCAAAACGTTTTTTTGATTGATTTTTCCTAAATTAATTAGCTTAATTAAGGTCCAAGGCTCTAGAATCTGATGCTTTCCATGATAGTTTCACTGTCGCACCTTCTTTTAGGTTTGCTCCCTTATAAGAATTTGGAATTTTAACTATAAATTGATCATTTCCACAAACTTCAACACGAGACCTTATATGATCACCTAAATAAATTAATTCTTTTACTTTCGCTTCAAAATTATTTTCAAAATTTTCTGATGAGTTAATTGCAACTCTTTCTGGTCTTAATGAAACTAAAGACGAGTCGCCACTGCTATTTACATTTATTTTTAGAGCTTGAATGTCATCTCCAGACTCTGTGGTAATTACACAATTTTCTCCATTAACTGATTTTACCTTTCCTTTTAATTGATTGTTTTCTCCAATAAACTGCGCAACAAAAGAACTGTCTGGTTTTTCATATAAAACATCTGGGGAAGAAATTTGTTGTATCTTTCCATCATTAAAAACTGCAATTCTATTTGACATTGTTAAAGCCTCACTTTGATCATGAGTTACATAAACAACTGTAATTCCAATTTTTTCATGGATGTGTTTAATTTCATATTGCATTTGTTCTCTTAAATTTTTATCAAGTGCTCCAAGTGGTTCATCCATTAAAACTAATCTTGGTTCAAACACTAAAGATCTGGCTAATGCAACACGCTGTTGTTGTCCTCCAGATAATTGTAAAGGCATACGATTTCCAAAGTCTTGTAATTCAACCATTAAAAGTGCGTTTGAAACTTTTTCATCAATTTCAGATTTTTGCATTTTTCTAACTTCAAGCGGAAACGCTAAATTCTCTTTTACAGTCATGTGAGGAAATAAAGCGTAATTTTGAAAAACCATTCCTATTCCTCTTTGATTTGGTGGAATACTACTTATTGGATTTCCATCCAAATAAATTTCTCCGCTGGTCGGAGTTTCAAAACCAGCTAACATCATTAAAACAGTTGTTTTGCCTGATCCCGATGGTCCTAACATTGTTAAAAACTCTCCTTTTGGAACATCAAGATTTAAATCTTTAACGACTAGTATTTCACCATCGTAACTTTTATCTACTTTTTCAAACTTTACGAAACTATCATTTTCAGACATGCATATTTAAAACATTAGATAAAGATTAATTCAAGGGTTAATTAAACATTAGTTCATATAGTTGTTTTTGCTTTGTTTGCTTATTTTTTAACTGTTCTATAAAATACTGCAACTAAGTGGCAAAGTTTAAGGTATATGGTAACGGAATAGCCTTATTTCTATATTAACTGTTCTTTAATTAATTTTTTTAGACGTGGGATCATAACTTTTGGTGCTTGCATCGATGGGTGTATTTTTTGTACATCCTTATAACTTTTGATGGCTTTTTTATAATTTTTTAATTTAGTTTGTACTAGCCCTTGTCCAGATAAAGCTCCAAAATGTCTTTTTTCAATCCTAAGTACTTGGTTTATATCAATTTGTGACTGTTCGTATCTACCCAACATATAAAGAACAGTCGCACGTTTATTCCAAGCTTCAGCCCATTTAGGATCCTCTAAAATTATCTGTGAAAAAATTCCATAAGCTTTACTTAATTCTCCCCGATTCATTAATAATGAACCTTGAGCTAAGAATTCAGTTAATCTAAAGCCTCTTCTATCATCTGATGGGTGCGTTGACCAAATTTTCCATATTTTATTTTCTATTTCAATAGCTTTTGTATTTTCGCTGTTTTTAAGCTGTTTAAAAAGATTATTTAACTCATTGTCTCTTTCTTCGGCACTAACGCTACTAAAGATTAGCAAACTTAGAATAATGATTTTTGTAAACTTTTTCACAGTTTTTTATTAAGCTTTTTGTAAATAATGTGCAAGAGCTTTGCTTCTAACATCAATTCTAAAAGTATCAAATTGATTAATATCTTTTATTGGAGAATCAATTTGATTCGTTGCTTTATCCATATTATAGCATGATAAAATTATCTTACCTTCATCTTTAAAATCAAATGAAATACTGGTTACTATACTTTTTCCAGATGGATCTGGTTTTTGAAAAATTTTTCTTGGGTTATAAATAACTTTGTATAATTGTTTTTTTCCTTGCTTGGTATTTTTAAATAATTCCGATATATCTAAAGCTACAGTTTCTAGTTCCTTATTACATTTATAATCGTCATATTTTTTTTTTATTAATATTCCAGCTAGTCCTTCTATTATAAAATTATCATCATCACTTTTGTAACTTATTAGAAACCAGTCATAAATACCTTTGCCTGCTACAAGTGAGGTTGAATATTCTTTATGACTATAATTAAACCAATCTAGTTCACTATTTTCTATTTGATCTTCAGTAAAATAATCCAAGGCACTGTCACCAATACTTATATTTTCAATATTAAAATCCTTAATATCATCTGTATAAGCGCTTGTACTCATCAACAAAAACAGAACCACAATCCCTAAAATTTTTTTCATTATCCTTTGATATGTAACTCATCGGGAAATTTATAAAAATTCTCAGCTCCATTTTCTGAAACTCTAATTGATTCACTGCTTTCAACTCCCCATTCCCCAAACTGCATTACAGCAATCATATGAAAACAAACGTTTTTTTGTAAAACAGTTTTGTCTCCTTTCTGAATATTAAGTGTATGTTCACCCCAATCTGGAGGATAACCTATGCCTATTGAATAACCTGTTCTAGATTTTTTTTCTATTCCATATTTATCCAAAACTTTCCAAAAAGCTTGCGCTACATCATCTGCAGTATTTCCAGGTTTTGTTACATCAATACCTGCTTGAAGTGCTTCTCTTGTTCTTTGCATTGTATCTATTTTTTTTTGATCAGATTTTCCTAACAAAACTGTTCTTGCCATAGGGCAGTGATATTTTTTATATACTCCAGATATTTCGATAATCGACGCCTCACCTTCTACAAATTTATCATCCGTCCAAGATAAATGTGAAGCTGATGTTCCTTTTCCCGTTGGTAGCAAAGGTACAATTGATGAATAATCTCCACCGTGTTCTTTGGTTCCGCTTATTAAAGTTGAATATATTTTTGCAACAGCATCACATTGTCTTACTCCAGGATTAATTACTTCGAATGCTTTTTTCATTCCAAGTTGAGTGATTTGAGATGCTATTCTCATAAACTTTATTTCTTCATCTGATTTAACCAATCTCACCCAGTTAACTAATCTCTCACAATCTTTAATTTTAGCATTAGGTAAACCATTTTTTAATTTTTCATGAGAATAAGCAGTGAAATAATGGCTATCCATCTCAACGCCAATACTAAGATTGTCCCACTTTTTTTCTTTTATAATTTCTACCAATCTGTCGTAAGGATGTATTGGCCAAACATGAATATATTTTTCGTCATAAACAATAATATTTTCATCTTTTAAATAAGTTTTTATGTAAGCTCCACCTGCATCCTGTGCTCTTACAAAACACAAAGGTTCATCTGCATTAACATGAACTATTACACATTGGGCATAATAAAATGACCAGGCATCATACCCTGTAAGATAATTCATGTTATTAGTATCTTGTGAAATTAATAGCTCAATACCTTTGTCTTGCATTGATTTTTGAACTTTTTTAAGTCTTTCTTTGTATTCTTCTTTTGAAAATAACATAATCAATTACTCAAAAATAATTTTCCAAAACCATTAACTGGCTCAGTTTTTTTTATATTTTGTAAAGTGTCCCAAATTAAAACCTGGTTACTAGATAAAACTATTTTGTTTAATTTTTTTTCTAATTTATCTACAATATTTAAAGCCGGCAAATTTGTACAAGAAAGAAAAACTGCTTCTGCTTCTCCTAAATCCATTTTTGTAATAACTTCAAACAAATAATCAGGATCAATTTTTGCAATATCATTATCATATAAAATATCAAAATATGAATTTGACGTAACAATAAAATTTTCTTTTTTAAAATAATCTACTACATCATTATTTAATTTTTCTGAATAAGGTGTAAAAATAGATACTTTTTTAATATTCATTTTTCTAAGCGCATTAACAGCAGCTGAACTTGGTGTTACAACTTTTGCTTCTGGCTTTGCTAAATTAATTTTATTTTTAATTGAATCATATCCTGAAGCTATTGTTCCTGAAGTACAACCATATACAACACAATCTAGTTTTTCATTAGGAAGTATATCTTTGGAAACTTCTGTTACATTTTCACCCATCTTAATTAGATTTTCTTTAGTTAATGGATAATAACTTCGAATGCGATTTACAAATAGATCAATGTTCATATTTTCAATAATTTTTTTAAAATCTTTTTCAATCATAAAATCAGTTGATAATGCTATTAAGCCTACTTTAGAATTAATTCCTGAGTTGAATTTTGGAGCTATCTTTATTGAATTCATTTAATATCTTACAATATAGAATAAAAAATGAATATATAATTTAATATTAATTATTCAAAATTAAATATTCTTATGGAAAGGATATAATGAAAATAGGATTTATTGGGTTGGGAAATGTAGGTGGAAAGCTCGCTGGAAGTTTATTAAGAAATAAATTTGATTTGACTGTAAGAGACATAGAAACAAAATTAACAAATGATTTAAAAAATAAAGGAGCAAAAGTTTCAAACAGTGCAAAAGAGCTAGCTGAACAAACAGATTTGATTATTACTTGTCTTCCTTCTCCCGAGATATGTGCTGAAGTTATGGAATCTGATGAAGGAGTTATTAATGGACTTTCAAAAAATAAAATATGGTTGGAAATGAGCACAACAGATGAGTCTGAAGTTAAAAGATTGGGTAAATTAGTTATGGATAAAAAGGCTATCCCCTTGGATGGTCCAGTTAGTGGTGGATGTCATAGAGCCACAACAGGTAATATTGCTATTTTTGTTGGGGGAGAAAGAAATAGTTTTGAAAAAATTTTACCAATTTTAACTGCTATGGGTAAAAAAATTTTACACACTGGAGAACTTGGAACAGCATCGGTCTTAAAAGTAATTACTAATTATTTAGCTTCTGTTCATTTGGCCGCGCTTGGCGAAGCATGGACTGTTGCTAAAAAATCAAAGTTAAATCTTAATAAAACTTATAAAGGAATAGCAGTTTCATCTGGAAATTCTTTTGTTCATGAAACGGAAAGCCAGGTAATACTAAATGGTTCTTACAATATAAATTTTACAATGGATTTAGTTCAAAAAGATATGAATCTTTTTAATGAACTTTCTAAAAAATTAAATACACCTTTGGAAATATCACCTTTTATATTAGATATATTTAAAGATGCTCAAAAAAAATATGGTCCTAAAGCTTGGTCGTCAATGGTGGTAAAAAGACTTGAAGATAAATTTGGTTTAGATTTTAGATCTAATGGTTTTCCAGATGAACTAGTAGATGACGAAAAAGAAGAAAAGGGATATGAAATATAATAAATATGAATAGTGAATTGTTACGTCAAATTAGCACTGAAGAAATTGATATTTATCATCGTGATGGTGTTGTGCCGTTGAGAGGTATGTTTGATAAGGACTGGATTGAACTTTTAAATAAAGGACTTGATGTTAATTGTGAATCTCCAACAGAACGTTCGCGTATATGGGATAAAGATGACGCAGGACATACCATGTTTTATGACACTTTAGCTTGGAGAGAAATCGAAGAATATAAAAAATTTATTTTCAATTCTCCAGCTGCTCAGATTTGTGGTCAGTTAATGAAAGCAAAAGCTGTTCATTATTTCTTCGATGCAGTATTCGTGAGATCTCCTGGTACTAAATTTGAAACTCCTTGGCATCAAGATGAGCCTTATTGGTCTATAGAAGGTTATGATGCATGCACACTTTGGATGCCGTTAGTGCCAGTTAAACAAAAAAATTGTTTGTCATTTGTGCCAGGTTCACATCTTTTTAAATCTGTTTTTAATCAAAAAAATTTTGGTGAACTTACTGGTAATTCTAAAGATCAAGTCGATTTTTCTAAAGTAGCTGATCAAGAATTTCCAAATATCAATGCAAACCCTGAACGCTTTGGTGTTGTAAGCTGGGAATTACAACCAGGTGATTGTATCGTCTTCAATGGTCGAACTATGCATGGAGGTTCAGGAAAGCTGGATAATAACACTAACTTAAAAGTTTTTACCACTAAATGGATGGGTGATGATGCGCGCATTAAGTTTCGTAATTACGGAATGGATCCAGATTTTAGTTCTGTAATGATCAAAAAAGGTTTAAAATCTGGTGACCGACCTAGTACGGACATGTATCCATTAGTATGGAATAAAAAATAATTTAAAATGCTTGAGAAAAGAGATTTTTATATAAACGGAAAATGGGTCAAACCTTTTAAACCAAATGATTTTGAAGTAATTAATCCATCTAATGAAGAGCCTTTTGCTATTATTTCTCTAGGATCCAAAGAAGATACCGATGCTGCGGTCAAAGCTGCTAAAGAAGCTTTTGTTGAATGGAAAGAAACTTCTAAAGAAGAAAGAATAAATCTTTTAGAAAAATTACTCAAAATTTATAAAAAAAGATTTAATGATTTGGCTGAAGCACAATCAATAGAAATGGGAGCCCCAATTGATTATGCAAAATCAGCACAAACTGCATCTGGACAATCACATTTAGAAGATTTTATATTGAGATTAAAAGACTTTAAATTTGAAGAACATTTTGACTCAAAATCAAATAATCACATAAGTTATGAACCAATTGGTGTCTGCGGTTTAATTACTCCATGGAATTGGCCAATTAATCAAATAGCATTAAAGATATTTCCAGCTTTTGCAGTTGGATGTACAATGATTCTTAAACCACCTGAGATAGCACCTATTTCTCCAATGTTGCTTGCTGAAATGATAGATGAAGCAGGTTTTCCTAAAGGTGTTTTTAACTTGGTTAATGGAGATGGAGCCGGAGTTGGAACACAAATATCTAGTCATCCAGACATTGCTATGATTTCTTTTACGGGATCAACAAGAGCAGGAAAGTTAATTACAAAAAATGCTGCTGATACAACTAAAAGAGTGTGCTTAGAATTAGGCGGCAAAGGTGGAAACATAGTGTTCGCAGACTCGTATCCAAATGCAGTTAGAGATGGAATTAGAAATGTGATGAGTAATTCTGGACAATCTTGTGATGCTCCGACCAGAATGCTTGTGGAAAAATCTATTTATGAAAGAGCAGTTAAAGAAGCAACAGATGAAGCAAATAAAATTAAAGTAGATACTGCCTCAAAAGAGGGAGAACATATAGGTCCGGTAGTTTCAAAAATTCAATATGATAAAATAATCAATTTAATTAAGGTTGGAATTGACGAGGGAGCAACACTTGCGGCAGGAGGACCGGATCTTCCAAACAATTTAAACAAAGGTTATTTTATTAAACCAACTATATTTTCTGATGTAACAAATAATATGGAAATAGCAAAAAAAGAAATTTTTGGACCAGTTCTTTGTATAATTCCATTTGAAACAGAAGAAGAAGCAATTAAAATTACAAATGATACAGAATATGGTCTTGGAAACTACATTCAAACTGAAGATAAAAAAAAAGCAAAAAGAGTTGCCAAACAATTAAGATCAGGATTAGTTTATATAAATGGAAATGCACTTGATCCAGGAACGCCTTATGGTGGATATAAACAATCAGGAAATGGTCGTGAAGGTGGTAATTGGGGATTAGAAGAATACCTAGAAATAAAAACAATCACCGGGTGGAAATAATAGTATTCAGTGGCTCATTTAATAATCCACAGAGGAATTGTAAACAAACGATATAAAGAGAACCTTCTTAAATCATTTAAACAGTCATTTAAAAAGGGCTATGGAATTGAAACTGATATCCATACAACAAAAGATAATGAATTTATTTGTTTTCATGATTTTACCTTAAACAGAATTTTTAAAAAAAAAGAAAGTGTTAAAGATATAAAATATTCTAAAATTAAAAAAATAAGCACACAAAACAAAAAACCAATCCCACTTTTAAAAGATCTGCTTAAAATTTCAAAAAATAAGCACCCTTTATTTATTGAAATAAAACCAACTTTCTCAAAAAAACTTTTAAAAAAATTATTAAAAGAAACATCTAAATTTTCAAAATGTGTATTTATTTCTTTCAAGCATAAAAATATTTACGATTTATTAAAAATAAAAAGTAATACAAAAGTAGGACTATCTTTTTCACCTTCAGCAAGTGCTAAAAAAATTATCAAAAAATCAAATAATAAAAAAATTGATTACTTAATCTTGGATAAGTTTTTTTTAAAAAATAAAAGTATTCAAGATTTGAAAATTAAAAAATATTATTACACAATTAAGACAAAATCAGAATTTAACAAATATAGTAAAAATAATAATTTGATATTTGAGAATTTATAAAATTATTTTTTTAAATAGTTTAATCTTCCAATAATTTCGTCTCGATCCATGTAATAACCTTGAAGATGTCTGTTACCTGAGTTCGGATCAAATTCAGTTCTTCCGTGCAAAAGTCTTCTATTGTTAAATGAAAAAATATCTCCAGACTCTAATCGAAATTTAATTTGAAATTTATCATCATGTAAAAGTTGTCCAAATCTATGATGAGCTTTATAAACTTTCTCCATAATATCAGGATGACAATCTAATGCATCCATAGTGGCAACACTAAATCTTATATCATTATAATCCCCATCTTTGGTTAATGTGATTGCAGGAGCATGAAAGTCTCTATGTAAATTTTGTGTGTAATCTTTATCTTTAAATTTAAGTGGCACATTGACTAAAGTTTCAAAAATTTCTTTTTCATTTTTTCTTAAATAATCTGCTACTGCAAACGCATCAACTGCTGATGAATCTCCTCCTTCTGCAGAATTAATTAAACAATGAAGAAATTGATAGCCTGGAGGGTTTTCAAACCAAGGTAAATCCATATGATTATTTAATGCACGCGCTGTGTAAGCAGAATTATTTGGTTTTGGAATATTTATAACCTCAAAAGGTGTTTTAAAAAAAGTTTCTCTAGTATGACTTATTCTATTTAAAACTGGAAATGCTGACTCTTTTTCAATTGGTGTATTTTTTACAATTGCAACTCCTTTGTAGTGTAAAAGTTCTAACCATTTTATTAAACCTTCATCAGAATTAATGATTTCATCATGTTCTAAGTGAATAGATTTTAAATTTTTTTGTAAAGAATTATCCCATAGGTGATAAGGAGATGTATATTTTTTTTTGTTATTTATAGTGTAGCAATTTTTTCTTAACCATTCTTTGTCATAATAACTTGTATGATTGCCCTCGCTCCATTCTATTTCTAACTTGCCTTCATTATTAATTTTACATTTTTTTGGTTCTATGCTTGTTGAAACTTCAAGTATGTTAAACATTCGATGCCTTGAGTCTTTGTCGTGAGCTGTTGGACAATTGTCTCTTAACCACATAAAGTTAAAATTACTTTTTTCACCATCGCTCCATTCAAGATTTAGCGATGAACCATTTTTAGAAACTTTAAAAATTTCTACTGTCATAAAACAATTGTTATTTTATTTAGTTTTGTTTTCAATTCAATTTATAATTGAATTTAAGTATTGTATATTCCTTTTTCCTATATTTTATTGACCCATATCAATCTTATTAAAGGTTGTCTTTTGTGTTAGATCAAGTTTTAATGCGATCAGTTTAAACTAATCATGGAGGGAATTTAATGAAATTTCTTAGAAACTTAATACTTTCATTTGTATTTGCAGGAGCAATGTCGCTTACTACTACGAGCGCTAACGCTGCATGTAAAGTACACTTGGGAGATTTCGACTGGGATAGTGCTAACATTCATACTGCAATAGCAGGATATATCATTGAAAAGGGATATGGCTGCAAAGTAGAAGCAACAAAAGGTAGTACTACTCCAATAATGGCAGCTCTTTTCGATCAACAAATAGATATTATTACTGAGGTTTGGAGAGACAACCTTGTTCAATTAATAGAAGACAATGTAGCTAAAGGAACTATAGTTGAACTTGGTGTTAACACTCCTTCATCTACTCAAGGATTCTATGTAGATAAACCAACAGCAGACAAATATGGTTTAAAATCTGTTGAAGATATGAAGAGTGAAAAAATAGCAAAACTATTCGCAGATCCTGAAGCTCCTGGAAAAGGAAGAATGACAAGCTGTATTTCTGGATGGACTTGTTACACTATCAACTTAGTGAAGCACAAAGTATATGGTCTAGATAAATACTATACTAACTTTGACCCAGGTTCAGGTGGAGCGTTAGATGCAGCAATCGCTGGTGGATTTAAAAAAGGAAAACCAGTATTTTCATACTATTGGACACCAACAGGTTTGATGGGCAAAGTAGACTTAGTTAAATTGGAAGAACCTAAATATGACCAAGCTTGCTGGGATAAAATGACTAAAGTTGTTGAAGATATTAAAGCAAATGGTCCAGATGTGTATAAACCTACGTGTGCTTGTGAATACGTAAATATGTCTTTAACAAAAGCTGCTTCAACTAAATTTGCAAGTAATGCTGCAAACAAACCAATTATAGACTTCATTAAGAAGTATTCTATACCGACAGCAGAAGTGAACAAATCTCTAGCTTTCTATATGGATGAATCTGGTGGAGACATGGAAGAAACAGCTAAAAACTTCTTATCAAGCAGCAATATGTGGGAGAAGTGGGTACCAAGCGATGTTGCAAAAAAAGTTAAAGCTTCGCTTTAATTTGTAATAATAAATTAACTACTAAGAGCCCTTTTAGGGGCTCTTAGTTTTTTTAATCATATAAAAATGGAAAAATATAAAAAATTTATAAAACCTTTTTTTTTATCAGCAATTTTTATATTTTTAATTATAATCAGTTATCGTTCAGCCAAACCTAGATATAAACCTGATCATTTTACAGATATATTTAAAGATTTTTCTTGGCTAGGGAATTGGCCTAAGTGGCTTGATTTTCCATTAATGCAACCTCTTAATTCTGGTTTTGATTGGTTAATTGTAAAATATGGATTGTTTTTTGAAGGAATAAATAATTTTTTATTAGGACTTTATACTACAATGAAAGATTCTATAGTTGGTTTGCCTTGGCCAATTGTTATAGCAATAGTTATTTTGATTACTTACTTTGCGAGTGGAAGAAAAACTAACACTACTGTAATGGTTGCTTTCTGTACTTTTTTTCTAGGTTTTTTAAGTCCACGATATTGGGATAAATGTATTATGACAACTTGTATCGTGGTTATTGGTATGTTGCTTTGTATAGTTGTGGGAATCCCAATTGGAATTGCAATGGCTAGAAATAAAAAAGTAAGAAACGCATTATTGCCTATACTTGATTTGATGCAAACAATTCCAAGCTTTTGTTATTTAATTCCAGGTATTTTGCTATTTGGATTGGGTGCAGTGCCAGCAATAATTGCAATTTTTGTTTACGCGGTCCCTCCACTTATTAGATTAACTGATCTTGGTATAAGACTAGTTGATAAAGAAGTAATCGAAGCATCAGAAGCTTTTGGTGCTAACAAAAAACAAACACTCTGGGGTGTTCAAATTCCTCTAGCTTTACCTAATATAATGCAAGGAATAAACCAGTGCACGATGATGTCATTAGCAATGGTAGTTATAGCATCTATGATTGGTACCAGAGGAATTGGAGATGAAGTATTGCTTGGATTACAGCAGTTAAATGTAGGTATGGCAACAGAAGCTGGTATTGCAATTGTTTTGCTAGCTATTATATTCGATCGAATTACACAATCCTATGGAGAAAAAATTCAAGAAAGAACACAAATAAAGAAAAAAATATAAATTATGTCAAAAATAGAAATTAAAAATGTTTACAAAATTTTTGGTGATCAACCTTCAAAAGTTCTTCCAATGGTTCAGGATGGAGCAACAAAAGAGGAAATATTAGAAAAAACAGGACATACTGTTGGCCTTGATAATGTATCGTTATCAATTGAAGAAGGTGAAACTTTTGTTTGCATGGGTTTATCTGGTTCAGGCAAATCTACACTTATTCGTCATATTAATAGATTAATAGATCCAACAGCAGGAGAAGTTTCTGTGGAAGGCACAAATGTTATGGATTTGGATAAAAAAAAATTAATTGATTTTAGAAGACATAAAATGAGTATGGTTTTTCAAAGATTTGGTTTATTTCCTCACAAAACAGTTTTGGAAAATGTTGGCTATGGTCTTGAAGTTCAAGGACAAAAACCAGAAGAAAGAAACAAAACAGCAATGGAAAAAATTGAGTCTGTAGGGTTAACTGGTTTTGAACATCAGTATCCAAATCAATTATCTGGTGGAATGCAACAAAGAGTTGGACTTGCAAGAGCGCTTGCGACAAATACAGATATAATGTTAATGGACGAAGCATTTTCTGCTTTAGATCCATTAATTAGGAGTGATATGCAAAAACAATTAATAGATTTACAAAGTGAATTAAAGAAAACAATAGTTTTCATTACTCATGATTTGGATGAGTCATTAAGATTAGGAGATCATATAGGAATATTAAATGGTGGAAGATTAGTACAAGTAGGAACTCCTATAGATATTATCATGAATCCAGCAGATGATTATGTTGAAGCCTTCGTGAAAGATGTAAATAGAGCAAAAGTAATTAAAGCCAAAATTATTATGACTCCAGCTAATTCATCAAATGGAGTTGATAAATCTAACCTGGTTAAAGTTCAGGAAGATCAATTTTTAGATGAATTTTTGCCAAAGGTTGTTTGTTCAAATGCAAACTGTGAGGTTGTTGATAAAGAAGGAAATGTCAAAGGATACATAACGCAAAAAGAGCTTTCAAAAGCTTTAACAAAAGAACATATGGCTGATGCCACTAAGCCTAAAAAATAAAAAAATTATTATTTCAGCTGGAGCTTCAGGAATTGGTTGGGCAACTACAAAAGTTTGTCTTTCTAAGGGTGCATATGTTTTTCTTTGTGATTTAGACAGTAAATCAATAAAAAAAACTCAAAAACATCCTTTAAATAATAAGAGATTATTCTCTTATAAATGTGATGCCTCAGATGAAAATGATGTGTCTAATTTTTTTAACCAAGTTTATAAAAAAACAAAAAAAATTGATGCTCTTATTAATAATGTTGGGGTTGCGGGTCCTACTGGAACTATAGAAAAATTAACTTCTAAAGATTGGGAACAAACTTTAAAAATTAATGTCATAAGTCATTTTTACTTCACAAAACTTGCAATACCTATGCTTAAAAAAAATAAAGGTGGATCTATTATAAATCTTTCATCAGGTGCAGGAATTATGGGTTTCCCATTACGCTCTCCATATACTGCAAGCAAATGGGCTGTAATAGGTGTAACAAAAACTTTGGCAATGGAATTGGGTAAATTTAAAATTCGTGTTAATGCAATTTGTCCAGGAACTATCAAAGGAGATAGAATGGTAAGAGTAATAAGAGATAAAGCAAAATTTTTAAAAATTTCTAAAAAAAAAGTAGAAAAAGAATTTGTATCTATGGCATCTATGAACTGTTGGATTTACGAAGAAGATATTGGAAAAATGTGTTCTTTTTTAATTTCAAATGACGGTGAAAGAATATCTGGTCAAGCTATACCTGTAGATGGAAATGCTACAAGAATGGATTAAATAAAATTTTTTAATTACTAATTATTTATAATTTTTTAATTTTAATTTTTCTCTAGTTTCTGCAGGAGTCATTGTCGATGCTCCAAGATCGGTGACAATTCTTATCGCTTTTTCAACTAATTGAGCATTAGTGGCTAATTTTCCTTTTTCCAAATATAAGTTGTCTTCAAGGCCTACTCTTGGATTTCCTCCCATAATTACAGTTTGTGCAACAAAAGGCATTTCGTTTCTTGATATTGCAAAACCAGACCATACACCTTCTTTAGGCATAATATCTTTCATTGCCTGCATTGCCAAGGGTGTTGCTGGAGCACCCCAAGGTATTCCAAGACACATCTGAAACATTGGTGGATCATCCAACAATCCTTCTTTGTATAATTGAGCTCCAAACCACATGTTTCCTAAATCAAAGGCTTCTATTTCGGGTTTGACATTTATTTCTTGTAATCTTTTAGCAGCTTTTCTTAAATCATTAGGAGTATTAACAGTAATTACTGAGCTGTCACCAAAGTTTAATGTTCCACAATCTAAAGTACAAATTTCTGGAAGAAACTGTTCAGCATTTGCAATTCTTTCCATTACATTTGCCATGTCGGTCATAGGACCAAAATCAAGAGGGTTTTTTCCTTGTCCGATGTCTAAGTCTCCACCCATTCCAGTTGTTAAGTTTAAGACAACATCTGTATCGCTTGAACGAACACGGTCTACCACTTCTTTATATAATTCTAGTCTTCTGCTAGGTTTTCCATCATTTTCTCTAACATGAATATGTGCAATTGCAGCGCCAGCTTTTGCTGCTTCTATAGCTGCATTTGCTATTTGTTCAGGTGTTTTTGGCAAATCTGGGTGTTTCTTTGCTGTATCACCAGACCCAGTTACTGCACAAGATATAAATACTTTGTTCATTTTTTTTTTAATGAAATTATACTATCATATTGATTATGGAAAGATCAGAAATATTAAATGATTTAGCTGCTGCTTTTAGATGGACAGCAAAATTGAATATGCACGAAGGAATAGCTAATCATTTTAGTGTATGTATGCCAGATTCAAATGACTTTTATGTTAATGGAACCGGTATGCATTTTAGCAATATCAAGGCTAGTGATTTAGTTTTAATTAAAGATAAAGAATTTGAAGAAATGAAAAAAAAACCTGAAATTGTTGATCCTACAGCAATTAACATTCATGGTACTATTCATAAAAAGGTTCCAAATGCAAAATGCATACTTCATGTTCATTCAAAATACGCATTAGCATTATCTTGTCTAAAAGATCCGGTTCTTCCTCCTATAGATCAAAACACTATGCGTTTTTATAATCGTGTTGCAATTAACAATGAATTTGGAGGTTTAGGATTTGAAGAAGAATCTAAAAAAATGGCTAACAGTATTGGCAACCATAATATATTATTATTGGCTAATCATGGAATTTTAACAGCCGGTCCAACAGTTGCTCAAGCTTTTGATGATTTATATTATTTTGAAAAAGCATGCGAAACATACATTACTGCCTTATCAACTGGAAAAAAATTAAATATAGCAAGTCCTGAAGTTGCAGAAAAAACTGCTCAAGACTGGGAAAATTATAGCACTGGTCTTGGTGAGCTTCATTTAAAAGCCATAAGATCTATTCTAGATAAAGAAGATCCTACCTACAAACAATAGTAAGTAAAAATATTTTATGAAAAAAATATTAATTATTTTATTATTTATTTCCACCGCTTTACAGGCTGAAAAAATAGAACAACTCAGCTGGTTTAATTTACAGGAAATTCTTGAGGATGATAAGTTAACGTATAAAATAATAAAAAGTTGTGTATCTTTAAATTCTGCAGTAACTGAATTAATCAAAAAAGAACACCCAAAACTTGCAAAAGAGTTTTTCCAAACAGCAAATTATCTTTATCCTTTTGGCATCCTTGTTTTAAAAAAAATAAAAAATATAGAAAATAAAGAAGCTGAACAAGAATTTTTTTCTAGTGTAGATAGTCTTACAAATGATTACATGAATTTTATGATAAAAAATGGCCAAACAACAAAAAGTTTTTTTGAAGGAACTTTTTTAGGAGAAGATATAAATTACTGCAATGAAATTAGAGCAGCTATAGAAACAACTATTTCTGAATCTAAAAAGATAGAATAAGTTATTCTGTTTTTTTCTTTTTAAACTTAGGTATTTTTGATTTCTTTTTTTTAGGTTTTTTAGGTATTTTAGATTTAAAAGATTTTTTCTCACCAGTCTCTGTCGTTGTGCTTTCTTCTAATGCTGGCATTATCTCTGTACATTTTTTTGAGTCACAAAAATATGTTGCTCCAGTACTGCTATTATAAAGATATGCACCACAATTATCTTTTTTTTTTAAAGTGCAATTAACAGGTTCTAATCGATATTCTGCAAACAAAAGTGTTGAAGAAAATAAAAAAACGGTAAGTACTAAAAAAAAACTTTTCATAAAATAAATATAATCTAAAAGTTAAAATTATAAACGTTGATTCAACTCTTATTAGAATATTTTATCAACAACTAAAATAATAAATTTAGCATATAATTAACTTTTAAAATAAACAAAAATTTTACCTATAAAAAGTATATATAAAAAAATGCCTTATAATATACGTGGTAAAAGCTTTTTATACATGAGACAATAAAAAAAAATATAAGGAGAGAACTATGAAAATAAAAAAGTTGTTTTATGTTGTACTATTTTCTTGGTTTTTAGGAATTTTTAGTAGCGCTTTTGCAGGTGAATTGTGTAAAGAGTGCTTAAGTAAAGTGCCTAAAGACATGAGAGATTATGTATACAACATGGACTTTATGGATAAAGATCAGCCTTTAGGACCAACTGTCATGAAGGGCTGGAAAAGCACAAGAAAACCACCTTGGACAATAGGTTATGCTAGTACATATGCTGGTAATACTTGGCGTAAAGGTGCAATGGAAAGACTAATGGAAGTGGTTTATCCAAAATGGAAAGCGTTAGGAATGGTTGATGAAATCGTTATAACGCAGTCAAATTTGGATGACACTTTACAAATCCAACAAATGAGACAGATGATAGATGGTGGAAAAGTTGATGCTATTATTATCTGCTGTTCAAACTTAACGGCGCTTAACCAAACAATTAAATATGGTTGGGAAAAAGGTATTCCGACACTTTCTTTTACAGGATTTACAACTTCACCATATTCAATCAACACATCAGTTAACTATCGACTAGTTGGTTATTATATTGGTGCATGGATGGCTGAACTAATTGGTGAAAAAGGGAATGTAATAATCATGGACGGAATTCCTGGTTATTCTGCATCTGACCAACAGAGTGATGGAATGAAAGAAGGTTTAGCACAATATCCTAACATCAAAGTTGTTGCACAGTTAGCACATAACTGGACATCTCAAGTTGCACAGAAAGAACTATCTCAATGGCTATCAAGTAACCCTGTAGAGATACATGGTATAGCTGTTCAATCTTCAGGAGAGACTGGAACTTTACAAGCGTTACTTCAGTCTGGACGTGATCCAATTCCACCAATCGCATTAGGTGGAGAGCTAGGTGCTCTATGTTATTGGAGACAAAATCCAGGTTATATTGATGAAGCGATATATGCTTGGCCTCCAGGAGATGAAATAGAGTTGGGTATGGAAGTGATGATCAGAACTTTACAAGGTCAAGGTCCAAGAATTCAATCTATATTGGTTGGTCCTGCAACAAAGAGTTTTGATGATATCGCAGCAGTCTTAGGTGAAGATTGTGATAGAAACTCTACAGGTTGGGATAATCCAGGAATAGAAAACTGGGCTCCTAGAGCTTATGTAGAAACATTCTTTGATAATCCTTCAGATCCAGAGAAATACGATCCAAAATCTCACTAATACTTTAAGTTAAAGTATGAGTGCAGAACAAAAATCAAAAGACAACACCTCTAACAAAGAGGTGTTGTCTGACAAATCAAAAACTGTTGTTGGTGATGTTTATGTCCAAGATGTTCACAAATATTTTGGTGTAACAAAAGCTCTTAACGGAGTTAATTTTAATGCAAATTTTGGTGAGATTCATGCAATCGTTGGAGGTAATGGTTGTGGAAAAAGTACACTAGCAAAAGTAATGTCTGGCGTTTTGCCAATTGATAAAGGCAAAGTTTCTGTAATGGGACACACACCTACTTCACCTGTTATGGCGAGAGAGATGGGTATAGCAACTGTTTTCCAGGAAGTTATGATCGCTGAAGAAGCTTCTGTTGTAGACAACTTGTTTGTTGGTTCAGATAGCTTTTGGTACAAAAATTTAACACAAAGAGAAAAAGTTTTAAAAGCACAAGAACTTATGGAAGATCTGGCTGGCGAATATATAGATCCATATACTCAAGTATTCAATTTGTCATTACCCATTAAAGCCTGGATTACTATCGGAAGAGCATTTTTGCGTGAAAACACAAAAGTATTAATTCTAGATGAATCTTCTGCTGCACTTGATTTTGATTCAACTGAAAGACTGTTTAAAAAAATGAGAGAATTGAGAGACAATGGTGTTGCAGTTTTCATCGTTACTCACCGAATAGCAGAATTAATCCGTATAAGCGATAAAGCAACAGTTATGAGGGATGGTAAAGATGTAGGAGTTCTAGAAAAAAAAGATCTTAACGAAAAAAATTTATTAGGTTTAATGACAGGAAAAACTGAATCTGGAGAAAAGTCTACATCTGTTGCAGTACAAACAAAGACTGACAAGGTAGTAATGAGGGCTGAAAATCTAGTTGTTTGGCCCGAAAGTACACCAGTTAATTTTGAAGTACGTAGAGGTGAAATAGTGGGCGTTACAGGTTTAGATGGTAATGGCCAAGATGATTTTGTAAAAATCTTAGCTGGTGTTCAAGAATCTTATGGAGGTACTACTGAAGTTTTAGATAGTAATGATAAATTTGTAAAATTTAATTCTTTGATGGAAGCTAAAAATAATGGAGTTTCTTTTGTTTCAGGAGATAGAAAAAAAGAGGGAATACTTCCTAATTTAAGTATTTATGAAAATTTAGTAGTTCCACTTTATCGAACAACAAGTAAAGCTGGGTGGTTAGGTTTTGTTAATTGGCTTGAATTAAATGGTATCTTTGAATGGGAAGTTGAAAGACTAAGCATTAAAACTGGTCCAAAAGATAATCTTATAGGTTCATTGAGTGGAGGTAACCAACAAAAAGTTATGATCGCCAGATCTTTGGCAACACACCCAAAAATTCTCATTCTAAATGATCCTGCTAGAGGTATTGATGTAAGTACAAAAAGAGATTTGTATGTTCATCTTAGAAATTTTGTAGAAGAAGGAAATACAGTTATTTTCTTATCTAGTGAACTAGAAGAGTTTATAGGTCTTTGTCCAAAAGTAATTGTATTTAGACATGGAACTATATTCGATATTTTTGAAAATGAAAAAGTTAATGCAGATACTTTGCTTGAAGGAATGTTTGGCCAAACAGCAGGTATAGGATCAACTAGCATTAGCGGTTCAAGTAACTCAAATATTTCAAAAAAAGCAAATGAAGATACTTATGTAAAAAATTTAGATACTCAAATTAAAAAAATTGTAAAAGTTGTAGATTTTGAAAAAGAAAAGAAATCTGAAGATAAAAAAATAAAAATTAAAACATTTTAATGAAAAAAGAAAATATAAAAAATTATTATACAGACGAAGATTTGATTAACTTTGAAAAGTTAAAAAATTTCAAAGAATTTAAAGTTAATAAATTAAATAATAATAAAAATAACAGTCATCCTGTTAGGTATTCAATGTCTGATAATAAAATTTTCAATAAAATTATGAATACCGATAATAATAAATCTTCATCTGAAAAAGCAAATAAAACAAAAGAAAACAATATTCAATATACGTCATCAGATTTTGAAAAATTTAAAAAACTTAAACAATCCACAAATTTTGACGATAGCAAGCCTTTAAATAATAAAACTGAAACTTTAAATGCTACTACTGAGTATACGGATAAAGACATAGATTCATTTGATAAAATAATCAAGTCCAAAGGAAATACAATAAATGAAAGTGAAAACAAAAATAATACTAAAATTAATAACAAAAAAATTAAAATAATTGATTTTAACAAGTTAAATGAAAGAGAAAAAAATTTTAAAAATAAAATAGGTATTGAAAAAATTAAAGTTGTTTATTTTGATTAATTTATGGAAGTAGTAGATAAAATAACAAAAGCTTATAGATCAAGTGTAGATACTTCTTCAAATAAGTATCTTATGGTGCCAATTTTTATTTTTTTTTCGCTATTAATTTTAGCAATGATAAGAAGTCCAATTATAATCTCACAATCTGGTATTGGTAGTGCAATAATTCTTAGCGCACCACTCATATTAACAACTTATGCTTTAACATTTATTGTTATGGCTGGCCGAGGAGGTGTCGACTTATCTATTGGTCCTTTTATGGGTTTTATAAATGTCAGCAGTATCCAATTATATGCACATGGATATTTAGAATCATCTATTGGTTGGTTCATTTATGCCATTGCCATGGGTTTAATTTGGCAGCTATTTTACGCTTTGGTTGTAGTGTACGTAAGAGTTTCACCAATTATAGTTGCACTGGCAGGCTATTTAGCATTCACTGGAATTAATCTTGTTATTCTATCTCGTCCAGGCGGTATTGCTCCAGATTGGCTAATACCTTGGGGAGAAGGCTTTACGATATTTAATGAGATATTCCTTCTGCTGATTTTAGCAACAATTTTATTTTATATCATCACCCACACAGCTTTTTGGGGTCATCTAAAGTTAATGGGTGCAGATGAGCGAGCCGCTTTTACAAGTGGTGTCAAAATTAACTGGGTAAGAATAGTTGCACATTTAATAGCTGGAATTTTTGCTGCATTATCTGCAATATGCTTTACTGCCCTTGTTGGCTCTGGAGACCCTATACAAGGAACTAAATATACACTTCTGGGAGTAACCGCACTGGTTCTTGGTGGAGCGAGTCTTGTAGGTGGTCGGGGTGGTGCTTTTGGGGCAATTTTAGGTGCTGGAACCCTTTATTTAATCAATTATATTTTAGTTACTTTTAGATTTGAAAGATTACAAAGTTTTGTCTCTGATTTATCTTACGGAGCTGTTCTAGTTATTGCTTTGCTTGTAAGTCTTCTTCTCCCATATGTACAAAGAGTTACTAAAGGTTTGTCTGTTATGGTTTTTTTTATTCTTATGTCTTTTGCTGGTTTGTTCGTAGTAATTCATCAAGTGTATGATCAACCTATAATTATTGAAACTGAAGTTGAACAAGATATCGATGAAGCTTCTAAGGCTTATGAAAGAGGTCAAAAAGTACGTAAAATAGATGCTACAGGAAATATTATTGTTGAGGAAAGTGAAGCTTCCACAACAACAGGAGAAGGAACTGCTCAAGGTGGGTCTCTAGCTGGACACTCTGTCGTTCAGTTTACTGAAACTCCTGGGACACTTGTTTTATATGTAATTTTAGGACTAGCAGGCCTTGCTCTTCTTCTTTATCTTCTTTCCGTACATCGGAGTCCATCTACCATATCTTTTGTAGTTATAGTTACCATCATAGTTGCTGGATTAATATTTGATCCTGAAGATAAAGAAAAAGATTTGCTTAAAAACACCGAGCAAATAAGTTTACAATCAAATCAAGTTAGTAGTATTGAGGCTTCTTCGCCTAAATATTTTAGCCTTGAAAAAATTGATTATCTTACTGATATTTCAAATGCTGGTATTCTTTCAGGAACAACTTATAGCATTATTTATATTGCTGGAGTTGTTCTTCTTGCTTCTTTAATTGTCATAGCAATGTTACCTCAGTTTAATAACCGTACAAAATCAACTGCAATGCTACTATTTCTTGCTACCTTGAGTTTAGTAGTTTTAAAAGGTGTCTCATATAATAATTTAATAGAAAATAATATTAATAGCTTTTTCGGTATTCAAGGTTACGGAGTTATATTAGTTATATTATTGCTTTTTGTTATTACAGCTCCATTTGTTCACTCAAGAATAAAAAATCTGACAAATATTTATATTTTTGGTTTTGGTGTTTTGGCCATTCTTGCCACTTATTTTGTTGGGGGAAATACTTTTATACCTAACGATCCTTCGCTTTATCAATCTCAAATAATAAGTGAATTAAATATTGGAGACATATCTCAAGTAAAATATCAAGAACCAAAAAGATTTTTTTATGACACCATAAGAACTGGATATGCGCAATTTGCTTTTAGCATACTTGCAGTTTTTTTATTACAGTATTTTTTATTTTTAAACATGGGGCACAAAGCTAGTTACAAACGTTTTGCTCCTTACATGTATATAATTATTTTTGCAGGTTTTTTATGGTCTGCATTATTTTATTCTATCGGATATTCTTTTTACAAAATTATGGCTGTGTTTGTTATTGGAGTGCCACTTACTCCTTTAGTCTGGCAGTTCATGAGAATCTATAGGGAAAAAATAGCTCAAGATAGTCAGTTAAGCCAATGGGATCAGGTGAAATAATATGAGAAGATCTGCTTTTCTTTTCTTTAAAGGTTTAGGTTTAATATTTGCTATCTTATGTGGCATAGGTACTGCAGTACTAGGTTGGTACGATGGTGCTGACTGGATGAATATAGTCACATTTTCAATAGCAGTAACTGGATTAATATTATGGGGCTGGTATCATTTTTCCGTTAGATGGATCGATAGTGATTTAAAACAAAATATACTTTCTCAATTTCCAAAAAAAGAGCAAGTTGAAGGAAAAAATTTACCAGAAGAAGAACACGAAGAAAATTTCTTTTTTAAAACTATTAGTAACAATAAATGGAAAGTATTAGCTTTTATTCTTCTAATACTTATTTTTATTTTTGTATCTTTTATTGCTGAAGATTTCTTTTCAGGTCGTACTTTAGTATCGTTTTTAATATTCCTAGGATTTATCATTTTAATGGGGATTGTCGGCCAATATGTTACTGCCCAAAAAAGTGTGTTTATTGGTATTTCCGTCTTAATTGCATTATTTATAATAGGAGCACTTACCATACCTGGATTTCTCTCACTTCTTAACATGAAAGCAATGTTGGTTTTTGCCTCTTTCTTGGGTTTAGCTGTAGTGGGTCAAACCTTTGTTGCATTATTAGGTGGTCTAGATTTATCAATTCCTTTTGTCATAGGAGCTTCAAATGTGGCTCTAATGTCTTTAATAACAAAAGGAGTTCCACCGTGGTTAGCTTTGCTTACTGTGTTAGTATTGGGTCTAATAGTGGGATTGGTAAACGGTATCTTAAGCTTTAGACTGCAAGGTCAGGCATTAATATTAACTCTAGGTGTTGGTTTTTTTGTTAAGGGAGGTGTTCAAATTCTTGTAGCGATGGGTACTTTTTCTGCGGGTACAGTTTTTGGTGTTGTCCCAGATTGGATGAGAAATATTGCTTCTATGAATGGTAAAACTGTGGGACTGCCTATTCCTCCTATTATTTTAGTTTGGATTGTAGCTTCTATAATTATAATTGTTGCTCTTCGTTTAACTAAATGGGGAAGAAATCTTTATGCTCTTGGAGGAAGTCGTTTATCATCTGCAAGATTATCTATTTCTGAAAGAGGATACTGGATTGGAGCTTATGTAATTAGTGGTTTTTTTTGCATCTCTAACTGGCGCATTACTTCTAGGTTGGAGTGGTGGTGGTTTTATAGGAGTTGGTGATACTTATTTGTTTTTAACAATTGCTGCAGTTGTTGTTGGAGGAACTTCTTTATTAGGAGGTTATGGTGGATATGGTTTAAGTGTTATTGGAGTTCTAGTGTTACAGATAATTACAACTGTACTAGTTGGTTGGGGTTTAAGTTGGCAAGGACAGCAATTTATATTAGGTTTATTAATTATTCCAATGGTTGCTCTATACGCTAGATCACCACATATTAGATCACAAATTTAAAATGAAGAAGAATAAAATGACAAAAATTAATTGTGACATGGGTGAAAGCTTTGGAATATATACCGCAGGTAATGATGAACAAATAATGCCTCTAATTGATATTGCCAATGTTGCTTGTGGTTTTCATGCTTCAGATCCTAATCATATGAGAAAAACTGTTGAGTTAGCAAAAAAACATAAAGTGAAAGTTGGTGCCCACCCATCTTTTCCAGATCTGCAAGGTTTTGGAAGAAGAGAAATGAAAATGCCAAAATTAGATTTAAAAAATATGATTATGTATCAAGTTGGTGCGCTTAAAGCTTTTTTAGATGAATTAGATATGCCTCTAAATCACATCAAACCTCATGGATCATTATATGTTATGGCTTCAAAAGATGAAGAGATGTGTAGAACTATAGCAGATGCCGTTACGCCTTTTAATGTTAGTATTTTTGGAATGGCAAATACTGCCCACGAAAAAATTTATAAAGAGGAAAGAAAACTTGATTTTGTTGCAGAATTTTATGCAGATTTAGATTACGACAAAAATGGTAAATTGGTCATAGCAAAAGGTAAACAGTCGATGTATGACAGCAAGCTTGCAGTCAAACGTGCTTTAAGAGCAGTTTCAGAAAAAAAAGTTAAAACTACAATTGGTACCGACATAGATGTAGGATGTGATACAATTTGTGTACACTCAGACACACCTAATGCTGTTGAAATCATTACTAAACTAAAGAACGCTCTTTCAAAAAAATAAGTAAATGAAAAAAATATTAGTTGCTAACCGTGGAGAAATAGCTTGTAGAATTATTGACAGCTGTAAAAAATTAAAGTTTCATTCAATTGCAGTTTATTCGGATATAGATAAAAATGGCAAACACGTTAGAAAAGCTGATGAATCTATCCATATAGGAGGTTCTAAGGCACAAGATAGTTATCTGTCTACAGACAAGATAATTGAAGCAGCCAAAAAAACAAAAGCTGATGCTATTCATCCTGGTTATGGCTTTCTGGCTGAAAATGATCAATTTGCACAAAAAGTAATTGATGCTGGTATTGTTTGGATAGGACCTAAGCCCAATACTATCGTGTCTATGGGTAACAAGGATATAGCTAGAGATTTAGCTTTAAAAAGTAATCTGCCTATTTGTCTGGGCTTAAACAATAAAGATTTAGAAAAAGATGATTTAGAAAAAAAATGTAATGAAATTGGCTTTCCAATTCTAATAAAAGCAAGCGCAGGTGGTGGTGGAATAGGAATGCAAATTGTAAATAATTATAGTGAACTAGTTAAATCTATAGAAAAAACAAAAAATTTAGCAAAGAAAGCCTTTGGCAATAGTGATGTTTTTTTGGAAAAATTTATAAAAAATGCAAGGCACATAGAAATACAAATATTTGGTTTTGGTGAAAAAAAAGCTGTTCATTTTTACGAAAGAGATTGTTCCATACAAAGAAGATTTCAAAAAATTATAGAAGAAAGCCCAGCACCAAAAGTAGATCCAGAAATTATAAATAAAATAGCTGAAAGTGCAGTAAATTTTGCTACCAATCAAAAATATGAGGGTGCCGGAACAATAGAATTTATTTATGATGTAGATGAAAAAAAATTCTACTTTTTAGAAATGAATACACGAATTCAAGTAGAACATCCTGTAACAGAATCTATAACTAATACTGACTTGGTTGAGATGCAAATTAAATTTGCATTAGGTATAAACCTAGATTTAACAGAACAAAACAAAATTAATAGAACAGGACACGCAATTGAATGTAGATTGTATGCTGAAGATCCCTCAAAAAATTTCCTTCCATCACCAGGAAAAATCTCAAAACTCAAAATTCCAAAAAACAGTTCAACAAATATTAGATTAGATATTGGTGTTGATGAAGGAGATGAAATATCTTTTTATTATGATCCAATGATTGCAAAAATTATTTCTAAAGGATCTACTAGAACTAAAAGTATTAATAGCATGATAAAATTTTTAAAAGAATTTGAAATTGAGGGAATTAATACTAATAAATCTTTTTTAATATCTGTACTTCAAAACAAAACTTTTGAAGAAGCAAATTTCAACACAAAGTTTATTGAAAATAATTTATCTGCATTTATTAAAAAAAAGGAAGATACTTTAAAAACCAAACAAGACGATACTAATAAAATTAAACAGGAATACAGCGACAAAGATTTAAAAGCTTTTGAAAAAATTATTGCTAAAACTCCTAAAAGTAAAAATGGCCAAGGCTATACAGATAAAGATTTAAAAGCTTTTGATAATATTGTTTCTTCAAAAAGTAAAAAACCTGAAGCTCAAATTAAAACTGAAGTTAAAAATGTCTTAGGTAAAATGTATGATACACCTAAATTTTTACCTGCTGGTGATAAATATATGCTTATCGAGTTTGGCAATGTTATGAACTTAGAATTAAATTTTACTGCCCAAAACTTAGCAAAAGCTATTAAAGATCATAAAGTTAGAGGGGTATATGAAACCTCTCCTTGTTTTGCTTCAATGCTAGTGCATTATGAGCCAGACGAAGTAAAATTTAATGATTTAAAAAAAGAATTAAAATCTCTTGTAGATTCTTTAGGCCCCTCTGATGATATTGAAATTAATAGTAGAATTTTTTCTTTCCCTACTGTTTATCTTGATAAATGGACAAAAGAATGTATTGAAGATTATTCAAACAAAATTGCAAAAAAGAAACCTGATCCTGAACTCATTACTGAATTAAATAATCTTGAAAACACTGAACAGTTTGTGAGAGTACATTCTGGTACTGAATATTGGGTGTCTGCTATAGGTTTTTGGCCAGGTCTTCCTTTTATGATGGCGCTTGATCCAAGATGTAAACTTACAGTTCCAAAATATAATCCTCCACGAACATGGACTCCAAAAGGAACTGTAGGAATGGGGGGTGCCTCTACATCAATATACCCTGATAGGTTGCCAGGTGGATACCAAATTTTCGGCATAATACCTGTGCCTATTTGGGATACAAAAAAAAGCTTCCCAGTATTTGAAAATAACATTTGTCTTTTTCAACCAGGAGATAGAGTAAAATTTGTTCCTACAACATATGAAGAATTTGACCATGTTTCAAAAAAAGTAGAAGAAGGAACTTATGATTATAATATTATTGAATATCAGAAATTCTCGGTAAAAAATTATAAAAAATGGTTAACTACAATTGACCAAACAAAAAGGTTTTAATATTTATGGTGCAAGTAATAAAAAAAGGCCTAGAAACATCTGTTCAAGATTATCCTGGAAGAATTGGAACTTTAAATTTGGGCTTTCCACCTTCTGGTCCAATGGATAGTTGGTCTTTTAGACTGGCTAATGTTCTAGTTGATAATGATCCTGGAACAGCAGCTTTAGAGTGTCAGTTTATGGGGCCTACTCTTAAATTTAATAATGATAGAATTATAGCTATCACTGGAGCTGACATGTCTCCAAAAATAAATGGAACTCCAGTACCTTTATGGGAAAGTATAGAGGTTAAAAAAGATCAGATTTTAGAAATGGCTTTTGCTACAGTAGGAGCTAGATCTTACATTGCTTTTTCAGGAGGAATAAATACTACCCCATGGCTAGGTTCAAGATCAACTTTTCATAAAGCAGGAGTTGGTGGTATAAAAGGAAAAGCTATTCAAGATGGACAAATTATTCCTTTAAATAAATCTAAGTCTATCACAGGAAGAAAAATTAAAAAAAATTCTATACCGGTTATGTCTACAA
>CACLNT010000017.1 GCA_902608385.1 uncultured Pelagibacteraceae bacterium
CATTTTTGTTTTTAAATTCTTCAAGATAAGAAACACATTGTTCTAAATGCTGTCTGTGTCTTTCTCTAGTGATTAAAATGTCTTCAGATTTTACAAACTGATTTTTTAATTTTTCTTTTATAGCGGATATTAGTTGATCAAGATTTTTTTCTTTTTTCAGAGAGATATATATTGGATTATATTTTTTAAATTCCTGAACCATATTATTACTTCCCATATCAGATTTATTAATGACAAGTATAGATTTACTAGATATCAAATCCTTCAAAAATCCTGTAAAATAGGCGCTTTTTGGCTCTATAACTACTATATTTAAGTCGGCATCTTCAGATCTTTTAAGTGCCAATTTGATTCCTTTTTTTTCTATCTCATTTTTTGATTTTCTTATTCCAGCTGTATCAGAAACCACTACTGGTAAACCATCTATATTAAGATGTGTTTCAATGACATCTCTTGTTGTTCCTGCTATTTCTGAAACTATAGCTACTTCTCTTCGCGATAGATAATTTAATAAACTAGACTTTCCCGCATTAGTTGGCCCTACTATTGCTATCTTAAACCCCTCTCTAATTCTTTCTCCAACTTTTTGATCATTTAAAGTTTTTTTAATTTCAAATTTAATTTTCTCAGATTTTAATTTTATATCTTTCAAAAGATTATCTGGTAGATCTTCATCGGAAAAATCAATTTTTGCTTCAACGTTTGATAAAATTTTTAATAGATCTTCTCTCCATGAATTAAACTTATCAGAACTAGCTCCTGACATTATTTTAATTGCCTGCTGTCTTTGAATTTCGGTTTCTGCTGAAATTAAATCTGCTATGCTTTCTGCTTTAAGTAAATTTATTTTGTTATTCTGAAAAGCTATTTTTGTAAATTCTCCTGGTTCAGCTAATCTACAATTTTTAATTTGAGAAATTGAATTTTGAACAGCTTCAATTACTGCTCTGCTACCATGGACATGAAATTCAGCCATATCCTCACCTGTGTAGCTCTCAGGGCCAGGAAACCATAATATTATACCTTCATCAATTAGCTCAGAAGTGTTGATATTATTGATTTTTCTAAGTGTGGCTATTCTTGCGGAAGGTAAATCTTTTCCAGTTATACTTTTAATAACAGATGTTGTCTCTTTTCCAGATACTCTAATAACAGCAACACCAGAAATACCTGGACCTGTAGATAAAGCATAAATAGTCATTTAGTTATTATATATTGTATTAAATTAATAAATATCACAAAATATACTATGATAATTTGGTTAGCATCATATCCAAAAAGCGGAAATACATGGGTTAGATCTTTGCTGAGTTCACTTCTTTATACTGATGATGGATGTTTTGATGTAAAAAATTTAGATAAAATTCGCCAATATCCTGATCGACAATATTTTAAAGATTTCGTTAATGATTTTAGAAATATTCATGAAATAAAGAAACATTGGATTTCAACACAAGATAAATTAAATTTAGATAATAAAATAAAATTTTTTAAAACACATAATGCTTTATGTAAAATAGACAACTACTTTTTTTCAAACTCAGAAAATACTCTAGCAACTATTTATATAGTTAGAGATCCTAGAAATGTTATTACTTCACTTGTTAATCATTATAATTACAACTATGAGCAAGCAAAAATATTTATGTTTAATTCATCTCAGCTGATATATCCTGATGTTGATCAATCATATGGTATGGTTACAATATTAGGATCATGGTCTGATCATTATAATCATTGGACAAAGAATAATGCTAGACTACTAGTTGTAAAGTATGAAGATTTAATTTTGAATACCGAAAATGAATTTAATAAAATAATTAAATTTATTAATAAATATAAAAAAATTGAAACAAGTGAAACAAAAATTAAAAATTGTGTTAAAACTTCATCTTTTGAAAATTTAAAAAAAATTGAAGAAAAAGGTTTTTTTAAAGAAAATATGAAAAATTTAAAATCAGGAGAAAAAATAAAATTTTTTTACTTAGGTAAAAAAAATAAGTGGGAAAATCTTTTGGATAAAAAAATAAAAAATGAGATAGAACAAAAGTTTTCTAAAGAAATGAAAGAATTAAATTACCTTTAAAACATGATTATTTGGTTAGCATCATACCCAAAAAGTGGAAATACATGGGTTAGATCAATTCTAACTTCACTTTTTTTTTCAGAAGATGGAAGTATAGATTTTAAACATCTTAATGCTTTTCCAAAATACCCAAATCCTGAACATTTAGCAGAATTTACAAAAGATCTTCATAGCTTTGACGAAATGTCTAAATATTGGTTAACTTCACAAGAAAAGTTAAATCTTAATCAAAAAACTAATTTTTTAAAAACTCACCATCTTTTAGCTGCTTGGAAAAATAATAATTTTACTAATTCAAAAAATACCTTAGGAGCAATTTATATTGTTAGAGACCCTAGAACTGTTTTTACATCTATTAAAAATCATTTTTCATATACAGATGAAGAAGCATTAAAAATGATGTTGGATAAAAATTGGAGTTTAATAAATGGAATAAAAACTATGTTAAGTTCTTGGGGACAACATTATTTTTCTTGGGTAAAAAATAATAAAAACGTATTACTTGTAAGATATGAAGATATGCTAAATGATTTAAGAAAAGAAATTTACAAAATTTTAGATTATTTAAATAAGCTAAATATAAAAACTAACTTTTCTGAGGAAAGAATAAATAATTGTATAAAAACGTCAAATTTTTCAAATTTTCAAGATATGGAAAAAAAAGGTCTTTTTGATGAATATCTAATTGGAGATGATAAAAAAAAAAAAACTTTTTTTAAATTTGGAAAAAAAAATGATTTTAAAATTCTTCTTAGTAAAAAAATTAAATATCGTTTAGAAAAAGAATTTAAAAAGGAAATGAAAGATTTAAATTATTTATAAATTTAATGCATTTATAAAATTGATGGCAAAATTTTTGTTATCAAATAATGGAGAATTAATTGATTTTTGTCTTAAATTTTTTCTTAAATTATTTAATTCATCACAATTATTAATTGATGAAAATTTAACAGCTTTTAAAATATAATCATTAGTATCCTTACTTATAAAATCATTTAATTTTAAATTAGAATTAATACTAGTTCCATATCTTGAAACAAATTTTTCTCCAGACAATGTTAATACTGGAACTCCCATCCAAATAGATTCAAAAGAAGTATTTCCTCCATTATATGGAAATGTATCAAGTGATAAATCTACTTCATTATACATTGCTAAATGTTTTTCTCTATCGTGTGTTATATCCAAAAAATATATTTGTTTATTTACTTTAAACTTTTCAAATTTATCAAGTAAATATTTTTTATAATTAATATCTAATCGGGAATAACTTTTTAATAATAATTTTGATTTTTTAACCTGTCTTAATATTTGGCTCCAAACTTCAATATTTTCATCTGAAATTTTTCTAAAATTATTAAAAGATCCAAATGTAAAATATTTATTTTTAATAAACGGTAATTCATTTACTGGAACATCTTCAATAATTGAATGAGAACTCCAAATATTTGGTAATCTTAAAATTTTTTCAGAAAAAAAATTTTCATTTTCTTTTTTAATAGTGTACGGATCAGCAATAATATAATCCATTTCTTTAATCCCGGTTGAATTACAATATCCCAACCATGAAATTTGAATTGGGGCAATTTTTTTTTTAAAAATTTCAATTCTATTTTCAGCTGAATGTCCCATTAAATCTATTAAAATATTTATTTTTTTTTCCTTAATCAGTTCTTTTATTTTATTATCATCAAAATTTTTAACATTAATCCAATGCGAAAAATTTTCTTTCAATTCTTGAGTTATTTTATTATTTTCATCTTTTTCATTTACTAAGCTTAAACCAAAAGTTTCACAGTCAAGGTTTTTTAACTCTTTAATTATATCTTTTAAAAAATATGCTACTGGATGATATTTTAAGTCTGCAGACAAAAAACCAATTACTTTATTTTTTTTAAAGTCATTGATAATTATTTTTTCTTCATTTTTTTTGTTTAAAATTTTGTTTAATTTTTCACAATATTTAAAATATTCTTTTTGAGAAAAATCAAACGTATATTCTTGTAAAGACAAGAATGCACTTAAATCTCTTATTTTACAATTTTGACTTTCAGCTATAGATTTATGATAAAAAAGAGAATCTTTAACATGTCCAGCTGCAAATGTTAGGTCCGCTAAACATTCTAATATTTTAAAATCTGGAGATTTTTTTTCATAATAATTTTTTAATAAAGAAATAATTTTTGCATAATCATTCAACTGAAAACTTATTTTTGATAAATTTAATAAACTATGTATATAAAATTCGTCTAATTTTAGAGCCTCTTTAAAAAAAATTTGAGCTTCTCTTATTTTTTTTTCATGTATTTTGATAACACCTAATAAATTATAAAAAAAAGGATTTTTTTTATCTTTTTCGTTTAAACAATCTATTTCAAATTCTATTTGCTTAAAATGTTTTTCTTTAAATAATTTTTCAATTTTTTTTAAAAAAATAGTTGTCAATCAATTAAGAGGGCTTATTCATTGAATTAAAAAATTCAGCATTACTTTTTGTATTTTTTAACTTAGAGTTAATAAATTCAATTGCATCCATAGTTCCCATTGGAGCTATAATTCTTCTTAAAACATTCATTTTTTGAAGATCATTTTTATCAAAAATTAATTCTTCTCGTCTTGTTCCAGATTTAGTTATATCAATTGCTGGAAAAATTCTTTTATCAGAAATTTTTCTATCTAATATAGTTTCGCTATTTCCTGTTCCTTTAAATTCTTCAAAAATCACTTCATCCATTCTGCTCCCAGTGTCTATTAAAGCTGTAGAAATAATTGTTAAAGATCCACCTTCTTCAATATTTCTCGCGGCACCAAAAAATCTTTTAGGTCTCTGTAATGCATTCGCATCAACACCTCCGGTTAAAACTTTACCAGAACTTGGAACAACGGCATTATAGGCTCTTCCTAATCTTGTTATGGAATCTAATAAAATTACAACATCTTTTTTATGTTCAGTTAATCTTTTTGCTTTTTCAATAACCATTTCAGCCACAGCAACATGTCTCTGTGCTGGTTCATCAAAAGTTGAACTTATTACTTCACCTTTAACAGTTCTTTGCATATCTGTTACTTCTTCAGGTCTTTCGTCAATTAATAGGACCATTAAATAACACTCTGGATGATTAGCTGATATTGAATTTGCAATGCTTTGTAAAATCATAGTTTTTCCAGCCTTTGGTGGAGAAATAATTAAAGATCTTTGTCCTTTCCCAATTGGACTTACCAAATCAATTAATCTAGGTGTTAAATCGGGTTTTTTTTCAACTTTATTTTTTTCAACTTCCATCACTAATTGATTATTTGGATACAATGGGGTTAAGTTATCAAATGCAATTTTATGACGTGCTTTTTCAGGATCCTCAAAGTTAATTTTACCAACCTGAAGTAAAGCAAAATATCTTTCTCCTTCTTTCGGTGCTCTTACGGGCCCTTCTACTGTATCTCCAGTTCTTAGACCAAATTTTCTTATTTGACTCGGGCTGATGTAAATATCGTCTGGCCCAGGTAAATAATTAGATTCTATTGCTCTCAAAAAACCAAAGCCATCTTGAAGTAATTGTAAAACTCCCTGTCCTGTAATTTCTTCTTTTTCTGCAAGTTTTTTTAATATCGCAAATAAAATTTCTTGTTTTCTTAAAGTGCTAGCATTTTCTATGCCTAACCCTTCAGCTTGAGTAATTAATTGTTCAGAGCTTTTTGTTTTTAATTCTTGGATATTCATAATTTGGGATGGTTATAAGTAAGATGTAATAAATATATATACTGTTTAAAAAATTTCAATACCTAGATTGGCTTAAAAACCACAATAAAAACAATCAAAATAAGCAATACAGTAGGTACTTCGTTGATAATCCTATAAAACTTTGAAGTTTTGATATTTTGATCATTTTTAAAGTCACTTAAACATCTTCTTAAATAGAAGTGATAAAAAGTCAATAATAATACTAAAAAAAATTTAATTTGAACCCATAAATTTAAAAAAATATCAAAACCTAAAGTATGGATTAAAACTAAACCAAAGATCCATGATAAAATCATGGCTGGAGTCATGATATAAAAATACAATTTTCTTTCCATTGTCTTAAAAATGCTTGATGAGTTTTGATCTTTGTTATTTTCTACATGATAAACAAAAATTCTTGGTAAATATAATAAACCAGCCATCCAAGAAATAACCGCTATTAAATGTAAACTTTTAAATAATAAATAACTATTCATGATTTAAACAAGGGCATTTTTTTAAGTGTGATGGACATTTTATTTCTGGAGGACAAAGATAATCGTTAAATTTATATTCATCTTTTTTAATTATTAATTCTGACATGGATTTTATAAAGTCTTCATTTGTACCTAATGCTGGTATTCTTGTATATTGTTTACATCCATTATCCATTGCTAATTTTTTATACTCTATATCGAGTTCAACTAAAGTTTCTGAATGCTCAGATACAAATGCTATAGGAACCAAAACAATATGTTTTCCATTTTTTGAATTCTCTATAATTGTGTCATCAGTTGAAGGTCCAATCCACTTTAATGGACCGACTCTACTCTGATAGCTCAAAATCCAATCTAAACTATGATAATTTAAATTTTCAATTATTTTATTTACGGATTGTTCTACTTGCCATTGGTACGGATCACCTTTTTTAATATTTTTTTCTGGTAATCCATGTGCAGAAAAAATTAATTTAAAGTTTTTTAAATCTTTTATTTTTTTATTTATTTCTTTTGTGTGAGCATTAATAAAATTTTTATCTGTTGGATAACAGCAAATAATACTTGTTTTTATTTTATAATTATTTTTTTTACACACATCATTCCATTCTTTAATTGAAGAACCAGAAGTTGCTGCAGAATATTGTGGATAAAGAGGCATTAATATCATTTCGTCTGGATTATACAATTTAACATTTTTAATTATTTCTTCAGCTCTTGGGTGCCAACATCTCATAACTATAAAACATTTATACTCCTCGCTTTTTTCATTTTGGTTAAGTTTTTTTTCCAAGGCTATTGATTGATCTTCTGTTAGTTTTAAAATTGGTGATGATCCGCCTAATTCTTCATATATTTTTTTTGCAATAGGGGTCCTTCTACTTGAAATTAATTTGGCCAATGGATATCTTAAAAATGTAGGTAAATTTAAAATTGCAGGATCATTAAATAAATTAAATAAAAAAGGTTTTACATTTTCTAATTTATCTGGTCCTCCTAAATTAAATAATATTACAGCTTTTTTCATTTAATAATCTTTTACTAGTTTGACTAAATAATCAATTTGCGTTGGGTTAGTTTCAGGCACAACTCCATGTCCTAAATTAAATATGTATGGATGATCTTTAAAAATATTTAAATATTTTAAAACTTCTTTTTTTAAATTTTCTTTATCTGCTAATAATATTTTTGGATTAAGACCTCCTTGTACTGGTATCTGTATTTCCTTAGATATAGAAATTGGATTTATATCATAATCAATACTAATCACGTCCGGTTTAATAACTTCACAAAATTTTTTATAATTTTTAATTCCTCTGGGAAAACAAATTATAGGCACATTTAAAGATTTAACATGGTTAACTAAATTTAATGTTGGTCTATAAACATAATTAGGCAAATCTTTTTCATTTAACAATCCTGCCCAACTATCAAATATCTGTATAATTGTTGCTCCATTTTTTATTTGTTTTTCAATATGGATTTTAAGAAATTTTTCTAAAATTATTAATATTTTATTAATTAAAAATTTATCTTTAAAAAAATCTTTTATTAATTCTTTTTTAGGCGAATGCTTATTAATCATATAAACTAATAATGTCCATGGAGCTCCAACAAATCCTATTACATCTTTATTTTTAGTTAATATATTTTCTTTAACTTTTTTTATTGATTTATAAATAGGATTTAATTTATTTGAAAAATCATCTTCATTAATATTAGATATTTTTTCTAAATTAATAGGACCTAACTCTGGTCCAAAATTCTTTTTAAATTCAACTTCTTGATTTAAACCATAAGGAACCATTAATATATCTGAAAAAATTATAGCAGCATCTAATTTAAATCTTTTAAGAGGTTGTAAAGTAATTTCAGATGATAAATTTTCATTTAAACATAAATTAATAAAATTAGGATTTGCTTTTCTAATTTTTCTAAATTCAGGTAAATACCTTCCAGCTTGTCTCATTAACCAAATAGATTTATTGGTTGTTTTTTTGTTTATTATTGTTTCTTGAATTGGTGTCATAATAATAAGTAAATATTTAAGTATAGTATTAGTTATATGTTATGTGAATAAAGAGAGTTATTTTTTATAAACATTTTATTCAATAATTATTCACAATAAATACATGTTTAAAGTACTTGTATATCAGTTAATTTGAAGCGTATTTTAGTTTTATAAATATTTATGTATTATTTAATTAACATGTTTATTTTTGTTTATAAAATAAGGTTTTTACACAATTAGAACAAAATAATTTTAATTATGAAAAATAAGCTTAATAATACATAGATATAAACATTTTATTTATGACTAATACATACCAAATATATTTAATTTCTGATTCTACTGGTGAAACTTTAGATAGAATTTTTTTAGCTTTAAAAGCTCAATTTAAAAACTTTAATTATAAAATTCACCAATGCTCTTTTACCAGAACAGAAAATCAAATTTTGAAAATATTAGATATTTGTAAAAAAAAAAAAAATTCAATAATTTTATATACAATTGTTGATAGCAATTTAGCCAAACTATTGGTTCAAGAAAGTAACAAATTTAAAATTCCATGTTTTGGAGTATTAGGAGAATTAATTCTTAGTTTTTCAAAATTACTCAACCAAAAAGCATCACATATACCCAGTGGACAGCATGTTTTAAATGATGAATATTATAATAGAATTGAAGCAATACAGTTTACAATGAATCATGATGATGGAAATTTAATAAATGATATAGAAAAGTCAGATATAATTTTATTGGGGGTTAGCAGAACAAGTAAAACACCAACATCTATTTATTTAGCAAACAGGGGTTTAAAAACATCTAATATTCCATTAGTTAATGAAAATTCAATACCTGAACTTTTAAAAAAAAAACCAAAAATAGTGTGCGTTGTTGGATTAACTAGTGAAGCAGAAAGATTGTTAGATATCAGAAAAAATAGAATGAATATATTACAAGAAACAGAAAATATAAATTACACAAATTTTGAAAATATTTCAAAAGAAATAGAAAATGCAAAAAAAACATTTAAAAAATATAAATGGCCTGTAATAGATGTAACAAGAAAATCAGTGGAAGAAATAGCTGCATCAGTTATTAAAATTTATGAAATTTCAAAAGAAAATGCTTGATAAAATTATTCTTGCGTCAAAAAGTGAAGTTAGAAAAAAAATTTTAGAAGGAAATGGAATTAATTGTATTATTGAGCCATCTAATATAGATGAAGATTTAATTAAAGAAAGTTTGTTAAAAGAAAATGCAACTCCTAAATTAATTTCAAAAAATTTGGCAGAATTGAAAGCAAACAAAGTAAGCCAGAAAAAAAATGGAAATTTAGTATTAGGAGCCGATAGTATTATTAATTTAAATGGAGAAATTATTTCAAAACCATCAAATAGAGATGAGGCTTTGTTTATTCTTAAAAAATTAAATGGCCAAAAACATCAATTAATTAGTTCAGTCTGTATTTCAAAAAATGGCTCTATGATATGGAATTATACAGATATTGCAATTCTGACAATGAAACAAATGAGCGAAGATGAATTAAAATTATATTTAATGAAAATTAAAGATAAAGAATTATATGCTTATAACGTCTATCAAATTGAAGGTGAGGGAAGATCCTTATTTTCAAAAATAGAAGGGGATGAAAATACAATTATGGGGCTACCCATAAATCAAATAAAAGAATATTTAAATAGTTTTAAATGAAAAAATATTTAGTTATAGGAAACCCAATAGAGCATTCTTTGTCACCCAAACTACACAATTATTGGATTAAAAAAAATAAGATTGATGCATTTTATGATAAAAAATTAATTAATGAAGGCGATATAGAAGATTTAATTTTTCAAGTTAAAAAAGAAAATATTAATGGAATAAATGTAACTGTTCCATTCAAAAAAAAAGCCATTTCTTTTGTTGATGAGTTAACTTCTGAGGCCAATGAATCTCAATCAATAAATACTATTTATAAAGAAAATGATAAGGTAATTGGCCATAATACAGATATGGCGGGATTTGAACTTGGCTTAAGGTATGTTAATTATAATGTTAAAGGTAAAAAAGTATTTATTCTAGGAGCTGGTGGAGTTGTTTCTTCTATAATTTTAGTTTTAAAAAAAATGGGAGCGTCTAAAATTATTCTTAGTAATAGAACTAAGAAAAAAGCAGAGGATTTAAAAAAATCTTTTTCTTATCTAGAAATAATAGATTGGGGCAAAACTCCAGAATTTGATATGATTATTAATGCCACAAGTCTTGGATTAAAGAATAATGATGAAATAAAACTATATTATCCTGATATAGGAATTAATAAATTTTTTTATGATGTTATCTACAATCCAAAACAAACAATTTTTTTAAAAAGAGCTAAAATGTTTGGGAATAAAGCCGAAAATGGGAAAATGATGTTTTTATATCAAGCACATCAGGCATTTACTATTTGGCATAAAATTATGCCAGAAATAGATGAAGAAACTATTAAATTATTAGATTAATGATTAAAATTGGAATCCTTGGGGACATAGGTTCTGGCAAAAGCTATGTTGCCAAACAATTTGGTTGTCCAGTTTTTGATGCAGATGCTGAGGTTACTAAAATATATAAAAAAAATAAGATTTGTTTTAATAAATTAAAAAATAAACTTCCTAAATATATTAATTCTTTTCCAATTAAAAAAAAAGAACTTGGGAAAGCAATTATAGAAAATCAAAATAATTTAAAAAAAATTATAAAAATAGTTCATCCAATTGTTCGAACTAATATGAATAAATTTTTTAAAAAAAATAAAAAAAAAAATATGGTTGTATTAGACATTCCATTGCTTTTGGAAAATAAAATAAATAAAAAAGATTATATTTTGGTTTTTATTGATTCAAAAAAAAAAGAAATTCAAAAAAGATTAAAAAAAAGAGCAAATTATAATTCAGAAATATTAAATAAATTGAAAAAGATTCAACTACCTTTAGAAATTAAAAAAAAAAAATCTAAATTTTTAATAAAAAATAATTTTAAAAGTTCTTATGTTAGGAAAAATGTTAAAGTATTAAAAAAGAAAATATTAGAACAATGAAAGAAGTAGTATTAGACACAGAAACAACTGGCTTATCAGTTAAAGATGGGCACAGAGTAGTTGAGATAGGATGTATAGAACTTGATAATTTAATCCCAACTTCAAAAAAATTTCATTGTTATTTAAATCCAGAAAGGAAAGTTTCTGAAAAAGCTCTTGAAGTTCATGGATATACAGATGAATTTTTATCAACAAAAAAAAAATTTAAAGAAATAGCTGATGATTTTATTAATTTTATAAATAGTAAAAGATTAATAATACACAACGCTGAATTTGATTTGTCACATTTAAATAATGAACTTTCTTTATTAGGGAAAAACAAAATTGATAAAAAAAATGTTGTTGATACTCTTGAACTAGCTAGAGATAAATTTCCAGGTTCTTCTATTAGTCTCGATGCACTTTGTAAAAGATATAGAATAGATAATTCTAAAAGGACCAAACACACAGCTCTTGTTGATTGTGAATTGTTATATAAAGTTTATATTAATTTAACTGACCAGAAGGAACCAACATTAAATTTTCAAAATCACGAAAATGATAATTTAGATATTAATTTAACTAATAACAATTTATATTGTAAAAAAATAGTTAAGGTAAAAGCTGAAGAACTTGAGTTACACAAAAATTATCTCAAAAAAAATTTAAAAAAAAATTTTTTTTAATTAGATCCTTCTTCATATAACTTATTAAAATCAATTTTTTTATCAAACTTAACTTCTGGATAACCTGAATCATGTAGCATATTAAGAAATATTTTCTGCATATTAGAAGAAATTTTATTTTGAACATCACATAGTAATATTTTTTTTAATTCTTTTTCATTTTTAACTTTCTCATCAACTTTAACAATCGAGGCATATGTCATTTCGAAATGAGATTTTTTTTGGTTTAGTTCTTTATCTTCAAATTTTAGAGTTGTATTAACTTCAATAAGTTTATTTTTTAATGGCTTTGAAGCGATACTAATATCTAAATGATATTTAGATATAGTATCTTTAACAAAAATATAAGTTTGTACATCGGGTGTTTCACTCGAAATATCTTTAACAAATTCTGTTAATATTTTAAAATTTTCTATCATTATCTCCTTCTATATCTTCAGACTCACCGTCAATAAAATCTTGTTTTTCTTTTACTTTTTTTGAATAGTTTTTACTAACATTTTTTAAAAAAAGTTTCCTTGTTGGGGGAAAAATAATTAACAAACCTAATATATCTGTTGCAAACCCAGGCAAAATTAAAAGTAAAGCAGCAAAAGCAAGAGCTGCTCCAGAAACAATTTCATATATTGGTAATTCATTTTTTATTAGTTGAGACATTCCAGACTTTAAAGTGTTAAAACCTTCATATTTTGCATAAAGAACGCCAATAAAAGCCGTCATAAAAATAAGTGAAATTGTTGGCAGTGCACCAATTTGAGATCCAATTTTAATAAATAAGTAAATTTCAATAATTGGTATAGAAATTATTAATATTAATAGTGCGTTCATTTGTGTGTAGTGTAAATTGCTAGTTGAAATAAAGCAACATAGTACATATTATTAACTTATGAATTATAGTTTTGAATATATTGATATAATACTTTTAGCAATGATAGCTGGTTTTATTTTTCTAAGATTAAGAGGGATACTGGGCAAAAGAACAGGTTTTGATGGAAAGTTATCAACCGACTTTAATGAAGATTTTTCCAATGAAGCAGTTAAAGAAAAATTAAAAAATCAAGTTTTTGATGACAATGTACAAAAAGATTTTTTAAAAGGTGCAAAGATTGCTTATGAAACAATTATTACTAATTTTGCTTCAGGTAATTTAAAAAATATTAAATCATTATTAGATAAAAAAATATATGATCAATTTAATGATGCTATTAAGGAAAGAAAAGAAAAAGGGTATATTTCCGAAACAACTTTTATTGGCATTAATTCAGCTTTAATTAAAGAACATCAAAATAAAAATAATATTTTAGAAGTGACTGTAGATTTTGTTAGTGAGATTATTTCTTGTTCAAAAGATAAAGATAAAAAAATTATATCAGGAAATCCCGAAGTTGTTAAAAAAGTTTATGATACGTGGAAATTTTCTAAAGACATAGAATCAACAAACCCAAATTGGCTATTAATTGATACACAAAATTAATTGAATAATAAAATTTCAGATAAAGATAAAAGAGATTGGCAAAATTTTATATCAAGTGAAGAAAAAATTTATAATAAAGATTTATCTTTGTCGCAAATCAAAACAGATAAAGATGTAACAAAAACTATTGATTTGCACGGTTTTTCTTTGGAAAATGCTAATAAAACTATTGATGAATTTATAAATAGATGTTTTGAAGCTAAAGTTACTAAAATAATTGTAATTACAGGGAAAGGATTGAGGTCAAATAATATTGATAATCCTTATGTTTCTAAAGATTTGAGCATTTTGAAAAATTCGGTTCCAGAATTTATAAAATCCAACTCTGATTTAATGAAAAAAATTAAAAGTATTAAAGAAGCAAAAATCGAAGATGGAGGCAGTGGTGCTTTTGATATTTTTCTTAAAAAAATTAAATAATAAAAATGGATAATTCTAAAATTAATAAAGCTGCTGATATTTTATATAATTCTAGAATAAATTTAAAAAAAATTAAATTATTACCGGAAGACTGTATTCCAGAATCTGCGACAGAAGCGTATGCGATACAAAACGAAGTAGCAAAAAGATATATTAAAAAAAATAAAGAAACTTTAATAATAGGAAAAAAAATAGGATGTACAAATAAAGCAGCTCAAATTCAATTAAATGTTAAAGAATCATTTTTTGGAAATATTTTTTCTGACAATATATCAAAATCTAATTGTATAATTAATTCAGAAAAATATTTTAGTCCTTATGTTGAGCCAGAATTTTCATTTGTAATGAAAAATGAGTTAGATGTTTCAAAAGCACCTTACAATGTAAATACAGTTTATGAATCTATATTGGCAATTTTACCTTCTATTGAGATAGTTGATTCTAGGTATGAAGACTGGACAAACGTAGGAGTAAATAATTTAATAGCAGATAATGCTGTTCATGCACACTGGGTTTTTGGCACGGAAGTAAAAGATTTAAGTAA
The DNA here is from genome assembly GCA_902608385.1 of uncultured Pelagibacteraceae bacterium. Classification (GTDB taxonomy): domain Bacteria; phylum Pseudomonadota; class Alphaproteobacteria; order Pelagibacterales; family Pelagibacteraceae; genus Pelagibacter. Next base: position 14,486 of record CACLNT010000017.1, read on the forward strand.
TTTTAATCTTAATAATCATTCTGTTGATCTTGTAATTAATAAAAAATTAATTGAAAAGGGAAATTCAAATAATGTAATGGAAAATCCTATTAATTCTTTGACTTGGCTAATAAATAATTTGGCGCTTATGGGCAAAGCATTGCCTAAAAATCATTATATTAGTACTGGAACTTGTACTAAAGCAATTCCTATTTCTCGTGGTGATGACATAATTGCTGATTTTGGTAAGCTAGGAACTGTAGGCTTTGTTTACAAATAAATGTTTAAAGAATAAATTTTGATAAATCTGTATCTTTAACTAACTCTCCAAGGTTCTTTTTAACATATTCTGAATTAATTGTAATTTTTTCACCAGATTTATCAGTAGCTGTAAAACTGATATCATCTAAAACTCTTTCAATAATAGTGTGTAATCTTCTAGCACCAATATTTTCTACAGAAGAATTTACTTCAGTAGCAAGATTGGCAATTGCATCTATTCCATCTTCAGTAAATTCTAGATCTACATTTTCAGTTTTTAAAAGTGCTTTATATTGTTTAATTAAACTATAATCAGGTTCTTTAAGAATTCTTTTAAAATCATCACTTGTTAAAGCATCAAGTTCTACTCTTATTGGAAGTCTTCCTTGCAATTCTGGTAATAAGTCTGAAGGTTTTGCAAGTTGAAATGCACCAGAAGCAATGAACAATATATGATCAGTTTTAATGGGACCATATTTTGTGCTTACTGTTGTTCCCTCAATTAAAGGTAATAAATCTCTTTGAACTCCTTCTCTTGAGACGTCACCACCAACACGATCTGTCCTTGCTGAAATTTTGTCTATTTCATCTAAAAAAACAATTCCATTATTTTCAGTTGAATTTTTTGCTGATTTAATAATTTTGTCTTCTTCAATTAATTTATCTGACTCTTCATTTATTAAAATTTCATGAGACTCTTTTGCTGTCATTTTTTTCTTTTTTCCTTTTTTTCCTACTGACTTTCCAAGCATTTCACCAATATTAATCATACCAACATTTGCTCCTGGCATTCCTGGTATTTCAAAAGATGGCATTGAATTAGTTTCGTTTACTGAAATTTCAATTTCATTATCATCTAAGTCACCATTTCTAAGTCTTTTTCTAAAACTTTCTCTTGTTGCGACACTTGCTTTGTTTCCAACTATTGCATCAAGAACTTTTTCTTCAGCCTGTTTTTGAGCTTGTGCATAAACTTCTTTTCTCTTTTTTACTTTTTCCATTGCTATTGCAATTTCTAATAAATCTCTTACGATTTGTTCTACGTCTCTTCCTACATAACCAACTTCTGTAAATCTTGTTGCTTCAACTTTTACAAAAGGAGCCTCAGCAAGCTTTGATAGTCTTCTTGAAATTTCAGTTTTCCCAACTCCTGTTGGTCCAATCATTAATATATTTTTTGGCAAAACTTCATCTTTCATTTCACCTTTTAAAGCTTGTCTTCTCCATCTGTTTCTTAAGGCTATTGCTACTGCTCTTTTAGCTTTATTCTGTCCAACTACATATCGGTCTAATTCTGAAACTATTTCTCTTGGTGATAAAGAACTAATAAATGAACTATCTTCTTTTATGTGTTTTTCTTTTTGGACGAGTGGTCTAACGTTTGAATTTTCCATTAAATTTTTTCAATTTGAATATTATTATTAGTAAATACGCATATATCTGATGCAACTTGAATAGCTTTTTTTGCAACTTCTTCTGCTGATAATTCTGTATCTATTAAAACTTTTGCTGCAGCCAAAGCATAATTACCACCTGATCCTATACCAATGACATCTCCTTCAGGCTCTAATACATCTCCTGTTCCGGAAATTATAAAGCTTTTTTCTTTATCTCCTATTGCCATTAATGCTTCTAATCTTCTTAAATATTTGTCTGTTCTCCAATCTTTAGCTAATTCAACAGCTGCTCTAGTTAAGTTTCCTGCATGTTTTTCTAATTTTGCCTCAAGTCGTTCAAATAAAGTTAAAGCATCTGCTGTTGATCCAGCAAATCCAGCAATAACATTTCTTTTTTCAATTCTTCTAACTTTATTAGCTGTACTTTTTATTATTGTGTTGCCCATGCTTACTTGTCCATCACTGGCAACTACCACATCATTGTTTTTTCTTATTAAAACTATTGTTGTCATAGCTTATAAATGGATATTAAATTGAATAGTTCAAGAGCAAGCTAGTATTATTGCCATAATTGCATAATAGATATATACCTTTTTTAAATTATGAAGCGTAAGGCAAAAATAAGCAGAAAAACTAAAGAAACCAATATTAGCGTTGATTTAAATATTGATGGAAAAGGAAAATATAAAATTAATACAGGCATAGGATTTTTAAATCATATGCTTGAACAATTATCAAAACACTCATCAATAGATTTAAATATAAAAGCAAAAGGGGACACTAATATTGATTTACACCACACTACAGAAGATACTGGCATAGCAATAGGTGAGTGTCTTAAAAAAGCATCTAAGAAATTTATTGGCATTAAAAGATATGCTCATGCATTAATACCAATGGATGAAACATTAACGAGAGTTGCAATTGATGTTTCTAATAGACCTTATTTAATTTGGAAGGTTAATCTTAAAGTGGAAAAACTTGGCGAAATGGATACAGAACTTTTTAAAGAGTGGTTCCAAGCCTTTTCTCAAGCTGCGGGCATTACTTTACACGTTGAAAATATTTATGGTGATAATAGCCACCACATCATAGAGTCTTGCTTTAAAGGTTTAGCAAGATCATTAAGAACTGCTTTAGAAATGGATCCTAGGAATAAAAATACAATTCCTTCAACAAAAGGTTCTTTATAAATTTAATGAATGTCACAATTGTTGACTACAACTCAGGCAATATTAGCTCTGTAATAAATTCCTTTAAAGAGGTTGCAAAAGATAAAGTAAACATTGAAGTCACAGCTGATTTAAACAAAATTAAATCAAGCGATAAGCTCGTTTTACCAGGACAGGGATCATTTAAAAGTTGTGTAGATGCTCTAAACAATATCAATGGCTTAGTAGACACACTAAACGATTTTGCAATAAACAACAAAAAACCTTTGTTAGGAATTTGTGTTGGTTTACAAATGTTTGCGGATATTGGTTATGAAGAAACTGAAACTAAAGGATTAGGTTGGATTTCTGGCAAGGTATCTAAAATTGATAATGAAAATGGAAAATATAAACTTCCTCACATTGGCTGGAACCAAATAAATATTGTTAAAGAAAGTAAGATTTTTAAAGATATAGAAAATAATTCACACATGTATTTCGTACATAGCTATGAATTTATACCAAATGATAAAAATGTAATTTCAGCAACAATTGATTATTCATCAAACATTGTTTGCTCTGTTGAAAAGGAAAATATATTTGGAACTCAATTCCATCCAGAAAAGAGTGATAAAATTGGACTTAAAATAATTGATAACTTTTTAAATTTATAAACAATATTCAATATACTAAATAAATGAAAATATTTCCCGCAATAGATATAAAAGATAAGAAATGTGTAAGGTTAGTTAAAGGAGATTTTGATAATAAAACTGAATATGAAATATCTCCATTTGAACAAGCGGGCAAATATAAAGATCATGGTTTTAAAAATTTACACATTGTTGATTTAGATGGAGCTTTAACTGGAGAGACAGTTAATTTGGATATTATCCAAGAAATAGTTGACAAATTTGATCTTAAAATTGAAATTGGTGGTGGTATTAGAAACTTTGAAAGCATTCAAAAATATATTGATGTGGGTGTTGAAAAAGTTATTTTAGGAAGTGCTGCTATTAAAGATAAAAACTTTTTAAAAGAAGCATGTCAGAAATTTCCAGATAAAATTGCTCTAAGCTTAGATGCTAAAAATGGATATTTATCTTTATCTGGCTGGAAAGAAAATTCTAACCAATTAACTTTAGATTTTTTAAAAGAAGTAAATAATTATGGTGTTAGTAGAGTAATTTATACTGATATTAACAGAGACGGAACTAAGCAAAGCCCTAATTTTGAAGAAACAATAAAAGTTTCTGAAACATCTAATTGTCCAGTTATTATTTCTGGAGGTGTTTCTTCAATCGATGATATTAAAAAAGCAAAGAGTCTAAAAAATATTGAAGGTATAATAGTTGGTAAAGCTATATATGATGGGGATATAAAATTAGACGAACTTGCAAAAGAAATAAATGCTTAAAAATAGAATAATTCCTTGTTTAGACGTAAAAAATGGAAGAGTTGTTAAAGGAATTAACTTCGTAGATTTAAAAGATGCGGGTGATCCTGTAGAGCAAGCAAAAATTTATAGTGATGGTGGGGCTGATGAAATCTGTTTTTTAGATATCACAGCATCAAATGAAAACAGAGATACTATTTACAATGTTGTAAAAAAGACCTCTAAAAAATGTTTTGTTCCTTTAACAGTTGGTGGTGGAGTAAGAAGTATTGAAGATATAAATAAACTCTTAAATTGCGGAGCAGATAAAGTGTCTATAAATACTGCAGCGGTACAAAATCCAAAAATTGTTATGGAAAGTTCATTAAAATTTGGATCTCAATGTATTGTAGTTGCTATAGATGCAAAAAAAGAGGGGAATAGTTGGAAAATTTTTACTCATGGAGGAAGAAACAAGACAGATATAGATGCAATAAAATTTGCAAAACAAATGGAAGAATATAGTGCTGGAGAATTATTAGTAACATCAATGGATAGAGATGGAACTCAAAAAGGTTATGATATTGATTTAATGTTAAAAATATCTTCCATAGTAAATATACCCGTAATTGCTTCTGGTGGAGTTGGTAACTTAGATCATTTAGCAGAAGGTATTACTAAAGGTAAAGCAAATGCAGTATTAGCCGCATCTATATTTCATTATGGAAAATATTCAATTAAGCAAGCAAAAGAATATTTGGACTCAAAAGGGATTGCTGTTAGAATTTAATTATGTTCAAAGGATTAGAAGAGCTTGTTAAAGTTATTCGTGAAAGAAAAAACTCTTCACCAGATAAATCTTATACAAATAAATTATTAAACGATAAAAATTTAAGTGCTGAAAAAGTTAAAGAAGAGATTAAAGAGTTATTTGAAGCTGTCGAAAAAAATACTAATAAAATTCATGAATCTGCAGACGTATTGTATCATTTGTTAGTTTATTTAGAGACTAATGAAATTAAAATAGAAGATATAATTGAAGAGCTGAACAAAAGAAAAAAAAAATAGATAATTTTTATGGTAAAACTTTTTGCTGTTATAGTTTTAATGTCCTTGATATATCTAGGTTTTACTAAATTCATGGATACTAGCTTGTTAGTGGGAGAAAAAATAAGTAAAAAACTTGATGTTGAAAAGGAAACTACGGTAACAGGTTTAATGATGTATTTAGGAAACCCACCAGTGATGAAAGAACACTTATTAATGCACTCACACGAAGATTGTTTAATAAAAAAAGAAATAGCTGAGTTGACTTCAGGTGCAATCTATAAATGTTTAAAGGTTGAAGCTGTTGTAAAAAATAAAAAAATTGTCAGCATTATTAAAGAAATTGAGGTTATTGAATGAAATATGATGATGCTAATATATTTGCAAAAATTTTAAGAGGGGAAATACCTTGTAAAAAAATTTATGAGGATGATTATGTATTATCATTTCATGACATTAATCCTCAAAAAAAAATTCATGCTTTAGTAATACCAAAAGGCAAATACATAGATTTAGATGATTTTAACGCCAAAGCTTCAGATAAGGAAATTGTTGGTTTAATGAAGGGAATTTCTATAGTTGCAAAAAAAATAGGTATTTCGCTAGATACGGGGAAAGGATACAGGACTCTTTCAAATTTAAGTGAACATGGTGGTCAAGAAGTACCTCATTTGCATTTTCATTTATTTGGAGGCGAAAAAATAGGAAAAATGGTTGAGTGATTGAAGAAGTTTTTAGAAAATATTTAGAAATAAAATCTATTAATGATTTAAATGAAGCACAAATACCTTCAAATAATTATTCATTAAATTTAATTGAACTTAAGGATTTTCAACTAAACAAATTTTTTTATAAAGAAATTGGAAAAAAATGTTACTGGGTTGATAGATTAGTCTGGACAGATCGAAATTGGATTGAATATGTTTCTAACAAAAATCTTATAACTTATATTTTAAAAAATAATGATAATTTAGTGGGTTACTGTGAAATAATATTAAATAAAGAAAAACAAGAAAGTGAAATTGCATATTTTGGTATTTTAGAAGAATATTTTGGAAAAAAATTAGGAGGTTTTTTTTTAACTGAAGCAATAAAAAAATTATTTTTATTAAATGTAAAAAGGGTTTGGGTGCACACTTGTTCATTGGATCATAAAAATGCTTTAAAAAATTATTTAGCGAGAGGCATGGAAGTTTTTAAATCTGAGATTCAAAAAAAAGAAATTGCTTAATTCATTTGAGGTAATTTAAAAATATTTTTATCAATTTTTTGATTTACTTTAATTTTTGAAATAAAAGTAATTACTAAATTTTGATAAATGTCTTCAGTTTGCCAACCAATTAAATTTAAAGTTTGATTATCAAAAAAGATATTAATTTTATTGTCATTATTTTTTATAGTAAAATTAAAATATTTATTATCAATAATTCTTCCTTCTAAATTTTTAATTTGGTTTATTAAATACTTTTTATCTAAAATTAATTCTAAAGGAGTTTTTTTTAATGGATATAAATAAAATTGATTATTCGTTTGGTTTTTAATTACTAATGATTTTCCATTAGAAACCATAAGTTTCTTGTTAAAATTGTCATATAAGCAGTAAATTTTTTTTGGATATTCTATTATACAACTTCCCTCTTCACTTTTTTCATCAATTGTTTGTTTAAAATTAAAAGTTAAGTTATTGGTTTTTTCTAAATTTGAAATTATTTGTTCTTTAATAGTTGCATTTAATGGATTAAAAAAAATAAGAAATAAAAAAAAAACTATTATTTTTTTTATCATTAAAGAACTTCACGTTTTCCAACATGATTAGCTTTACTGACAATTCCATTTGCTTCCATCATATCAATTATTCTTGCTGCACGATTATATCCAATTTGAAGTTTTCTTTGCAGAAATGAAGTAGAAGCTTTTCCTTCTGATTTTATAATATCTAATGCTGCTTCATAAAGTTCATCTTTATCTCCATTATCTAAATTATTTTCTCCCATTTCTTTTTCATCTTTAAAATTTAATATTTCATCAACATAGTCAGGCTCTTCTTGTGAACGGAGATGTTTATTAATTTTTTCAATTTCATCCTCAGATACAAACGGCGCATGAATTCTAACCATTCTATTTGCTGACGACATGTAAAGCATATCTCCTTTTCCAAGTAATTGTTCAGCACCCTGTTCTCCAAGTATTGTTCTGCTATCAATCTTTGATGTTACCTGAAACGATATTCTGGTTGGAAAATTAGCTTTAATGGTACCAGTAATAACATCAACACTAGGTCTCTGAGTGGCCATAATAATATGAATACCAGCAGCTCTAGCCATTTGTGATAATTTTTGTATATAATTTTCTATTTCTTTTCCAGCAACTAACATTAGATCAGACATTTCATCGACAATTACTACTATGTAGGGCATAGGGAACTTATGTTTGGCGTTGTATCCATCGATATTTCTAACACCTTCTTTAGTCATTAATCGATATCTGCTTTCCATTTCTTTAACGACCCATCCTAAAACAGAAGCTGCTTTTTTTGCTTCAGTAATTACTGGGCATAATAAATGAGGAATGTCTTCATATGTAGATAGTTCTAACATTTTTGGATCGATTAAAATAAACTTACATCTATCTGGTGTATGACGATAAAGAAGAGATAAAATAATTGTATTAATGCAGATTGATTTTCCTGAACCTGTTGTACCAGCAATTAATAGATGTGGCATAGAGGAAAGATCACCAGTAATTGGAACACCAGAAATATTTTTCCCCAATGCAATTGGCAATTTAATGTCTTTTTTTGAAAAGTCACTATGAGAAATTATTTCGCTTAAGTAAACATTTTCTCTTGATGAATTTGGTAATTCAATACCAATAGTGTTTCTTCCAGGGATTGTTGAAATTCTAGCAGATTCCGAACTAGTGTTTCTTGCGATATCTTCAGATAAATTAATTATTTTAGAAACTTTAATTCCTGCCGCAGGTTCAAATTCATTTAAAGTTACAACAGGGCCATGACTTACTTTTTTTATCTTTCCTTCAACACCAAAATCTAGAAGAATTTTTTCTAAAAAATCTGAATTAACTTCTTCTTCATCTGAGGATTTTTGTCTTTCTTTTTTTGTAGGTAATTTTAATAAATTAATTGAAGGTAAAATAAATTTTGATTTAGTAGTTTTAGTTTCTATTGCACTTTTGATAAATGGTAAATCTTCTTGGATAGTTTCTTTATTTTCATTAATAGAATCAACATGTCTTTCATCATTAATAAAATTTTTTACTTTTCTTTTAAATATGAATTTAAATATTACTTTTATAAAATTTATGCATGAATTTAATTTAAAATTAACGCTTATTAGAAATAATGATAAAATAATTATTATTAAAATATAATATGTAATCTCATTGTTTAAATTTATTAAAGAAGCTAAAAAAGTTTTTTCTAAGAATTTTCCAACAAAACCACCGTTACCATTAATTGATAACCAAAAAGATTTTGGATAATAAACAGAAAAAAATAAAGCTCCTAGAAGTGAATATAAAATTGTATAAAACAAATTTGTTATTAAAAGAAAAATCTGTTTTGATCTTATGATATTTATGCTTGTAAAAAATAAACTTATAGAAACAAGCATAGAGATAAGTCCTAAAGACTGAAAAAAAATATCTGACGTAAAGCTACCTTTAAAACCGAGAATGTTTTGAATTTCTGTATTTTCAGGAAAGATAAAGTTTGGATCTTCTGGAGAATA
>CACLNT010000018.1 GCA_902608385.1 uncultured Pelagibacteraceae bacterium
ATTATTTGAAAATCATGAAAATTGAAAAAATACATAAAAGGAGAAGGATTTGTAATTCTAAGTTTTTTGTAAATTTCTAATGGATTTTTAGTTAATTTTGCCTCAAATCTTTGACTTAAAACCACCTGAAAAATATCTCCAACTTTAATATATTTTTTTGCTTTATTGATCATTGATAGAAACTTTTTTTTAGATGTATTTGATTTAACTAATATTTTTTTTGTTTCTATTTTAGAGGTAATATAATTTTTTTTAAGTTTGGTTAATGTGATTAGTGTAGTTAATTCCTTTTGGATTTCTAAATATTTTTTATTATAATTAGTTATTTTTTCATCTTTAAACACATTAACTATAAAAAATATTTTTTTTTTAAAATTATCATGAATTATTAAGATTCTCGGTCTCAAAATTCTAACGTCAGGTAAATTAAGATCATCTTTGCATTTATTTGGAATTTTTTCTATATATCTAATTGTATCATAAGAAAAATAACCTGAAAGTAGTGAACATATAGGCGGTAAACTTTCTGGAGTTTTGAATTTAAAATTTTCAATTAAATTTTCAATTATTTTTTTTGGTGTACCATTTATTTTTATTTTTTTATTTTTACTGTTAATTGAATATGAATTATTATTATTAAATTCCCATATTTTGTCAGGTTTCTTACCAAAAATTGTATATCTACCTTTAATAATTCCTTTTTCAACTGATTCAAAAATAAAACTATTTTTTTCCGTCAAGAAATTATTAATTAAATTTAAAATTTCACTATCATCTTTAATTTTTTCGCTAGTGAACAAAACTTGATTTTTATTTCTTTTATGTTGAAACTTAAAATCTTTGAAGTTTCTATTAATCATTATCTGTAATAATTTTTTACTCTTTCAAGTGTTTTTTGATTAATTTTTACTTTGTATTTTTTATTTAGAAGAAGGTCAAAAGATGAAAACATATTATTTTTTATTTTTTTGTTAGATTTGTCATTATAGTTACTATATTCCTCGGAATTTTTTATGATATTTTTTTGATTAGATTTGGCAACTTTTGCCATATAAATATTTTGTTTTTCATCACTAATTAATGTAAATGAATTTACTGGAAGTGCATACATTAGTTTTACTGAATTGATATCAAATTTACCGTCATCTTGTACTGAGCTTAATTGAATTTCTTCAATAGTTGCAGAATTTTCATTTGATAATTTTATAAAATCATTTTCGGTAAACTTTTTGTTACTAATATTGCTTATTAGTTGGAAATTATAATCATATTTTGATTTTTCGTATAAAATTTCTGTTATTTTGTTTTTAAAATTTTTACCATCTAAGCTAGGCAAAATTTTATTAATTTTATCTATTGCATAAAGTACATAAAATTCATTTTCTTCAATCAATTGAACTTTATTTTCATTTCTTTTTTTGTAAATTTTTTCTTCAGTTTCATCACCATTATTAATTGAAAAGTAATTAGTTTTTATTGTTGGTTCAATTTTAAGTTCAGCGATTATATCCTTAAACTTTTCTCCATCATGTATTTTGTTTTCTATTTGATCAATTTTTTCAAAGAAAAATTCATTATATTCATCCGATTCAGTCAAATTTTTAGGTGTAAGTTTAATATATGAAAAATCAATATGATCATTTTTTAACTGATCTTTATTTTCATCTATGTAAGATTGAATTTCTTTATTACTAAAACTTTCTTTTTTTTTATAAATATTAATAAGATTAATATAACTAATGTCTAGCTTTTTTGTTTCTGCTTTGTATATATTGTTTGTTATAAAAAAAGGTGATTTGATTCCTCCTCCTATATATGTAAATAAATTATCCCGCAGTTCACTTTTTTTTAATCTTATTTCAAAATCTGGTGCTGTTAAATTATTAACTAATAAGAACTTTTCATATTCAGTTCTAGAAAATTTTTTTTGATCATCTAAGAAAGTATCATTTTTTTTAATTTTATTTATTAATACTTTTTCTGAAATTTGGAGACCAAGATTTTCAATTTCCATTTGGATTAGCGTAGTTGTAACTAGGTTTCCTAGAGCTTCCTCTATTATATTATTATCTATATTTTCTCTTAGTGTTTCTAAGTCTAATCTTGCTTCACTAAAGTGATCAGTTAAATCCTCTGTAGAAATATTATGTTTATTGATTTTAGCTAAACTGTTTGTATTACCACTGCTAAAAACTCCACCCATACCCCAAAAAACAAAAGGTATAACTATAATTACCATAAGCACTTTGGCTAGTATTGTTTTTGAAAATTTTCTTAAATTAATAATCACGATATTTTTTAAGTTATTGATCTCTAAAAGACAAACCTATAGATTAAATTTTTCATTATGACAAATAAATTTATGTATTTTATAGCCAATTGGAAAATGTTTGGTGATATTAAATCACTAAATTCACTAAATAAAGTTCTTAAATTTTCAAGACATAAGAAAAATAATAAAATTAGGTTAATTTATTGCCCCCCTTATACATTGCTGAACCTGTTTCATAAAAAAATTAAGAATTCAAACATTGAGCTTGGTGCTCAAAATTGTCACGAAGAAGAAGTTAGCGGACCTTTTACAGGTTCTATAAGTTCAAAAATGCTAAAAAAAATTGGTGCTAAATATGTAATTGTTGGCCACTCAGAAAATAGAGCAATTGGTGAATCTAATTTAACCATTAACAAAAAAATTAAATCTTCTATCAATACTGGTTTAAAAATTATTTTTTGTATTGGCGAAACTTTGCAACAAAGAAAAAAAAAACAAACACACAAAGTTTTGCTTGACCAAATTTCCAAAGGTTTAAAGGGAATAAAAAAAATGAATAATGTTATATTTGCATATGAACCAGTATGGTCTATTGGAACTGGAATTACACCAAAAGCAAATGACTTAAAAAAAAATATAGCTTTTTTAAGAAATAGTCTTTTAAAAAAATTTAGATTAAAAAATCCTAAAATTTTATACGGTGGGTCAGTGAATCCAAAAAATGTAAGAAATTTTAAAGAAATAAATATTATTGATGGTTTTTTAGTTGGAGGAGCCTCTCAAGATTCAAAAAAATTTATTGATATCGTAAAAAAAACCTTTAATTAACTGTCATGGAAAATATTTTATTAGTTACTAATGTGATTCTTGCTATTTTGCTTGTTATTTTGATTCTGCTACAAAAATCTGAAGGTGGTGCATTAGGCATAGGAGTGTCTCAAGATAGTTTTATGTTTTCACGTTCTGCAGGTGATTTTTTCACAAAAGCTACAGCAATAATTGCTACACTTTTTATTATTTGCAGCTTAAGTCTTACAGTGATTTCTAGACAAGATCTGATACCCAGCACATCTGTTATTGATAAAATAGAAGAAAATTCAGGTGACGAACCTGAAATTCCTGAAAATAACGATTAATACTTTCCATTTTCAATATTTGTGGTTATAAAGTAATTCCATGGCGCGATATATATTCGTCACTGGCGGCGTGGTTTCATCATTAGGTAAGGGTTTGTCATCTGCATCGTTAGCATATTTGTTAAAATCAAGAGGTTTCAAAGTTAGAGTTAGAAAAATGGATCCGTATTTAAATGTAGATCCAGGAACAATGAGTCCGTTTCAACATGGAGAAGTATTTGTTACTGATGATGGAGCAGAAACAGATTTAGATCTTGGTCATTATGAAAGATTTACTGAAATATCTTCAAAACAATCAGACAACATTACAACTGGCAAAATTTATAGTGATATAATTAAAAAAGAACGCAAAGGAAAATATTTAGGAAAAACTGTTCAAGTAATACCACATGTAACCGATAGAATTAAGGAGTTCATTAAAGGAGATATTAAAGATGAAGATTTTGTAATTTGTGAAATAGGAGGCACTGTCGGAGATATTGAAAGTTTACCTTTTTTAGAAGCAATTAGACAATTTTCAAATGATATTGGAAAAAGCAAAACATTATTTATCCATTTAACTTTAGTTCCATTTCTTAAATCATCTGATGAAATTAAAACAAAACCAACACAACATTCTGTTAAAGAATTAAGATCAATAGGAATCCAGCCTGATATAGTTATTTGTAGGTCACAACAATCAATCCCTTTTGATCAAAGAAGAAAAATATCTTTATTTTGCAATGTTCCAATTGAAAATGTTATAGAAACTGTCGATGTTCGAACCATTTATGAAGCACCAATAAGTTTTTATAATGAAAAATTAGATAAACAGGTATTAAAATTTTTTAAAATTAAATCTAAAAAAAGCGCTAATTTAAAACCCTGGAAAAAAATTACAAAAACAGTTCTACAAAATAAAAAACAAGTAAATATTGCGATAATTGGCAAATATGTAAATTTAAAAGATGCATATAAATCTTTAGATGAAGCTTTAACACATGGTGGCGTTTACAATACTGTTAAAGTTAATTTAATTAGAATAGAGTCAGATAAATTAAAACCTAATCAGATAAATAATGAGCTAAAAAAAGCTTCTGGTATTTTAATTCCTGGGGGATTTGGAAAAAGAGGAACCGAAGGAAAAATTTCTGCAATTAATTTTGCTAGAAAAAAAAAAATACCCTTCTTGGGAATATGTTTTGGTATGCAAATGGCTATTATTGAGTTTGCTAGAAACGTTTTAAAAATTAAAAAAGCTGGATCTACTGAATTTGACATTAATTGTTATCCAGTAATTGGATTAATAGATGAATGGAATAAAGATGGAAAAATAATTAAAGGCACAAGAAAGGATTTAGGAGGAACTATGAGACTAGGTCTTTATGAGGCTAAATTAAAACATAATTCGATGATACAAAATATCTATAAATCTAGTTCTATTAAAGAACGACATAGACATAGATACGAAGTGAATAATAATCTAAAAAATAAATTTGAAGAGAAAGGAATGATTTTTTCAGGCATGTCTCCAGATAAGAAGCTACCTGAAATTATTGAACTTAAAAATCATCCATGGTTTATAGGTGTACAGTTTCATCCAGAATTTAAATCTAGACCTTTATCGCCACATCCTTTATTCTCGTCTTTTATTAAGGCAGCAAAAAATTATAAATGAAAAATATCATTGTAAACTGCGAAAATATAGAAATTTCAAATAACAATAAAATTTGTTTAATTGCTGGCCCATGCCAACTAGAAACTGAACAACATGCTATGGATATGGCTGGAAAAATTAAAGAAATAGCAAAAAAATTTAATATAGGTTTTATATACAAAACATCTTTTGATAAAGCTAACAGAACTAGTCAAAAAGGTAAAAGGGGTGCAGGTCTAGAAAAATCATTACCAGTATTTGATAAAATTAAAAAGGAACTAAAAGTCCCAATTTTGACAGATATTCACAATGAAGATCAATGTTCAATTGTAGCTGAGCATGTAGATATTTTGCAAATACCAGCGTTTCTTTGTAGACAAACAGATCTATTAATTGCTGCTGCAAAAACCAATAAAATAATTAATGTAAAAAAAGGACAGTTTTTAGCTCCTTGGGATATGGTTAATGTTACAAAAAAAATTTCTGATACTGGTAATAAAAATATCTTAGTCACAGAAAGAGGGGCAAGTTTTGGATATAATACATTAGTTTCAGATATGAGATCACTACCTATAATGGCAAAAAATGGTTATCCAATAATTTTTGACGCCACACATTCTGTTCAACAACCAGGTGGACTTGGAGAGAAAAGTGGTGGACAAAGAGAATTTGTAGAATATTTGGCAAGAGCAGCTGTAGCAGTTGGTGTAGCCGGAGTATTTATAGAAACTCACCAAGATCCTGATAATGCTCCATCAGATGGTCCTAACATGGTGCCATTAAATGAATTAGAAAATTTACTCAAACAACTTTCTGAGATTGATAATTTGATAAAAAAATAAATGAGCAAAATTTCAAAAGTAATAGCTCGTCAAGTTTACGATAGCAGAGGAAATCCAACTGTTGAAGCTGAAGTTTTTTCAAAAAATATTAGCGCTAGCGCTATCTGTCCATCAGGTGCATCCACAGGAACCTATGAGGCTTATGAAAAAAGAGATAGCAATAATAAAAGATATTTAGGTAAAAGTGTATTTAAACCAGTTAATTTAATTAATTCAAAAATTTCAAAAAAATTAAAAAATAAAAACATTCATAATCAAGAGCTTATTGATTCAATCTTAATAAGACTTGATGGCACCAAACAAAAAAATTATTTAGGAGCTAATGCAATACTAGCTGTTTCTATGGCAGTGAAAAAGCTTTCTGCAAAATTAAAAAAAATTCCATTATATAAAACTTTTTTAGTGAAAAAAAACTTTAAGCTACCTTATCCATTGATGAATATTATAAATGGAGGAGCACATGCCGATAATGGTTTAAGAATTCAAGAGTTCATGATTAGACCTGATAAAGCAAAAACATTTTCTGAAGCAATGAGAATATCTTTTTTAGTAATTCAAAATTTAAAATCTTTGATTAAAAATAAAAAATTATCTACTTCTGTTGGAGATGAAGGTGGATTTGCTCCAATGATAAGTAGCAATGAACAAGCGCTAGATTTAATTGTGTCTGCAATTAAAAAATCTGGCTTTAAAAATGGCAAGGATGTCTCTATTTGCCTTGATGTTGCGGCTAATGAATTATTTAAAAAGAATAAATATTCTATTCATTCTAAAAAATTTATATCCGTAAATAAATCAATCAAAGCATATTTAAAAATTATTAATAAATATAATATTAAATCTATAGAAGATCCATTTGCTGAAAATGATTGGATTTCTTGGAATAAAATTATGAAATCCGTCAACAAAGTTCAAATTGTTGGTGATGACTTGTATGTAACCAATCTTGAAAGATTGAAAAAAGGTTTTTTAAACAATTCATCAAATGCAATTTTAATTAAGTTGAATCAAATTGGTACAGTGTCTGAAACTTTAGAAGTTATTAAATTTGCTCAAATAATTGGGTATAAAACGATAATTTCACATAGATCTGGTGATAGCGAAGATACATTCATTGCCGATCTAGCAGTTGGTACAAATTCTACTCAAATAAAAACTGGTTCTTTAGCAAGATCAGAGCGTGTCTCCAAATATAATCAATTAATACGCATAGAAGAAGAACTAGGAAAAAAAGGAAAAATGAATAAGATTCATTAATGCTTACTAAAATTAAAAAAAACTATTTTTTATTAATAACTACTTTTCTTTTTTTATATTTTATTTTTAACCTTTTAGATGGAGAAAGAGGTCTATTTTCTTATTTTGAAAAAAAAAGATTATTAACTAATTTACAAAACGAAGAGACCAAAATAACAAATAAAATAAAAGATTTAGAATTTAAAAATTCATTACTTACTAATAATTTAGATCTAGATTATATAGAAATTCTATTAAGAAAAAAGTTCCTTCTTGGAAAAAAAGATGAAAAATTTTATATAATTGAAAAACATGACGATTAGACATCCAGAAAAAGTAAACAAACCAATTAATCCAATTAAAAAAAAACCTGAATGGATAAGATCAAAACTTATAAATAGCAAAGAATTTTTTTTTACGAAAACAATTGTTAATCAAAATAATTTAGTAACTGTTTGCCAAGAAGCTAACTGTCCAAATATTGCAGAATGCTGGAGTAAACGACATGCAACTTTTTTGATAATGGGTGATACTTGTACTAGAGCTTGTGCTTTCTGTGATGTTAAAACCGGCAAACCTAAAAAATTAGATTTTTTAGAACCATTTAAAATTTCATCGGCTGTTAAAAAATTAAATTTGAAACACGCTGTAATCACTTCGGTTGATCGAGATGACCTTGATGACGGTGGCGCTAATCATTTTTATAAAGTAATTACAGAAACAAGAAAAAGAAATCCAAAAACAACTATAGAAGTTTTAACTCCAGATTTTTTAAGAAAAGGGGAATCTTATAAAAAAGTTATTGAAGCTAAACCAGACGTTTTTAATCATAATATTGAAACTGTTCCTGGACTTTATAAAAAAGTTCGACCTGGATCTAGATATTTTGCTTCAGTTGAACTTTTAAAAAATGCAAAAAAAATTAATAAAAATATTTTTACTAAATCAGGATTAATGGTGGGTTTAGGTGAAAATAAAGATGAAATTTTACAGCTCATGGATGATTTAAGATCTGCAGAAGTAGATTTTTTAACAATAGGACAATACCTACAACCTTCGGTTAAACACCACCCTTTAAGTAGATATTACCATCCTGATGAATTTAAAGAATTAGAATCTATAGCTAAATCAAAAGGTTTTTTATTAGTGTCATCTTCTCCGTTAACAAGATCTTCTTATCATGCCGATGAAGATTTTGCTAAACTTCAAAAAAATAGAATAAATCAAACTAATGCCCAAAGCATCAGTTAAAAGATCGATTGATTGTAAGAAAGAGCAGTTGATTGATTTAGTTCTTGATATAGAAAAATATCCAGAATTTGTTCCTTTTTGCGTTGGCGCTAAAATCTATGAAAAAAAAGAAAAAGATAATTTACTATTAATTATCGCAGATCTTACAATTGGAAAAGGTCCTTTTAAAGATACTTACAAAAGTGATGTTAAATATAATAAAAAAGAAAACTCTATATTTGTAACTAATCTAGATGGACCTTTGAAACATTTGAAAAATATATGGTATTTTAAAGAAGAGAATAATGTTACTGACGTTTCTTTCGAAGTTGATTTTGAGTTAAAAAATGAATTTTTAAATATAGTAATGACAAAATCTTTTCAATTTGCCCTTGATAAAATTGCTGAGGCTTTTCAAAAAAGGGCTGAGGATTTATTTAAGAAAACTTAAAACTAAATTTAAAGCTTTGTTAACAGCTGCCCTTTGAATAAATATTCTTTTCTTATTTTTAAATAAGTATTTTTTAACTAATGTTTTATTACCTTTTTTAATACCTATATAGACTAAGCCAACAGGTTTTTGTTTAGTTCCACCTTTAGGACCAGCAACACCAGTAATTGATGCAGAGATATTAGTTTTGCTAATTTTATATAGATTTTTTACCATAGAGAAACAAGTTTCATAGCTTACAGCGCCATGTTTTATTATTGTTTTTTTTGAGACTTTTAGAGTATTTATTTTTGATTGATTAGAATAAGTAACCAATCCAAGTGTGAAAACTTTAGAAGAACCACTAATTGAAGTTATTGCAGTTGAAAGCAAACCGCCGGTACAAGATTCTACAAAGGAAATTTTAAACTTTTTCTTTTTTAATAAACTAACTATTTTTTGAGAAAGTTTTTTCATGAACTTAAAACCATATATAACACAAGAACTGCAACTACATACAAACCAGCAGCAACATCATCCATTATTACTCCAAAGCTGTTCTTAAAGTTTTTATCATAATAGCTAACAGGATAAGGTTTAACGATGTCAAAAATTCTAAATAGCACGAACATTATAAAATAAAATATTAGAACTTGATCAGTTTCTTTTAGTCCTACATGTGAGATTTCATAAAGACATATGGGAATTGATTGACCAATAAATTCATCAATTACCACTTCTCTAGGATCTTTATTATCTAAATCTTTAATAAAAATATTAACTGAATAAAGTGAAATAAAAAAAATTACAATTAGAAAAATTAAAATAATTTCTGGAGAAAAATTTAAAACATGAAATAAAAAAAATAAAAATACTGTGGTAACGAGGGAGGCGAAACTCCCAGGGATTATTTTAATCTTTCCTATTCCAAAAAGAGTTACAAACAGAAAATTTATCTTATTAATCATATTTAATAACCGAAGTTATTGCTTCACAGGCTATAGCTTTTTCTTTTCCTATAACACCTAATTTTTCAGTTGTTTTGCCTTTAATATTAATTTGTGAAACTGATATTTTGCATAACTTTGCAATAGATTTAATCATCTTATTTTTATATTTTTGAATTTTAGGTGTTTGTGTAATTATATTTATATCAACATTATTTATTAAATAATTTTTTTTTATTTTTTTTATTAATTTTGACAATAAAATACTTGATCTTATATTTTTATATTTTTTATTTTTATCGGAAAATTTTTCACCTATATCTCCCATTTTACATGCCCCAAGAATAGAATCTGAAATAGCGTGAAGAACTGGATCTCCATCAGAATGTCCTAATGTTCCTAAATTTGATGGAATTTTAAGACCACCTAAATACAACTTTCTTTTGGGAACTAATCTATGAACATCAAAACCAATTCCATAATTATTAGATTTATTAATTTTAATATCAGAATTTGTTGTGATTTTTTTGTTATTAATTTCACCATTAACTAATTTAATTTTTTTTCCAGCTGAAACGAATAAATTTGCATCATCTGTAATTTTAGTACTTTTATTACTTTGAAGTTTATACAATGCTTTATAATCAAAAGCTTGTGGGGTTTGAGTTAAATAAACATTATCTCTATTTAAATTAATTATTTTTATTTTATTTTTCAGCTTAACTGAGTCAGTAACTTTAATTGCTGGTACTACGCACTGGTTAAATCTTAATTCTTTGAATAGTTTATCTATTAATTTTATCGAAAAGTTAGGTCTTGCAGCATCGTGAATTAAAACTTTTGATACGTTAAACTTTTTGATAGCTTGAAGTGAGTTAAATGCAGATTTAGCTCTCGTATTACCACCTTCTATAATTTTGATGTTTTTTACTTTTAGATTCTTTATAAATTTTTTGTGTTTTTTATTTACTACAATTATGATTTTATTAATTTTTTTGCATAATCTAGCCTTATCAATAGAGTGTTGAATTAAAGGTTTTCCATTATATAAATGGTAAGGTTTAGGAGTTTTAGAATTAAACCTTTTACTTTCTCCTGCCGCTAGTATTATGAAACAATTATTCATGAATAAATTATAATTAGCTATTTATTACATAATGTTAGATTTTATCAAAAAAAATATATTTATTATTTTAATATTTATTATCAGCTTAACAGTTGGTTTTTTAACATTTTTAACCTTTATTGATAAAAGTTTTATTGAATTAAATGAAACTAATCTACAATTTCTATTAATTTTTAATGTAATTCTGCTTGTAATTTTTTTTGTTATTATTTTTATTGAAGTAAAAAATTCTCTTAAAGATGACATAAATATAGGCAGAAAAACATCTGGTACAAAATATATAGGTTTTTTTACTTTATTTACTTTAATACCTTCAGTGTTAATTTCAGTTTTTTCATTATTTTTATTCTCATTCGCATTAGAAAAATATTTTGATAAAAAAATAACTAGTGCTGTTAATAATTCATATGAAGTTGCAAAAAACTACGTTGATGATGTAAAAAACAAAATTGAATCTGATATAGTTTTAATCGCCTTTGATCTCAACAAAAATGTTGATCTATTTTATGACAATCCAACTAGATTTAAAAATTTTTTAATAAACCAAAAATTGATTAGAGATGTAGATGAAATACATTTGATTGATAGTGCAGGAAATTTAATTTCATCAACTTTAAGTGATTATAACTCTTTTATTCAACCAAACGAAGAGGCTTTAGAAATTGTTTTTGCTGATGGAAAACCTTTGAAAATCATTAATGCATATGAAAATAAATCTTCAGCAATATTAAAACTTGAAAACTATATTGATACTTATCTTTATGTTGTAAAATTTATAGATGAACGAATATCAGGTTATTTACGAGACGCATCAGAAGCTTTAAACTTTTATTATACTGTTGAAGATGAGCGAACAGGAATAAAAATATCTTTTATACTTATTTATTTAGTTGTTGTATCTTTGTTGTTATTTTTATCAATTTCAGTAGCAATTAAATTTTCTTCAAGATTTTTTAGATCAATAAATAATCTTATATCTGCATCATCCAAAATTGGAAAGGGTAATTTGGAAAGCAAAGTTCCCGAAATTAAAAGTGATGTAGAGCTTGAAACTTTAAATAAAAATTTTAATAAAATGATTGACCAACTTAAACATCAACAGGATAAATTATTAATAGCTGAAAGACATGAGGCTTGGGAAAGCGTTGCAAGAAAATTAGCACATGAAATTAAAAACCCATTAACTCCAATTCAATTAACAATAGATAGACTTAAAAATCAATACTCAGAAATGTTAATTTCCTCAGACAAGGATAATTTTAACAATTATTTAAAAACTATTATTAAGCAAATAAAACAGATCGAAAATTTAGTTAATGAGTTTTCTGATTTTGCTAGAATGCCTAAACCAATTTTTAAGCAAAATGATTTAATTAATATCATTAAAGATAATATTAATTTATTAAGAGAAATTGATTTAAATGTTAATATAAACTTTAACTACAAACAAAATAAAATACTATTTAATTGTGATAGTGAGCAAATAAGCAGAGTGATTTTTAATTTAATTAAAAATTCAATAGAAAGTATTCATGAAAGACAAGCTAAAAACGCTGATTTTGCTAAAAAAATTAGTATAGTAATAATAAGCAAAAGTGATTATATAGAATTTATAATAACTGATAATGGAACTGGTTTTTCTAAAAGTAATTTAAAAAATATTTTAAAACCTTATTATACAACCAAATCAAAAGGAAGTGGACTAGGTTTATCAATAGTAAATAAAATAATTAATGATCATGAAGGAACTATTGAATTTAAAAAACAAAATGTAGGCGCTAAAATTATTGTAAAATTACCAAAAAATGTCGACTGAAATATTAATTGTAGATGATAATGCAGATATTAGAAATATTCTAAAGGATTTGATTAATGATGCTGGCTATAAAACAAGAGTTGCTGCAAATTATAATCAAGCATTAACAGAAATTGATAAGAAATTACCAGATGTGGCAATTATTGACGTTAAATTAGACAAAGGAGATAATGATGGAATTGAACTTTTGTCTCATATTAAAAAAAAAAATAAGGACATACCAGTAATAATTATTTCTGGTCACGCAAATATTGAAATGGCAGTTAAATCTTTAAAGTCAGGAGCATTTGAGTTTATACAAAAACCTTTTGATCAAGAGAGATTAATGAATTTTATCAACAGAGCTATTGAAAATTTTAACTTAAAAAATCAAAATAAGGAATTGGAAACTAAACTTTTTCATTCATTTGAGCTCATTGGTAATAGCCAAAATATTGAAAAAATAAAAGATCAAATTTTAAAATTATCTAATTCTGAAAGTAGAATTTTTATTAATGGTCCAACAGGATCTGGCAAGGAATTAATAGCCAGGAAAATTCATAAATTATCAAAAAGAGCAAAAGGACCTTTCATTATTTTGAATGGTGCTTTATTAGATGTAAAAAAATATGAACAAGAATTATTTGGAGAAGAAAAAAATAATGGATCTATATCGTATGGAGCATTAGAGAAAGCAACTGGCGGAATATTATTAATTGATGAAGTTTCTGAGATACCTTTAGAAACGCAATCTAAAATATTAAGAGTGCTAATAGATCAAAAATTTAAAAGAATTAATGGCGATCATGATATAAATGTTGATGTTAGAATTATCTGTTCATCCAGTAAAGATATAAAAAATGAAATTAGATCTGGTAATTTTAGAGAAGATTTATTTCATAGATTGAATGTTTTTCAAATTGATATTGAACCGTTAAGTAGTAGAGTTTCAGATATACCTTTGTTAATAGAATATTTTTCTAAAAAAATTATTGAAACCTATAATTTGAAAAAATTTAATATTGATTCAAACAATCACTATTTAATTAATTATAATTGGCCTGGAAATGTAAGGGAATTAAGAAATTTAATTGAAAGAATAGGTATATTATCACCAAATAATGAGGAAAAAATTGCAAATATTATTAAGGAATCATTAAAAACATCAGAAGAAGAAAATTTTAAAGTTGAAAATTCTTTATCGATACCACTGAAAGAAGCGAGAGAAAACTTTGAAAAAGAATACTTGACAACTCAATTAAAAAAGTTTGGTGGCAATATATCAAAAATGGCTAAATTTATTGGCATGGAAAGATCTGCTTTACACAGGAAATTAAAAGGTCTTGGTGTTAAAGATTTAAATTAATATGAACATAATAATATGTGGCGCTGGAAGAGTAGGCTTTACTATTGCTAAGCTATTAGTTGAGCAAAACCACTCAATTACAGTGATAGATCAATCCTTCAATTCTGGAAAAAGCAAATGCCAATGAAACTGACATGATAATTGCTGTTACTAAAAATGATGAAATCAATATGCTTATATGCCAAATTGCCTATACGGTTTTTAATGTACCTAAAAAAATTGCAAGGATAAGATCACAAGACTATTTAAACCCTAAATTTTCAAAAGTTTACAATAAAGAAAATCTTCCAATAGATGTTATTATATCTCCTGAAATTGAAATAGCTAAATCGATACAAAGAAAATTAGAAGCACCTGGTGCGTTAGACAATGTGCCATTTGCTGATAATAAAATTAGACTTTTAGAAATATCTGTAAATAAATCATGCCCTCTAATAAATATTAAACTAAATGAATTAACAAAAAAATTTCCTAAGTTAGAAGCTAATATTTTAGGAGTTATTAGAAAAGATAAATTTATTATACTTAAAAAAAATGATGTTCTTCAAGAAAATGACAAAGCTTATGTAATTATTAATTCATCTCAAATGCAATTAACTTTATCTGCCTTTGGACATAATGAAAAAATATCTAACAAAATTTTAATCATTGGTGGTGGAAATATAGGTTTTAATTTAGCAAAAAACATTGAACAATCATTTGAATCAGCAAGAATTAAAATAATTGAAAAAAATAAAGATAGAGCAGAATATATTGCTAGCGAACTTAATAATTCAATAGTTATTAACGGAAATGGACTAGATGAAGATGTTTTAACTGAGGCAAATTTAGAAGAAATTGAAACAGTCTTGGCTCTTACAAATGATGACGAAGATAATTTAATGGTAAGTGTTCTAGTCGAGAAGTTTTCTAAAAACAAAAGAACAATGGCGTTAATTAACAAGCCTAATTATTCCTTATTACAATCTTCATTAAAAATTGATGATTTAATAGATCCAAGGATGAATACAGTTTCAAGTATACTTAAACATGTGCATAAAGGAACAATCGAAACGGCTTATAGTATTTTAAATGGAGAATATGAAGTCATTGAAGCTGAAATTATAGAAACTTCTGAACTAATAAATAAAGAACTTAAAAATTCCGATTTGCCTGAAGAAATAAGAATTGGAGCGATTGCAAGAGGTAAAGATATAATTATTCCTAGCTCAAGTTTTGTTTTTTTAAAAGATGATGTTGTTGTATTTTTAGCAAAGAGAGATCAATTAGCGATAGTTGAAAATATGTTTCGTATTAGCTCAATTTAATTTTAATGAGTTATTTTAGCTTAATTTATTTAGGAATTTTTTCATTAATTATTTCTGTTCTATCATTTTTCAATATAATTTACTCATATTATTTTAATCTTTATTTAAACCTTGATAGCTATATTTATTCATTAATTTTATCATTAATTTTAGGTTTAATTTTTTTAATAAAAAAGAAGGATAATTATAAAATATCAATTTATCACAAAATATTAACAGTTATATCTGGTTATTTTGTATTACCTATAATTATTTCAATTCCATTTTACTTTAGCATTTATAATATTTCATTTTTAGATTCTTATTTTGAATCAATTTCTGGGTTTACATCAACAGGATTTACTATTTTTGAAAATGTTAAGCATTTAGATGAAAGTTTAATAATATGGAGATCTTCATCACAATGGATTGGAGGTCTTTATTTTTTATTTTCAATAATTTTATTGATTGATATTTTTGATAATAGTTTAAAAAAATCTTTGACAAATTTTTTAACATTCAATACATCTGAAACTTTAAAACAATCATCTAAAATATTAATTTTATATACTTTATTAACATTTTTTATATTTATTTTTTTAAATATTTTTGATTTTAGAATTTTTGACTCATTCAACTTGTCTATGTCATTAATTTCTTCAGGTGGTTTTTTACCTGTAAACCAATTATCCACTGTCTTAAATACAAATGCAAAGGAGATTATTTTTGCTTTGTTGATGCTAGTATCTTTTTTTAGTATTTTTTTAAGTTACAATTTGCTTTTTGTTAGTAAAAAAAATATTAATTTCTTTCAAGAAGATATTTATTTGTTTTTATATTTTATTATATTGATTTTTTTGTTTTTTTTATTATTCAATTCTGAATATAATTTTAGTGCAATTTTGCTTTCTTTATCAAGCAGTATTTCAAATATTGGTGTTTCTTTAGATCAATCACCAAAAAATTTATCATTTATTTATTTAATATTGGTAATTATTGGCGGGTCTTTTTTTTCTACCAGCTCTGGAATAAGATTTTTAAAAATTTATGCTTTATTTAAATTTGCAATCAATGATTTAATGTCTCATGTTCGACCTAAAAATATTTTTTTAAATACAAATTTTTTTTTAAAAATAAATTTTCAAAAAGTTGAAATTGATAAATATTTTTTATCAGTGTTGATATTTATTATTTCTATGTTTTTTTTAAGCTCTTTTTTAACTTTTTCTGGAATTTCTTTAGAATATTCATTTAAATTATCTATTTTAACTTTAATGAATACTGTCAATTCATCAATGTATGGTATTGAGTATTTTAATTTTCAAGAATTGCAGTTTTTCACTAAATTATATTTAATTATTTTTATGATTATCGGTAGAGTTGAACTATTAACATTATTAATTATTTGCAAAAAATTCCTTTTTAAAAGTTAAATTAGTATTATAAATAGTCTTAAAATACTTTTGCGCTCTTAGCTCAGTTGGATAGAGCATCGGTTTTCTAAACCGAGGGTCGAAGGTTCGAATCCTTCAGAGCGCGCCATTTTATACAATCACAGGTAGTTCTTTCTAACTATATTTAGATGATAATTATTTTTATAAACTAAATGTAGTTTGATAAAAATTTTCATTGATAGAAAATTTATTTAAATAGATAATTAATTTAATTCAAATTCAGTTTGAATTATTTGTTAACAAATAAATAATATAAAGGAAGAAAAATGTTTAAATACATAAAACAATTAACTTCTTTCGTTGCTATGGTAGCGGTTCTGTTTGCGTTTACAACAGAGTCAATGGCAGCAAAGAAATCTAAAACACTTAAGAATACTCAGAAAAAGGGTTTTGTAAGATGTGGCGTTTCACAAGGTCTTCCAGGATTTTCAAATGCTGATGCATCTGGAAATTGGACTGGTGTTGACGTTGATGTATGTAGAGCAGTTGCTGCAGCAACTTTAGGAGATGCGAACAAAGTTAAGTTCACTCCTTTAAGTGCTAAAGAAAGATTTACGGCATTAACATCCGGTGAAATTGATATCTTATCAAGAAATACAACTTGGACTCTTTCAAGAGATGCTGATATTGGTCTTACTTTCGTTGGAGTAAACTTCTACGATGGTCAAGGTTTCATGGTTAGAAAAGATTCAGGAATAACTTCTACGAGTCAATTTAAAGATGGAATTTCAGCTTGTACAAACATTGGTACTACAACTGAGCTTAACATGAGAGACTTCTTTACTTCTAAAGGAATTTCTTATGAGCCGGTAGCTTTTGAAAAAGCTGACGAAGTTGTAGCTGCTTATGATGCTGGTAGATGTGATACTTACACTACTGATAAATCTGGTTTAGCTGCTCAAAGAACAAAAATGAGCAATCCAGATGACCATATAGTATTACCTGAAACGATTTCAAAAGAACCATTAGGTCCTGTTGTTCGTCAAGGTGATGCAGTTTGGGAAGATATCGTAAGATGGTCTTTGAACGTAATGATCGAAGCTGAAGAATACGGTATTACTTCATCAAATGCAGATTCTATGAAAACTTCTGATAATCCAGCGATTAAGAGATTAGTTGGAGCAGAAGGTGAGTTAGGTGCTGCTTTTGGTTTAGATAATGAGTGGAGTTTAAGAATTATCAAACAAGTTGGTAACTATGGTGAAAGTTATAAA
>CACLNT010000019.1 GCA_902608385.1 uncultured Pelagibacteraceae bacterium
TTTACAATTATATTTATTTTTTAAAATTACATCTAAAAAATTTTTACAGCCCAAAAAATTACTTCTAAGAGTTTCTTTTTTATATAAAAAAGATTTTGTTGGTGAACTTTGTCCAGCATAATAAAAAACTAAATTGGGCTTATATTTGTATAAAAGTTTGTTGATTTTTTTTTTATTATAAATATTAAGCTTATTTATTTTTAAATTCCTATGTTTTTTAAACAGTTTTTTTTTTTTGTTTATTGATCTGGTTGTGACAATTACTTTATAATTTTTTTTTAATAAAAATTCACTTGTTATAATGCCAAATTGACCTGTTCCACCTACGATAATTGCAACTAAATTTTTCACTAATTTTTTAAATAAATTTATTTGTTATTTTTTTCATTTAAGACTTTCTAATTCATGAGATTTAAATATTAATATAGCTTCACCAGCAACTACTTCGATCTCTTCTTTTCCATAAAGAATAAGACATTTTGGTCTAGGTTTTAAATGATAGCATAAATTTCCAGCTGTCCATTCATTTCCGCTAACATAAAAAATTGAACTCATATTATTATTGTCCAAAAATTTCTGCAATCCTTCCGCAATTTCTTTTCCTTTGTAATCAGTTCTCTTGTCTGTTTGAGTAATTGAAACATATGCATAAGCAAATGGTGAAAAAACAAATAATATTGAAAATATCAAAAGAAAGCTTTTCAGCTTATTTAATTTTATTTGAGATTGAAAAATATAAATGAATAAAACTCCAAAAAATAAATAAAAAGGTGTCATCCACATTGTTCTAATCTTAACGCCCATAATCATAGAAGTTAAAAACATTAATAAAACTGGAACAATATTGATGGTTAATAAAAATAATAATTTTTGATCTTTAAAGTTAAGCTTTGAGCTAAAATTCGAAATAACAAATAAGCTCATAATAAAAAAAGGTATGAGTATACCTATTTGTTTTCCTAAAAATATTATTGGATGAGTTAAATGATTTATAAAATATTGATTTTCTGCACCAGTTCTATGAAGTCCATAAGCAATTGTAATATAATTATTTTCTGTAAGCCAAATAAAATGTGGTAATATTATTAAAAAAAAAGGTATTAAAGAAATAAGACTTTTTAAACTAAATTTTTTCTTAATAATCATATAAGCAAAAAATACATCCATAGCTACAAGCAAATAGATAAATAAATATTTTGATAAAACGCCTAGGCCTGCAAATAAACCAAATAATAACCAATCAATAGTTTTATTGCTTTTAAATCCTTTCCAGGCAAATAAAACTGACAATGTCCAAAAGGGAAGTTGACAAACATTCACATTAAATTCTGGACTGGTAAAATTATAAAAATAAATCCCTTCTAATAATAGCACCGATAACAAACTGTAAGTCTTGTTGCTAAAAAATTCTTCCGAAAATTTCCAAACTATAAAAAAAGATATAACAACAAAAATTTGACTTAATAAATAATATGCCCAATCATTGTTTCCAAATATTTGATAAAAAACTTCAACAAAAAATGCACTTACGGGAGGATGTTTATCAAATCCCCAATCTAAATTGCTCCCCCATGCCAAAGCTTCTATGGTATCAAGTGGCAAGTTATTGTTTGTAATTGTTGGAACCAAAGTCCACACAATTAAATGCGTTGTAATAAAAATATAAAATAAGTTGCTTGTATTTCTTTTATTAAAGGGCATTTATCTAAATTTATACAATTAAACCAATATTGACACCCATTAATTGCTGAATATACTCCGTCGAATTAAAAATGGTCATATGGTAAAAATCTCTAAAAACTATGAGCCTAAGTTAACTGAAAAATACATGTGTGAAAAACACAAGGCTTATTTCAAAAAAAAA
Source organism: uncultured Pelagibacteraceae bacterium (assembly GCA_902608385.1). Classification (GTDB taxonomy): domain Bacteria; phylum Pseudomonadota; class Alphaproteobacteria; order Pelagibacterales; family Pelagibacteraceae; genus Pelagibacter. The sequence continues at coordinate 1,865 of CACLNT010000019.1, forward strand.
CTTAATGAATGGAAGAGTGAAATAATTAAAACTAACAATGAAGCTCTTTATAATGGTTCTTTGGATGATAACAGCGTATCAGCCGACATTGTAGATCAGGCAAGTTCATACACTGATAAAACAGTTGAAATGAAAGCTATTAATAGACAAATCAAACTTATTTCAAAAATAGATCAAGCTTTAACTAGAATTAAAAATGGCACTTATGGATTTTGCTTAGAAACGGGTGAGCCTATAGGCATTAAACGATTAATAGCTAGACCGGTTGCTGAACTTTGTATTGCGGCTCAAGAAAAACACGAAAAAGAAGAAAAGATATACGCTGACAACTAAATTTTAGGTATTTCAGATCCATTTTTTAAAAGATCATAACCTTTAATTACAGAATTTCTATTCGCAATTTCTAAATACCACCTCGTTAAATTTTTAAAATTTTTTAGACCAATATCATGCCAATCATGTCTTGCAATCCAAGGAAAGGTTGCGATATCCGCAATTGAGTAATTTTCTCCAGCAAGATATTTTGATTGAGCTAATCTTTCATCTAAATCACCATATATAGTTTTTGTTATTTTAAAATATCTTTCCTCGCCCCATTTATCCTTTCCAGAATTGTAACGATGAAATTGATGATGTTGTCCTAGCATTGGACCAACATAAGCCATCTGAGCCATTAACCATTGGTTGATTTTTGTTCTATCTTTTTGTTCATAAAATTTATTACTTTTGTCTCCAAGATACATAAGGATAGCTCCAGATTCAAAAACTGTTTCTTTATTATTTTCATGATCAATAATTACAGGAATTTTACTAAAAGGACTAATTTTTCTAAATTCAGGGTTAAACTGTTCGCCTTTTGAAAATTCTCCTCCAGGATTAATATTTATTTTTTTAACTTTGTATTCAAAACCAATTTCTTCAAGCATAATTGAAACCTTTTTGCCATTTGGAGTATCTGCCGTTAAAAGTTCTATCACTTTTTAACACCTAGTCTTTCATGAATACTCTTTGAAGTTGTTGAAAATTGAAATCTTAACTTCTCATCTGGCTTTGCATATTTAAAACAACCTCTTGCAGCCAAAGCTCCTTCATGAAAACCAGATAAAATTAATTTGACTTTTCCTGGATAAGCACAAATGTCTCCAATGGCAAATATTCCTTTTTGGTTTGTTTCAAAATTTTCTGTATTAACTGGTATGTGTTTTTTATCTAAATTTAATCCCCAATTGTTAATTGGACCTAATTGCATAATTAATCCAAAAAAACCTAAAATATAATTTGTTTTAATTTTTTTAATTTTTCCATCTTCATGTTTAATGCTAATGTTTTCAATTTTGTTTTTTCCTTCTACAGAACTTAATTGGTATTGTGTTAGTATTTGAACTTTACCTTCTTTCTCTAATTGTTTAACTTTATTTACGCTTGATTCTGCTCCTCTAAATTCATCTCGTCTATGTATTAATTTAACTTTGGAATCTTTTGAGAGTTCGATTGCCCAATCTAATGCTGAGTCGCCTCCCCCAAATATTGAAACAGTTTTATCTTTAAAAATTGTTTTATCTTTAACTGAATAAAGTATTTCTTTTCCTTCAAATTTTTCACATTCTTTTACTGAAAATTTTCTTGGTTCAAAAGAACCTACGCCACCAGCAATAATAATGCTTGATGCTTTAAACTCTTTTCCTTTAATGGTTTTAATTAACCAGTTCTTATTTTTTTTACTAATTTCTTCAACTCTATCGTTTAAATGAAAATTAGTTTTAAAAGGTTTTATTTGCTCAACTAAATTGTTTGTTAATTCTTCGCCAGTACATACAGGTATTGCTGGAATATCATAAATCGGTTTGTCTGGATAAAGCTCAATGCATTGACCTCCAATTTTGTCCAAGTTATCAACAACTTCACATTTTAAACCAATAATGCCAAGTTGATGAACGCAAAAAAGTCCCACTGGACCCGCGCCTACAACTAAAACATCTGTATCAATCATCAAGCTTGCTTTTCTGGAAGATTTACAATCATACCTTCTAGATTATCAGATACCGTTAATTGACAGCTTAATCTGCTAAATTTATTTGGTTCATATGCCATATCTAGCATGTCTTCTTCTCCATCTTCTTTTTTTGGTAATTTATTAAACCATTCTTCTTTGACATAAACATGGCAAGTAGCACACGCCATTGATCCTCCACAATCAGCATCAATTCCTGGAACATTGTTTTGAATAGCTCCTTCCATAACAGTCAAGCCATTTTGAACTTCAATTGTATGAGATTTGCCTGAATGTTCGATATAAGTGATTTTAGCCATTGGATTTATATAGGTACAAAAAAAAATAGGGCAAGTAAATTAATACTTGTCAAATTTAAAAATATAAAAAAATTATCTATACCTTTGTGTGGTATTTTGCATTGCGGCAACCCAAATCACTAGAACAAATACTATCTTGTTAACAAAATCTGCAATATTGTAAATTATATTTAATGAGTTGAAATCTACACCTCCAGAAAAAAAAACAAATATATAGCCTAATGGATAAATTGCCCAACCAATTGCAACAATTTTCTTCATTATATTATAAGCAGTAACCATTGGTTTGTTTCCGCTTTTTGCTACTGCCACTCCAGCTTCTCCAGAATATATTTCATATAATATGTAAATCCATCCAGCTATAGCAATTACAAAGCCAGCCACAGCAGGAATATATCCTGATTCTCCAAAATATCCTCCAAGCAGCATTATATAACTTCCTGTTAACAGTTTCCAAAAAAGTTTTTTAGGAACCTTTCGAACTGCAGATAAAATTAAATAAAATTGAGTCACTTGCAATGGTACAGTTACAAACCAATCAATATACCTGTACGATATTGACAAATCTCCTGTGACTGCCCATACATTTCTTATATAAACATAATTAACAAATGAAATGCCAGTGATTATCCCAGCTACTGTTAAAGTTGTTCTCCAATTATGAACAACTGATTCCCTTTCAAAAAAAAAAAATAATGTAGCAGCTAACATGCCCATAGAGGTCACCCAAAATGAAACTCCTACAAAGTCATCAGAAGATAATAAAGTTACATTTGCATTTGCACTGTTAGATAAAACTAACAAAACTACAGTGGTTAAAGTGAAAAGTTTAAGTCTTTTCATAAAAAAATCCCTTTTTTAAATAATTTTAATATTATCTGTATAAACTATGCTTATAATAAAGTGGAAATTTTTTACCTCTATTTTATATTGATTTTACTTGTTTTTTAAAATTAAATACAACTCATATCTTAAATAATTAATAATATTAGAAACAAATTAAATGAATAATAATTTTAAAAAAATTTATGAAAATTCAATTAAAGAACCTGAGAATTTTTGGAGAGAGATATCTGATGATATTTTTTGGTTTAAAAAACCTAAAAAAATTTTAAACAAATCAAAACCACCTTTTTATAAATGGTTTGAAGATGGCATAACAAACACATGCTATAATGCTTTGGACATACACATAGATGGAGGTAGGGGTGATAAAACTTGCCTAATCTATGACAGTCCAATTACAGGAAATAAAAAACAATTTACTTATAAAGAATTAAGAGAAAAAGTTTCAAAATTTGCTGGAGCTTTAACAAATCAAGGTATTAAAAAAGGAGATAGAGTAATAATTTATATGCCAATGATTCCTGAAGCGGTAGTTGCAATGCTGGCATGTGGAAGAATTGGCGCTATTCATTCAGTTGTTTTTGGTGGATTTGCTTCGAATGAATTAGCAAGTCGAATAGATGACAGTAAGGCAAAGATATTAGTTACTGCGTCTTGTGGATTTGAACCAGGAAAAACAGTTGAATATAAACCATTGGTTGATGCGGCTTTAAAATTAGCTTCTCACAAAATTGAGAAACTAATTCTTTTTCAAAGATCTGGCCACGAAGTAAAATTAAATGCTCCAAAAGAATTAAGTTGGGAGGAATCATTATCGGGTGCTCAAAATGTTGACTGTGTAGAAATGAATTCTAATGATTTTGCATACATTTTATATACTTCTGGGACAACTGGTATACCGAAAGGAATTGTTAGAGATATTGGTGGTCACATAGTTGCCCTTAAATGGACAATGAAAAATATTTATAATATAGAAACTGATGATATTTGGTGGTCAGCAAGTGATATTGGATGGATTGTAGGTCATTCATATATTGTTTATGCCCCTCTGTTTAAAGGTTGTACAACTGTTTTGTTTGAAGGAAAACCTGTTGGAACTCCAGATGCAGGAGCATTTTGGAAAGTAATATCTGACTATAAAGTAAAATCACTTTTTACAGCTCCAACAGCTTTTAGAGCAATTAAAAAAGAAGATCCTGAAGGAAAATTTTTTTCTAAATATGATTTAAGTTCATTTAAAAGTTTATTCTTAGCAGGTGAAAGAGCAGATCCTGATACCATAAAATGGGCTGAAAAATTGTTAAAAGTTCCAGTAATTGATCACTGGTGGCAAACTGAAACTAGTTGGGCAATAAGTGCTAATTGTACAGGAATAGAAATGATGGAAACAAAATATGGTTCAGCATGTAAAGCTGTACCTGGATATGATGTCAAAATCATTAAACAAGACCAATCTTTAGCTAAACCAAACGAAATGGGTGATATAGTAGTTAAACTTCCTTTGCCTCCAGGAACTTTTCCTACATTATGGAATGCAGATCAAAGATATAAAGAAAATTATATGTCTAATTACGAAAGTTACTATCAAACATATGATGCAGGTCACATAGATGAAGATGGTTATATTTGGATAATGTCTAGAACTGACGACATTATTAATGTTGCTGGTCACAGATTATCAACAGGGGCAATAGAGGAAGTATTATCAGAGCATCAATCTGTTGCTGAATGTGCAGTGCTTGGGATTGCTGATAAATTAAAAGGTCAATTACCCATTGGTTTAGTAGTTCTTAAATCTGGTGTTGATAAAGATAATGAAACAATATCAAAAGAATGTGTTCAAATGGTTAGAGATAAAATTGGTCCAGTTGCTGCATTTAAAGTGGTAATTGTGATTAAAAGACTACCAAAAACAAGATCTGGAAAAATTTTGAGAGGAACTATTAGAAAAATTGCAGATAATGTTGAATACAAAGTACCACCTACAATAGATGATCCAGCAATTTTAACTGAAATAAAAGATGATCTAATAAAACATAAAATTTTAGATAATGGTTAAAACTTATATATTTTTATTTGGTGCAATATTTTGTGAAGTGGCTGGAACAATGTTATTACCAATTTCACAAAATTTTACAAAACTTATACCCACTGTTGCACTTGCTACATTTTATTTAGTTGCATTTTACCTTTTAACTTTCGTTGTTAATAAACTACCAATAGCAATTGTTTATGCTACATGGAGTGGACTTGGAATTTTTACAATTGCCATATTAGGATATATACTTTTTAAGCAAACTTTGACTTGGCAAGCTATCTTGGGATTATTCTTAATCATTATAGGAGTTGTTTTGGTAAATTCATTCAATAAGACAATATTTTAATGAAGCTACCAAAAAAAAAATCAATTTGTATAATCGGTGGCGGTTTTTATGGTTGTTATATTGCAAAAAAAATTAATGAAAATTTTAAAAATGTTCAAGTCGAAATTTATGAAAAGAATAATGATCTTTTAAGTGAAGCAGGAAAAAATAATCAATATAGACTTCATCTTGGTTTTCATTATCCTAGATCTTTTCAAACAATTAAACAGACACAAGAAGGTTCTAAAATTTTTATCAAAGAATTTAAAAATTTTGTTTCAAAACCAAAAAAAAATATCTATTTAATTCATAAAAATAGCATAGTTAAATTCACATCATATAAAAAGATATTTAAAAAACTTAAAATTAAATTTAAAGAAGTTAATTTAAATAAAATTAAATTTCTCAAAGATAATAAAATGTATCAAGGTGCTATTAATACAAATGAACGAGTAATTTTACTTGATAAACTCATTCCTAAGCTAAAAAAGTTTGTCAAAAAAAGCTGCAAGATAAATTTTAATAATGAAATTAAGAATATAAACTCTAAATCTGGAGAAATATATGACAGCAAAAGGAAGATTAAGAAATTTGATTATGTTATTAACACTACTTATACTAATCCAAACCTAGGTCTTAAAAAAAAATATAAGATTAAATATGAAATTGCTGGGATGGTAAAAATTAAAAATACATTGAAAAACACAGCTATTACAATTATGGACGGCCCTTTTGTTTCTTTATATCCTAGAAATAATAAAGAAGCCTCTATTTCAAGCGTCAAATATACTCCAATTAAAAAATTTAGAAAATTATCAAGTCTCAAAAAATATCTAAAATTTGCAAATAAAAACAAAAAAAGTATAGAGAAAAAAATAATAAATCATTCAAAAAATTTTTTTAACAATAAAATTAGAATTTTAAATAAAGGATTAATTTTAGCACCCAAAGTAAAAGTTCTTAATGACAAGTTGAGTGAAAGAGTATCTTTAGTTAAACAAAATAATAGAACTTTAAGTGTTTTATGTGGAAAATTAGATGCCGCTCCATTAGCTTATAGAAAAATCAAAAATTTAGTAAAAAACTAGTTAAGAAAAAAATTATTTTTTTTCATTATATCAAAAGTGAGATTTCTATTATTTTGAAAATATTTTTTATTATTTAAATTTCTCATTAAATCTTTGTAAAATTCTGCCACAGGATTACTTATATCTTTATTTTTATTTGTTTTATAATTTTGAATATAATTAATAAATTTACCTTTATTTATTCTAGTTTTTCTAATTAATACCAGTTCATTTACTGTTAGTTTTAAACTAGTCTTTTTTTGAAAATTTTCTTTAAATATTAAATTGAATACTACTTTACCAATCTTAAAAGAAGTTTGCCAAACATTTTTTTTGACTAATAAATTAGTCTTTTTTATATTTGCTTTTAAAAAATTTTTACTAAAAAAAATATGAAAAAAAGATAATGCATGTGGCATTAAATTAATACAAATATTTTTGAATATTGCATTTCCACCAGTTTGAAATTCAAAATCAATCTTTTGAATTTTTTTGATTGAACCACAAAATTTTTTAAAACTTTTTGCTAGAAATAAATAAGGATAACAAACAACTATTTTTTTATTTGTTTTAAAAATTTTTGTTAAAAAATTTATATATTTGTTTTTAAATTTCAAAAGAGAAATTATTGGTTTTTCTACTATAATTATTGATTTTGTTTTTGAAACATCTAATAAATGTTTATCGTGAACCTCTGTCTTTGAACAAATACAAATAAATTTATAGGTATTTTTTTTTAAAATATTAATATCAGAATGAAAAAATAACACTTTTTTTGAAATTTTTTTCTTAACATTAGAAACTATTTTTTTTCTTTTTTTAATTGATCGGCTAATAAATGTAATTTCTTTTACTCCATTTTTAATTAACTGCTCCGCGTGCACCTCTGCAATTTTTGTTGATCCAATAATAGCGCAATTCATATACTTAAAATTTTGTTTAATAATTTTGTTACAAATAAATCTAAACTTTTATTAATTGGTAATTTATTTTTTTTTAAAATAAGATTTAAAAATTCAAATGCTTCTTTTCGACGTTTCCACCATTCTTTAGACCTATATTTAATATATTTGCTATCCATACTCTCCTCAACTTGTCTGTAATAAGTTAAATGTGATTTATGAATATAAAATTTTTTTAATACTAATGAGTAAAAAACCGCAAGACGAAAATCTATTGCTAAATTTGGAAATTTTTTAAAACTAATTTTCTTTAATACATCTTTAAAGGTTTTTTTTTCAAAGCACATACAACTTGTTGGGGGAAATTTTGGCCATTTATTTTTTGATAATTTATATTGAAATTTTTTTTTAATTAATTTCTTTTTAAATTTAAGTATTGGTTGATCTAAAATATATTTATATGTTTTATTTTTTTCAAAAGTTTTGATTATTTTTCTTATCTTGTTTTGATGAAAATAATCATCAGAATCTAACAAAAAAATATATTTCCCTTGCGCTTTGGTAAGACTCTTTTTTACTGCTGTTATATGATTAAAAGTTGCAAAATCTTTTTTTTTGTTAGAATTTGAAATTATTCTAAAATTATATTTATTTTTTATTTTAAAATTTTTAATTTTGTTTAATGAATTATCATTTGATTTATCGTCAAAAAATATTATTTCTTTATTTTTATAATCTTGCTTTAAACAAGATTTAACTGATTCTAATATAAAATTTGATTTATTATAATTAGTAATAATAATTGTGGCTAAGGGTCCATTATGAATATTTTTCATTTCAATTCTAAGTGTGTCTCTTTAATCAAACTTTAAAGGATTACCTTCGGGTTCACCGATTATTTTTCCATTTTTCATTTTTATTTTTCCATCAATGATTGTTGCAACAGGAGCTCCTTTGAACTCAATACCGTTAAATGGAGACCAGCCACATTTACTTTCTATGTTTTCATTCTTAATTAAAATTTTCTTATTCATATCAACAACTGTAAAATCAGCGTCATAGCCCTCTTTAATAAAACCCTTATTCTTAATTCCAAAAATTTTAACAGGATTTTCGCAAACAAAATTTATTAGTTGATTGAGTGATAATCTTTTTTCATTTACATGATTTAACATTACTGGCATTAAAGTTTGAACACCAGGCATTCCTGATGGTGAATTTGGATATTCTTTCTCTTTATTTACTTTTAAATGTGGAGCATGATCTGATCCAATTGTGTCATTAAAATTATTTTTTACTCCATACCATAATCTATCATAATGGGATTTGTCTCTTAAAGGCGGATTCATCTGAGCATAGGTTCCAAGTTTGTCATAACAATCAGGAGCATATAACGTCAAATGCTGTGGAGTAATTTCAAATGTAATATTTCCTTTATGTTGTGATAAAAAATCAATTTCTTCTTTTGTTGTAATATGAAGGATGTGTGCTTTTTTCTTGTATTTCTCAGCAATTCTTACAATCCTCCTCGTAGATGACATTGCACACTCCACGCTTCTCCAAACTTGGTGAGTATGAACATCGCCTTTATTAATTAATTTTTTATTAACATTTAAAATTGCCTCGTCTTCTGAGTGAACAGCAACAACTTTTGAACTACTTTGAAACACCTTCTCAATATCTGCTTCATCTGCGACTAATAAATTACCAGTTGAAGATCCTGCAAAAAGTTTGATTCCACAGCAACCCTCCAAATCTTTTAAATCTGATAACTCATTTGCGTTATCAGCTGTTGCGCCAAAATAAAATGCATAATTGCAATACATTCTGTTTTTTGCGAGATCTAATTTTTTTTGAAATTCTACCTTGTTAGATGTTGGTGGATTAGTATTTGGCATCTCAAACACGCTGGTAATTCCTCCAACAATTGCTGCTCTGCTTCCTGAATGAAGATCCTCTGTATCAGTTGATCCAGGTTCTCTAAAATGAGTTTGTGTATCTATACATCCCGGTAAAATAGTTAACCCTTGAGCATCAAAAGTATCTTTGGAGTCAGATGTAATTTTTCCAATCTCTACTATTTGACTATCCTTTATGCCTATATCCTGGTCTTTTAGATCGCTGTCTATGTAGCATAAGCCATTTTTAATGATTAAATCTAACATTTAGTAGAAAAGTAATTATATTATAAATGAATATCATTCAAATATGAATATTAAAAATGTATATATTTTAGAAGATCGTGGGATTCTTTTTATCAATGGATCTGATGCAAAAGAATTTTTACAAAACCTAATTACAAATGATATCAATAAAGTTAACCCAGCTAATAGTTGCTTCGCATCATTACTAACTCCTCAGGGGAAATTTCTTTTTGATTTTTTAATAATTAAACATAAAAATGGTTACTTTATAGACTGTGAAAAAAAGCAAGCTGAAGAGCTTTTTAGGCAGTTAAATGTTTATAAACTTAGATCAAAAATCGAAGTTACAAATTTAAGTAATGAATTTGTAATTGCCGCCTTTAGTTATGAAAAATTCATGTCTTTTAAAAATGCAAAAAATGATCCGGGAAGTACTTTTAAATATGATGAAGACCCTGTTTTATTAGATCCAAGACATAAAATGCTTGGAGGAAGATTAATAATAAATTTAGAAAAAATTTACTTATCTTTAAAAAAAATGGATCTAAAAAGTTCAGACCTAGAAGAATATTATAATTATAGTTTTAAACTTGGGATTCCTCAAAAAAACATGGATAAACTTCGTAATAAATTGTTTGGAATTGAATGTAACTTTGGTGAATTAAATGGAATAGATTTTAAAAAAGGATGTTATGTAGGACAAGAAAATACTTCCAGAATTAAATTAAAAAATAAATTATCTAAAAGATTGCTACCAATAAAAATAATTGAAGGAAATATAAGTGAAGGAGAATCCATTTTTGACAAAGATTTGAATATTGGAAAAATATTAATTGATAAACATTATCCTTTTGCAATAATTAAATTTTCCAATAATAAGTTCGATTTCAGTTCTATTTATAAAGTTAATAATTC
>CACLNT010000020.1 GCA_902608385.1 uncultured Pelagibacteraceae bacterium
ATTTTTTTATTCTTGATGCGATGATGCCACTAAATGAATTTGCAAATTACTATAAAAACGATTTATCTAATTTTGAAAATTTTTATAATCAAAAAGATTACATATACTACAAAGATACACTAAATTTATATCCTGATACCACAGACATTTTAACGTCTCTATTTTTTTTAGATGAAATTTTTATTGAGGATAAAAACTACGATAATAGCAATTTAAAGCCAAATATTTATAAAAAGTTTCCTGCTCTTTTAAATGAACAATATAATCCTGTATTAATTTCAGAACTAAATAAATTAGGGTATGAATTTAAATGGATAGGAAATAGTTTTGCTGCTTGCTCTAAATACAATTATAAATATTGCCTCTCTGATAAAAAGGAGGAATATATTGATTTATATCTTCTTCAGGCATTTTTAGAAAAAACACCTTTAATCCAAATTTTCATTAAGCTAACTGAGCCAGATATCATACAAAAAAATTTAAGAATAAATCAACGTGGTGATGCAATCGGAAAATTAAAAAAATTCTTAATCTCAAATAAAGATTATATTGAAACTAATACAACATTTTACTTTGTTCATCATATGCACCCTCATTGGCCCTATAAACATGATGCGCAATGTAACTATAAAAATTTTCCAGGAAACACTAACTTCGAAGGGTACAAAAATTCTTATTTGTGCGTTATTAAAAATATTACAAATATAATAAAAGTAATTGAAGAGTTAGACGAAAGTGCAATGGTAATTTTTCAATCAGATCACAACTGGGAAATGTCAAAAATTTCAGAGACAAAATATGGAAATAGAAGACAAATTTTTAATTTAGTCAGAAATAATATTCAGTGTGAAACTGATATACCAGAGGGACTTAATAATATTCAAATAACAAATTATTTGATAAATTGTTTAAAAAATAATTAATTTAACAAGACTAAATTGTGATTTTACCTCTCTAGGTACAAGTCTAGTCCAAGTTATCTATAATAGATTGCCTATAGAATAAGTGTTTTGTGAAGAATTTAAAAAAAATCCTTTGGTGGTTTTTCTAAACGTGTAATAACAATACCTGCTTCCTCATATCTTTTCTCTGGATCACCAATTACATTTTTTGTCATTCTCAATTTATCATTTTCTTTCTTACTAACTGTTACTAATGAATATGTATCAATGTAATTTTCTACATCTTTCCACACTAATTTTTCACAATTATCCAAAATCCACTTCCAAATATTTGAAACAGGATTCTGATGTTCGTTGGTTGTTTTACTGTGAAATTCTTTAAAATCTTTTGAAATCTTTAATATTTTTTCTGCTTCTAAAGATACCACAGAATTGTGTAATTTTTGATATTCAGATGAGGTACGACTTGAATGATTGTGAGGTAAATATTGATAGTCTACAATTGCCTCAATATGTTTTCTTGAGGGTTCGTCTAATGACATATTTTCATTTAAGGATTTTCTTGTTTGAGCTTCTTCTAGTAAAATTTTGCAAAATCTTTGCTTTCTATTAGTCTCATCTGTCAATGGAAAATTACCTTTTAGTTGTGACTAAAAATCATCACTAGGAGTTTCGCTCGTTGTAGTAGATTGAGCATCCTGATTTGATGAGCTGCTAGATGTGCCAGAAGAATTCATTTCTGTTTTTGATTGATTGGCAGCAGCAACTCCCTCTGCTGACCATTGTACAACAGCAACGCAATCTGTTGAGTTGTAAAGAGGATTTCTAATTGGATAAGTCCCTATTACCTGTTGACCTGTTAATTTCATGCTACTTTTACTTTTAATTAAGTTATTATATTCTCTTCCTTGCATACTTTCATATGCTTGCATGCCAGCTTGCTCAAAAGTTTCAGCTTGATCAACTTCTTTTCTCATATTTTCATACATAACTTGTTCATTTGCATAGCTAACTATATTTTCATAGGCTCTTCCCTCAGCAATATCGCAAGCAGTTGATAATGCTCCTGGATCATTTTCAAAAGATGGTGAGGCATGTCCATATGATACGAGAACTAGGTTTCCATTTTCATTAACATACATATTAGTTCCAAAAGAAGCTAATAATGAGTCCGGATTATCAAGTTTTAATTGTTCTTCTATTGGTTTTTTAGGAGTACCCTTAGGAACATTGGTGCTTCCTCCTTGAATAGCTCGAGCAAGTTGGTTTAGTTTAGGACTCCAAAGAGCTACTACAGTTATCGAACCTCTTTCTCCAGTATTTGAACTTTCAAAAATTTTATAGGATTGAAAACCACTAACCATAGATTGAGCCGAGGCTGTAAAAAAATTTGTAATTTCTCTTGATCTTAAAACCTTTTTTTTAATTGCTTCTTTTTCCGCATCAGCCATTTCTGGACTGTATCCCTCTTCATTAAGTGCGCTATCAAGCTTAACACTAATTAATTTTTTTATTTTATCAAAAGATCCCGAGTCAGTTCCCACAGCAGTTTTAATTGCGTCTTCAGCCATGGTGTCAGGCATAAGGTTTTCATAAGTTTTAGATGATAATTCTCTGGTAATGTTTAATCCTAAAGATTTAACATATTCTGTTTTTGCTTCAATAAAAGCCTCAGCAAAAGCTGCATGTCTCGCATCATGTATCATTTTATTATCTCTGCTAGCTGAAATTTCGCCATCTCCAACAAATATAAAGTAAGGTGTGCCATCTTTTTTAGTATTTCTTCCTCTTTTCATGTTTTTAGATTTTAAAAATTTATCAACATCGCTTCTTGGACTCTTTACAAATACGGATCCGCCTGAAGAGGATGGATTTAAATCAGGATTGTCTTCTGAGTATACATTTGTTGCAATTAGTAAAGACAATATAACAATAAAATAATATCTAATATACTTCATCTATCCTTTTCATTTTGTCTACCATTCCTCATCAATACTTTTCTTTTTCTTCTTCTTTTTCTTTTTGGTCGTTTTAATAATTTCTTTAGCAGGTTTTATAACATATTTTCTTGGTTTAAAATCTACAGACAAATCATATTTTTCTTCGGATATTTCTGCAACAGAAAATTTTGCATCAACATCAATTATAGTAGCTTTAGCAACTTTTTTTTCAACATTTCCTAATGTTTCACCAGTGTAAGTATCTTTAATTTTTTCATCTGTTCTTTCATAAACATCGTACACATCTCCAATTTTTAGTTGTGATCCTCCTTGCCCCAGGTATGCTAATTGATTTTCTATTTTTTCAATCAAAACTGGAAATATTGCATACATTATTTCAACACCTGCCTTCTTTGCTGTTAAATTAAATAAATATGGAAGTAGCTGAGTTTCTTTTTTTAAATCAACTTCTAAATTCACGCTTGATGAATACTTTATTTGTGTCGTTGGTACATCAATCACTCTGTAACTAAAATTTAAGAAACCAATTCTTTTTTTTTTAATAATATCAGAAGTTAAGAATTTTTTTTCAATTTCTTTAATTACTAAAAAATCAAGTCTTCCAACAATCATATAATCTGCAAATAGTTTTTGCCCTATTTTTATTTGATCTTCGATTTTATCAGAATCAGTTAAATTTGCTAACTCTCCTTGAATTTCTTGATCAAATTCACGATCCAGTACCGTAAATTTTCTTGTTTGAACTAAAAAATTTGTAAATTCTTGATTTAAATATTTCCTAAAATTATCAGCATCGTCATATGTTTCTCCAAAAATAGAAATTTCATTTACATTAATTCTAAATGGAACTATAGCCATTCTTTTTCTTTTAGCACTTTTAGATAGAGCAAATTTGGCAATTGTTGCATTTATTTCTACATTATAAATTCCATTAGAATCTTTAAATTCATTAGTAATAACAAAAGTTTTAATTGATCCTTTGGTTTTTTCCTTTATCGTTTCTTGTAAATCTCTTGATAATGTTGCTGATGATTCACCATCTGTTGTAATGCTTTTGTCAATTGTTTCTAGAACAGAATTTGTTTCTAAACTGACTCCGTTTACTTGTTCTATAGCTCTTTTAAAAGCTTTTTTTAGAGCTATCTCAAAGGTCTCAGCTTTCCCTTTAGCTGTCGTGTCTATATAGGATACTTCACTAAATGCTTTTGATGTAAAAAAAAATATCCCTAATAAAACTAACGAAAAAAAAATTTTTTTTTTGTGCATTTATAATTTCATTAATATCGAGTAAAATAATTTATTACAAATCACCTAATTGACTTGTAGCGTCGTCAGCACCTTCAACATCTCTGCTCTTTGCTCCTGTTACAATAAGTTTTCCAACAGTCGTTGCGCTTTTAACATACTGAGGAATTTTAGGTAAAACTTTTAAAAAGGATCCCATCTTCAACGCTGCCATTTTATCTGCTTTGATTGCATCCAGTAAATTTTTTGCTTCAGGAGGTAATTGAATAGTTCCTAAGATACCATTTATTGCATGAGGCAATGATTTGGCGTAATGGACTTTAGCCACTGTGCTGGTAGCAGCCTCTTTCGTTAAAGCACCTTCGATAGCTGATGAATTTTCTGACACAGAATTAAAGGCATTTGTTAGTCTTTTGCCTTCTTTATTTTTATCATTTTTTACAAAGTCTATTGATTTTCTTGTTTTGCTTGCTTCATCATTCATTTCTAAAGCATTAAATAAATGAAATTGTGCTTCCATATATTCTAAAGAGGACTCAAAGAAAATTTTAGTAAATTTAAGTTTTATATCTTTTAAATCTCCGGCCCCAGAAGAAGATTCACTGGTTTTTTTTGGCAGCTTAAGCTCTAATGAATTTGCAACATTAAAATTAAAAGAAAAGAAAGTAACCAAAACTAAAATAATAAACTTATTTGTTTGTCTTCTCATTTATCCCCTCCCCATGCTTTAATTATTACTAACGCAATTAATCAATACAATTTAAAATTTTATAGGAACATAATAGCTTTTTATCTAACTTTTGTATCGTAAAATTTAAATTTTAATAGTTGATTTAGATCAAAAATGTTAAAAATAAGGTAAAATAACATCAGGTAAATGAAAAAAATACTGTTTATAAATATTTCAATAATATTTTTCTTCATTTTTTCTTTCTCAAACTCATATGCAAAAGTAAATGT
The DNA here is from genome assembly GCA_902608385.1 of uncultured Pelagibacteraceae bacterium. Taxonomy (GTDB): domain Bacteria; phylum Pseudomonadota; class Alphaproteobacteria; order Pelagibacterales; family Pelagibacteraceae; genus Pelagibacter. The sequence continues at coordinate 5,069 of CACLNT010000020.1, forward strand.
AATTTATGGTGGATTTTCATATGGATCAATAATTCCAGATAATTCATATACTAAATTTTTGCATGATAGAAGTAATGGTCAGTCCTTTATTGATAAACTTTTATTAAATACTGCAAAAAAATTAAATAATAATACTTTCGAAATTTCTTACAATTTGTTAAGTGACGATGTAAGTGAAGATGACCAAAATGTAATAGTTGTTGCTCTAGATAATGAGTTAATAGAACACATTACAATACCTGGTGATAACTTAACTAGAACAGATATAATTTTAAATTTTCAAATTATATTTTTTAATTCAAAGAATAATTTTTTAACTGCCTCTATTCCTTTAGAAATTTCAAAAGTTGTAAATAGTTCAAAAAAATTAACTAAAGAACAAATAATTCAAGAATTAAAAAAATTATATGAAAATGATGTGATGAAATATTTTTTTGAAATAGTACAAAACTTTAATTTAAAAACAAAATACAAAAATAGAATTGGAGTAACCAAAGTAATTTTAGAAAAAAACGCTGAAAATTACATACTAAAAAATTCAAAAAATAATGATATTTTTAAAAAAAATAGATTTGCAAAAAGTCTTAGCTCATTTCTTTCTTACAACAATAACATTGCAATTGTGCCATATGCTGAGGACAGATCATCAAGCAGTATAATGCTTACTTTTGAAAATACTCAAAGGGAAATTAAACTACCAAATCCAGATTATCATATACACTTAACCATCAGAGGGTTTAAGAGTGTTTTATTTGACGAAAGTAATATTGATGAACAGTGGATTTATGGAAGTTATATAAATATAAAATTTTTTCAGCCAGAGTTAAATAAAATATACTTTGAAGAAAAGTTTAAAAATGGGTTAAACGTTGAATTTTCTAAAAGAGCAACTACAAATAAAGAGTCATTTGAATGGATTTTTTATGTAGATAGCTTAAAATTCCTATTTGATAATTTAAGTAAACAAACAATACAAGTTGACAAAAAGTGGCTAAAAAGCTCAAATGATAATAAAAAAATTTCAAAGGAATTTAAGAGATTAAATGAAATTTATGAAAGTTGTAAATAAAATATTTTTTGTATTTAAGCTGCTTATTATCTTTTTTTACTTTAGCGGATCTTATGCTCTAGCAGAAACTGTAGAAAGTACAGGAGTAGGAACTGCAACCTATGAAGGGGTTTATACAAAGAAAAAAGTTTTAGAAGCTATAGAGACAGCTAAATCCAATGCATGTGTTAACGCTTTTACTAAACACATTAAAGGCATGGAAGAATCCAAAAGAATGATTTTTGAAAGTATACAAGATCAAATCTATAACAATTTAAGTGAATACATGACTTGTGCCACAGAGGTAGATGTTCCGGATTTATCTAAAAAAAAAAGCGATGAAGTAAAAAAAATTAAAGCTAATAAAAAAGTTAGTGTTGCCATGAGAGCAGATATTGATGTGACACGAATTAATATGGAAATAAACAAAAGCTCAAAAGTTTTTGATTCATCAACAGGAGAAAAATCTAGTTTAGCAATGATTTTCTTTTCTAGAACAATTGTAGGACAGAGAGAATTTGAAGAAAAAGTTACAGATGTGGAGCAAGTGACTAGTAGTATTGAAGTTGATGAAGAAGAAACTGATACAGGTATTTCATCTGAATCTACTGGAACGACTGCAACTACGACAGGTGGTAGCACACTTAAAAAAGCAAATGTTACACAATATAAAGTTGATGATAATGATAGTATAAAATTGGAAGCGGGCATGAAAGAAATTTTTACTAAAGCAAGATTTGAACCAAGATCTGGCAAACGTTTAGTTAGAAAAAAATGGAGAACATTTAGAGATGAAATAGTTGAATCTTTAGAATCGGGTGGAGCTATTCCAGAAGAAGTTAGATGGGATATTGAAGATATATTAATGGATAAAAATATAAGTTATGTTGTTTTTGCATATTTTGATGTTGGGGTAGCACAAACTAATCCAGCTACTGGACTTATAAATGTAAACGTCGCTTTAGCTATTGCTGAAATTATAAGATTAGGGGATTCGGATCCGGTTAGTTTGGGAACAATATCTGGAGTACAAACTAAAGGTCAAGGATCAGATAGTGAAATAGCAAAAAATAATGGTATAAATAAAACTGCACAAAAAACGGCAAAGAAACTAGTAGCTTTAATAAACAGCAAAGGTATTAATTAGATTATGAAGAAAATACTCTTACTTGGTTCACTGATATTATTTTTAACAAGTTGTGCAGCTAGTAAATATGAAAAAGAAAAAGAAAAATGTAAGGATTTTTATGGTTATTTTACCAAATCAAAAAAATGTTTAGAATTAAAATTTGAAAGTAGCAATCCTAAAAAATACCATGAAAATAAAGAGCTTCATGGTTTAATATTAAGTGCATTAGCTGATCAGGTTTATGAAAATAAAATTGATAATAATCAAGCATGGATTCTTTATGAAGATGTTATTCAAGGATTTAATAAAGCTAAAAATAAAACAAATTATCTGGTTACGGCCCTAGAAAAATATAATTAATTTTTAATAATCATATTGGGGAGATATGAATAAAAATATTTTATTGATAATTGCTTTGGCATTTTTAAATGCTTGTGCTGAGTACACAGCGATGGTTGGTCCAGGTGTTACCCTAGCTAAATCGGGCAGTGTTATACATTCAGGAGCTTCTGCTGCCGCAGGATATGTAATTAAAAAAACAACAGGTAAATTTCCAGGCGAACATGTACTAACTTTGGTTAAAAAAAATCCTAGACAATACGATGAAAATAAAAAGCTTCACGGTTTAATATTAAGCGCATTAGCTGATCAGGTTTATGAAAATAAAATTAATAATGATCAAGCATGGATTCTTTATGAAGATGTTATTCAAGAATTTAATAAAGCTAAAAATAAAACAAATTATCTGGTTAAGGTCCTAGTAAGATATAATTAATTTTGAATAATCATAAATTAACAAATATCATAACTCCATAAATACTGATATTTACAGCATTATTATCGATAAAAATTGTTAATATTGAAATTGCTTCATAGACGTTAACTAGACGCTTTGTTACTATTAACTTTATGAAACGTTTAGCAATATGTCTATTCGTACTTCTGGCCTTAATGCTAATTAACCAAAAAGCAGAAGCTAGCTCAAAAAATATATTAGGAATTTGTCTTACAGGTAAGTCTTACTCTTGGAACTATAATATAGAGAAGAACAATCATGGAAAAAATTACCATAAAGCTTTCAAAGGTAAAAGTTTATCAAAAATTAAAAAAAAATTAAAATGTGAAACTTTTTTTATTGATAAAGATGCTTCGCCTAAACTTTACAGCGCTATAACAAAAAAATTGATACTGTTTGATGATTTTTTTTATATGCGTAAAACACATTTTAATAAATTAAACAAAGAATTTGGAATTCTAGATAGTGCAACTGAAAAAACAAAAAAAAGTACAGGTCTTTTCAACGAACTAGAGAAAGTAGAACAAACTTACATTGATGGTTTGATAACTAAAAAAGAATGTACAAAGGCCAAAGAAAAGCTTTATGAAACGACAGGAAGAACTGTTGATGACCTTTCCGTACCTGGTTGCAGAAAAGATCAAAAACTAATTGCCAAAAAGGAAAAGAAAAAAGAGAAAAAGAAAAAGAAAAAAGAGAAAAAAAAAAAGAAAAAAGCCGGAAATCTGGCAGCTAAACTTGAAAACATAGAGCAAGAGTACCTTGATGGTTTGATAACTGTTATAGAATGTAAACAAGCTAAACAAAAATTATTTGCAAGTGCGTCATCTGCCCCGCCTGGTTGCAGAAAAGGTAAAAAACAAATTGCCAAAAAGGAAAAAGCCACAGGTCTAAAAGAAAATCTTGAAAGAATAGAACAAGAGTACCTTGATGGTTTGATAAGTAACAGAGAGTGTGTAAAGAAGAAAAAAAGAGCTTATGCTAGTGGTGTAAAAGAGTTTGGAGATTTAAGCGTACCTGGTTGCAGAAAATCTAAAAAAGTAATTGCCAAAAAGAAAAAAGATAAGATTGGCAGAGCAGCTAAACTAGAATCAGTAGAACAAATGTACTCTGATGGTTTGATAAATAAAAAACAATGTTTAGAAGATAAAAAAAAGATTTTAAAAAGCGATACCATTG
>CACLNT010000021.1 GCA_902608385.1 uncultured Pelagibacteraceae bacterium
GAGTGTCTAAAAAATATATAAAAAATTCTAAAAATTAATTTTTTTCTAAAATAAAAAAAAAGTGTTGATTTTACTAGCTAATTTGCAAATTTTTACAATTTTAACCCAATATGAGCATACAACTTATAATTATGTGTTAGACATTTTTATATTTTGTGTTAGAGATTCGTATGGTTTGTGTTAGAGAAAAATATATTTTATAAAATTATGACTGAAAACGATCAGGATAAAAACAATTTAGAAAATAAAGAGGAAGAAGCTAAGAGCGAAGAAAATCAACCTAAAGGAGAATCTGCTCCAACTGATGCTCAAACTACTGAATCTTTAGATTTACCTAATGAAAATAATAAAAATCAAACTGAAACTCAATCAGAAGTAGAAGAAAAAAAAGAAAACGAAGTAATTCACAAAAAAGATGGAAGGTTACATATATATGTAAGACAAGATAAGTATAAAGGTGAACTAAAATCAAAAAACTGGGTTGGCAGACTTTACATTGATGGAAAACAAAAAATTTCATCATCAGGCACTCCTAATCTAGATGATGCAATACCGATATTAGAGAAGTGGTTTGATAATGTTCATGCAAATAAAGAAAAAGAAGAACAAACTTCTCAAGAAATAACGAAGACAACAAGCGAAGAACCATCTACACCACCAATCACGGAAACCACTAATCCAACAGAAGTTGTTACTTCAGAAGAAAAAAAACCAGAAGTTGTCACAACAAATGTTTCTTCCGCACCAGTAGAAGCTAATAAAGAATCTTCAGAGACAAAACCTGCTTCAAACATTCTTGAAAAATTTAAAAATATTAAGTTTAACAAACCAAGTTTTGGTAAAAAAGATTCAGAAACAAAAAGTTCACCACCAAGAAAAGATAATATTAGAAAAAAATTTGCAAGTTTCCTTAAAAATAAATTAGGAAAATCTTCTGTTCAAGGAGAAGAAATAGTTGGCGTTGAATTAACTGCAACAGAAATAAGATTAGCGCAATTAACTAGTAATAAAAGTAACCAATGGATATTAGATAAATTTTATATTCATCCAATTGAAGGGCTGCCTGATAATTCGACTGTTTTGGAAAATCCAGATAAAATTGCTGAAGAACTTCAAGTGGCATTACAAAAATCAAAAATTACTACAACTAATGCTGCAATAGCAATTCCAGTTACTAGTGCAATTATTAGAGTAGTTACTGCACCTTTAATGACTGATGAAGAATTAACAAAAGCAATTGAAACAGATTCACTTTGGGAAAATTTAGTACAGTTAACAGATAATTTAAGTGACTATTCTATTTTTCATCAACTGATTAATAAAAATAAAACTGCAAACACAATGGATATTTTATTTGTTGCATCAAAATTATCAGACATAAACAGTTATACGTCTATAATTAAAAAAGGTGGATTAAATGCAGTAATAATTGACGTTAAATGTTTCGCACTTAAATCAGCAGTGGATCAAATGAATCAAATTTCTGGTTCCATTGAAGATAGTAATTTGACTGCAGTGTTAGAATTTGGATTAGATGAAAATTATGTAATGATTTTATATGAAAATAATCCAATCATTACAGATATTTTTATTAGAGGTCAGGATAGAAACACATTGTTAAAGTCAGACAACCAAGAAGAGATGGATGCTTTGGTTAGAAGATATATGACACAAGTAAAACAAGCCATTCAAGATTTTGAGTCAAAATATGAAAAAAGAATTCGTAGTTTGAGAGTTGTTTCAAACTTAAAAAACGTTAATACATATCTTGGAAACTTTAGAAAAAATTTAGTCAATACTGGATTTAATTTATTTGATCCTGTTAAAGAAATTCAAGTTCCAGCTCAGATTAAGGAAAGAGTTAATATAGAAAACAGATCATATCTTACAACAGTAATAGGATTAGCATTTAGAAAACTTGATGTGTTTGGTTACTACAAATTTGTAACTGCAGTAAAAAATATTAACTTACTACCCAACAGACAGAGCATGATAGCTCAAAAGAAAGCAAAAGTTTTTTCTAATTTTGCCTTTAAGGGATTAGTTGGAATAGTCGCAGGTATTTACATAATTTTATTTGGCCTATCATTTTGGCAAATTCATTCTTTAAATGAAAAATTATCAGGTTACGATCAAGTAGTTCAAGAACACGAATTAAAAACTATAGAAAAAGCTAAATATGCAAAAGAAGTTGGAATTATAATTAAATCTTTAAACCTAAGCCAATCAATTAAATCGAATAAAAAATTTAGCTTTAGAATATTAGCTCAGATAGCTTCTGCTGTGCCAAAGAGAGTTAAATTTAATTCAATTAACTACAATGGATCAAATCAAGTTATAATTATAGGCATAGCAGCTAATGATGAGGATATTTTAAAACTTATAAATAATTTAAATAGTAAAAAATTAATTTTACAAGCTTCACTTGCAAGCATGATGATGCCTGAAAGTGGAAATGCTGGTAAACCAAAAATGAAAGGCTTTAAGATAGCCTGCGTTGTGGAGAATATTTAAATGGATTTAAAAAATATTGATTTAAAAAATATAAATTTGGAAGATATAAAGGCAAAATTTGCAACAATCGAAAAAAAGACTTTAATTAAATATGGAATTGGTTTTGGAGCAATTGTAATATTTTTAATTGTGTATTACTCAATCTTAAATCCAATAGTTAACAACAAGAAAGAAACTTTTAAGGATAAAATATTAAAACAAGATGAGATTAATCTGATGAACACTGAAATAGCTACTTATAAAAAAACTATTAAGGAAAAAAAGCCAGAATTTAATGAGAGTTCTAAGCTATTTCATTCAAAAGCTGAGGTCGAAGGTTTATATAAAAGTTTAAGTAGGTACGCTGGCGTAAATGGTCTTGTTATATCCAAAATTGAGAAGAAAGAACCAAATGCTGTATTAAAAGCAGGCGCTGTTAAACAAAGTGAAGAACTGACCGATGTGAAAAGTATTTCTTATTATAAAATTCCAGTAACATATGAAATAAAAGGAAATTTTTTAGGTTATATTAAATTCAAAAGAGCTCTCGCTAAATCTAAAAAAATGCTTAATTTTGATAAAGAAGTAATAAGTATAGTGCAAAACGATTCAACTGGAGCTATAGTAGCAAAAGGTGAATTAACAATAGTAGGATTGCCAGATGAATTTTTTTAAAAACTTTTTAATAATTTTATTTGTACTTTTATTTTGTAAAGTAGTATTTGCAGACAATCATGACATAGACACTAATGTTGAGGAAGAAGAAGTGCCATTAAATGATCCTTTTGCTGGCAATGCGGGCACAACAGTTACCAATAATATTATTGGTTCAGAACCAGAAGAAGTGGAAAATGAATTGAGTTTGTATAAATTTAAATTAGTAGGTTTAATTTCTGGGACCCATGAAAGTTATATTTCATTAGTTAATGCTTCAGGAGAAGTTATTACACTTTCACTTTATCAATATTTGGGTGATATCAAATTAGTTGATTTAAGATTGACGGAAGCCATTTTTGAGAAAGATGATAAAACTTATATGATAATAGATTTTAATAATCAGATAAGGGAGGCAAGTGAATATTAAAAATTTTATTAATTTATTTGTCTTGTTATTCTTGATTGTATTTTTGAATGGATGTCAAAATATTAATAAAAAAGTAAATAAACCATTCAAACATAACACTCCATTAATAAAAGATGATGTTAGAGAAAAAGGTAAAACGGAAGTTGCGAAAACTCTTGATATGGGACCAAAACCTGTAGAAGGCGACACAAGAAAATTAATGAAAAGAAAAAAAATATCATCTGAATCTCAGAGAAATTATTTATTAATTCCAGATTCATTTCCAATGCTAAAACAAAGAATTACTCTGAAATTTAAAAATTTAGACTTCAAGGAAACAATGAAGTTAATGGGTAAAATAGGAGAAATAAATGTTTTAGTTGGAGATGAGGTAGCAGGAGCGATTAGCGCTGAATTAGTAGATGTTCCATGGGATAAAGCATTTCAAGCTTTGTTGGATATGAAAAACTACGCATCCGATATAGATGTTAGTAGTAATTTGATTAGAGTTCACTCTCCTGAAACATTAACAGCGCAGGAAACATATAAATCTACGAGAGCTTCTGCTGTTAAGAAAAAAGTTGAGCTGGAAGATAGTGTTGAACCAATATATTCAGAAATATTTAGATTATATTACATTTCCCCTGCACAAGCAAAAACTACAATAGAAGAATTATTTAGTGAAGGAGGAGAAGGTGCGTATTCACCAATACAGATAACAGAAGAAGTTACAACAAGATCAATTATAGTTAGAGGTAAAGAAAAAGACTTAGATGTTGTAGATAAAGTTATTAAAGAAATAGATATTAGAACTAAACAAGTTTTAATTGAAGCTTTTATTGTAGAAGCAAATTCTGATTTTGAAAGAGCTCTAGGAACAAGACTAGGTGGATATTACCAAAATAAAGGACGAGTTGCAGGCGGAGTTTCTGGCCCAAGCTCAGGAAGTAGTACCGAAGTATCATTAGATGATGCTGTTAATTTGGGCTCAACAACTGATTCAATTACGAACTTTGCAGCGACTGGAGCAACTAGTGGAATTGGACTTTTAAGAAGAACTACAACTGGAATTTTAAAAGCAGAAATCACAGCACTTGAAAGCATGGGTATGGCTAAAACAATATCTAATCCAAAAGTATTTACTTTAGACAACCAAATGGCAACAGTTACACAAGGTGAAGAAATACCATATCAAACTACATCTGAAGGAACTACTTCGACTTCATTTAAAGAAGCTGCATTAAAACTAGAAGTAACACCAAGTATTATTGGCGATGGAAATGTATTGTTAACTATAAAAGTTAATAATGACACACCAAATAGATCAACAGAGTCTGACGAACCACCAATAAATAAGATGGAAATAGTTACTAAATTATTGGTTGCTGACGGTGATATTGTTGTAATTGGTGGAATTAAAAAAAATGTAATAGTAAATAAAAAAAGCCAAACACCAGGACTTGGAAATGTTCCTATAATAGGTAATCTCTTTAAAGGTAAGTCAAATTCTGATAACCTAGATGAATTATTGGTGTTTATAGCTCCAAGAATTTTATAAAATGTTAAAAATTAGTAGAGAGTCTGAGGTTAACCTAATTAATATCTTAATTGATCAAGATGTTATCTCAGGAAAAGATTTATCAAGTATAAAAAAACTATCCCACGAAGGAGAAAAATCACAATTGGAAGCTGTCTTTGAGCTTAAATTAACCGATGAAGACAAAATTTTAGATCTATTGGTTAAAGATCAATCATTAGAAATTATTGACCTTTCAGGAATAAAAGTTTCTGAAGAATTACAAAAAATTTTACCAGCAAATTACATAAATATAAATTTTATTGCACCTTTTAAAATTGATGCTGATGGAAAAACTCTTCATATTGCAATTTCTGATACTTCAAAGTTGAGTTTAATGAGAAATCTTAAGACAATTACTAAAAAAAACATTGAACTTCATGCAGCTAAAGTTTCTCAAATTTCAGAATTTATCGAAAAATTATTAAAAGATAACAAAACAACAATTAAGAGCATAAAAGAAAAAAATGTAAAAGAACAAAAAGAAAAAACAAAAACTTTTGACTCCGATCTTGCAGAAGCAGGTGAAGTTCTAGAAAGTAAACCAGAAGAAGATATAGAGGCAATTGAAAATGAATCTGAAGTTATTAAATTTTCAACGGCTGTTGTTGCTGAAGCAATTAAAGCTGGAGTTTCTGATATTCATATTGAACCATTCAGGTTTTCATCAAGAGTACGTTATAGACAAGATGGTATGCTTCAAGTACAGGAAAAATTTAACAAATTTTTACACGACAATTATGGAGCAGTAGTAACAAGATTTAAAATTATGGGAAAACTTGATATTGCTGAAAGAAGATTGCCTCAGGACGGTGCTATTCCTTTTAAAATAGACGGTAAAGTTGTTGACCTTCGACTTTCTATTTTACCGACAGCTACCAATGAAAGAATAGTAATGAGGATTCTAAACAAAGATGCAGGTGATATTAGTTTAGAACAATTAAATTTTGAAGAAGCAGATTTAAAAAATTTAAGAAAAGCAATCCATGGAACGCAAGGTCTAGTACTGGTTACAGGCCCAACAGGATCAGGTAAAACAACAACTCTTTATAGTATTCTTAAAGAAGTATCTAAGCCACACTTAAATATTTTAACCGCTGAAGACCCTGTTGAGTATGAACTAGATGGCGTGGGTCAAGTTCAGATAAAAGATGATATTGGTTATGATTTTGCAAAAGCACTTCGATCTTTTTTAAGGCAAGACCCAGAAATAATTTTGGTTGGAGAGATGAGAGATAAGGAAACTGTTGATATAGGATTAAAAGCTGCACTTACAGGTCACTTAGTTTTTAGTACACTTCACACGAATGATGCTCCTAGCACAATTACTAGATTACAAAATATGGGAACACCTGACTATTTAATAAGTGCTGCTGTAAGTTTGGTATTAGGCCAAAGATTAGCAAGAAAAACTTGCACAGAATGTAGGGAGCCAGACCCAGATGTAAGTCCCAAAGCTTTAGCGGAGTTTGGTTTTACAGTTGAACAGGCTTCAAGAGCAAAAGCTCAAAGAGGCAAAGGATGCCCAAAATGCAAGGACACAGGTTATAAAGGTAGAATGGGTATTTATGAAATATTAAGTGTTACTAAACAAATTAAGGAAGCAATACTTAGAAAAGCAACAACACCAGAATTAAAAAAAATTGCTGTTGGTGAAGGTTTTAGAACTATGCAAGATATGGGACGTGAATTAATATTAATGGGAGATTTAAATTTTAGAGAGTATGAACGTGTCTTGTCTATGGAGCAATAATGTCATCTGAAAGTTATAAATATAAGGGTATTTCAGCAGGAAAATATGTTGAAGGAGAGATTGAAGCCATTAATCAAGAAGAAGCCTCGTTTAAACTTAAAGAACAAAAGATAATCATTACAAATTTAGTTAAATTTAAAAAGAAAAAAGCTGAAAAAGAAAAGAAAAAAGGCGGTGGTGGATTTTCTTTTGGTAAAAAGAAGGTAGGGCCTCAAGATGTAATGCTTTTTTCTAAACAATTTGCCACCATGGTCAAAGCAGGTCTTCCAATTCTAAATGTTTTATCAATGTTAAGAGATCAAACTGAACACCCAACCATGAAGGAAATTATAGAAGATGTTAGAAAAAGTCTTGAGGGCGGTGTTACACTATCTAAGTGTTTTGAAAAATATCCTAAAATATTTGATAATATTTATATTAACTTAATCAAAGCTGGTGAAGCTAGTGGTAAACTAGATGTTTTCTTAATGAAACTAGTAGACTCTTTAGAAAAAAGGGAAAAAGTTAAAAAGAAGATTAAAGGTGCTTTAATGTATCCGGCTGTAATGTTTAGTGTTGCAATTACTGTAATGGTGTTCATGTTAATTAAAGTAGTCCCAGTTTTTGCTAAAATGTATGAAGGTATGGGCGTTGCCCTTCCAACACCAACAGCTGTAATCATGACAGCAAGTAATTTTATGAGAGGTAGTGGAGGAGCTACTTTAGGTATAATTGTTGTGTTAGCTTATATAATATTTAAATATACAACAACTAAAATTCCTAAAGTTAGATATAAATGGCATAAGTACGTTATTGCTATGCCAATTTTTGGAGATATGATTTTAAAATCGTTGCTAGCAAGAATTGCTCTAATTATGGGTAATTTAAGTGCCGCAGGTGTAAACTTATTGGAAGCGCTTGAAATTGCAAAATCAGTTAGCAACAATGACGTTGTTACTCAAGCTTTAGAAAATGTAAAAAAAGGAGTTTTCTCTGGAGACACTTTAACAAAATTATTTTTAAAAGAACCAGTTTTTCCAGCAACATTCAGCCAGCTAATTTCAGTTGGAGAGCAAACAGGTAGTTTAGATGAAATGTTCACTTCAGTGTCAGGTTATTATGAAGAAGAGTTTGATACATCAGTTGAAAACATGTCTAGCTTGATAGAACCAATTATGATTGTATTCATGGGTACAATGATAGGTGGACTTATGATTGCAATGTACTCTCCAATATTTAATGTTGGATCTATTATTGGCCAGTAAAGTTTTTTCTTAAAACTAAATGGTTATACCAATCAGTGTAGGTTAATTATATTTTTTTTGTTAGCACAAGATGATTTATCCAAGGTTTTTCACCTTCTTTAAAAACTACTGCATCCATGATTTGTTGGATAAAAAAAGTTCCTAATCCTCCAGGCTTTACATCGTCAATTTTTCTATGCCTTACATTAGCAGTATCAACAGGTCTTCCTTTATCAAAAAAACCTATTTCAAGTTCAGAATCTTTTAGAGATATTTTAATCTCCATTTTATCTTTTGTGCTATCTATATTTTTATAAGCATGTTTAACAATATTTTGTGCAGCTTCAGCAATTGCTAAAACTAACTCATCTTTGAGATTTTCATTGATATTAATTTTTTCAAATATTTCTCTTGAAAAGGCTCTAATTTCTTTCAAACTTGCAGGGGTAACTAAAAAATCTTTTGACTCAGATAAATTCATGAACTAATCTAAATTTAAAACTTGCTCCAGTTTAGCCATCATTATTACTTTAAGAACTGATTTACTAATATCTTTAAGAATTACTTTTGTTCCAAGTTCATTGGCCTTTTGATGACTTTCAATTAGTACAGATATTCCAGATGAGTCCATGTATTGAACGTCTTTTAAATTGAGAT
>CACLNT010000022.1 GCA_902608385.1 uncultured Pelagibacteraceae bacterium
AATCAAACACCATAAACCAAAGAATTGACTTTGTTTTAAAAAAAAATAGTAGTTTAAAACTTATTAACTTATTTGATGATAGCTCAAATGATAATTTTATAAATATTAATTATCAATTTAAAATTGAAAAAGATGCAATTCTTAAAAATTATAAAATTGACCATAAATTAAACTCAAACATTAAATATTTTTTTAATAATATTGACTTAGAACATAATAGTCTCGCTGAGTCATTTATTTTTTCAACTGGATCTAAATTTAATAAAAATGAAATAAATTGTAACTTAAATGATCAGTATAGCTCAGCATTTGTAAATGGAATTATAAATTTAAAAAATGATCAACATCATGAAATAAAAACTAATATCAACCACCTAGCAGAAAACACTAAAAGCTATCAATTAATTAAAAGTGTACTTAATGATAATTCCAAAGGTATTTATCAGGGAAAAATATTTGTTAACTCAAAAGCTCAAAAAACTGATGGATATCAGCTAAGCAAAGCTCTTTTATTAAATAGAAATACAGAGTTTGATGCAAAGCCGGAGTTAGAGATTTACGCTGACGATGTAAAGTGCTCTCACGGATCAACATCAGGAAATTTAGATGAAAATGCTATATTTTATTTAATGTCAAGAGGTCTAAATTATAAACAATCTAAAAAACTTTTAATTAATGGATTTTTATTAGATGTAGTTGAAAAAATTACTGATTTAGAAATCAAAGATTTAATTAAAAATATAATGGGAATTAGATAATGAATTTATCAAATATAAAAAAAGAATTTCCCATATTTAAAAATAAAAACTTAGTTTATTTAGATAGCGCAAACTCCTCTCAAAAACCTCAATCAGTAATAGCTAGGATTAACGACTTCTACAGTAATGAGTTTTCAAATGTAGGAAGAAGTGTTCATGCCTTATCAATAGCAGCAACTAATAATTATGAAAATACAAGGATATCTGTACAAAAGTATATCAATGCAAAAAGCAAAGATGAAATTGTTTTTACCAAAGGCGCTACTGAAGCAATTAATCTTGTTGCGAATACTTTTGGTCAAAAATATCTCAAAGAGGGTGACGAAATCTTGCTTACAGAACTTGAACATCATTCAAATTATGTACCGTGGCATTATTTGAGAAGTTTAAAAGGAGTTAAGATCAAGTTTGCAGAAGTTAATGAAGATGGCGAAGTTTCTATTGAAAGTATTGAAAAAAAAATTACATCAAATACTAAAATAATTGCTGTTACCCATTTGTCAAATGTAACGGGAGCAATTTTGCCAATCAAAGAAATAACAGAACTTGCTCATTCAAAAGGAATTCCAATTTTAATTGATGGTTGCCAAGGAGCACCACATTTAAAATTGGACATGCAAGACCTAGATTGTGATTTTTATACAATTTCATGTCACAAAATGTATGGACCAACTGGACTTGGTATTCTTTATGCAAAGAAAAAATGGTTAGAAGAACTTCCTCCTTATCAAGGTGGTGGAGGCATGATTAAAGAAGTTAAAAAAGATAGTATTTCGTTCGGAGACTTACCAAATAAGTATGAAGCTGGAACAATGGCAACAGCTCAAGTTGTAGCTTTTGATCAATCTATTAAATTTCTTGAAAAAATTGGAATGAATAGTGTTATTCAACATGAGAAAGAATTAATAGATTATGGACAAGAGATGTTAAGAAAAAACAATTCTGTAAAATTAGTTGGCAACCCTAAGAAAAAAGGTGCAGTCTTATCTTTTACAATAGAAGGAATTCATCCACACGATATTGCTACAATATTAGATGAAGATGGAGTGGCAATACGAGCCGGTCATCATTGTTGCCAAATACTTCATGAAACATTGGGCATAACTGCAACAGCACGTGCATCTTTAGGAATTTACAATACGAAAGAAGATATTGATCGACTTAATTCCTCAATTAACAAATGTAAAAAAATTTTTAATTTAAAATGAATATAAAAGAACTTTATCAAGAAATTATATTGGAGCACGGAAAGAATCCAAGAAATTTAAGAAAAACAGATAATTTTAACAAAGATGCAAAAGGATATAATCCTCTTTGTGGTGACAATGTTCATATTTATCTTAAACTAAATGAAAAAAAGAAAGTAGAAGATGCGTCTTTTGAAGGAAGTGGTTGCGCGATATCAATGGCATCGGCTTCAATTATGACTGATTTAGTAAAAGGCAAAGAAGAAAATGAAGTTAAAGAAATTATAAATGATTTTTTAGGAATGATCAAAATCAACCCAGAATTAAAATCAAAAAATTTAAAAGACGATGAAAGAACTAAATTGATGTGTTTATCGGGCGTAAAACAATATCCAATGAGAGTTAAATGTGCTACTTTGTCGTGGCATACTTTAATTTCTGCAATTGATAATACTCAAGAAGAAATTAATACTGAAAGGCTAGACTAGATATGGAATTAAAAGATCAAATAATAACTGAAATTAAAAAAATTTATGATCCTGAGATACCTGTTAATATTTATGAACTAGGTTTAATTTATGATATTAAAGTAGAAAACAAAAATACAGCTAAAGTAAAAATGACACTAACTTCTCCTAATTGTCCTGTTGCAGAAAGTTTACCCAAAGAGGTAAAAGATAGTATAATGCAAGTAGAAGGAATTGATAAAGTTGATCTTGATTTAGTTTGGGATCCACCCTGGGATAAAACTATGATGTCAGAGTCAGCAAAATTGGAGTTAAATTTATAATGAAACAAGTTATTACTCTTAGCGATAATGCGGCAAATAGAATTAAAGAAATCATATCCAATGATGAAAGTAAATCTGTAGGAGTAAGAGTTGGAGTAAAATCGGGCGGTTGTGCCGGCATGTCATATATTATGGAGTATGCAAAAGAAATTAATCCAACAGACGAAATCATTGAAGACAAAGGTGTTAAAGTTTTTATAGATCCAGGTGCAATAATGTATCTTTTAGGCACAGAAATGGATTACAAAAAAGAGCAATTTTCATCTACATTTATATTTAAAAATCCCAATGAAACAGAGCGTTGTGGGTGTGGAGAATCGTTTAAAACATAAATCTGTATTGCTGTACAATTAATAGTTATATATAATGCCTCGTTATGAGAGATAAGAAGCATTTAGTAGAACACTCAAATAAGTTGGCAGAAAAAGCTAAATTAAAGGCTATGTTTAGAACTCAACGTAAACCTGTTGAAGCAGGTGCTCATGGCACACTTAGTTACACAATCAAAAAAGGTGTTAATAAAAACAAAATTGCTGACGAAAAAATACTAAAAAGTAAAAAATAATTAATTCTAGGAACTGTAATACATTTCAAACTCCATTGGATGAGGGGTATGTTCAAGTTTGTAAATTTCTTCAAATTTTAGAGCGATGTACGCATCTATTTGATCGTCAGTAAATACGCCACCTTGTTTTAAAAAATCTCTATCTCTGTCTAAGCTTTCCATTGCTTCTCTAAGAGAACCGCAAACTGTTGGAATTTTTCTTACTTTATTTTCAGGCAAAGCATACAAATCTTCATCAAGTGGATCTCCTGGATTGATTTTATTTTTAATTCCATCTAGCCCAGCCATTAACATTGAGGCAAAAGTTAAATATGGGTTACCAGAAGCATCAGGAAACCTTATTTCACATCTTGCACCATTTTTATTTAATGTAACAGGTATTCTACATGAAGCAGATCTATTTCTTGCTGAATACACTAATAATACAGGAGCTTCGAAACCTGGAATTAATCTTTTATAACTGTTTGTTGCGGCGTTTGAAAAAGCATTAATTGCTTTTGCATGTTTTAAAATACCACCAATATAATGTAATGCAGTATCAGATAATCCAGCATATTTGTTTCCAGAAAAAACAGGTGTTTTGCCTTTCCAAATAGATTGATGAACGTGCATACCTGAACCGTTGTCTCCTTTTACAGGTTTCGGCATAAATGTTGCAGTTTTTCCAAACGAATGTGAAACCATTTGAACAACATACTTATAAAGCTGAACATTATCAGCTTGATCAACCAATGTTCCAAAATACATTCCTAGTTCATGTTGACTTGGAGCTACTTCGTGGTGATGTTTTTCAACTTTAATTCCAACATCTCTTAGTCCTTTTAAATATTCCCCACGCATATCTTGTGCACTATCAACTGGTGGAACTGGGAAATATCCACCTTTAATTCCCGGGCGATGACCCATATTACCATTTTCATATTTTCTTCCAGTATTGTACGGGCCTTCTAAACTATCAATTGCAAAACTTGTTTCATTCATATCATTTTTGTATCTAACATCGTCAAATACAAAAAATTCTGGCTCTGGTCCAAAATAAGCTTTATCTCCAATACCTGTAGATTTTAAATACGATTCAGCTTTTTTAGCTATTCCTCGAGGGTCTCTTTCATAA
The DNA here is from genome assembly GCA_902608385.1 of uncultured Pelagibacteraceae bacterium. Lineage (GTDB taxonomy): Bacteria > Pseudomonadota > Alphaproteobacteria > Pelagibacterales > Pelagibacteraceae > Pelagibacter. The sequence continues at coordinate 4,415 of CACLNT010000022.1, forward strand.
GGAGTTTTTTTGACAGCATCTAAAACATCGCAAAATAAGACAAGTGTATTATGTGAAGTAAATGGATCGATCACTTTTCTATTTAGATCAGGTTTTAAAATCATGTCAGATTCATTAATTGCTTTCCATCCAGCAATAGAGGAACCATCAAAAAAGACACCGCTATTTAACATTTCATCATCAACAATTGTTGCATCCATAGTTAAATGCTGTAATTTTCCTCTTGGGTCTGTGAATCTTAAGTCTACATATTCAACTTCTTTTTCTTTCATTAATTTTAAAACTTGAGTCGCGCTCATACTTTCTCCTATTAAATTTTGTTAGTTTTTAATACCAAAAAATTATAGATTAATAGTGTTTATTATAAAGATATCACCTATGCATTTCTTACATGGATAAATGGCAATTAATATGAAATTATCAATTCACAAATTATTACAATTATTAGTTGAATGGAAGATTTATTAAAAAAAGAACCAGTCCAAAGAGTTGTTAAAGCTCTAAGTAACTTTGATGGTTCATTAAAAGTAGAGGCCTTAACTAGTTCAGCAAAAACAGCAAAAGATGCGGCCATATCACTAAAATGTGAGGTAGGAGCGATAGTTAAAAGTTTACTTTTAAGAACAGAGAATAGCTTTATTTTATGTTTGGTTTCAGGCGATAGGAGATGTTCATTGAATAAAGTAAAAAAAATATTAAACCTGAAGGATGTTTCAATGGCAGATGCTGATCAAGTTAAAAAACAGACTGGTTTTTCAATAGGTGGAGTTTCTCCAATAGCTCATTTAAATAGAAACAAAGTATTAATAGACACATCTTTGTCCCGTTATGAACATGTATACGCATCCGCAGGACATCCTAATACAATTTTTAAGATCAATTATAAAAAACTAATTAATCTTACAGAAGGAATTGTGGAAGACATAGTATAATGAGAGAACCAAAAATTATAGATTATACATTACTAACAATTTTAGCTTTGATATGGTCTTCAGCTTTTTTTAATATTAAAATAGCAACTTACTCTTATGGTCCAGTTACAATTGCTTTTTTAAGAATTATTTTTGGCGCTATTCCAGTGGTAGGTTTATGTTTATTTAAAAAAATAAAAATTGAAGCATTTTCAAAAGATTGGCATTGGTTTGCTTTAATTGGTATGGTAAATTTAGTTATTCCATTTTTTTTGATAGCATATGGAGTTCAAAAGGTTCAAAGTAATCTAGCTGCAATATTAATGGCAAGCACGCCTTTAAGTGCTACGGTTCTAGCTCATTTTTTTACTAAAAATGAAAAAATTAATTTAAAAAAAATACTTGGTGTTTTGCTTGGATTTTCAGGAATAGCTTTTCTATTTTCAGACAATATTTTAATTAATGACAATAATTTTTTATCTGCTCTGATTATCTTTTTTGCTTCAACTTTTTATGTAATAGGTGGTTTGCTAACTCTTAAAATAAGTAGTAAAAAAAATGAAAATGTGACAGCGTCAATATTAATATGGGCAACAATATTCTTAATACCCATCACCGCTTATACCGAGCAACCTTGGAATTTAAATCCAAGTATAGAGTCAACAGTATCAGTCATTTACCTAGGTATAGTAGCCACAGGATTTGCGTGGCTGCTTAGGTTTAGAATATTAATAAACAATGGGTTAGTTTTTCAAGCACAAGTGGCTTATTTAATTCCTATATTTGGAATAATATTAGGCTATATATTTTTGAAAGAAGTAATTACTCCAAAAGTATTAGTAGCTGTAGCTGCCGTTATTATTGGAATTTATTTTGTTAAAAAATCTAATAACTAATTTAATATTTCACTTAATTTGCTAACTTGACCTATCTTAAAAATCACAGCATCTTTTTTATTAAAACCATATTTTTCAGCATTATCTTTAAATCTTGTTGGAGGCTCCATTATTGGTTCTAAAGATAAAACTACAGTTCCCCAATGCATGCCTAAAACTTTTTTACTTTTTAAATCTTGACCAATGTTTAATGCTTCTTCAGGATTTGTATGGTAAATCGACTTGTCTTTTCGAGGTGACATAGGGTAAAAATTGTAAGCTCCTATATTAATAAAAGTTAAGTCAATAGGACCATATTTTTTACCAAGTTCCTTATAAATATTTCCGTAGCCCGTATCACAAGCAAAAAATATTTTTTTATTATTATATTCAATTAAAAAATTTCCCCACAAAGTTTTATTTGTGTCCCATAAACTCCTTTTAGACCAATGCACCGCAGGTAAAAAAGTAATTTTTGTATCATTTACTCTTATTTCGTCATACCAATCCATTTCACTTACATTTGCAAAACCATTTTTTGTAAAATATTTTCCAAGCTTGAGAGGAGCCAAAACTTTGGCTTTTTTGTAAGGAAATTTCTTTATAGTTCTAGTGCTTAAATGATCATAATGATTATGTGTTAATAAAAATAAATTAATTTCTGGTATTTCTTTAAGATTTATTGCTGGGTCTACATATCTTTTAGGACCAAATATTAAGGGCCCCATATTTTTTTCAAAAACTGGATCAGTTATTATAGTTGTGTTACCAAGCTTAATTAAAAAGGTAGCGTGTCCTATCCAAGCCACATAATCATTATTTTTATTTTCTTTGAGGTTTTTTAAAACTTCTTTTTTATTGATTATATGATTTGATGGAATTTCAATGTTAATCTTTTTCTTTTCTTCATTAAATACTTTGAAACTCCAGTTAAAAGCAAAATCTTCAATTCGAGGGGAACCTTCTGGGTTTCGAAAAGTTCCATCCGACAAATGGTGAAAAGGTTTATTTTCCATAGCAATAGATAAAGAGTTATAAACAAAAATCATTATTATGAAACTGAGAAATTTTAGCATATTCCCAACTTGTATATTTTGTTTTTATTTAATTAATGTGGTCAAATGACCCATTTTTCTTTTGTCTTTAGTTTTTTTTTTTAAATAATCAAAAAAAAATTCATTAGAAGAAAATTTTTTTTTTCTGTAAATAGTAATTTGATCACCAATAAGATTGACCATTTCAGCATTTGAAATTTTATTTAATTTTACAATTTCAAGATTACACACAGCTCTTATGTGATTTTCAAATTGACTAACATTATATGCGTTAATAGTTAGATGGCCAGAATTATGAACTCTAGGGGCTATTTCATTTACATA
>CACLNT010000023.1 GCA_902608385.1 uncultured Pelagibacteraceae bacterium
TTATCTGCCAAGTAGCTCATGGGGGGTATATATGCATAAACTTCTCAAAGGTAAAAGTTCATCAAAAATGGAAAAAAAATTAAAATGTGAAGCTTTATTTGTTGATAAAGCTGCTTCGCCTGAACTTTACTACGCTATATTAGAAAGAATAGAAACATACCACTCGAAGACGATGATACGTAAAAGTGCTTTTAAAAAAATAAAAAGAATATATGGAATTTCAGATAGCACAACTGGAATGGTTGAAATGAAAATCGAAGAAGAGAAAAAAAAAAAAGAATTACTTTTAGCGCAAAAAAAAGAACATACTGAAGAAAAACCAAAAAATTATTTAAAAACTAAAGAAGATCTTGAAGCATTTATGATTGGAAAAGAAATTGAGATGGATGGTGTAATTGATGGGGAAAATTATACCTGGTATAATAAATATCATTCTGACGGTGTGGCTTACTCATATAGCCAGGGTATGGAAGTTAAAATGATTTGGGAAGCTGTAAATGGTAATACTTTTAAAGAAGGACAGGCCGGTTGGACTAAACGTCATGGATGGGTTACATATGTGCTAGATTATGATAATTCAACTTACTTGGCTACTAGGTCTAAAGATCCTTTTAATCAGGGTAAATATTTTAAAGGAAATATATTATCTCCAGAGTTTCCAAAAAAACCTAATGAAGAAGAATTACTTTTAGCGCAAAAACAGAAAAAGCTTGAACAAAGAAAAGCTGAAGCTGAAAAAAGAAAAAAATTGGCAGAAAAAAAAATTGAAGATGAAAAAAGAAAAATAGCTGAAAAAAAGAAAAAATTAGAAGATGAAAGAACTGCAGTAGTTAGGTGGGAAGGTTATTCAGATATGATTGTTGGAACATTGAACTTTAGTGAAACAGACTATGAAGGTACAATAAATTTAGATTTGCCTAATAACGAAGGTACTTGTCAAGGTTCTTGTTCTCTAAAATTAGATGGCAAAGGTACTTGGCAGATTTCCTGCACAAACAATATGGGAGCAGCTGGAACTCTTGAATGGGAAGAAGGTGTTGCTATAACTGGAATTGGTAGAGATTATAATGATAAAAAAGTTAAATTTGCAGCTTCTGCAAAATCATCAAGTTAAATGAAAAAGCTTTTAGTAATTTCTTTTTTTTGTTTATTTTGCACTAATACTGTTTTTGCAAAACTTTATAAAGTTGGTGAAAAAATTTTAAATAATAAAATAGAAATTGATAAGATCTCTATCGAATTATCAGAGGGTGATTGGTTTGTATCTAGAAGGGATGAAGCACATTACGGTTGGCTTACTCAGTTTATATTTGGATTTATTCGTATAGAAGATGGTGAGATAATGGAAGTAATCGACTTCTATGATGGAGATATGGGAAGTTCTTTTATGGCATATATCGATCAGGAAATACATAGAATGACTTTTAAAGATCCTTATGATGGTTGTTACCAAAGACCTGAGTATTTCTTATTAGAATATTATAAATCTGGAATAGTTCATAATTGTTTTGTAATTGGACACTGGGATTTCATGAAAGAATTATATAATCCAGATGATGCACATAAAAAAATTAACTCCGTTGATTATCGAAGGTTTTTAGAAGAAAACTCTTTCGAAATCCCAAAGGTAGCTTTGACGTCTTGGCATAGTTATTTTTCGAGACATAACCGTTCAAATTGGTACAGGATATTTCATGTTATTAACCCTAAAGCTCTTAATGCTCCAAAAAATAAATATTTTACTGAGGAAACGTCTGAATACCACAAGTATAATATTGAAAAATATCCACAACATAAAAAAGTTATGAATGAATGGATGTCAATTTCAGCACAATTTCACAAAAAATTTGAAATTTTAAATAATGCAAAGAAACATCATAAATTAGAACTAGATAAATATATAATAACTACAAAAAACAGTCAGCCCACAAAAGACATTGTAACAAATTTAAAAAAATTAAATGACCTGTATAAATCAGGTGTGCTCTCAAAAGAGGAGTTTGAAAAAGCAAAAACTAAAATATTAAATCAGTGAAAAAACTTTTAGGGATCGTAGTTCTGGGTTTGTTGTTAAGCACAAATGCTTATGCAAAAAAAGGTTCTGGTGAATTAAAATTATCAAAAACAACAATGACAGATGTTTTGATGTATATGTATGGAGCATCTAATCCAAAATATTCATGGGGTAAAAATAAAAAAAATAAACCAATGATAATGGTAATTTCAAAGGACGGAAAAAGTTCCTATTATTATTATTGTCCATATGAACAATGTCAAACTGGTAATTATGTTTATAAAGCAATAGCAAGATGTGAAAAACGATCTAATGGTTCACCATGTTTTTTATTTGCAAGAGAAAGAAGAATTCTTTGGGATAATGGCGTTGATATTAAAAGCAAAGCAAGACGTATTAAGAAAAAACTTTTAAAAGAACCTTACAAAATAGCTCAAATTATTCAGAACTTTGGTTTTTATGATGGTGATATATCTGAATTGCCTGGTATAGATTATGAAACAGCTAAGCTTGAAGATAAAAAAAAAATTACAGGAAAAATTGATAATTTGGATTATCCAAGTCTAATAGCCTCATTAACCACCGAACATAAAATCAGTTGGAAAGATTATGTTAAAGGAGGAAAAGAAAAATACAAAGCTTGGGTTATGGCTAAACAAAAAAAAGGTTACATGGCATGGTCATATGAAGCTGATGATACCTCTTGGGAAGACGTAATTAGAAAAGCTTTTAATAGATGTGATGGATATTTGAAGAAGAAACCAAAAAATTATTCTAAATCTACAATATGTATTTTATATTATAAAGGCACAACACCAACTACCGATAAAGAAAAAATTGAAACTGCACAAAATTATTATGGTGAAGATATAGCTTATAGGTTTTTTGAAGATAAACCATACACACTAGATGATCCAAATAATTTTAAAAATAAAATAAAAAAAATTACAAAAAAAACTACTTCATCGTCAGATTTGGCAACTCAATTAAAAGAGCTTAAAGAACTTCTAGATGAAGGAGTTTTAACCCAAGAAGAATTTACAAAAGTTAAAAAGAAATTGTTAGATTAATTAAAAACTGATTTAGCAAAAATTATAAACGCTGATTTTATTAAGGAAGTGGTGCCCCCGCACGGATTCGAACCGCGGACCTATTGATTACAAATCAATTGCTCTACCAGCTGAGCTACAAGGGCATAGTAGTTTTGTATTAATTATTCTTTCTCTAATCAACATTTTTTTTCAAATAATTTAAATGATGAAAAGCAATAGCTGCACTATTTGAAATATTTAAGCTTTCTATATTCTTATTGATATCAATTCGAACTAGAAAATCCACATATTTTTTTGTATGTTGTTTCATTCCAAAGCCTTCAGATCCGAATAGAAGAACATTATTTCCTTCCCATTTGATATCAGTAAATTTTTTTTTCCCCTTAGAATCAAAACCATATATCCAGAAATTGTTTTCTCTAAGATTCTTTAATGTGGAATTAATATTTGAAACTTCAAATATATTTAGATACTCAATTGATCCACTTGCTGATTTATACATTAATTTACTTTCACTCGGAAAATGTCTTTCTTTTACTATTAACCCATCAACATTAAAAGATGTAGCACTTCTAATTAAAGAACCTATGTTTCTTGGATCTGTTACTTCATCCAAACATGCAAAAATTAAATTATTTTTATTTTTAATAAAGTTTTTTAAAACCAATTTTTCAAGATGTTCAACCTCAGCTACATATCCTTGATGCATTAATTGTTCACGGGTTGTGTATTTATCTAGCTCTTTTTTTGTTTTAAAATGTATTTTAATATCTTGAAGTAGGTTTTTTTTTTGGCTTTCTCTATAAATATTTTTCTTACTTTCTTCAGTTAAAAACAAACGCAAAACCTTTCTTTTAGGATTTTTTAATGCTTCAATCACAGCATGCTTACCAACAATAAAAAATGATGATTTATTCATAAATATAAGCCAGTTTTATACGTATTTTATCATCTTTTCCTAGTAAATCTCGTGTTGCAATTAAGCAATAAAAATATATAAAACGCATGTTGTTTGAAGCTTTATTGAACAGGGGACACTTCCCCGATGGGAGGGGTTCCAGAGCGGTCAAATGGGGCGGGCTGTAAACCCGTTGACTTCGGTCTTCGAAAGTTCGAATCTTTCCCCCTCCACCATTCAATAAAAATTTATTCAATATTGGAGTGTTGTACTTGGCTGTTGCGGGTGTAGTTCAATGGTAGAACGCTAGCCTTCCAAGCTGGATGTAAGGGTTCGATTCCCTTTACCCGCTCCAAGTTTAAAATAAAAAGAAATTATATAGAGGTAAAAAAAGAAAATGGCAGACAAGAAAAAATTTGAAAGAACAAAACCGCATGCTAATGTCGGAACGATTGGTCACGTGGATCATGGAAAAACAACTTTAACAGCAGCTATAACAAAAGTATTAGCTGAAAAAGGTGGAGCAGAATTTGTTGCTTATGATCAAATTGATAAAGCACCAGAGGAAAAAGAAAGAGGTATAACTATTGCAACTGCACACGTTGAGTATGAAACTGATAAAAGACATTATGCACACGTAGACTGCCCAGGTCACGCTGATTATGTAAAAAATATGATTACTGGCGCAGCACAAATGGACGGTGCAATTTTAGTTGTGAATGCTGCTGATGGACCAATGCCTCAAACAAGAGAGCATATTCTTTTAGCTAGACAAGTAGGAGTTCCGGCGCTTGTTGTATATTTAAATAAAATTGATCAAGTAAAAGATAAGGAATTAATTGAGTTAGTTGAGGAAGAAATAAGAGACCTATTAACTTCTTACAAATTTCCAGGCGACAAAATACCTATTATAAAAGGTTCTGCTTTAGCAGCCGTAGAAGGAAAAGATGAAGAAACTGGAAAAAATTCAATTTTAGAATTAATGAAAGCTATAGATGAGCATATCCCACAACCTGACAGACCTAAAGACAAACCATTCTTAATGCCAGTTGAAGACGTTTTTTCAATTTCTGGAAGAGGAACCGTTGTTACTGGAAGAGTTGAGCAAGGCGTTGTTAAAACTGGTGATGAAATTGAAATTATAGGTATTAGAGAAACCAAAAAATCTGTTTGCACTGGTGTTGAAATGTTTAGAAAACTTTTAGATTCTGGTGAAGCTGGAGATAATATAGGTGCACTATTAAGAGGTGTTGAAAGAACTGACGTTGAAAGAGGTCAAGTTTTAGCAAAACCTGGTTCAGTGACTCCACATACAAAATTTGAAGCTCAGGCTTATGTTCTTAAAAAGGAGGAAGGTGGAAGACACACTCCTTTCTTTACAAAATATAGACCTCAGTTTTACTTTAGAACAACTGATGTAACTGGTGAAGTTGAGTTACCTGCTGGTACTGAAATGGTTATGCCTGGTGACGATGCCAAGTTTACTGTTAAGTTAATTACACCAATAGCGATGAGTGAAAAGTTGAATTTTGCAATTCGTGAAGGTGGAAAAACAGTAGGAGCTGGAGTAGTAACTAAAATTGTAGAGTAAGCTCTATAGGAGTGTAGCTCAATTGGTAGAGCGCCGGTCTCCAAAACCGGAGGCTGAGGGTTCGAGTCCCTCCGCTCCTGCCAATAGATAAGATTAATATGATAAACCCTTTAAAATTTATTCAGGAAGTTAAACAAGAAGCATTTAAAGTTACTTGGCCTACAAGCAAAGAAACTATGCAAGGAACATTAATGGTTGTTGCAATGGCAATTGTTGCTTCTTTATTTTTTTTAATGCTTGACCAAATTTTGAAGTTTTTATTAGAATTATTACTTAAAGTGGGAATGTAATGAAAAATTGGTATATTGTTCAATCACATTCTAGTTTTGAAAATAAAGTTGCTTCTTTAATCAAAGAAGAAGCTGATAAAGCTAAAATTTCCGATAAAATTGAAGAGATAGTGATACCAACTCACGATGTTACCGAGGTTAAAAGAGGTAAAAGAATACAAAGAAAAAAAAAATATTTTCCAGGTTATGTGCTAATAAAGAGCGAAATGGACAACAATATTTATCACATGATCAAAAATATTAAGAGAGTTACTGGATTTTTAGGTTCAAAAGGTATTCCAGTTCCAGTTTCTGATAAAGAAATAGAAAAAATTCTAGGTCAAATAAAAGATGGAGTTGCACAGCCAAAATCTAGTATTGAGTATTCTATTGGTGAAAAAGTTCAGGTGATAGATGGACCTTTTGCATCATTTAATGGAATGATAGAAGATATTGATGAAGATAAATCAAGAATAAAAGTTTCTGTATCAATATTTGGTAGACCAACACCAGTAGATTTAGAATATAATCAAGTAGAGAAAGTTAGTTAATGGCAAAAAAAGAAATTAGTGGATATGTAAAATTACAAATCAAGGGTGGACAAGCTAACCCAGCGCCGCCAGTTGGTCCTGCTTTAGGTCAAAGAGGCATTAATATTATGGAGTTTTGCAAAGCATTTAATGAAAAAACAAAAAATTTTATGGGTAAACCGGTCCCTGTAATTATAACTGTTTATAAAGATAAAAAATTTGACTTTATAATTAAATCACCACCTGCTTCACATTTTATTAAAGAAGCGGCAAAATTAAAAGGCGGATCTCAAGAACCTGGAAGACAAATAGTTGCTTCAATAACCAAGAAGCAAGCTGAAGAAATTGCTAAAAAAAAAATGTCAGATTTAAACGCACATGATCTTGAACAAGCAGTTAAAATCATAAAAGGCTCAGCAAGGTCTATGGGAATAGAGGTAAAAGATTAATGACTTCAAAAA
>CACLNT010000024.1 GCA_902608385.1 uncultured Pelagibacteraceae bacterium
TAAAAAAAATAAAAAAAAATAAAAAATATTATATTTCTACTAAAGACATAATTTTAATTGAGTCTTTAAAATCAGATGGAGTGCAGATTTTAAAAAAATATGAAGATTTATATGAAACAGATAATTCTAATATGCCTAATGATATTCAATTATTAATTGATAATGGAGAATCGGGTTTAGCTTTATTAAGGCTTGTAGAAATTATTGGTCAAGATGAATTAGAGAGTATTGGAGCAGAAACATTATATTTTATAATAAGTACTTTAAATCAACTTGATATTGATCCTTTAAGAAATAAAATTTTATTAAAAATTCTTCCTTTAAAAGTTAAAAAATATAATTAAAATAATAGTAAATTATGACAGTTAAAACAATTTTAACAGAGCCAAACACATTACTTAGGCAAATATCACAACCAGTAGAACAAGTTGGAGAGTTAGAAAAAGAGTTAATGAATGATATGCTGGAAACAATGTATGCCGCTAATGGAATAGGTTTAGCTGCAATTCAAATAGGTGTACCAAAAAGAGTTATTGTTATGGATTTAAGTAAAGAAGAAAATAAAAAACTCCCTATGTATTTTGTAAATCCAGTCATAACAAAAAAAAATGATGAAAAAATAACTTATGAGGAAGGCTGTTTATCTGTAAAAAATTTTTTTGCCGAAATTGATAGACCAAGTAAATGTGAAGTAGAATATTTAGACTACAATGGAAATAAGCAAAATTTACAAGCTGAAGGTTTATTAGCAACTTGCATTCAGCATGAAATAGACCATCTTGAAGGAATTTTATTTATTGATTATTTATCAAAATTAAAAAAAGAAATGATTATAAAAAAACTTTCTAAGCAGCAATCAAAGCCTGATCGAATTATTGTTTAATTCATGCTTAAAAAAATTATTTTTATGGGTACACCATTTTTTGCTGTACCTATTTTAAAATCGTTATATCAAAATGGTTATCCAATATCGGTTGTTTATACACAGCCCGCACAAAAATCAAAAAGAGGTCAAAGAGTTAATAAATCGCCAATACAAGGAATGTCTGAAACATTAAATATAGAATTTAGAACTCCCATATTTTTAAAAAACAATAGAGAAGAGTATGAATATTTAAAAAAATTAAATGCTGATATCGCTATTGTCGTTGCTTATGGTCAAATTATTCCAAAAGAAATATTAACCTTAACTAAAAAAGGTTTCATTAATATTCATGCTTCTCTTTTGCCTAAATGGCGAGGAGCAGCTCCAATTCAAAGATCAATTATGAATTTAGATAAACAAACAGGTATAAGCATTATGAAGCTTGAAGAAAAGCTAGATACAGGACCTATTTGTAATTCTTATTCTTTAAATATTTTGGAAAATGAAAATTCAGAGAGCTTATCAGAAAGACTTTCTTTATTAGCTGCTGAAAAAATAATAGATGATATTGATGCTATTTTAGGAGATAAAATAGTTTTTAAACCCCAGGATGACTCAAAAGCTAGCTATGCAATCAAGATATCAAAATCTGAAGCAAGAATTGATTGGTCAGATTCTGGAAAAAATATAATAGGAAAAATAAATGGTTTGTATCCAAATTCTTACTTTATTTATAATGGGGAGCGTTACAAACTTCTTAAAGTTGAACTATCTGACAAAACTGGAGAACCAGGAAGTGTTTTAAGTGATAATTTAGAGATAGCGTGCAAAGATGGTTCCATAAAAGTTTTAGAGATTCAAAAAGAAGGAAAACGTCAACAAAAAATTAATGAATTTATGCATGGATCTCAAATTAAAAAGGGATCAAATTTCAACAATGCATAGGTACCAGGTTTTAATTGAATACGTTGGAACTAATTTTATTGGTTGGCAAATACAGTCGAAAGGAAATTCTATTCAAAAATTAATTCAAAATAAAATATCTAAACTTTTAAAAGAAAAGATAAGTCTAATTGGTTCTGGTCGCACTGACAAAGGTGTCAATGCATGGGGTCAATCAGCTCATTTTGATACTAAAAAAAAAATTATTAATGTAAAAAAATTTATTCAGTCATTGAATTTTTTTTTAAATCAAAAATTAATATCTATAACAGAAATAAAAAAGAGAAATTTAAATTTTCATGCAAGATATTCAGCTAAAGAAAGAATTTATGAATATATTATTTTGAATAGAATAGCCCCGCCATCATTAGATAAAAATAAAGTTTGGCATATCAGAAAAAAATTAGATCTTGAAATCATGAAAAAAGGAGCAAAGAAATTATTGGGAACTCATGATTTTTCAACATTTAGGGCATCGAACTGTTATTCAAAAAGTCCTATTAGAACAATGAAAAAAATTAATATCAAAAGAATAAATAAAAAAGTTGTAATTCAATTTAAATCTAAATCCTTTTTAAGAAATCAAGTGAGATCTATGGTGGGTTGCTTAAAATATTTAGGTGAAAAAAAATGGAGTTTAAAAAAATTTACAGAAGTTTTTAAATCAAAAAAAAGAACTTTATGTGCAGCACCGGCACCTTCGCATGGATTATTTTTAGAAAAAGTTATCTATTAACTCTATTATTTTTTTTAAGGCTTAAGCTGAATCTTTTATTAATACGCCAACGACTTTCGGATCTAACAATATAGCCACAACAATTTTTAGATTTACATTTACAAGGAAATTGTTTGTAATCTGAGTCATAACTAAAACCATAATCACAAGTTAATTCTTCACCTTTTTTAATATCTTTTATAGCGACCACCCAAAGTTTTAAACCTTGACCATCATAATCACAGTTATTTGAACATGAGTGATTAATTAATTTGGCGGTATTCCATGAATAATCTCCATCAAGATCATACCTACTATTTAGATTAAATAAATAAATTGGTTTTGAATTATCAAACTTTTCAGATTGATTAGATTTTTTTTTAGTAATAATTTTTCCAACATAATCAATAATTCTAGTGCCTTCTTTAATATCATTAGTAGCGTAAAGACCTCTGCCATTTCTATCAATATTTGATTTTTTAATTCTATAAAGTTTCATTAGTACTCTTTAATAAATAATTTTAAATTATCAATTAAATTCTAAGAGTGCGTTAACATGCATCTCTGTGCTTTCTTGAAGTGCATTAAGATCATAGCCACCTTCTAAAATTGATACGACTTTTCCTCCACAATATATTTTGGCTAAATTTAATGTTCTTTTAGTCAAATTATAAAAATCTTTAGATGTTAATTGAAGTTGAGCTAATGGATCATCTTTATGTGCATCGAATCCTGCAGACAAAAGTATAAATTCAGGTTTAAATTCTTTGATTTTTTTAAGAACAAATTCATATGCATTTAGATATTCTTCTGAAGTAGTGCCAGCAGGCAAAGGAATATTGAAAATGTTATTATACTTGCCTTTTTCTTTCTCATCACCTGTTCCAGGATAATAGGGATATTGATGAGTAGAAATATATAAGACTTTTTCATTATCATAAAAAATATCTTGTGTTCCATTTCCGTGATGTACATCAAAGTCAATTATTGCCACTTTTTTGAATTTATATTTTTCTAATAAATAGTGTGCACCAACTGCTACATTGTTATAGATACAAAATCCCATTGCTTTATTTCTTTCTGCATGGTGACCAGGAGGTCTTACGGCACAAAATGCGTTATGAAATTCTTTATTTTGTACTCCGTCTATGGCTGTAATAATTGATCCAACTGCATCTGCGGTGGCTTCTTTACTTCCAGGTGAAATAATCGTGTCACCATCTAAAAAAGACAAACCTTTTTCTGGGAAGGATTTTTCAACAAAATTAATGTAATCTTTATTATGAGTATTTTCTAAAAGTTCTCTTTTATACTTTGATGGTTTTTTCCAAATTAGATTTTTTTTATTTAATTTTTTAAGATTATCTATAATTGCAGTAACCCTATCAATTTTTTCTGGGTGACCATCACCAGTATTATGGTTTTGATAAGTATTAGAAGTAATTAAGCCAGTTTTCACTTAAAATAATTTTCTAAAATATTTTTATATATATTGGTTAACCTTTTAAGATCTCTAACAGAAACTGCTTCATCAATTTTGTGCATTGTTTTTCCAACCAGACCAAATTCGACACATGGCGATATTTTTCTTATAAATCTTGCATCAGATGTTCCGCCAGATGTTGATAACTTTGGTTTTATTTTTGTTATATTTCTAATAGTATTCTGAATCATTTTAGTTGTTTGGTTTGGAGTTGTTATGAAGGCTTCTCCTGATACCGTGTAAGAAATTTTAAAAGAACACTTATTTTTTTTACAAATTTTTCTAAAAATATTATTTAGCTTTCTTTTTAAAGAACTTGATAAATGTTTATTGTTAAATCTTATATTAAATGTTGCCGATGCTTTTGGAGGGATAACATTATCAGCTGTATTTTCAATGTTAATTCTAGTTATTTCTAGATTTGACGGTTGAAAGTTTTTTGTTCCCTTATCAAGTTTTATATTTTCTATTTCATTTAATATTTTTACCATAACTGGGGCTGGATTATTGGCATCATGTGGATATGCTACATGACCTTGAACTCCATGAACTGTAAGATATCCAGTTATGCTTCCTCTTCTACCAATCTTCATCATTTCCCCTAGTTTATTCCGGTTAGTGGGTTCACCCACTAAACAAAAATCAATTTTTTCTTTCTTTTTTTTTAAATATTTAACAACTCTTTTTGTACCATTAATGGCCATACCTTCTTCATCACCTGTAATTAATAAGCTTATTGAACCTTTAAATTTTTTGTCTTTAAGTTTGCTTACTGCTGTAACAAAACAAGCAATAGATGCTTTCATGTCATTTGCACCTCTTCCAATTAAATAATTTCTTTTAACCGCAGGTTTAAATGGATTAACAGTCCAATCTTTTAAATCTCCAGGTGGTACAACATCTGTGTGACCCGCATAACAAAAATTTGGTCTAGTTTTACCTAGTCTTGCATATAGATTTTTTATAGGTTTTGAATTTTTTGATTTAAATTCTAAAATTTTACATTTAAATCCTATAGATCTTAATTTTTTTGCTAGGAAATTAATTGTTCCAGCATCTACCGGCGTAACGCTTGGAAATTTCATTAGCTCTTTAGCCAATTGTAATTCGTTGTAAATCTTCATTATTAATCTCTTAGAAGATCGTTTATTGAAGTTTTTGATCTGGTTTGTGAATCTACAGTTTTGACGATATAAACCGCATAAAGATTTTTGTAGTTGCCAGGAACTACTACTGAATAAGGCGGAATATGACCTTTTATTATTTCTTCAGTTTCCCTATTTATTATTTTTGTACTTTGTCCAATATAGCACCCCATTGATAGCACACTTCCTTTTTCTACAACTACTCCTTCAACTATTTCTGACATAGCTCCGACAAAGACATCATCTTCAATTATAGTTGGTAAAGCTTGTGCTGGTTCCAATACTCCTCCAATACCTGTTCCTGCACTAATATGGCAATTTTTTCCTATCTGTGCACAACTTCCTGCACGAGAACCTGTATCCATCATCGTTCCTGAGTCAATATAGGCTCCAATATTTACAAAGCATGGCATAAGCACAACATTTTTACCAATATAAGAACCTCTTCTTACTGGTGAGTTTGGAACCATTCTAAAACCTGCTGCTTCAAAATCACTTTTTTTCCAATTAGCAGTCTTACCTTTAAGTAGGTGAGCTTTATCATACCAAGAACTATAAGGACCAGTTAAAGCTTCCATTTCATGAATTCTAAAACTTAACATCACAGCTTTTTTTATGTACTGATGTGTTGTCCATTTACCATTAATTTTTTCGGCAACTCTTTTTTTTCCTTGGTCTAGATCTTCAATAATTTGGTTTATTGTATCAATTATTGATTTATCAGAATTTTTATTTATCTGATCTTTAATTTCCCAAGCTTCATTTATAATTTTTTCAATATCACTCATATTTTCTATGCTGCTTTTAATATATTAATTTTCTGTAAAAAACTAGACAGAGGTCCTTTAAATTTATAATCAATATATGGCTTATCTTTGTCCCTGCTGGCAAAGGGCTCATCATTTTCAAGCCAAACCGTTTTCATTCCTAAAAACTTAGCTTCTTTCAAGTTATGACAAATATCCTCAAATAATACTGATTTTTTTGGATCAAGATTAAATTTATTAACACCTTTTTTATAATATTCTAATGAAGGTTTAGGTATAAAGTCTGCATCAGTAATTGTAAATGCAGCTTCAAATAAATCTTCTATACCTAATTGTTGAGTAATATTCGTGACATGCGAGGCAGAACCATTTGTGAATATATATTTTTTTTCTTTAATTTTAATTAATTCTTCTCTTAATAATAAATCTTTTGGTAACCAGCTAATATCTATATCATGAACAAATTCAAGAAACTCATGTGGATCTATATTGTCGTATTTCATCAATCCAGACAATGTAGTTCCCGTATCATAAAAATATTTTTTTTGAATTTCTTTTGCTTTAATTAAATCTACATTTAGTTTTTTTGATATGAAAGCAGACATTTTTTTATCTACTTCCGAGAAAACTTTAGTTTGACCATTGTATAGGGTGTTATCTAGATCAAATATCCAATATTTTATATCTAACAAGTCTTTCATATTT
>CACLNT010000025.1 GCA_902608385.1 uncultured Pelagibacteraceae bacterium
ATATTTATGTAGGCGGAACTGGAAAAACACCTTTGGTATCAAAAATTTTTAATATAACTAAATCATTGGGAAAAAATCCAGGATTTATCAAAAAATATTATGATTATCTTGATGATGAAATATCAATATTACAAAAAATAGGAGCAACATTTGTTTCTAAAAATAGAATAGAAGCAATTAACAATTTAATAGAGAGCAACAATGATTTAGCAATTCTTGACGATGGATTTCAAGATTTTACTATTAAAAAAAATTTTTCTATACTTTGTTTTAATCAAAAACAATGGATTGGAAATGGATTTATTATACCTTCTGGTCCACTAAGAGAAAAGCTCTCAGCAATAAAAAGGGCAGATTGTGTAGTAATTAATGGTAACAAAAATATTAAAATTGAAGATCAAATATATAAAAAAAACAAAAATTTAAAAATTTTCTATTCAAAATACAAACCTGTAAATATTGATAGATTTAAAGATAAAAAGATATGCGCTTTTGCTGGAATAGGAAATCCATCAAATTTTTTTGATTTGTTGAATGAAAATAAATTAAATTTAATTAACACAATTTCTTTTCCTGATCATTATAAACTTTCAATGTCCGATCATGAATATTTACTATCTAACAGCAAGGATGCGGTATTATTAACTACAGAAAAAGATCATTGCAGAATAAATGATGATTATAAAAAAAATATCGAATTCTTAAAAATTGAACTAGAAATAGATAATAAAGATAGTTTTATAGAATTAATAAAGAAGAATATATGAAAATTATAAAATATTTTTTTGAGTTTATAATTATAATTTCTTTGTTTAGTATTTTTAAAATAATAGGACTTAAGAATGCATCTAGCCTTGGAAGCATTCTGGGAAAAATAATTGGTCCCTACTTTAGATCCAAAAATATAATTAAAAAAAATATTAAAATTGGATTGGGTAATATTGACAAAAAAAAAGAAGAAGAAATCATAAATGAAATGTGGTCAAATATTGGAAGAACTTTTGCTGAGTATGTTTTTTTAAAAAATTTTAAGTTAAACAAAGCTGGATTTGATCATATAAAAATTACAGGAATTGAATATTTAGAAGAAATAAAAAAATCTAATAAACCAGTAGTTTTTTATTCAGGTCATTTTGCAAATTTTGAACTTATGGCTATGGAATTAGTTAAGTTTGGAATTAACCTTGCTGCTATTTACAGACCATTAAATAACTTTTTTTTAAATCCTTTGATGGAGCATTTAAGAATAAAACACATTTGCCCTGTACAGATTCCAAAAGGCAAGTCGGGGTCCAGAGAAATAGTAAAAAAAATCAACGAAGGTTATAGTGTTGCTTTAATGGTAGATCAGCGTGTTAGCGAAGGACCAAGAGTATCTTTTTTCAATAAAGGGGCACATACAACCACTATTCCTACACAATTAGCCCTAAAGTATAATTGCAAACTAGTCCCAATATATATTCAAAGAAAAAATGGAATTTTTTTTGAAATGGTTATTCATAAACCATATGAAATAAACAAAACTGGAATACATGAAGAAGACATAAAAAATAATTCTTTAAAAATTAATCAAAATATTGAAAAAATGATTTTAAAAAACTCATCTCAATGGATTTGGACGCATGACCGTTGGAAATAGTTTAAAACTCTATTTTTTTAATTTCTCTCTCTTTTTATTTGCTTCAATATAAGAAAAGTAAGCTTCTTGTAGTTCAACATTCCAATACGTAAGTTTATCTAAATAAATTTTCTTGCCTGATATTGCGCAAATTACATGATCTCCATCTTCTATGATTTTGAAATTATTTGGAAGATATTTTATTGTGGCTAATTTATTTTTCATTAGATAAAAAGATGAATATATATGATTATAGCTGTTATAGGAAGTGGTGGAAGAGAGCATGCAATCTGTAAAAAAATATTTGAATCTCTAAAAATAAGTAAAATTTATTGTATACCTGGCAATGCAGGAACAAGCGAAATAGCTGAAAACATTGAAATAGATATAAATAATTTTGAGAAAATTAAAAATTTTTTAATAAAATCAAAAATTGATTTAGTAATAGTTGGGCCAGAAAAACCCTTGGTCAATGGAATAGTAGATTTCTTAGAAAAAGAAAAAATTAAAGTATTTGGTCCAAAAAAAATATCTTCTCAGCTTGAAGGATCAAAAATTTTTACAAAAAAAATTTGTAAAAAATATAACATTCCTACAGCAAATTTTAGTATTTTTGAAAATATTGAAGATGCATTTAAATTTTTAAAATCTAGTAATTTTCCAATTGTAGTTAAAGCTGACGGGTTAGCTTCAGGTAAAGGAGTTTACATTTGTGAAAATTTAAACGAGGCAAATGAAGCAATAAAAGAAATATTTGGTGGAAAATTTGGTGAAGCAAAAAATGTTTTAATTGAAGAATTTTTAAAAGGTGATGAAATGAGTTTTTTTGTAATATGTGATGGAAAAAACTTTCAAAAATTTCAAACTGCTCAAGATCACAAAAGAGTATTCGAAGGTGATAAAGGAAAAAATACAGGTGGTATGGGGGCTTACTCGCCATCAGGATTAATTAATTTTAATTTAGAAAAAAAAATAATCGACAAAATTATTACACCTACCTTTAAAGCAATTAAAGATTTAGGGGAAAATTATAAAGGTTTTTTGTACGCCGGTTTAATGATTAAAGATAATGAACCTTATCTTGTAGAATACAATGTGAGAATGGGAGATCCAGAATGTCAAACCATATTACCATTATTGAAAACAGATTTTCTTGAAATTGTTAATTCATGCTGTGAGGA
This sequence comes from uncultured Pelagibacteraceae bacterium, assembly GCA_902608385.1. Lineage (GTDB taxonomy): Bacteria > Pseudomonadota > Alphaproteobacteria > Pelagibacterales > Pelagibacteraceae > Pelagibacter. The sequence goes on from CACLNT010000025.1 coordinate 2,800, forward strand.
GAAATTAGATAATTTAAAAATTGAATGGAAAAATCAAAAAAGTTTGTGTGTTGTAGTATGTTCCAAAGGATATCCAGAAAAGTTTCAAAATAACATCAAAATAGATAATTTAAAAAAAATAAATTTAAATAAAAATGATTATATTTTTCATGCTGGAACAAAAAAAAATAATGGTGATATTTTTTCCAATGGGGGAAGAGTGTTAAATTTTGTAACTATTTCTTCAAGTTATAAAGAATCGAGAAATAATATTTTAAAATTAATTAATAATTTAAATTGGCCTAATGGTTTTTTTAGAAAAGATATTGGATTTAAAGTAATAGATAAATGAGAATTATTGCAGGCGATTATAAAGGTAGAAAAATATTTGAACCTCTAGATAATGAAACAAGACCTTTAAAAGATTTAACTAAAGAGTCTATTTTTAATATTCTTGAACATTCTAAAAATATGAAAATTTCTTTGAAAGAATCTAATGTTCTAGATCTTTTTTCAGGAACTGGATCTTTTGGATTAGAATGTATATCCAGAGGATCTTCAAAGGTTTACTTCATTGAACAACACAAACCATCAATAAAAGTATTAATTAAAAATATCAAAAAACTTAATTGTGAAAAAAAAATAAAATTATTATGTGAAAATGTTTTTGATTTGAAAAAAATTGAAAAAATCAATAAAAATAAATTTAATATAATTTTTTTAGATCCTCCTTATAAAGAAAAAAATATAATTTTACTTCTAAATGACATTAGTGAAATGAAAATTTTAAAAGATAAAGGTATTATAGTTTTGCATAGACATAAAAAATCAGTTGATAATTTTGATGATAAATTTAAAATTTTAAGAACAGAAAGTTATGGAATATCGAAAGTAATTTTTGGTAAATTTAACTAAATTAAAAATTTTCTTGTCTCCTTTTTAATGAGTTCTACTGATGGTTGGTCGAAAGGATTAACTTTTAAAGCCCTTCCTAATAAAATTGTTTCTAAAATAAAAAAACAAAATAATTCACCTAAGGTTTGTTCATTTTTTTTTTTCACAAAAAAACTTCTAAATGGAATTTTTTTTTTTTTAAATATTTTTTCTGTCGCCAATCTTTGTGCAAATATTATTTCATTAACACTCTTATTTTTTAAATATGAATGTGACTTTAATAAACTTGATTTACAAATTTTTTCTGATTTTTGATTAAAAACATCGAAAAATGTAAAAAAATTATTTTTTGGTCCATCTAAATAAAGTTGCATTAGGCTATGATTATCCTTGGGCATTAATGAAACCAAAGGAAGAATACCTTTTGATTTTTTCCCCAAACTTTCAGCTACTAGTTGTTGATACCAATAAAAAAGGCTTTGAGAGTCCTCATCGTAATTTAAAATTACAGAATTAGTTTTTCCTTTTTTTATACATTCCAAGATTCCTTCCACATTATTAATTAAATTATTTATAAAAATTTTATTATTAATTAAATAATTAAATTGTTTAAATTTTTTTTCATTTAATCCCATAAGTTCAGCTGGCAACATTCCAACCTCTGAAAGAACTGAATAACGACCACCAATATAATTTTTATGTTCAATTATTTCACATTTTATTTTTTCAGCAATTTTTTTTAAATAGTTATTTTTATTTTCTGTAATAAAAATGCAATTTCTGTTTATTTTTAGAGTGTTTAAATTTGTTATTGTTTCTAATGTGTTTCCAGATTTTGAAATAATTAAATTTAAAATATTTTTTTTAGCTTTTTTATTAATTCCTGATCTTAGGTTATTAAAAAAAATAAATTTTTTTTTTACTTTAAATTTTAAAAAATTATAAATTGCTTCTGCACCAAGCGAAGAACCGCCCATTCCTATAATTCTACAAATTTGAAATTTTTTTTGTTTAGAAATTTTTTTTAAATTAAAAGAATATTTATATTGATCTGATAAAGTTAAAAGTAATTTTTCTTTCCCAAGAAAATAGCGTTTTTTAATATCATTTAAAATATTTATTGTATTGTTTTTTTTTTTGTATGAAAAATTCTTAAAATTAATATTTTTCGTTAACATTAATTTTCTTTAATTTTTTTTAAAACAAAACTTTCTATAGAACTTGAATTGGATGTATTGTTTGTATTTTCTACACTACTTTCCATACCCAATAATTTTTCAATATCTTCTTCAATTTGAACTTCAGCCGTTTCAGGAGATTCTTCAAAAGGCTCGGGTAAATCTGTAAAGTCAGGAGGTAGCACTAAAGGATTTTTTTTTTGAACTAAAAACTCGTCGCTATTTTCTTGTTTAACTCCACTTAATGCATTTTTAACTGATTGGCATGAAGTTACCGCTAGCATCATAAATAAAATTAAAAATATATTATTTTTTTTCATTTCTTAGATGTTTTATTAAAAATAAATTCAGCAATAATAAGGCATAACACACCTACAGATATAAATACATCAGCAACATTGAAAATAAACCAATGAAAATCATTAATATGGAAATCTATAAAGTCTGGGACCGCTGAATAATATATTCTATCAAAAAGATTTCCTGATGATCCACCTAAAATAAACATTAAAAAATAAGTCCTAATGTCATGTGATTTTATTATCATTAACAAAATAACTAAATTAATAATAATTATTAAAATGGTAATCAAATTATAGACAAAATTTTGTTCAAAAGATAATAATCCAAAAGCTATCCCTTTATTCCAAATTAAATATAGCCTTAAAAATGAAAAAACATATATATCTACCTCGTTATTTATTTCGACTAAATTAAGAATATAAATTTTTGATATTCTATCCAAAATAAAAATAATGATAATGATTGACGAATATAAAAAAAATTTTTTTAAATTAATTTTTAACATCTAATTTTAAATTAAACTGAATGTCTTTCACATTGGTTTTTACTAATTTTCCAACATACTGGACATTTATGCCCTTCAGCTTTTATTGTTTTAACGACAATTTCATCTGACTTGCTTTTTTCAATTTTTGCATCAGATGTTATGCAGAGTTCTGAAAAATCTACACCTTCTGTAAATTTAATCATTTTTTCATTCAAGTTAATTATTAAATTTGCTTCTAAACTTGAACCTATTTCCTTGGATGCTCTTTTAATTTCAATGCTGCTGTTGCATATTTCTCTTATCTTGATTAGCTCATTCCATTTATTTTTCAAATCTTGATTATTCCATTTGGAAGGTATATTTGAAAAATTTTCTAGATGAATACTTTTTTTATTATCAATTTTTAATAATGAATAAATTTC
>CACLNT010000026.1 GCA_902608385.1 uncultured Pelagibacteraceae bacterium
TTATAAAGAAAAAAAAAAATTGGCTTATATAGTTTAATGAATTTTTAAAAATCATTACTCTTTAACTTGCTTTTAAAGTATCAATATTTTTTTTAATATTACCGTTGTTGTTTTTGAAAATTGTTGTGCCTGATACAAGAATATTTGCCCCAGCTTCTATTGCAAGTTTACTGTTATCAAAATTAATTCCTCCATCAACTTCAATGTCAAAATTAAAATTTTGTTGGTCTTTTATTTTTTTTAATTCTTTTATTTTTACTAAAACCTCAGGTATAAATTTTTGACCTCCAAAGCCAGGATGAACGCTCATTATTAAAATTAAATTTATTTCAGAAAAAAATTCTTTAATAATATCAATTTTTGTATTGGGATTTAAAGAAACCCCAACTTTTTTTCCTAATTCTTTTATATGATTAATTGATTCTTTTAAATTGTCAGTTGCTTCTGGATGTATTGTTATAATATCAGCTCCAGCTTCAGCATAATTTTTAATATATTTATGAACTGGTGCTATCATCAAATGAACATCAAAAGGTAATTTTGTATAATTTCTTAAAGTTTTAATTACTGGCGGTCCTATAGTTAAATTTGGAACAAAATGACCATCCATTACATCAACATGAATCATATCAGCGCCTCCATCTTCAAGTCTTCTAATTTCATTACCTAGCTGACTAAAATCTGCTGATAAAATCGAGGGAGAAATTTTTATTTTTTTCATTTAATACTAGATAACTAGTATCAATTTTAGTTTTTAATTTGAATTAATTTTTGCCAAAAATTTGGTAAATTTGTGCTGCAATTTCACTTTCTAAAGGAAAAGATAGCATACCCATAACAGAATATCCTAATAAATATGGCATTAGATAAAATCTAAACATGAAAAAAAACCAAGCTACATAAAGTGGAACAAAGGGTCTTACTATGAATGAAGGTGTTATTGGTTTGAATAAATTTATTAATGGGTTTGTTAATTTTACAAATATCTTCATGAAAAAAAATTCAGAATCCTCTCTTTGAAAGATATTCATCGCCACTCTACCAATTAATGTCCACATAATCATACCCATTACATAATCGATCAAATAGACTAAAGGATGAAAATTTGCAGACATTCAAGACTTCTAAATTAAAAGGGGCGAAATTATCGCCCCTTAAAAATTATATAATTATTTAGTGTTGTTTTCCAAGTACTGTTTTACCGCTAGGTATACGTACTTCGTCAACCATTCTTTGAGTAGCAGCATCTGGTTCTTTAGTCATTAAACTAACAACTACCATAGATACTAAACTAACTGCTGATCCAACTATTCCGAATGTAAGTTGAGTAACACCCCAGAATCCAGCTCCACCATTACGTACCCAAATTAGATACGCAGTACCAGAGAGTAGACCTAGAAGCATTCCTGCAACAGCACCCTGTGAGTTTGCTCTCTTCCACCATACTCCTAGTACAAGTGGGAAGAACAATCCTGACATTGCAAAGTCAAAAGCCCATATAACTGAACCTAAGATACCTTGGATCTCCATGGCTGCAATTGTTGCTCCAGCAAAACCAATTATTACAAGCAATACCCTTGCAACAATTAGTCTTTTTGCAGTGTCTGCTTTAGGGTCAATGATCTTGTAGTACAAGTCATGAGACAAAGCATTTGCAATTGCTAAAACTAAACCATCAGCAGTAGACATGGCAGCAGCCATACCTCCGGCAGCAACTAGACCTGAAATCACATAAGGTAATCCTGCAATTTCTGGAGTAGCTAATACAACGGCTTTACCACCCATGAAAAACTCATTTAGTTCTAGGGTTCCATTTCCGTTAAAGTCGCTTACAAACATTAAGTTTGCTTGGTTCCAGTTTTGATACCAATCTATATTCTGAACTTCAGTTATTGATTTACCAATAATACCTGTTGCCAAGTTTGGATCCATCAATGATAGTTTTGATAACGTAGCTAACATCGGCGCAGAAGAGTAAAGTAGGAATATAAAGAATAATGACCAACCTACTGATCTTCTAGCTGATTTTACACTTGGAGTAGTGAAATATCTCATCATAACGTGAGGTAATGAAGCTGTTCCAGCCATCATACAAACCGCTAATGAAATAAATTTCCAAGGTGTAGTGTTAACAGATGAGTGAGCTTTAGTTATACCTGCTAAGCCTTTTGGCACTGTAGCTAAATCAGCTGCAGTATTTTTAACTGTTCCAAGGCCAAACTGAGATTCAAGATCAGCAATTCTAGCAACTTCATCTGCTAGCATTAAGTGTGGAAAAATACCAGCACCCATTTTATTACTTATCCAGAATACAGGAAGCAAGTAAGCTATAATTAATACAATATATTGTGCGACCTGAGTCCATGTAACCGCTCTCATTCCACCAAGCATAGAACAAATTAATATACTTGCTAATCCAACATACACAGCTATTCCAAAAGGAATATCTAATGCTACTGAAGCAATAGTTCCTGTTGCATTAATTTGTGCAGTCACATATGTGAATGAAGCTACCGTTAAAACTAAAACAGCACATACTCTTGCTAAGTTACCGCCGTATCTTGTACCTATAAAATCTGGAACTGTATAACATCCAAATTTTCTAAGGTAAGGCGCTAACAAAGAAGCAACTAATACATATCCACCAGTCCATCCAACTAAAAGCGCCATATAGCCATAGCCTTTGAAATAAATTCCACCTGCCATTGCAACGAATGAAGCACCAGACATCCAGTCTGCTGCAGTCGCCATTCCGTTGAATACTGTTGGAACTTGTCTTCCAGCTACGTAATATGCATCCAGTTGAAGTGTTCTTGATAGATAACCAATAATTGCATAGATACCAACAGTAAATGATACAAATGCAATTCCTATTGCTTTTGCAGACATTCCCATAGATTCAGCTATTGACATTAAGATTATAAACCCAAGGAAACCACCAGTATATATTCCATAAACTTTTGGTAAGTTATCTATAAATTTTCCTTTTATCATTTAGTCATCCTCCTTCTCTGAGTAACCAAATTCTTCATCTATTTTTTCTTGTCGATTTGCAAACCAAAAAATTAATATTACAAAAATTCCAAGTGATCCTTGGCATGTCATGTAGTATGACAATGGGTATCCAAGAGGTCTAAAGCTAGACGCTTCCATTTCGGCTCCGAAGAAAAAGATGCCTATTGAGAAAACAAACCAGATTGCTAAAGTTATAAACAGCAAACCTCTGGTTTTTTCCCAGTGTTTTGATTGTTTTGACATATTTTATTCCCCTTATTGTTAAAAAAAACGTACCATGACTTATAATAGTAAGGATTCATACCCCAAAAAACACTCTAAAATGTTATACTTTTCTAATATAAAACAACCTCAGGTAGTGTTATTTAAATAAATTATATATGGCCCTAAAGTATAAATTTAATCTGAAAGACATAAAGCTTGAAGATTTTAAAATTTATTTATTTTCATTGCTTAAAGCTTTTCTACCTAAAAAAAAAATTAAAAATATTAAAGATCTTGCAGAATTTATCCAAAAAAAATCATCATGGGTTTCCCAGGTTACATTATATGGCTACCTAAAAACAAGGATGGGAACAAAATATGTTTTAATGTTTGATGATGAAATTTTTTTAACATCAATCAATAAAGCAAAGTGGAATATTTATTCTATAGCACTTCAAGATCTTATTTTTTATTGTTTATCATATTTATATGTATTTCATGGTCATGATGAAACATCAAAGGCAAATAATTTATATGAAGAAATTTTAAATGCTGAAATCACAAATGGAATGCCACAAGAAGTAATTTTAAAAGGAAAAGAAAAATTTAAAGAAAGATTAGAAAAGATAAATTGGAAAAATTATTATAACTCATGGCCATTTAATGAAAGTGCTTTAGCTTTATATGAATGGTCTCCTATAGCCCAAGAATTAAAAAATTTAGATAGAAAAATAGTTTTGAATTCTATGATTTTAAAATGGGAGAATGTTCAAAAAGAATTTATAAAATTAATTAATTTTTAATTATTTCTTCTATTATCAACTAAATTTTTAACAACACTTGGGTCAGCAAGAGTTGTTGTATCCCCAAGTTGATCATGTTCATTAGCTGCGATTTTTCTCAAAATTCTCCTCATTATTTTTCCTGATCTTGTTTTAGGAAGGCTTGGCGAAAATTGAATAAAATCTGGTGTTGCAACTGGGCCTATTTTTTTTCTAACCCAGAGTTTTAGTTCTCTTTCAAGATCTCCATCTTCTTTTTCTCCAACATTTAAAGTTACATAACAATATAAGCCGTTACCTTTAATATCATGAGGAAAACCAACTACAGCAGCTTCAGCAACTTTTGGATGTGCAACAAAGGCACTTTCTACTTCTGCTGTTCCTAGATTATGTCCTGATACAATAATTACATCATCTACTCGTCCTGTAATCCAATAGTATCCATCTTTATCTCTACGACATCCATCGCCAGTAAAATATTTTCCATCAAATTGTGCAAAATAAGTGTCAATAAATCTTTGGTGATCACCATAAACTGTTCTCATCTGCCCTGGCCAAGATTGAGCTATACAAAGTCTTCCTTCACATTCACCTTTTAAAGTGTTACCAGACTGATCAACAATAACAGGTTTAATTCCATAAAATGGTTTTGTAGCAGAGCCTGGTTTTAAATTAATAGCACCAGTTTGTGGACTTATTAATATTCCTCCAGTTTCAGTTTGCCACCAAGTATCAACTATAGGGCATTTGGAATCTCCAACAGTTTTATAATACCACTTCCATGCTTCTGGATTAATAGGTTCTCCAACAGTTCCTAGTAGTTTTAAAGATTTTCTTGATGTTTTTTTAACGGGCCCGTCACCTTCTCTCATTAATGATCTAATTGCAGTTGGAGCTGTATAAAAGATATTAACTTTATATTTATCAACTATTTGCCACCATCTAGAGCTATCAGGATATGTTGGAATACCCTCAAACATTATAGTTGTTGCACCATTAGCTAGAGGTCCATAAATTATATAGCTATGTCCTGTTATCCATCCAATGTCGGCAGTACACCAGTAAATGTCTTTTTGCCTATAATTGAAAATATATTGATGAGTCATGGAAGCATAAACCATATAACCACCTGTAGTATGAAGAACTCCCTTAGGTTTTCCAGTTGACCCAGAAGTATAAAGTATGAATAATGGATCTTCTGCACTCATTTCTTCAGGATTACACTGATTAGATACATTTTTAATTATTTTATGATACCAAACATCTCTTTCATTATTCCAGTTTATGTAGTTGCCAGTTTTTTTGATTACAATACATTTCTTAATGCTTCGACATTTTGAAAGTGCTTCGTCAACAGTATATTTTAAAGGAATTATTTTTCCTCCTCTAATACCTTCATCAGCAGTTATTATATAATCTGATTTACAATCATCAATTCTTCCAGCAATAGATTCGGCCGAAAAACCACCAAATATAATTGAATGAATTGCACCAATCCTAGCACAAGCCAACATTGAATATGCCAATTCTGGTATCATTGTTAAATAAATTGTAACACGATCGCCTTTTTTTACTCCAAGCTCTTTTAAAGCATTAGCAGTTTTTGAAACTTCTTTATGTAATTGTTTATAAGAAATTTTCTTTGTATCTTTTGGATCGTCTCCAACCCAGATAATTGCCGTTTTATCTTTTTTATCTTTAAGATGTCTATCAATACAGTTTGCAGAAGCGTTTAAAGTTCCATCTTCATACCATTTAATACGAACTTCATCTTTACTATACTTTACGTTTTTTATTTTT
>CACLNT010000027.1 GCA_902608385.1 uncultured Pelagibacteraceae bacterium
ATGGTAATAAATGAAATTAATGAGTATTTTTTTAAAGGGGTAAGATAATTCAAGATTAAATAAATTAAAGATACAATAAGAAAATATAAGACCAATAGAATAATTAAATTATTATTAAATATAAAATCTAATTCATTCAAATTTGCGTTGATAAACTCTAGCCATGGAATTAGGCTTAATGATAAAAGAACTAATATTAAAAAAACCTTTTGAAAATATTTATTGAAATTCTCAAACTTTAATATATTCATCCAATAGTGAAAAAAATTTTAATTTATTTAACTTTTAATACTATAGCAATTTTTTTGATTGTTACTAATGCTTATGCATATTTAGATCCAGGCACTGGTAGCTTTATTCTTCAGGCTATTATGGGATTTTTAGCGGCTTTAGCTGCTGGTTTTTTATATTATTGGACAAAAGTGAAAAATTTTTTCTTAAGATTATTTAAGAAAAATAATAATTATGAAAAAACTGACGATAGATGATGGATCATTTAGAGACCCTGATGCAAGAGTAGCTCATTTCGACGACTCTGTTTATAGAATTGTATATCCAAATGGATTTAAGAAATTTGATTTAATTAAAAAAATTTTACAAAATAAATCAATTGCTGAATACTTGGTTGACACTGAAGAGGTCGGTCAAGAAGAATTAAAATTATTAGAATTAGAAAATCATAAAGATGTTAAAGTATTCAAGCATAAAAAAATTGATTATATCTCTTATCCATATGAATGGAGTTTTCATAGATTAAAAGATGCAGCTCTTCATCATTTAAATTTACACATAAATCTTCTTAAAAATGATGCAACATTGATTGATGCTTATAGTTATAACATTCAATTTAATCATTATTCACCTATATTTATTGATTTAATGTCCATAAAAGAATATTCAGAGGGCGAGTTTTGGACAGGTCATAAACAATTCTGTGAAAGTTTTTTAAATCCACTTGTTTTAAAATCAAAATTAGGAATAAATTTCAACAATTGGTTTAAAGGTAATTTGGAAGGGATTGATACTGGTGAATTATGCAAATTACTTAAATTAAAACATATGTTTTCATGGAATATTTTTTATAACGTATTTCTATTAAATTATTTTGAGAAAAAATATAAAAAGAATGAAGATTTAAAGATAACAAAAAATAAAAAATTAAAAAAAAACTATTATCTATCCATTCTAAAAAACTTAGTTAATTTTATAGATAGTTTAAAACCCAAAAAAGAGGCTAGTGTTTGGAGTGAATATTCAAGAGATAATACATACGACGATGAAGAAAAAAAAAATAAATATGAATTTATTTCAAGTTATTTCAACAAAGCTAAATTTAATAGAGTTTTAGATTTAGGGTGCAACAATGGAGAATATTCTAAATTAGCTATTAATTCAGGTTGTAAAAGTGTTATTGGGTTAGATTATGATTTAAATGCTATTGATGAAGCTTATCTGATTTCAAAAAAAGAAAAATTAAATTTTTTACCCTTATATTTTGATGTTTCAAATCCAAGTTCAAACATTGGATGGTATCAAAAAGAGCGAAAAGGCTTTATGGAAAGATTAAACTTCGACTCTGTATTAGCTCTTGCTTTCGAACATCATTTAGCTATTGCAAAAAATATACCATTAGAAGATGTGATAAGCTATATTACATCTTTAGCACCTAAAGGTATAATAGAGTTTGTTCCAAAAAATGATACTACAATTCAGTCAATGATAAAATTAAAAGGTGATATTTTTCCTAATTATAATTTAGAGAACTTTAAAAAATTACTATCAAATAAGACAAAAATAACTTCAGAAAAAATTGTCAGTAAATCTGGAAGAACTTTATTTTCTTTTGAAAAATAATCATATTTTGACCTTGTTAAATTTTTAAACTTGGCATAAATACAAGTAAACAAAGGAATGCCCTCGTGGTGAAATTGGTAGACACAAAGGACTTAAAAGCCGTGGGATTCACAAAGTAGTCAGTCCATAGAAGTCCAAGACAGTCTAAACATCCTATAAAATCACATAACTTTAAATTAGCTTTCAATTAAGATTAGAAAATAAGGCTTAATTAATTTGTTCAAACTGTTACTAAACTGTTACCTAGGGAGATAGATAATATGTTTGCATATGGTAGAATTTACAAAATGAAAAAACTTTTAGGGATCTTGGTCTATGTCCTTTAAAACTTTAAAAAATTATATTAACAAAAAGATGCGCATGTCTCACATCTATCAACCTGTTATGTTGATGGAGTTGTTGAAGAATAAGGGTAGGGCAAGCACTGATAACATTGCCAAACAGTTTCTGACATATGATGAAGCTCAAATTGAATATTATCAGCATATAACAAAAATAATGCCTGGAAAGGTTTTGACTAATAATTTGGAAATAATATCCAAACAAAAAAACTCTTATGCAATAGATAATTTTGATGAATTAAAACCAGGCGAGGTTAAGGAACTAATTCAAATATGCCAGAAGAAAATTGATGAGTACATCAACAAAAGAGGGAAGAAGATATGGGAGCACAGAAAAAAATCTTCGGGGATAATTTCAGGAAGTATTAGATGGGAAGTCTTAAAAAGATCCAATGCGAGATGTGAGGTATGTGGCATATCAAATGATAAAAAAGCTTTAGAAGTAGATCATATAATACCGAGAGCAAATGGAGGGTCAGATGAGCTGCATAACCTTCAAGCACTTTGTTATAGCTGCAACTCTATGAAAAGGAATAAGGACGATACAGATTTTAGACTAATAAAACTGAGTTATGAAAAACGAGATGAAGACTGTTTATTTTGCAAAATACAAAAGAAAGAAGCAATAGTTGAAAACGAATTAGCATATGCAACGCATGACAGTTATCCAGTCACAAGTAAGCATTGTTTGATTATTCCAAAACGACACGTAAGTGACTATTTCGAACTATACCAACCTGAAATAAATGCATGTAATAGATTGATTGCAGAAATGAAAAATAAAATTGGAAAGAGCGATAAAACAGTAAAAGGTTTTAACCTGGGTATTAATTCAGGAGTTGTAGCTGGACAAACAATTATGCATTGCCACATTCATCTAATTCCTAGACGAAAAGGTGATATTGAAAATCCTAGAGGCGGTGTCAGAGGCGTGATACCATCAAAACAAAAATATTAACTATGAAAAAACTTTTAGGGATCGTGGTTCTGGGTTTGTTGTTAAGGTGAGATGATGACTAATTTAATAAAAAAAAAACCAGTTTTATTAGCAATTGATATTCAAAAAGGATTTTATGATGAAGATTATTGGGGCGGAAATATTAGTAATAAAAACATAGAATCCATTTCCAGTAACTTAATCAATAAATGGAGAGAACTAAATCTAAAGATAATCCATGTAAAACACAGTTCAACAGATCCTAATTCAAAATTACATCCTTCAAATCAGGGTCATGAATTTTGCGATTTAACAAAACCTATTAAAGATGAAATAGTTATAACAAAAAATGTCAACAGCGCATTTATAGGAACAAATTTAAAAGAAATTTTAGACAAAGATAAACACGAAGCTGTAATTATTATAGGTCTCACAACAGATCATTGTATTTCCTCGACAGCGAGAATGTCAGGTAATTATGGTTATGAAACATATGTTATATCTGATGCAACAGCAACGTTCGATAAAAAGTCTTTAGATGGAAATCACTACCCTTCAGAATTGGTACACACTATATCACTTTTAAGTTTAGATAATGAATTTGCACAAATAATAGATTATAAAAATTTAATTAAAAAAATATGAAAAAACTTTTAGGGATCGTGGTTCTGGGTTTGTTGAAATATCATCCTATAGATTATGGGACAACTGTTACTAAACTGTTACCTAGAGAGATAAAACCATAATTTAGTCTTGTTAAATTTTTAAACTTGGCATAAATACAAGTAAACAAAGGAATGCCCTCGTGGTGAAATTGGTAGACACAAAGGACTTAAAATCCTTGCCCTTTTGGGAGTGCCAGTTCGAGTCTGGCCGAGGGCACCACAATTATGGATAAAAATATAATTATTTCAGACTCAAATAAAAAATCATTAAAGATTAAAAGATTTCTTTTAAAAAATTTTAAAAAAAAATCATCTCTTAAATCAAAATTAGTCATTGTAATAGGGGGTGACGGTTTTATGCTTAAAACTCTTAAAAAAAATAAACATTCATCAAAATTATTTTATGGGATTAACTCAGGAAGTTATGGTTTTTTAATGAATAAGTTTTCACCAAAAAATACTGTAAGAAATTTATCTAAAGCTAAAATGATTACTATTTCACCCTTAGAGATGAAAGTGAAAAATAAATATGGATTCATTAAAAAATCTATTGCAATCAATGAAGTTTCAATTTTGAGACAGAGTAGACAAGCTGCTTCATTGTTAATTAAAAATGGAAAAAAAATAATTATTAAAAAACTTATTTCTGATGGTGTTCTAATATCAACTCCAGCAGGCAGTACAGCTTATAACTTATCTGTTCATGGCCCAATTTTAAGTTTAAATTCAAAAAAGCTTTCTATTTCACCAATAAGTGCTTTTAGACCAAGAAGATGGAAAGGTAAAATTGTAAGCGATAGATCATCTATAGAAATTAAAAATTTAAATCCAAATAAAAGACCAATTAGTGCTGTAGCTGATAACCTTGAATTTAGAAATGCAAAAACAATTAACGTTAAAACTAATAGTAAAATTAAATTTAATTTGCTTTATGATTCAAATAGAAGTCTTCAAAAAAAAATAAAGATTGAACAAATAAGAAGAGAAACAAGTTAGTGGTGCCCCGCACGGATTCGACCCACGGACCTATTGATTACAAATCAATTGCTAAAGTTTAAATAAACATTTGTTTGCAACATTCAATAAAAAATATTTCAAATCTGTACACACTATGTGCACAGTGATAAAGTTTTAGTTATGAAAAAACTTTTAGGGATCGTGGTTCTGGTTATGTGTTTGGGATTCCCGACAGAAGCTAGCTCAAAAAATATATTTGGAATTTGTCTTAAACCTCATCTTCACCACAGCAATATGAAACATAAAGTTTTAAAAGGTAAAAATTTATCAAAAATTAAAAGACAATTAGAATTAAATAACGAATTATATAAATGTGACGCTGAAGCTTTATTATTTGTTGATAAAAATGCTACGCCTGACCTTTACAACGCTATAACACAAAATTTGAAAATCGTTCGAGGATCACCTATTTTTACTATGTTTGCTACAGATTTTAAAAAAATAAAAAAACAATTTGGAATT
>CACLNT010000028.1 GCA_902608385.1 uncultured Pelagibacteraceae bacterium
TTCCTCTTATGGAACTTAAAAAAGGAATTGATTTAAGTTTTAGATTATTTTCTCGAAAATATGGTGATGCTATAGAAAATTTTTTTGATCCATTATTATTTTTTTTAGTGTGGTTGGAAAAATTATTATTAACAACACCTTGGCCAATAATAATTTTAGTAATAGCTACATTAGCTTGGTTTGGTTCTAGAAGTTGGAAGTTAGTAGTTGGAAGTTCAATAGCATTTATGCTTATTGGATACTTTGGTATGTGGAATGATTGCATGGCAACAGTCGCTATTATTACTGTATGTACTATTATATGTATAGCAGTTGGAATTCCAATCGGTGTTCTTATGTCAAAATCTGATAGAGTTGAAAGAGCTATTATACCGATTTTAGATATGATGCAAACTATCCCTAGTTTTGTTTATTTAGTTCCAATTTTAATGCTTCTAGGTATAGGAAAAGTTCCAGGTTTAATTGCAGTTTGTATTTATGCTGTTCCTCCTGTTATTAGGTTAACAAATTTAGGTATTAGGGAAGTTGACAAAGAAACGCTAGAAGCATGCGATTCTTATGGAGCAACTCCATTACAAAAATTAACTACTGTTCAAATACCATTGTCTCTTCCAACAATTTTTGCTGGTGTTAACCAAACTATTATGATGGCTTTAGCAATGGTAGTAATCGCGTCCATGATAGGAGTTAAAGGTTTAGGAGTTCCTATTTTAAGAGCAATATCAAATCAATATCTTGCTTTAGGTTTAATGAATGGTCTCGCTATAGTAGCTTTAGCGATAATATTTGATAGAATCACTCAAGAATACGGACGAAGAATCCAAAAACACCGTGGGATAACAAAGAAATAAGCCTGCGTTAATCTTAACTCAAACGCTGATTTTTCTAGACAGAATTTTCAAAATAAATAAAGATCCGAAAATGAATTTTTCTTTAGAAATTGGACCTCATACTGATATTAATACTTTACCTAAAGTAAAAGATGTTTACATTACTCTCCTGCCTGGCGGAAGCTACGAAGAAACGGCCCAAAAGGCTGGTGATTTGGCTAAAAATGGATTTAATCCTGTGCCTCATTTTCCTGCTCGCTCTATTCTGGATGAAGCACAACTTAATGATTATGTCTCTCGATGCAAAGATTTTGGTGTAAAACAAGCCTTGGTAATTGGAGGTAGTAATGACAAAGTTGGAGTTTTTGATAGTTCAATTCAAATATTAGAGACAGGATATTTTGAAGGACTTAAGATAGGAATTGCTGGACATCCCGATGGGAGTCCTGATATATCCGATTCAAATTTAGAAAAAGCTATGAAAGATAAAAAGCCTTACGCTGATTATATAGTAACTCAATGGTTATTAAATCCGCAGTCAATCATAGATTTTATTTCTAAACAAACAATACCAGTTCATGTTGGAATTACTGGCCCACTAAAAATAACAAGCTTAATCAAATTTGCTAATATTGTTGGTGCAAAAAATTCCCTAAACTTTCTTAAATCTAATTTTAGTAAGGCATTAGATTTAATGAAACCTAAAGACCCAAATGATTTAATTGGAAAAGTTAAATCGCATACTGATTTTTTCCACATTTATACATTCGGCGGCTTGAAGGAAACAAACAAGTGGTTGATGGAGAACAAATATGTCTAATGAATTTGACTATACTAAACTAAAACATGCAACTTCAGTTGATCAATCTGATCGTGAAGTTCCATATAACTTAAGACAAAGCGGACCAACAAAAGTTGAAATGTTAATTTCAACAAGAGTAAGAAAGTCACCTTATTGGCATTTGTCAATGCAAGCTGGCTGTTGGAGAGCAACTGTATATAATCGTATTTATCATCCAAGAGGATATGTAAAACCAGAAGATGGTGGAGCAATGGTAGAGTATGATGCAATTGTAAATCACGTTACCATGTGGAATGTTGCTGTTGAAAGACAAATAAGAGTTAAAGGTCCAGATGCAGAAAAATTTACGGACTACGTAATAACAAGAGATGCAACTAAAATCTCACCAATGAGAGCTAGATATGTAATTTTATGTAATTCTTATGGTGGAGTTTTAAATGATCCTATCCTTCTTAGAATTTCAAAAGATGAGTTTTGGTTCTCATTATCAGACTCTGATATTGGTATGTATCTTCAGGGTGTTAATGCTGATGGAAGATTTAATTGTACAGTAGAAGAAATTGATGCTTGTCCTGTACAAATTCAAGGACCTAAATCAAAAGCACTAATGAAAGATTTGCTTGGCGATCAAGTTGATTTAGATAATATGCCTTTCTATGGCTTGGCTGAAGTTAAAGTCGCTGGAAGAAGCTGTGTTATTTCACAATCTGGTTTCTCAGGAGAAGCTGGATATGAAATATATTTAAGAAATGCGACTTTGTATGCTGATGATATGTGGAATGCAGTTCTTGATGCAGGTAAAAAACATAAATTAATGGTTATTGCTCCTGCTCACCATAGAAGAATTCAAGCTGGAATTCTTTCTTGGGGACAAGACATGGACCAACAACACAATCCTTTTCAATGTAACCTGGGTTATCAAGTCTCTTTATCTGGTAAAGGTGAATGGAATAAAAAAACTGATTATGTTGGTAAAGCAGCTTTAGAAAAAATGGGTGCAGAAATTAAAGCAGGTAAAAAACCTTACAAACTTCAATTAGTTGGACTTGAATTAGGCGGAAAACCAATTGAAGAATATGCTCCTGATTTTTGGTTAATTTCAAATGCAGATGGAGGAGATCCGGTTGGATTTATTACATCTCCTTGGTATCACCCAGAAAAAAAACAAAATATTGCTATGGGATATGTGCCATTTGATGGAACGTTAAATGCAAATGGTTTTCCTAAAAATAAAGTTGGAACAAAATATAAAGTTCACTTACCAGCTAAATATTCTGATACTCCAGGAACATCTGTTGATGCAGCAGTCGTAGACATTCCATTTAAAGAATCTTTTAATGCTAATACAAGAGAAGTTGTTAAAGGTTAAATAATTTTTAGAGGGGGTATATTACCCCCTTTAAAAAAAATAAAAATGTTTGCAGAATTTTCAAATATAATTATTCGATCATTAAAATTAGATAAAGCTCTCTATAAAGATAATAGAAATTATGGTGAAGCTGCAATTTATTTTGCAGGCCTAATAATGATTTTAGATGGGGTCGCTGGAGCAGTTGCCGCAAACACTATAATTAAAACAGCAATAGGTATTTCTGGGTTAACAGCCATAATAACTTGGTTAATTTGGTCGTTATTTATTTATGTAATAGGTGTAAAATTATTTCCAGATAAAGAAATTAAAGTTCCATTTAAAAAAGTTTTAATTGCTGTTGGATATGCTCATTCACCTGGATTATTAAGGTTTTTTGCAGTTACTCCCGATTTAATGATCCCGATCATTTTTCTAACTCAATTTTGGATTTTTGCAGGATTAATTATATCTACAAAACAAATTCTGAATCTCAAATCAAATGTGAAATCTTTTGGAATTGTTTTTTTTATCATTTTTAATTATTGCATTTTTATCAATAACTTTTGTAATGAGCAGAATGAACGCTCTACCAGTTAGTGCTATCAGCTAAATTGGAAATACAGTTTTTGAAACTCTGCAAGATTTACAAATTTTAAATCCAATCAAAATTAAATTCTGAGAGACACTTTCATCTTCTTTTTTGCATTCTTCACACTGATTATTAAATTCATTCAAATCTTCTTTTTTTAAATCTTTATCTTCAAACTCCTTAGTCATTATCTGTTAAGCCTGCTCCTGCGCCACTTTTTTTCAAACTATCCGTTTCTTCTACAAATGTATCTTCTGATAATTTATAAAGTTCGTTCCATTCTTTTTCAAGAAATGAGTCTACATTGTTTAAAAATTTTATTGAAACAAAGTTTGCTACTTCAATAATATTATTTTTTATAAAATTTGAATAAATATTATTATTAAAGTTTAATAAAAATTCCCTATCATCTAATTTTAAAAGTAGTCTTTTACCAACAATTTCTGATGCTCGACTCACAAATGGCAAAAAAAGTAAAGGGTAGCCTATTTTTTCAAACTTTATCTCACTTGAGTTTTCTAAAGATTTAATTTGATCTAAAAAACTTGTTCCAGCAATTATTGGGCAAAAGTGAAATTTAATTGCTCTATTGTCTAAGCTTATTAGATTTAAATTTTCAAATTTATATTCTTTTTTTTTCTTAAAAAAATCATTTAAATTTTTAACCCCTGGCAAACCAAACATTTCTAACATTCTAATATTTTTTCCGACTTCTTCTGAAATGCCCCACGAATATCCAGCAGCTTTACTTGCTCTTTTAGATGTTGTGTCAATTTCGCTTAAAGATCTCATTTAATTTATAGAATTGTAAACCCAATGTGAATCATAATTTTTTAACTCATAAGGCAATGGTGCTCCTTGAAACATGCATATTCTTAACCATTTATCTGATCTTGGATCAAATTTTAATGCTCCAAAAAATGATAATTTTAATCTCAACATATCAATTGGAATAATAGATTGACTAATTGTGTTATCTTGAATTTCTGAATATGGAAATTTCTCAATTATAAATGCTCTTCTAACTACATGCCTTAAATGATTATTTTTTGCTAAAAATTTATCAATTGTAGAGCTATTTTTTGATACCGACAAAGTTTCATAAAGTTTCTTGATATCCCTTGCAATTGCTAAGGGTTGTTCTAAATCTGATCCATTTTCTTCAAATCTGTCAGCCATTCGTGGTTCTTCTTTATTTTTTGAAATAAACCAAAAATTTTGATTATTTTCTTTTTTTGAAAAATCTATTTTTAATATTTCTAAATATTTTTTTTCTAAAATATTTTTTAAATCAAGAACAGTTCTTTTGGTTGGAATATTAAAAAATTTTTCTTCTTCTGAGCTCATGTGATTAATTAGTGGATTTACAATATCGTCATAAGGCTCCATCATCATTGAAACAATATACTCAATGCATTCCTCTTCTAGATTTTTTTCAACCCATAAATAAATTTCATTAAAAGAAAATTCCTTTGAAAAATCAAAATTATTTTCGATAAATTCAATAAATTTCTTTAAATCATTTAATAAAGA
>CACLNT010000029.1 GCA_902608385.1 uncultured Pelagibacteraceae bacterium
TTGGTGACAGCCTTCATAAAATTCATCCACTTGCAGGACAAGGTTTTAATATGACTTTAAGGGATATAAAAATTTTATCACAAATTATACAAGAACGTGTAGATTTAGGTTTGCAGATAGATCGTTCAGTTTATGAAGATTTTGAAAAGCAAACTAAACATTTCAATTTTATTTTTTCTTCTGGTAATGATTTCATTTATGAGTTTTTTAAATTTGATAACAAATATAAAAACAATTATTTGAATCAATTAGTAAAATTTTTAGGTAAAAATAAATTATTTAACAATATTGCATCTAAATATGCTGATCAGGGATTGTCTATTTAAAATTTACTGAATAGTCGTGTTACTGAAATCATCTGATATATAAGTTTTAATGATTTCTTCTAATTTAAATTTTCTTGAAATTAGATTTTGTGTTTCTAACAATGCTTGTTTTTCTTCTAAAGAAAATGGTGAAGCCATTGCAAGTGTGTTGATTGTTTGGTTTAGATCTTGTTTTTCTAACTCTTTCCAATTGATAATATAACCTTTTTTTTGAAATAAATTTTTTAAATTTTTAAATATAAGCTCAAGATCAGTAAATTTAATTTCGTCTTTATTAAAATTAATATCATCTTTAAATTCATTAAAACTAACATTGCATTCACGATAAAGTTTA
The DNA here is from genome assembly GCA_902608385.1 of uncultured Pelagibacteraceae bacterium. GTDB lineage: Bacteria > Pseudomonadota > Alphaproteobacteria > Pelagibacterales > Pelagibacteraceae > Pelagibacter. Next base: position 661 of record CACLNT010000029.1, read on the forward strand.
TTATTTTTTATTTCATCAATAATTTTAAAACGAGCAATACCATTTAAAATAATTAAATATCTTCCATCTTCACTTTCATTAAAACTTGTTATTTTTCCTAAACATCCAATATTATATAATTCAGGGATAGAGTTATTAGAATTTTTTTTTGGCTGTATCATACCTATCATTCTGGAATTTTTCATACTATCATCAACCATTTCTATATATCTTGGTTCAAAAATATTTAATGGAACGGTTGTTTTAGGAAAAATTATAAAATTTGATATTGGAAATATAGGAATTCTATTTGGTAATTTATTTTTATTATCCATGCATTAACTTAACAAATTTTTATTATTGCTTGAATTAAAAAAAACCTCTATCTATAATAACTTTTTAATAAGCGGGCATAGCTCAGTGGTAGAGCGTCTCGTTGCCAACGAGAAGGTCGAGGGTTCGACCCCCTTTGCCCGCTCCAAAAAATAAAGTACTTATGAATGATTTAGCAAATAAAAAATGTATTCCTTGTAAGGGAGGCATACCAGGGTTTGATATAAGCGAAATACACAAGTATCTAAAAATGGTAGATGGCTGGGAAGTTAAAGAAGATGAGTCAAAAGTTTTTTATTTGATTAAAGAGTATAAATTTAAAAATTTTTTAGAAAGTCAAAATTTTATCAATAATGTAAGTAAAATTGCGGAACAAGAAGGACATCATCCAGATATATGGTTTGGATGGGGTTATGCCAAAATAAAAATTTTTACTCATTCTATAAAAGGTTTACATGAAAGTGATTTTATTCTTGCAGCCAAGGTAGATAAAATAGTTTAGTGTTTAAAGTGTCTTGTTTTTGAAAATACTAAGACCGTTTCAGTTTGATTTGCAAACTTAATTATTTCTTTATCTCTGATTGATCCAGATGGTTGGATTACCGCAGAAATGCCAGCTTGAACTAAAGTTTCAATTCCATCTACAAATGGAAAAAATGCATCTGAAGCAGCTACTACTCCATCAGTATTATTAGTTTTTTGAAATTGATTCATTTTATTTATTGCTATTTTACAACTATCTAATCGACTTGGTTGGCCTGAACCAATTCCAAGAGTAGTATTATTTCTTGCCAAAACAATTGCATTTGATTTAACAAATCTACACACATTAAAAGCAAAAATTAAATTTTTTAATTCTATAGCAGATGGTTTTTTCTTTGATACAATTTTAAAATTATTTTTAACAAATGGATTTATGTCTGTTGATTGAACTAAAATAGAATTAAAATTTGACATAAAATTATACATATTTTTAAAAGCCAAATTATTGGCATCAATTATTCTTAAATTTTTTTTCTTTTTTAAAATTCTAAAAGCTTCCTTTTCAAAACCATTAGCAATTACAACTTCTAAAAAAATTTTATTTAATTCTAAAGCTAAATTTTTATTAACTTTATAATTACAAGAGACAATACCTCCAAAAGCACTTACGGGATCGCATGCTAATGCTAATTGATAACTTTTTTTTTTATTCTTATTTATAGAAACACCACATGGGTTAGCATGTTTAACGATTACTGTACCAATATTATTTGGCAGAGACTTAGAAATCATTAAAGCTGCAAATATATCATTATAATTGTTATAGCTTAATTTTTTTCCGTGAATTTGTGAAATATCTAATTTGTTAGTTTTAGAATAAATTGCACTTTCTTGGTGAGGATTTTCTCCATATCTTAATTTTTCAACTAAATTACTGTAAAAAATTTTTTTTTTAGGAAAAAAATTTTTGGAAATTCTATTAAAGTAATTAGAAATTAAAGCATCATAGTAAGCAGTTTCAGAAAAAGCTTCTTCTGACATTTTTTGCCTAAAAGTTAATGAGGTTGAACCTTTATTGGAATGAAGTTCATTTATTAATCCTTTATATTGTTTTGGCGAAGTGATTACTGTTACGTCGTTATAGTTTTTGGCAGCAGCCCTAACCATGGTTGGCCCCCCAACATCTATATTTTCAATAATTTTAGAATGATTTTTTGTGTTTTTTAATGTTTTTTCGAATGGATAAAAATTTACAATTACCAAATCAATTTCATCGAAATTATTTTTTATTAGTTCTTTTTTATGAGATTTATTATTCCTTTTACTTAATATTCCTGCGTGAATTTTTGGATGTAGTGTTTTTACTCTACCATTTAAAATTTCTGGAGAATTAGTATATTTGGAAATTTCAATACACTTGTGTTTTAATTTTTTTATTTTTTTATAGGTTCCACCAGAACTAATTAATTTTATTTTATACTTGGATAGTGTATTTAAAAGAGGCATTAATTCTTCTTTATTAGATACAGAAATTAACGCCTTTTTTATTTTTTTCATTTTATATTTTGATCAATTCCCATTTTATAGTCTGATTTTCATTTTGAGTCATGCCAGAAATAAACATATTTTGGTTTTCAACGTATGAATTTTTTTTGCCAAAATATAAACCTGTTTCTATGTCAATAGTGTGTCCATCACATGTAAATTTCCATCCTTCATTTTCAAGTTCTATAAATATTGATTTACTATCTTGTGTCTTCATAGTTTTTATATTTGGCTCTAAATGAAAACGAATTTCAAAATTTGTACTTTTTATTTTTTTTTTTTTAATTAACTTATCAATTCCAATGAATTTGTTATTTTCTGGGAAAAATTCAATTTGTCTATCGTGAATTATACCGTACTGTTTACTATAGCCATCATGCGCAGCTCTAATGCTCCAATAATTTTTTTGATATATAACTGATTTGTTGGTTATTTTTAATCCATTTTCAACTATTGAATATTTGTTACCTTGCTTTCTTAACTTACAGGAAGATTGATTATCAATAATTAAAGTACTTTGTGAAGCAGTTGATTTTGAAAGATCATTAAGTTGATGTTTATAATCTTGAAAATAGCCAGAATTACATATTAGTTTTTTGTCACCAGATATAATTTCAAAAGATAAAGCTCCTGCCTGATAGTCATTAGAAAATTTTTTTTCTGGGGATGGACCAATATCCATTATAAGTGCATTTTTTTTATTTTTTAAAATTGAATAACCAGCAACTTCATTATTTTCATTTTTAAATTTGTAACCATATCTTTTTAAATAATTATCAAAATCGTTATTATTAATTTCATTATTTCCATTAAATAGAATATTTTTTTTAAAATTTTGGAAAGTTAATGAGTAAGCTTGACCCAAATAATATATAGTTTCATCAATATATTCGGGTGTATCATTTTGAGATTCTTTTAACCATTCTCTAATTAATATAAAATATTTTAAATAAAAATTTAATTGTCTTATGCTTCTTGATTTTGGAAATCCTTCATTATCAAATGAAAATTTAATTATTTTTTTAAGTAAGTTTAATCCAAAATCTAGATATCCTGATTTGTCATGAAAGGAAAGGCCAGTTAGAATTATTGCCGCACATCCTATCATTTTATCATCAATCCAATCTGATCTCTTTATTTCATTTATTAAGTGGTTAATTTGTTTTTGAATAATAGAATTAAATTTTATTTTATATTCTTGATTACTATCTTCATAAGTTAATTTTGAATTAGATATCC
>CACLNT010000030.1 GCA_902608385.1 uncultured Pelagibacteraceae bacterium
ATTTATCAATCCTTAAAAAAATATTCCTAAAATGTTTCATCTATTTGAAACTGAATTCTTGCCAATTATATATAAATTTATTATTTACCTTACTTGCGAATCTACCTTGATAGTAATCTCTATTAAGTAACTCAACTTGAGTTAAATCTCTTTTTTCTAAACCTTCAATTGCCCTAATATTCTTAATCTTTTTTAATCTATATTTAAGTTCAGCTTTAGACTCCTTAGATAGATTAACAAGTTTTTTTAATTGATTGAAATTTACTGATACAACTCCATCTTTAGTTTTTTTTTTTTCTAAAATGGTAAAGTGTCTTTCAATCACATCAACACCCATTGAAAGAGCTACTAATGCTAAAACATTTCCATATTTATCAGGATTTGAATGGTCACTAAAGCCTACTTTATTATTAATTTTTCTTAAAAAATTTATTCTGTTCATATTGGCTACATTAGGTGTGGTAGGATAAATAGATATACAATGTAATAAAGCTAGATTTTTATTTTTTAATATTTGTTTAGCACGTATAATTTCACTATCAAAAGTTGCTCCGGTTGATACATAAATCGTTTTAAATTTAGATTTTGACAAGTCTTTAAGTAATTCAAAAGAAGCACAGTCAAAACTAGCTACTTTAATAGCTTTCATTTTTAATTTTTCCAAAAATTTTAATCTATTTCTAGTGAAAATAGTGCTTAATGGTTCAATATTATATTTTTTACAAAGTTCTATAAAAAAAAAATGATCATCATCATTTAAATCTAAAGGTTTTAATCTTTTAATTTCATCTTTAAAAGGCCTTTTAATTACTCTGATTTTTTCTCCTTCAATCAAACCATCATCAAATCTTTTCCTATGAGTAAGATCTCTTGATTGCATTGATTGAATTTTACAATAGTAAGCACCTGCCTCCGATGCCGCTGAAACCATCTCATCTAATAACTTTCTATCACCCATATGATTTTGACACAGTTCAGCAATTATTTTAGTCATATAATATTATTTAGTGAAATAATTAAGATAAGCAAGAGATTATTATTTTGCTAGCTTGCCTAGATCCATTACCTTGAAAATTATATTTTAAAAAATTTCTGTTAATTTTTTTTAGTTTTTTAGAAATAAAATAATCTATATTTTCTTTAAATGCGTGTGTAAAAAAATCTTTATAAATTGGATGTGTTAATCCTTTTTTTATTAAATGTTTGATGTTTCCTCTAACTTCTTTATTTTTTGTTTCATTATATAACAAAGTAGGTTTTTTTAGAATTAAACTTTCAGTAATTGTATTAAATCCTCCTCTAGCAATTAAAAAATCACAATATGGTATATACATATGAATTTTTTTAAGATTTTTTTCTATTTTGCAATGTTTTAATTTTTTTAATTCTAAAATCTGATTATTATTAAAAAAATTTGCACAAATAATAAATCTCAAATTATCAAAATCTTTTATAAACTTTATTATTTTTAAAATTTTTGTACTTAATACTTTTGATCCATTATCCATAATCATACATTGCATTTTTTGATTTTTTTGTGAAATAAACAATTTATTTTTTATAAAACTGTCGGTAACAATAAAATTTATTTTATCAATTTTTTTTTTATGCATTTTCAATATTTCAGGATCAGTTAATGGAGGAAAAATTAGTTTATCTGCGTTTCTATAACTCTTAAATAGCTCGTTATATATATTATCTTTTTTAAAAGTCTTAAGATAAAACCAATCCCAAGTATAATGGGAAATATTAAATACTTTTATATTTAATTCTTTGGCTGCATCAAAAACGTGAGGCACACTATCAGATATTATAAAATCAATATTTTTAATTTTTAATTTAACTTTTTTAATTAATTTTTTTTTATTCTTTTTCCAGAAGATAAAGATTTTTTTTGTTTTGGCTAAAGAGAGTGAACCGTTTAAATTTTTTTTTGTTTGAATTACATTATCAAGCTTATGGTAAACAATTTTACTTTTAAATTTTTCTCTGATTTTTTTTAAAATTTTGTTACCAAATATATGTATCTGTAAATAATCATTTTTATAATGATTTAATAAATTATTAATTATACTTGATTGTCTTACAGCATGACCGTATCCATCATCAGATATGAAAAAACCAATATTAATTTTTTTATTTTTCAATTTTTTTTTTTACTTTCAAATATTCTTTTCTGGTATGAATATCTTCATAATCTGCAAAATAAACACCAATTTTAGTACTTAAAGTTTTTTGAAATACTGCTTTATAAGTTAAAATTCTAAATGATGGATTTTGAATATTTTTTTTATTAACACAAATCAATTCCTTAATATTTGAATTTATATAAAGTTTTTTTTTAAAAAATATTAAGGCTTTTTTTATATCTGAAATTTTAACTTCAGGACTATTTGGTTGTAATGAAATTATAATATCTTTTTTTTTTATAGTTTTAAGGCTTTTCACCGCATGAACTATTACAGCTTGTTTTTCAATATGCGGTCTTGATAAATATTTGGGTCTATGCAAATAATTTATTTTGTAAGTCTCACACAATTTTTTAATTTCTTTACTCTCTGTTGAGACAAAAAACTTTCTTATAATTTTTGAATTAATAAATTTTTTTGCAACATAAACAAACATTGGTAAATTTTTTATCGGAAGTATGTTCTTTTGCTTCAATCTTTTAGATTGATATTTAACTGGCATAATAACAACAACATTTTTCATTTTTATTTTTCTTGTTTTAAATATTTATAATTTTTACAACGTGAGAAAAAATTAGTAAGTAAAAAATTTCTTAACTGATTTGTTGTTTTTTAATAAATATTCTAACTTCATAAAGTCTTCTTCATTATCAATATTTACTGTATCTAAAGTTTTTTTTGAAATATAACCAAATACTTTTCTTTTATTAAATTTATTATATTTTTCAATGTCTCTTCTCCTATATAGAAATAAACATCCAGAAGGTCTAAATTGACCAACAATATCTTGGGTTCTAATTTTATCATTGTTTATTGGTAACCACTCGTTAAATCTAGAAACCTTTCCAATATTTAAATGAGTTTTTTCTAAATGAACTAAATTTTCAAATTTTTTATTTTTTTGTAAAATTTTTATTCCTTCATTAATTAAATTTTTTGGTCTAATTGGTGAGGTTGGTTGTAATAAAGCTATATAATCATATTTTTTTGTTTGTTCTATTTTTTTGAGTACGTGTATCATAGCAAAATATACATTAGACTTATCTTTTGATAAATTTAACGGTCTTTTAACAAAATTAATTTTTTCTTTTTCTGTTATTTCTTTAATAATTTTTGAATTACTAGATACAACTATGTCTTCTTTGTTTGTATATTTTTTTGCATATGCAATTGTCCAATATATTAATGGTTTATTTTTTACTTTTCTTATATTCTTATTTTTTACTCTTTTTGATCCAGCTCTTGCAGGTATTAGTATCAGTGTTTTATTCATTATTTTCCAGTTTAATTAATCCTGGATATAAATTTTTTATATTTATTTTTTTTATATCTATATTTTCAATTTTACAGATTTTTTCTGCAATTTTTATTACTTCATCTTTATTAACTCCTGGATTTTTTTGATTCCGATAAATTTGTTTAGATTTTAAAAATTTATCAGGTCTAAATATTGAATTTATTAATGAAATTACTCTTTCTTTCAAAACGTACATTTTCATAGATGAAAAAAACGAAAACTTATCTTTTGATTCATCTTGTATTAAAAAGGTTTTCACAACTTTTAAAATTTCATCTACAGAGTTATTTTCAAAATTAGCAATGGTATATTTAAGTATTCTTTTTTCATCATTTGAGAGTTTTTTTATTGAGTAATCTTTTTTCATCAATCTATTTTTAATTTCTGTTTCTAGGCTGCTTCTATTAAAACAGTTTGTTGAAATTATTTTTGGTAACTCATAATGAGTTTTTTTATTGTCGTATGGAAGAAAATTTATACCCAATTTTTCTAACAAAAAAGCTTCTAAAAGTGTAGTACAATTACTTGCTAAGATGAACTTTGAACCTAATATAAACGAATTAGTGTTATATTCATTTACTGACACTATAATCAAATTATTTATTCTATTTTTTTCTTTAAAAATTTTCCAATAATCAAAGTT
>CACLNT010000031.1 GCA_902608385.1 uncultured Pelagibacteraceae bacterium
CCAGCATAAGTATTGCTCTAGAAAAAGAGGGATATAATGTTCAAACGTATCTTGACGGAGAAAGCGCACTAATAGGTCTTTCAAGAACACCTCCTGATTTAGCAATTATAGATATTAAAATGCCAAAAATGGACGGTGAGGAACTTTTAAAAAAATTAAGAAAAAAAACATCTCTCCCTGTAATTTTTTAACATCAAAAGATGATGAGGTTGATGAATTATTGGGTTTAAAATTAGGTGCAGATGATTTTGTAAAAAAATCAGGCGGCTTTTCAATAAAAGTTTTGATTGAAAGAATTCGTGTTCAATTAAGAAAAAAAAATATTAATAACATTGAAGACACAAAGAATATTATAGCGCATGGAAAATTGAAATTAGACCCCTCTCAACTAGAGTGTGAATGGGATGGAAAACAATTGCCAGATAAATTGACAACTACTGAATTTTTGCTTGTAAGAGAATTGGCTAAAAGACCAGGTATTATAAAAGAAAGATCACAACTTATGGATATTGCTTATAGAGAAGATACAGATATTGAAGATAGAACAATTGATAGCCATGTTAAAAGGATAAGAAAAAAATTTAAGAAAGTTGATGCTAATTTCTCTGCAATTGAAACAAGGTATGGAAGCGGCTATCGTTGGAACGTTAGTTAATGTTCAATAATTTTTTAAAAGATTTATCAATTCTAAAAAAATTTTTATTTATTAATTTATTGATCTTTGTAATTATTGGGAGTTTTACTGTTTTATATTTACAAAGTATTCAACCAAGTTTAATTAATAATAAAAAAGTTAAACATATTCAGATAATAGATAACACCATAGATCATATTCAGAGATTGAATATTAAGTTTAGAGAGGATGACATTAGAAAATTTTTGTTTTCAACAAGATTTCTTTTTCAAAATTTAGACAGGGTAACTATATTTGATATTAAATTTAATTTAATTGGTGATACAGATAGTTTAGATCTTGATCCTAGATCTTTTTCTCAAAGATTGGATATAGTTGAAATGGATGTAACAAGTAAAGAAGAAAAAATTGTAGAAGAAGAAAAAGAAGATACTGTATATAAAAATAATAAGCTATCGTTAACTGATATTTTAATTGATTATACTAGTTCACCTGAATTTGGAAAATCATTTACTTTTACTCAAGAAAGTTATGATCAGTTTTTATTAACAACTATTAAAAATGTTAAAAATAATGGAAAGAATATTGGTTATCTAGCAATAAGTGAAAATGCAAATGATATCAGAGCTGCAATTAATGAAAGAAAAAGTTTTATTATGAGAAGCGCAGCTGTTGTAGGAATAGTAATATTAATCTTTTCATATGTATTAAATAGATTTTTTTTAAAACCAATTAAAAACTTAGTCAATTATACAAATATAGTAAAAGATAAAAGTAAAAAAAAAACAAATATAGAAAGTATAAAAAAGAGAAATGATGAGCTTGGAGTTTTATCTCAGTCTTTAGATGAAATGACAAATGAATTGCATAAAAGAATAAATACAGCTGAAAATTTTTCTACAGACTTAGTACATGAAATCAGAAATCCTTTAGCATCACTTAAGAGTGCTTCTGAAATTATTTCTGAAACGGATAACAAAGAACAAAGAGATAAGTTAATAAATATAGTTTCACATGACGTTGAAAGAATAGAAAGATTAATTACTGATTATTCTCAAATGTTAAAAGATGAAGCCGCTATAAGTTCAGAAAAAATGCAGAAAATAAATTTAAAATCAATTGTAAAATCTGTAGTTGATGATTTTAATAGCATCTATAATTCAAAGAGAGGAATTTCTATTAATCTAAAAACAAATGGGTCAGAAAGTTATATAATATTAGGAATTGAAAATAGAATTGAGCAAATTATTGCTAATCTATTAGAAAATTCAATTTCATTTAGTGAAGATAATCAGGAAATTCATGTCGAATTAAATCAAGAAGAAAATGGAAATATTAATCTAAATGTTATTGATCAAGGAGCAGGTTTTAAAGAGAATGATACAAAAAAAATATTTAATAGATTTTATAGCAACAGACCCGAAAAATTTGGAGAACATTCTGGTTTGGGTTTAAATATAGTTAAAAACCTTGTTGATTTGCACAATGGACAAATATTTGCAAAAAACAACAAAAACAAAGGTGCAAAGATTGAAATTATTTTTCCAAAGATCAAATAATGACTAGTTGCAAAATATTTTATAATTGTTAAAAGAAGCACTTTCCATGACTGATTATAAAGTAAAAGATATTAACCAAGCTGATTTTGGTCGAAAAGAGATCTCACTAGCAGAGACTGAAATGCCGGGATTAATGGCATTAAGAAAAGAATACAAGGGAAAAAATCCTCTTAAAGGTGCAAAAATTTTAGGATGTCTTCACATGACAATCCAAACTGCTGTATTAATTGAAACATTAGTTGAGTTAGGTGCTGAGGTCAGATGGTCATCATGTAATATTTTTTCAACACAAGATCATGCAGCTGCCGCTATTGCAAAAGCAGGAATACCAGTTTTTGCATGGAAGGGTGAGACTGAAGAAGAATATTGGTGGTGTGTTAAACAAACAATTGAAGGCAAAAAAGATTGGAAGCCTAATATGATACTTGATGATGGAGGAGATTTAACAGCACTAATGCACAAAGACTATAAAGAATTAATGAAATCAATTAAAGGTTTATCTGAGGAAACTACAACCGGAGTTTTAGCTTTGAAAAAAATGCAATCCGAAGGAAAACTACTTGTTCCTGCAATTAATGTTAATGATTCTGTTACAAAATCTAAATTTGATAATTTATATGGCTGTAGAGAGAGCTTAGTTGACGGAATTAAAAGAGCTACGGATGTTATGATGTCTGGAAAAGTTGCAATTGTTGCTGGATTTGGAGATGTTGGAAAAGGTAGCGCTGCATCTCTAAGACAAAGCGGTGCAAGAGTTATGGTAACAGAAACAGATCCAATATGTGCACTTCAAGCTGCCATGGAAGGTTATGAAGTAGTTTTAATGGACGAAATGATTAAAGAGGCAGATATTGTAGTTACTGCAACAGGAAATAAAGACATAATTACAGCAGATCATATGAGAGATATGAAAGATAGGGCAATACTTTGCAATATTGGACACTTTGATAATGAGATTCAAGTTGAAGCTATGAAAAATTATAAATGGGACGAAATAAAACCACAGGTTCATGAAATAACGTTGCCAGATAATAAAAGAATTATTTTATTAGCAGAAGGAAGATTAGTAAATTTAGGTTGTGCAACTGGACATCCAAGTTTTGTAATGAGTGCTTCATTTACAAATCAGGTAACTGCTCAAATAGAGCTGTGGAATAATTCTGACAAATATGAAAACAAGGTATATGTTTTACCAAAACACCTTGATGAAAAAGTAGCAAGGTTGCACTTAGATAAAGTTGGTGCAAAATTGACAAAGTTATCAAAAGAACAAGCAGATTATATAAGCGTAACACCAGAAGGACCTTATAAGCCAGATACCTACCGTTACTAAATTGGCATTAAGATGAAAATTTCATCTATTCTCGACTTAGAAAAAATATCAAATAAAATAAAAAAGATATTATCACCAGGAGATGTAGTTTTTTTGTATGGACAAATAGGTGTTGGAAAAACTACTTTTGCAAGAATATTAATTAATGGTTATGAACATCAAAAAAAGTTAAAAAAAAGTGAGGTTTTGAGTCCAACTTTTAATATTGTATTCGAATATGATATTAAAGATTTTACAATTGAACATTATGACCTGTATCGTTTGAAAAATGAAAAAGAAATTAAAAACATAGGATTGTTTGAAAATTTAGAAGAGTCGATCATAATAGTCGAATGGCCAGAATTAATAAAAGATAAACCAATAAATAGGATTGATTTGTTTTTTGAATATACCAAAGATATGAATGAAAGAATATTAACTATAAAAACTAGTGGAAGATTAAAAGTTAATGAATTTTGAAAGAAAATTATTACCAATTAAAGGTGACGCTTCTTTTAGAAAATTC
>CACLNT010000032.1 GCA_902608385.1 uncultured Pelagibacteraceae bacterium
TATGTCAGATAAAAAAATTAAAAATATATATATCGCAAAAAAATTTGTATGATCGAAAAAACTTAAAAATAACTAAAATTTTAATAGAAGATGCAAATTTCATACTTCAAAAAAAAAATACAAAATTTTATAATGATTATATAAAAAGTCGATTTTCAAAAAAAAAACTTATTATTAAAAATAGTAATTTTTTTTTAAATGATAATAGTAATAATATAATTGCACTGGTTCCAATTAAAAACATTAATATTTTTTATGATGAAAAAAAATTAGCCAATCAAATTATTGCTAAAGGAAAACTTTTTAAAATTCCATTTGATGTAAATTGGTACAAAAATTTTAAAAATGAAACCAAATCAGTAACTTTGATAAAATTAAAAAATCTAGACTTAGAAATAAAAAATAAATCTTTAATTAAAGATAATAAATATATAGCAAAAAATAGTATTTTTTTTAGAAATGCCAAACTACACTCCAATTTTCAAATTCAAAATAATATCATAAGTTTTAAATCACAAGATTCTAAAATTGTTAATAGTAATTTAGATTACAAAGGACAGATTAATATTGATCCTTTTTATACAAAATTAGAAATAAATTTAGATAAGTTAAACTTAATTAAATTTTTAATTTCAAGTTTTCATTTTATTAAATTTTTAAATGTAGATTTTTTGTTTAATAAAAATTTAAACGCAAATATTGATATAAAATCAAACAATATCCATAACAAATTATTTGATTTTGCAAAAATATTAATAAGTTTTGATAACGGAAAAATAAATTTTAATAATTCTCTTTTAACCAGTAAAAAGGTTGGCTCATTAAAATTAACTGAAAGCCATATAGATTTTATTGATGAAAGGCTAATATTTAAAGGTAGCTTTAATTTTAATGTGAAAAATCAAAACAAATTTTATACTATTTTTCAAATTCAAAAAAAAAATAGAAAATTGTTAAAAAATATTTTTTTTGATATTCACATTGATTCATCTAACGACAAATTAAATATTAATAATTTTAAAATTAATGATAAAAAAAGTATTACAAATGAAAATACTATGAACATTATAAATCAATACAATAGTAGCAAAGAAAATAAAATTCAAAACTGGATAAATTTAAAAAATTTTACTAGAGAAATTTTTAACAGTTATTTTGGATAGATCATTTTTTTTGGATCAACAATTTTATCGTATTCTTTTTCTTTTATTAATTTTGATTTCAATGCTTCATATTTAAGAGTGGTATTATTTTTTAAAGCATTTTTTGCTATTCTGGCAGCATTATCATAGCCTATGCGTGGTGCTAAAGCAGTAACTAACATTAGTGAATTATCTAAAAGTGTTTTAATTCTTTTTTTGTCAGCTTTTAAACCTCTAACACAATAATTTGCAAAACTTTTTGCAGAGTCAGCCATTATATGAATTGATTGTAAAATATTATGGATAATTAAAGGTTTAAAAACATTTAACTCAAAGTGACCGTGAGAACCCGCCATAGTAATTCCATTATGATTACCAATAACTTTCACACAAACCATAGTAACAGCTTCAGATTGAGTCGGGTTTACCTTTCCAGGCATAATTGAAGATCCAGGTTCATTTGCTGGTAAAATCAATTCACCTAATCCTGCCCTTGGACCTGATCCTAAAAATCTAATATCATTTGCAATTTTCATTAAACAAACTGCCGTTGTGTTCATAGTTCCAGAAAAATTTACTATAGCATCATGAGAAGCTAAAGCTGCAAACTTATTTGGTGCTACTTTAAATGGGAGTTTAGTAATTTTTCTTAATTCATTTACTATTTTTTTATCAAAACCTTTTTTTGTATTTAGTCCTGTGCCTACTGCAGTTCCACCTTGTGCTAAAAAATATATTTCATCTAGAGATTTTTCTATTCTTTCAATACATTTACTTAATTGCGAATGATAACCTGAAAATTCTTGTCCCAATGTTATTGGTGTTGCATCTTGAAGATGTGTTCTTCCAATTTTTATAATTTTATTAAATTCTTTTGTTTTTTTCTTTAATTCTAAATTGAGTATTTTAAGATTAGGTATTAATTTACCTTTTGTTCTTATGGCTATAGCCATATGCATTGCTGTTGGGAACACATCATTTGTTGACTGCGATTTGTTTACATGGTCGTTGGGATGAACAGGTTTTTTAGTTCCTTTTTTTCCACCAAGAATTTCTATTGCTCTATTAGCTATTACTTCATTCACATTCATATTAGTTTGTGTGCCAGAACCGGTTTGCCAAACTTTAAGAGGAAAATGGTCATTAAGTTTTCCTGATATAACTTCGTTTGCAGCTTTAATAATTGATATACTTATTTTTTTATCTATATCTCCATTTTTTTGGTGCACTATTGCTGCAGCTTTTTTTATCATTGCGATAGATTTAATAACAATTGGTCTTACTAAAAAATCGCCAATATTAAAATGCTTGTTCGATCTTTGAGTCGAAGCACCCCAATATTTATCTGCTGGGACTAAAATTTCTCCTAGGCTGTCAAATTCTTTTCTAAATTTCATATTTTAATTTGGATACTGTGTCTTAAATCTTATACATTAAATTAATTAAGAATCACGTTAAAAATGTGTTCATTAAACCTGAAATAGGAGGATCATGACAAACTTTGAAAAAGTAAAAATTTTTATGAAAACTTTTGGTCAAGAAGTTAAAGAAAAATCTTCATTTAGTTCAGATAAAATTAATAAATTAAGAATTAATTTAATCAAGGAAGAGTTAGAAGAATTAAAAATAGCAATAGATACTAAAAATCTTATTGAAGTTGCCGATGCATTAACAGATATTTTATATGTAACTTATGGTGCCGGACATGCTTTCGGTATTAATTTGGATAGATGTTTTGATGAGGTTCAACAATCTAATATGAGCAAACTAGATGATAATGGCAATCCCATATATAACGATTCAGGAAAAGTAATGAAAGGCCCTAAATATTTCAAACCAGACTTAAGCAAATTTTTAAAATAAAAATAATGATTATTTGGCTGTCATCATACCCTAAAAGTGGAAATACTTGGGTTAGATCGCTACTTTCTTCTTATTATTTTTCCGAAACTGGAAATTTTAATTTTGAATTGTTAAAAAATATTAATGTATACCCGCAACAAAAGTATTTTGATGTAAAAATTAATAAGCCTGGTGAAATAAGTTTTCACTGGGACATTTCTCAAAAAAAAATTATTAGTGAAAAAAAAATAAAAATTTTAAAAACTCATAACTCTCTACTTGCACTTAATGGAAAAAATTTTACAAAACCTGAACATACACTTGGGATAATTTACATAGTTCGAGATCCAAGAAATGTAATTACATCTTTAAAAAATCATTACGATTTGGATTATGAACAATCATTAGATTTTATGCTAAATGAAAAAAAATATATTTATGATATCCAAGAAAAAAATGATTATGCTGATTTTCATTTTTTAAGCTCCTGGTCAAATCATTACAAATCTTGGATTAATAATAATTTATTTAAAAAAATGGTTATAAAATATGAAGATTTAGAAAATGACACTTTTAAAACTTTCAAAAATTTAATCATTTATATAAACACTTTGAATCAAACAAACGATAAAATTGATGAACAAAAAATTAAAAATTGCATTAAAACAACT
>CACLNT010000033.1 GCA_902608385.1 uncultured Pelagibacteraceae bacterium
TCAAGAAAAATATAACTCTAAATTTTCAGAAATACTTCAGAAAATGGAAATATTTGAAGCTGATAATGAAAAAAACGATGAAGAAAAAAAAGAAGATGAACAAGATAATAATTTAGAAAACAATGATCAAAAACAGTCTAAAGAAACACAAGAAAAAAGCAAACAGGATGAAAATCAAAACGGAATTGATGGAAATTTTGATCTTGATAAATATGAAATAGATGAACAATTAATTGATACAGAATCTGAAAATCAAAGTTCTGAAAATATACTTCAAAAAACTAATACTAATATTCAAGACAAGGAATATAAAATTTTTACAAACAAATTTGATGAAATTGTTAAGGCTGAGACACTTGCAAGCCCTGAAGAAGTAAATAAATTAAGAAAAAATTTAGATCAACAGCTAATTAATTTCCAAGATTTAGTTACAAAATTAGCAAATAAATTACAAAGACAGCTTTTGGCAAAACAAAACAGATCTTGGGAATTTGATCTAGAAGAGGGGGTATTAGACAGTTCAAAATTAACAAGAATTATAATGGATCCTTACAATTCACTCTCGTTTAAAAAAGAAAAAGATTTAGATTTTAAAGATACTATAGTGACCTTATTAATTGATAATAGCGGTAGTATGCGTGGCCGTCCAATTACAATTGCTGCCATTTGCGCAGACATTTTATCAAGAACTTTGGAAAGATGTTCAGTTAAAGTAGAGATACTTGGATTTACTACAAAAAACTGGAAAGGTGGAAAAAGCAGAGAAGAATGGAATAAGGCTAATAAGCCAAAAAAATGTGGACGTCTAAACGACTTGCGTCATGTGATATATAAAAGTGCAGACACTCATTGGAGGCAAGCAAAAAAAAATCTTGGATTGATGCTTAAAGAAGGCTTATTGAAAGAAAATATAGATGGAGAAGCTATATCATGGGCTTTCAACAGACTGAACAAAAGAAAAGAGGAAAGAAAAATATTAATGGTTATTTCAGATGGTGCTCCAGTTGACGACTCAACATTATCAATAAACTCAGGTGACTATTTAGAGAAACATTTAAAAAAAATAGTTCAATTCATTGAAAATAAAAATGATATAGAAATTTTGGCAATTGGAATAGGTCATGATGTGTCAAGATATTATAAAAAAGCAATTAAAATAACAGATGTGCAAGAGCTTGGAGATGTGATGATAAGACAGTTAAGTGGATTATTTGAAAATAAAAAAAAACTTAACTAAATATTAGTCAAATCTTTATTATCCCATTTTATAACTACTTCTGCTCCACCAATTTCTTTTGAATTTTTAAATATTATGTTTGCAAAATTTTTTTCTAAAAGAGTTTTTGCAATAAAAGTTCCAAGTCCTAATCCATATTTTGAAATCTGAGTCTCGTCAACACTCCTAATATAAGGTTCACCTAACTTATGTTTATCAATTAAATCTTTTGGAAATCCTGGTCCATCATCTCTTATAATAATTTCGCTATTTTTTTTATTACTTTTTACAAATATTTCTACTTTTTTATTACTAAATTTATTAGCATTTCCTATGAAGTTTCGAAGTCCATATACAATTTCTGATGATTTATAAATTTTTATAGGATTTTCAAATTGATCTAAGTTAATTATGAAATTTTTTTTACTAAACTCTCGATATGATCTTACAATCTCATAAACATAATCATTTAAAGAAACTTCTGAATCAATAAATTCATCTTTAATATTAGGATTTAATGTTAACTTTTTAAGAATTTCTCTGCATCTACTGCTCTGAGCAACTAGCAAATCTAGATCTTTTTTGATTTTTTCATTATTTCCAAATTCTTTTTGTAATTCTTTTGAAGTTAATAAAATTGTTGAAAGAGGTGTTCCAAGAGAATGTGCTGCGGCTGCGGCTTGACCTCCTAAAGAAAGAAGTTCATTTTCTTTAGCCATTATTTCTTGCATTTTATCATAAGCTTTTTTTCTAATTCTACTTTCTGATCCAAATTTAATCCCAAAATATACTAAAAAAATTAAACCTATTAATATCGATAATGGGATACTGTATAAATAATATTCTGGTGCGTGAAAATGTAATTCATCAGGGTGAGGTAATTCGTAATAATAAAAAGTTAATATAACTAAAATTATACTTGTAAATGTACTTAATATTATTGAGCTCAAAACGTTTAAATATTGAGCCGAAAATATAGCTGGAATTATTATCAAAAAAATAAATGGATTGGTAATGCCTCCAGTTAAAAAAATTAAAAAACCTAATTGTCCTATATCATAAGACAAATATGAGGTAGCAGTAAAATTGCTTAATTGATTTTCTTTAACTTTAAATTGTAAATAAATGTTAGTTAAAATACTTAAACATATCACTGAAGCACAAGCTAAATAATTAAATTTGAATTGTAAAAAGAATTGTACTATTAAAATAGCACTTATTTGTCCAATATAAGCAATCCACCTAAGATTGAGATATGTGGACTTATTAAGTGAGTATAGTTTAGAAGTTTCAAGAAACTTCATTATTTAGATATCTAAATTTGAAACATTAATTGCATTAGATACAATAAAATCTTTTCTTAAAGCTACATCGTTACCCATTAATGTATGAATAATATCTTGGTCTTTTTTAACATTTTTGGAGTACTGAACTTGAAGTAAATTTCTTGTCTCAGGATTCAAAGTTGTGCTCCATAACTCTTCTGGATTCATTTCACCTAAGCCTTTAAATCTTTGTATGCTCATTTTTGATCTTTCTTCATCATAAAATTTTGAAAAATCTTTACTGCCTTTTTTAAATTTTTTTAATTCTTTTGAATTGTTCAAAATATGTTCTTCAAGTTCTTTTTCATCTTTAATGTATATACTTTTTGATCCTTTATTAATTTTATATAATGGTGGCTGGGCAAGATAAACATGGCCATTTTCTATAAGTTTATTAAAAGGTTTATTATTAAAAAAAGTAAGCAACAATGCTCTAATGTGAGACCCATCCACATCAGCATCAGTCATTATTATTATTTTTCCATACCTTAGATCCTTTAAGTCTATATCTTCAACTTTTGGATCTAATCCTAGTGCATTAATTAATGTTACTATTTCATTTGAAGAAATCATTTTTGATAACGCTTTAACTTTAAAATCATTCTCTTTCCCATTTTTTTTAGATCCGTTTGAATCCACATAAGTATTTAAAATTTTACCTCTTAAAGGTAAGACAGCTTGATTTTCTCTATTTCTGCCTTGTTTTGCTGACCCGCCAGCAGAATCTCCCTCAACAATAAAAAGTTCTGTTCCTTCTTGTTTTGAAATTTGACAATCTGCTAATTTTCCAGGTAAACCTGTTAATTCTAAAGCTCCTTTTCTTCTTACATTCTCTCTCGCTTTTCTAGCAACGTCTCTTGCTAATGCTGCCTGGATAACTTTTGCAAGAATAATTTTTGAAACAGATGGATTTTGATCAAACCATATTGATAATTTTTCATTTACAACCGTTTCAACTATCATTCTTACTTCAGATGAAACTAATTTATCTTTTGTTTGAGAAGAAAATTTGGGATCAGGAATTTTAAGTGATAACACACATGTAAGGCCTTCTTTAATATCATCGCCAGAAATG
>CACLNT010000034.1 GCA_902608385.1 uncultured Pelagibacteraceae bacterium
AATTATCAATTTTTTTTTAAAGATGCTATAAATTTGCATATTGTACTGGCTTTAAAAAAAAATATATAATAAAAAACCATCAATTTGATAATAAATTTGTAAATTTTAATTTAAATCGATTTAATACTATGAATAATAAATTCTTATGAAAATTCCAAGGACTTTTAAAATTAAAGAATGTAGACTATGTCACAATTCCAAGCTTAAACAGATACATAACTTTGGAAATATATTTGTTAGTAATTTTGTAAATAAGAAAGATATTAAAAAAGGTGTAAAGGCTCCATTAAATCTTGTTTATTGTAAAAAGTGCCAACTACTTCAACTGGAACATTCAGCCCCACAAGAAATAATGTATAAAAAGTTTTATTGGTATAAATCAGGTATCACTAAAACTATGAGAGATGGCTTAAAAGAACTTTACCAAGATATTAAAAAAAATTGTAAAATTAAATCTGGTGATGTTATTTTAGATATAGGAGCTAATGATGGAACTTTATTAAAATATTTTAAAAAAGATAAAATAATTACAATTGGATGTGAGCCAGCTAACAATTTAAAAAGTGAGCTTAAAAAAAATTGCCATTATGTGATTAATGATTTTTGGCACACTAAACATTTAAAAAAAATTCCAAATAAACATCAAAAATTAAAAGTGGTTTCTGCAATAGGTATGTTTTATGATTTAGAAGATCCCTCTAAATTTATTAAACATGCGGCGGATGCATTAGATGATGATGGTATATTTGTTGCACAATTAATGTGTTCTCATTCTATGTTTAAAACAAATGATTTAGGTAATATTTGTCACGAACATCTAGAATATTATTCATATAATTCACTTAAATACTTATTTGAAAAAAATGGATTGAAAATCTTTAAAATGAGTGAAAATAAAATTAATGGTGGTTCATATAGAATTTATTGTAAGAAAAATATTAAAAAATCTATAAAATTTAAAGAACAAGCAAGCTACAATGATATAATTCAATTTATAAAAAGAGTAAAAAAAAATAAAAAAATGACCATAAATTTTATTAAAAAAAATATTAAGTTAGGTAAAAAAATATTTATATATGGAGCATCAACTAAAGGTAATACTCTTTTGCAATGTTATGGTCTTACAAATAAAGAAATTCCATATGCAGCAGAAAGAAGCAAAACGAAATGGGGAAAATATACAGTTGGTTCAGGAGTAAAAATAATATCTGAAGAAAAAGCTAGAAAACTAAATCCAGATTATTTTTTTGTAATGCCGTATGGATTTATAAGTGAATTTTTAATTAGAGAAAAAAATTGGCTTAAGAATGGTGGAAAATTTTTACTTCCATATCCAAAACTAAAAATAGTTAAATGAAAAAAGTTTTAATTTTAGGGATTACTGGACAAGATGGCTCTTATTTAGCTGATTTCTTGCTTAAGAAAAAATATTTAGTCCACGGTCTATTTAGAAAATCTGCAACGGGAAATACTAAGAACATAGATCATATAATTAATAATTCTAAATTATTTAATAAGTCATTTTTCTTACATAAAGGAGATTTGCTAGATGCAGTATCTTTGAATAATGTAATTAATAAAGTACAGCCTTCTGAAATTTATAATTTTGCTGATCAGGACCATGTTGGTTGGAGTTACGAAATACCAACTTATTCTTTTAGAACTACGGCTCTTTCAGTTATAGAAATATTGGAAATTTTGAAAAAAAGTAAAAAAAAAATCAAATATTTTCAGCCTATATCTTCAAATATATTTGGAATTACAAATTCAAAAAAACAAAATGAAGAAACTACAATAAATCCTAATAGTATTTATGGGTTAGCAAAAGCTACAGCCTACCAAGCATGCAAAATGTATTCTAGAATTTATAACCTTTTTCTATGTGGAGCTATTTTTTATAATCATGAATCTCCCAAAAGAAGCAATGACTATGTCACTAAAAAAATTGTTGAAAATGTATGTGCGATTTATCATGGTAAAAAAAAAAATATATATTTAGGTGATATAAAAGCAAAAATTGATTGGGGATATGCAAAAGATTATGTTGAGAATGCATGGAAAATTATGCAACTAAAAAAACCCGATTTTTTTGTTATAGCAACTGGAGAAGTCTATTCTGTAGAATATTTTGTAAAAAATTGCTTTTCTTATGTTGGATTAAATTACAAAAAATACTTAAAAATAAATAAAAAATTATTAAGACCTTCTAAAACAAATATTTTAAAAGGTGATACTAGAAAAGCAAAAAAAATGTTTAATTATAAAACAAAAACTAAATTGAAAAATTTAATTAAAATTATGATGGACCATGAATTAAAAAAATATAATGGATAAAAAAGTATCGATTATACTATCAACTTACAATGAAGCTTCAGTAATTGAAGACACCATAAATAAAATTTTTAAATATTTAAATAATGTTGAAATCATATTAGTAGATGATGATTCTCCGGATGGAACTTATGAGGAAGCAAAAAAAATCAATAATCCAAACCTGAAAGTATTTAAAAGAAAATCTAGAGGCTTGGCCTCTGCCTTTTTATTGGGGTTAATTAATTCATCATCAGAAGTCGTAGGATGGTTAGATTCTAATATGGGAGCTTTGGCAGAAAGACTTCCGGAAATGTTAAGTCAATTAGAAAAAAATGATATAGTTATATTATCTAGATATGTAGATGGATCAGTTGATCAGAGAAGTAAAAAAAGAGTATTAACCAGTCAACTTATTAATTTTTTTTGTAGACTGATATTAACCAATAAGATTAAAGATTATACTAGTGGAATATTCCTTATGAGGAGAAAAGTGCTTCTATCAGCGGTTCCAATTGCAACAGGTCATGGAGAATTCTTTATAGAATTTCTTTATAAAGCTCACAAAGCTGGTAACAAAATAATTGAATTACCCTATGTTCATCCGCCAGATATTGAAGGAATGAGCAAGACAGCTAATAGTATTTTAAAATTTTGTTATCTAGGTTTTAAGTATTTTATAAGAATAATACAATCATTATTCAGAAGAAATTAATTTCTAAAAATAAATTTTAATATATTATATTTTCTCATGATCGAAAAAATATTTCATAAAAAAAA
>CACLNT010000035.1 GCA_902608385.1 uncultured Pelagibacteraceae bacterium
CTGAAGAAAATATTAAGTTTCAAATTTTATCAAACTCAGTATTTGCAGTTTCAAAATCTGGAACTATTTCATTAGAAATTTGTAACGCAAAAGTTCCTTCAATTATTATTTATAAAATGAATTTTTTGAATTTTATGATTGTTAAATTTTTAGTAAAAATCAAATATGCAAATATAATTAATATAATTAATAACAAAGAAGTTATTCCTGAGCTCCTTCAAAACGAATGTAATTCTAAGGAAATTTATAAATCAGTTGTTTATTTTTTAAAAAATCCCAGCTTAATAGATAAGCAGATTAATGATTGCAGCAATACACTAAATGAAATTAGATCAAAGAGTTCTTCTTCAGATGAAGCTTCTTCTGTTTTATCAAGCTATCTTGGCCGATAATCTTTTTTGAACTTCTTCTTTGCCTAGAGAAGTTATTATATCATAAATTCCTGGACCATATTTTGAACCTGTTAAAACAATTCTTAGTGGTTGACCAACTCCTTTAAAGTTAGTTTCATTTGATTTAATAAGGTCATTAATAATTGGTACTAATGTTTCTTTACTTATTTTTTCTATTTTTGAAATATTATTTGAGAATTCAGATATAATTTTTTTGGCTTTATCATCTAATAATTTCACATCTTCTTCATTAAAACTCACTATATCTTGAATTATATATTTAGAGTTATTGTATATATCATCTAAAGTTTTGGCTTTGTTTTTAAGAAATACCAATGATGACTTAATTTTATTCTCTTTTTCACTAGGGATCTTTTGTTTATAATTTTCACAATATTTTGTTAACTGAGTAAAAAGTTCATTTTCGTCAATACTTTTAATATAATGTTCGTTCATTGATAAAATTCGGCTCATATCAAGTTTAGATGGAGATTTACCTATTCCCTCAAGATTAAAATGTTTAATACTTTCATCTAATGTAAATATTTCTTTATCTTTATAAGACCAACCAAGCCTTAAGAGATAATTTCTTAATGCATCAGACATAATGCCAATATTTGAATAGTCATCCAATGTTGAAGCTTTATCTCTTTTTGATAATTTTTTTCCATCAATAGTATGTATTAAAGGGATATGTGCATATGATGGTAACTTCCAATTCAAAGCAGTATGAATCTGAATTTGTTTAAATGTATTAATTTTGTGATCATCTCCTCTTATAACATGAGTAATATTCATATTATGATCATCTACAGATGCAGAAAGATTGTAAGTTGGCGTTCCATCATTTCTCAAAATAACAAAATCTTCGATAGTATTGTTTTCTATTTCAACATCACCTTGAACTAAATCTTTTAATGTAGAAGTTCCATCAATTTTACTTTTAAATCTTATTACTGGCTTAATATCCTTAGGAGCATCAGCTTCATCCATATCCCTCCATTTTCTACTATAGACATATGGAATTTTTTTTTGTTTTGATCTTTTCTTTTGCTCTTCTATTTCTTCAGTTGAGCAATAGCACTTATAAGCATTGCCACTTTTTAATAATTCATTAGCCACTTTTACATGAGTGTCTATTTTTTTTGATTGAATGTATTCATCCCCATCATGTTTAATACCAATCCAATTTAAAGACTTAATAATTTGATCGTGATATTCTTTTTTTGATCTTTCTTTATCCGTATCTTCAATTCTTAAATAAAATGTGCCTTTATTATTTTTAGAAAACAGCCAATTAAATAAAGCAGTTCTAACGCCCCCAATATGCAAAGGGCCAGTAGGCGATGGAGCAAATCTAGTTGCTACTTTAGACATTGGAAATGTTTAGACTATTTTTTTAAAAGTTTCTATATAAAGATACTAAAATACCTTGAACTTTTACCCTATCTGGGCCAAAAATTTTAGTTTCATAATTTCTATTAGCACTTTCAAGAGCTATAGTTTTGCCTTTTCTTCGAATTCTTTTTAGCATTGCTTCATGATTGTCAATTAACGCTACAACAATTTTTCCATTATCTGCAGTATCGGTTTTTTTGATAATTACTGTATCTCCTTCACTAATTCCTGCCTCAACCATTGAATCACCTTGAACCTTAAGACCAAAGTATTCACCATTTTTTTCTAAATTCACCGGCAAAGGTATTCTTGAAACTTCATTTTGAATTGCTTCTACAGGTGTACCAGCTGCTATTTTACCTAAAACTGGTATTTCTGAATCTTCTTCATTGGATTTTTCTTGATCTAAACCACCCTTAATTACACTAGGTGAAAAACTATTATAAATATCATTTGCCGAAGCTGTTTCGGGCAATTTAATTACTTCTAATGCTCTTGCTTTGTGAGGTAGTCTTCTTATAAAACCTCTTTCTTCTAGAGCACTAATTAATCTATGAATTCCTGACTTTGATTTTAGGTTTAAGGACTCCTTCATTTCTTCATAAGAAGGAGAAACACCAGACGCTCTCAACTTCTTGTTGATAAATAAAAGCAGGTTTTTTTGTTTTTTTGTTAACATAGAACAAATATCGTACAAATATGTTCTACAAAAGTTCTTTTGATTTAACAATAGATTAAAAGCTAACAAAATAGGGCTTAATTTAACTAAAGAACTGAAAAAATTGAATTTTTATCCAAGTTTTTTAAAAGCGATTCACCAATTAAAAAAGTTTTTATGTTTGTTTTTTTCTTAATGTCTAAAAGTTCTTCTTTTGTTTTAATTCCACTCTCAGAAATTAATGGCCCATTATGATTTTTTAAAAAATCGTTAATCTCATAAGTTGTGCTTATTTCTGTTTTAAGTGTTTTAAGATTTCGATTGTTTATTCCTATCAATGCCTCATTAAATCTTAAAGCTTTTTTTGCTTCTTCTACAGTATGAACTTCTACAATTACTGACATGTTTAACTTTTGAGCTTCTTCATATAATTGATCTGCCAATTTATCGTTTACTCCAGCAATAATAATTAGAATTGCATCAGCACCATAACTTTTTGCTAAATGAACTTGAAATGGATCAATGAAAAAATCTTTACACAAAATTGGTAAATTTATTTTTTGTTTAATTTTACTTATGTGTATTAAATTACCAAAGAAAAAATCTTCTTCT
>CACLNT010000036.1 GCA_902608385.1 uncultured Pelagibacteraceae bacterium
ATTAATATTGAATCATTTCT
This sequence comes from uncultured Pelagibacteraceae bacterium, assembly GCA_902608385.1. Lineage (GTDB taxonomy): Bacteria > Pseudomonadota > Alphaproteobacteria > Pelagibacterales > Pelagibacteraceae > Pelagibacter. The sequence continues at coordinate 21 of CACLNT010000036.1, forward strand.
ATAACGTAATAATTGAGTAACACTATTTGAATATTCATTCGTTATTTTTTTAATTTTTTTTGAATTAATGAAATTGTTATTAGAAACTGCTAACTTTCCTGTAACAAAAGGTAATTCTTTTTTTTTATTATATATATAAGATTTATAAATTTTTTTTGCATCTTTTTTTAAAAGTCCATATTTAACTTTAACTTTTTTTTTTTTTAAAACTTGAATAGAATTAAATTTAGTTCTTATATCAGTATCTTCTATTGAAAATATAACCTCCCTAATTTTTGAATTAATAATTATATTTGTACATGGTGGAGTTTTTCCATAATGAGTGCAGGGTTCTAAACTAATGTACATTTTGGACCCATTAAGATTTTTTCTACAAGATTTTATTGCATTATATTCAGCATGAGGTCGACCATTTAAACCTGTTTGTCCAGTAGAAATAATTTCATTATTTTTAACTATGACACAACCTACAGATGGATTTTCTCCAGTTAATCCTAATCTGTCACTTGCCAAATTTAAGGCAAACTTCATAAAAAGTTTATCTTCTTTGGTAAATTTATTTTTTCTTAAAGACATCAATCTTGTCCACAAACTGGATGAAGTCTTTTTCTTCTCTGAAATTTCTGTAAACAGAAGCAAATCTTATATAGGCAACTGGGTCTATTTCTTTTAACCCTTCCATAACCATAGTTCCAATTGTATTTGATGAAATTTCATTTTGACCCAATTCTTCAAGTGATCTTGTAATTTTTGTAATAAATTTTTCCACTGTATCTGTATCCAAAGGTCTTTTTTTAAGCGCTATATAAATTGATTTAGACAATTTATCTCTTTCAAAAACAGACTTTCTTCCATTTTTTTTAACAACCATTAATTCTCTATACTGAACTCTTTCAAATGTTGTAAATCTCTCACCGCAAACACATAATCTTCTTCTTCTTATTGCTGTTCCATCTTCGGTTGGACGAGAGTCAACAACAGAAGTTTCTCCTTTTTTACAAATTGGACAAATCATTTATCTTAAATTTTTATATATTGGAAATTTAGAGCAAAGTTCTACAACTTCCTTTCTTACTTCATTTTCAACTTTTGAATTGTCGCTCGGATTTGAAGAAAGGCCTTTTACAGTTTTAGTAATTAATTCACCAACTTTTTGAAATTCTTTTAAACCAAATCCTCTTGTTGTAGCCGCTTGTGAGCCAAGTCTTATTCCTGAAGTAATCATTGGGCTTTCATCATCAAAAGGAATACCATTCTTGTTACAAGTTATGTTAGCTTTAGATAAACTTTCCGCAGCAGCATTACCCTTTACATTGAATGGTCTTAAGTCAACAAGCATTAAATGTGTGTCTGTGCCACCAGAGTATATTTTAAATCCATTATTTTTTAATGTTTCAGATAAGACTTTTGCATTAGCTATAACTGATTTTATGTAATTTTTAAATTCTGGTCTTAAAGCTTCTTGAAAGCCTACAGCTTTGGCAGCAATAATATGCATTAATGGACCACCTTGATATCCTGGAAATACAGCAGAATTTATTTTTTTATTTAACAATTCGTCATTTGTTAAAATAATTCCACCTCTAGCACTTCTAAAAACTTTATGTGTTGTTGAAGTTACTACATGAGCATAGTCGCATGGATTAGGGTACCCTTTTCCAGCTACTAAACCTGAAAAATGAGCCATATCAACCATAAGATATGCATCTACTTTATCAGCTATTTCCCTAAATTTTTTAAAATCTATTATTCTTGAATATGCGCTTCCACCAGCAATTATAAGTTTAGGTTTATGTTCTAACGCAAGTTTCTCTACATTGTCATAATCAATAAGCTCTGACTCTTTATCTACATCATAACCTATTGGATTAAACCATTTACCTGACATTGAAATTTTTAATCCATGAGTTATGTGGCCACCAGAATTCAAACTCATTCCCATAAAAGTGTCACCAGGTTTAAGTAAAGCTAAAAATACAGCTCCATTTGCCTGAGCACCTGAATGAGGTTGTGCATTTGCATATTTACAATCAAAAAGTTTTTTTAATCTTTCAATAGCAAGAGTTTCTGCAACATCTACATGTTCACATCCATTGTAATACCTTTTACCAGGATAACCTTCTGCATATTTGTTTGTTAGTACAGAACCTTGAGCTTCTAACACAGCTTGGGAAACAATATTTTCTGAAGCTATAAGTTCAATATGTTCCTGCTGTCTATTTAGCTCTTCTTTAATTGATTTAAATAACTCAGGATCTGTTTTAGACAAGCTATCTTCAAAAAAACCTTGATGCTGAGCATTTATGTAATCACTTTCACTAGACATAATTATATTTTTTTTATTCTTCTTAAATGTCTTCCACCTTCAAACTTTGTTTTTAAAAAAACTCTAATTAGATTGATTGCTTTATTTTTATTAATCAATCTTGCGCCCAATGTAATGATATTTGCGTTATTATGCAATCGTGATAATTTGGTATTTTTTATGCTGTAACACAACGCTGCTCTAATTTTTTTATTCTTATTAGCTGATATTGCCATCCCAGTTCCAGATCCACAAATAAGAATACCAAAATTCCTACTGTTAGAAGCTACTTTTTTTGATAGTTTGTAAGCATAATCAGGATAGTCAACCGATTCAGTTGAACTTGGTCCAAGATCTATAATTTTTAGTTTTTTAGATAATTTCTTAATTATATTTTTTTTTAAATTAAATCCTGCGTGATCAGATGAAATAAAAATTTTATTCAAACGCATTAACCATTATAACATCAATTTATTATTGTTTAATATAGTTTAAATTAATTAAATTTATAATCTAGCACACAAGCAACTAAATGGACTCTATTTTCTTCACCACCATTAAAAGCGTTATGATATTTTAAGTTATTTGTTACCCATACAGAACCATCAGCGG
>CACLNT010000037.1 GCA_902608385.1 uncultured Pelagibacteraceae bacterium
GCAAGAATCCAATTATTTAAAAGAGTTGGATGATTAACTATAAATGGTGCCATTCCTAATCCAGTAGAATTACCAATTCCAAGATTTCTACAAATTTTTAGATCTAAAGATACTGCTTTTCTTGGACTTTTATGTTTTGCTATATGATTAACTTGGTCAAAAGTAAATTGTCTAACCAAATAAACTAGCATCATCTCTAATCTAAAAGGTCCATATATTTCTTGTCTATGTTTAATTCTAAACCGATCTGCCAAACCAAATTTACCTGAACCATACACTGCTGTTGTTCTATATAAATAACCAATTTTAGATAACAGTTCGACATCTGGCTGTTTCCCTTGGCTTAAACTTTCAACAACATGATTAAATGCTCTAACTGATTTATTAGCTCTAGATAAAGTTAATTCCTTATATGATAATCTTCCCACTTCTTGTCTTGGAACTTCATTTCTCAATCTATCTATATCTTGTTTTGTAGGAATGCCATCGTGAAGGGTAAATGCTGCGTCCCATTTAGTTGCAATAACTCTATCTGATCTTTCATCTTCTTTAAGTTCATTTGCAAAACAAATTAAAGAATAAACTCTGCTATTTTTTTTAAATGAATAGACTGCTGTTCCATGGCCAAATTCATTTAATTCAAATAAATCTCTTTTGTATTCCCAGTCCTTAAATTCTTTCAAAAAACTTCTTAAAAAAGATAACTTCGATTGATGAAATGATCCCAATCTGGATAGTTTCATTATAACATTTGGATCTCTTAATTTTACTTCCACTAATTTGTTCCTTTGTAGAAGTTGTACCAATTATTTCCCAAAATTCCATTTACCTCATCTTCACTAAAACCAATTTTCTTTAAACCTATTTCTAGGTTATTAAACCCTCTGGCATCTAAAAACCAATCTGGCTGTTTTGGAAATCCTGGTTTATTTTTCGAACCTTCTCCATAATTTTTATTTTTACTCCATGTTCCATTTCTCATCCATTCAACAACACTATCTGGATGATTTATGCATAAGTCTGATCCAATACCAATATTTTTTACTCCCATAACTTCAGCAGTTTTAGCAGCCATCTCACAAAAATTTTCTAAAGTACAATTCGATCCATCTTTTAAATGATGTGGATACAAAGATAGTCCTAACATTCCGCCACTACTTCCTAGAGCTTTTAACAAATCATTTGATTTATTTCTTTTTGCGTTATACCAAAAAGATGGATTAGCATGAGTAATTGCTATTGGTTTTTCACTTATTTCAATTGCATCAAATGTACTTTTTTCTGCTGAATGAGACATATCAATCACTACACCTACTCTATTCATTTCTTTAATAGTTTCTCTACCAAAGTTTGTAACACCACTATCATTTTTTTCGTAACAACCTGTAGCAAGTAAAGATTGATTGTTATATGTAAGCTGCATGAATCTACATCCATGTTCATAAACTTTTTCTATTAAAGTTATGTCATCTTCAATTGGAGAACAATTTTGAAAGCCAAAAAAAATAGCAGTTTTTTTTTCTGAATTTGCCTTTTCTATATCTTTAAAAGATCTGCCTAAAAAAATTAAGTCAGAATTTTCATTAAAAAATTTGTTCCATTCTTTAGTTCTCTGAATAAATTCATCGTAATCTTCATGATAAACCAAAGTTACGTGAACTGCATCAAGATTGGCTTCTCTATTTATTTGAAATATATCTCTGGACCAATTACAATATTGAAGATTATCAATTCTATATTTCATAGCATTAGATATATATTAGTAACTAATTTTTTGATATTAAAAGATATAAATGTCCAGTGAGAAAAAAAATCATAAAGTTGCAATTATAATGGGTAGTCAATCTGACTATTCGACAATGCAATACTGTCAAAAAGTACTAAAAATATTAAAAATAAAATTCGAAACCAAGCTTATTTCGGCTCACAGAACTCCAAATCGTATGTATGAGTTTGCAAAAAATGCAGAAAAAAATAATGTTTCAGTTATTATTGCTGGTGCTGGTGGTTCTGCTCATTTACCTGGTATGGTTGCGGCTCTAACTACGTTGCCAGTTTTAGGTGTACCTATAGAAAGTAAAAAACTGAAAGGTCTAGATAGCCTTTTATCAATTGCTCAAATGCCGAAAGGTATACCAGTTGGTTCTGTTGCAATTGGAAAAGATGGTGCAATCAATGCTGCATTATTAGCAGCTTCAATAATTTCTCTAAATAACAAAAATATAAAAAAAAACTTAAATAATTGGCGCAAAAACCAAAGTCGATCTGTAAAAAAAAAACCTAAATAAATATATGTCTAAACCGATACTTGGAATTATTGGTGGTGGTCAATTGGGAAGTATGCTTGCCAATGCTGCAAAAAAAATAAATATTAAAACTGTTGTTTTTTGTGATGATCCAGATGCACCTGCGCAGAATTTTTGTGATGAATTCATTTATGGAAAATACGATAATCAAAATTCAATAGATCAATTTATAAGTTCTGTAGATATTATAACATTTGAATTTGAAAATATTCCCTATGAAACACTTGAAAAAATAAATAGTGTTAAGC